>CAVRRU010000015.1:52500-823130 GCA_963723695.1 uncultured Gaiellaceae bacterium | reverse complement strand
TGGAGCTTGCACCGGAACATGGCGGTCCCGAGGACGCACTGGACGGGGCCTACGGCGCGCAGGACGACACCGAGCGTGTGGCTATGACCGTCGAAACCCTTCTCGCTCGTACGACCCGACTGGAGAAGGCGCTCAGTCTGCTCCTGAACGATCACCCTCGCGGCGCACGCACCACCCTCGATCTCGGGCTGAGCGCGTTCGTTCAACTCGCGCTCCCAACTCGCGGCCGTGCTCGCCAACCCGGCGAACCAGGGATATCCGCGCACTCATCAGAGCGAGCCGCGTGACGAGGCGGGCAGGGGAGACGCTGTGAAGGCCGTGATCATCCATGCGACCGGAGACGCGGACGTGCTGCGGCTCGAAGAAGTCGAGCGCCCTGAGCCGGGCGAGGACGAGGTGCTGATCAGGGTGCAGGCCGCAGCGGTCAACCCCGTCGACTGGAAATACCGCCGCGGTCTCGTCCAACGTGAACTTCCAGCCGTGCTCGGCGAAGACGTCTCCGGAGCCGTCGCGGTATCGAGGGCAGACGGCGTCGCCCCCGGAACGAAGGTTTTCGGAGTCACGACGAGCGGCGGCTATGGCGAGTACGCCACCGCCTCCGCGACGGCGATCGCCATCAAGCCCGAGGCGCTGAGCCACGAGCACGCGGCGGCACTCCCCGTTTCCGGGCTGACGGCGTGGCAAGCGCTGTTCGACCGCGGCCGTCTCGACTTGGGGCAGACAGTGCTGATCGCAGGCGCCGCCGGCGGGGTTGGGCATCTGGCCGTGCAGTTCGCCAAGCACGCCGGCGCCCACGTGATCGGCACGGGATCGGCGCGCAACCGCGAATTCGTTCTGAGCCTCGGCGCCGATGAGTTCATCGACTACACGCACGGTGAGGTTGCGGACGCCGTAAGCGGTGTGGATGTCGCGCTGGACACCGTCGGCGGAGCGACAACCACCTCACTGCTTCCCGCCCTGCGCGAGGGCGGCACGCTGGTCACGATCACAACCACCTCACTGCTTCCCGCCCTGCGCGAGGGCGGCACGCTGGTCACGATCGCCTACCCGCCTGAGCAGCCTCCGCAAGAGCACCGCCTGTGGATCAGGCCGCTCATCATGAGACCAAGCGCGGAGCAGCTCGCGCGGATCAGCGAGCTGGTCGCATCCGGGGCGGTGCGGGTCGAGATCGCGCACCAGCTCAGCCTCGCCGATGTGCAGCGGGCGCACGCCCTGAGCGAGTCAGGACACGCGCGCGGAAAGCTCGTTCTCACCGTCCGGTCGTAACCGGTCGCCGGTGTGTCCCGTCGAGCGTGTCTCGTTCGTCTCAGGAACACAACTGACGGAAGGAGTACGTCGTCCCGAACTCCCGTTCCGTCGGCATCGACGTCGTTACCGGCGAGGGACTGGCGGAGGCGCTGGCCGGGGTGGAGACCGTGATCGACGCGGCGCGGCGCCAACCGCGCTCAATCAACGCCGAGACAGACATGCCATCCATTGATCCGTGTGCCTGGATCGGCGCAGCGATCGCACCCATGTCCGGATTGCATTTCGGTCATGCGCGGCGTCGCCAGTGCGTCGGCCTCAGAGCGCCTCTCGATGTCGACTGCCATCGAACGAAAAGAGGTCGATTGCCTCGAGGTAATGGGTTGCCTCGATGGCGAGCGTGTTGCTACCCAATCTCTGCGCGCGCTACGCGTTTTGACGGTTGGCAGGTGACAGGGCCGTCGAGGTCCGCGAACTCGCGCCGCTTCGGGCCTGCCAGCGCCGGCCAATTGCCCATCCGAGCTTGTACCGCAGACATTCGAGGAACCGCTCGTCAGGAACGATGAAGCCCGCGGAGGGCGGACATCGCAGCGTTCGGATCGGAGGGTTCGGCCTGATACTCGGGTTCCTCGCAGTCGTGGGCCTCTCGCTCACAGCCGCCTCGCTTCTCGTCGTCGGCGGGGTGATTCTTGCGTTGTTCCTGTGCTTTCCGCTGTTCGTGTTGGGGCTCGTCGGTGTCCTCGCCGGACTCGAGGACCACAAGGTGCAGCAGCACAACCCCACGATGGACGGAACGAAGTGGCGAAATGGGCTCGTGAGCTGACGCCCGTTCCCGGGCCCCGGCGTGTCGAAAGTGCTCACCGGTCGGTCGGAAGCCTCGCAGCTTCGATTCGCATTCGTGCGCATGCGTCGGAGGTCGACGCGCGAACAAGTCGGCGCTCATCCAACAAACGTCGGCGGTGAGCCCTGGCCGGCGTCCTCGGCTACGGCGTGCTCGAGCGAACGAGGTCGCGCTCGCGCTTCGGCAGCCCATCGACGACTAGCTCGTAGCTGTCCTCGAGGAGCCCTAAGACCAGCTCGTCTGGGAGCGAGTCGTCGAGGGTGACGGTGATCCAGTGACGCTTGTTCAGGTGATAGCCGGGCCGGACTGCCGAGTGCTCGGCGCGGAGCGCTTCAGCCAGGGACGGCTCGCACTTGAGGCTCACGGTCAGTGGCCGCGCGTCGAGGGCGGTCAGAGCGAACATCTTCCCGCCGACCTTGAAAACGGAGGTCTCCGGGCCGAACGGGAACTCCTCGACCGCAGATGGCCTCACCAGGCACCACCGTCGCAGCGAATCGGCCGTCACGTTCCCCGAGGCTAGCTGCGGGTGGCCGACCCCGCGCCACCACGACCTCGGGAAGCGGGAGTACTGGTGGGCGGGTCGGCTTCGGGCTGAGCGGCGGTCTGCCGGTCGCGGAGCGCGCGGCGAAGCTGCCGCGCGCCTGCGCGCCTTCCTCGAGCGTGCGCGGGTCGTGGCAGAAGAGGAGGTCGATCTCGCCGCCGGCGGCGATGCGCTCGAAGGCCGCCCGCTCGAGAGCGGCCGCGCGGTACCAGCCGCGAGCGGCTCGAGGCGGCCGGACGCGAAGCGAGCCGCCGTAGGCGAGACAGCGCAGGCGGCCGAACCGGAATCGTGTTCCGGCCGGCAGGTGGTGCATGCGGTAGCCGAGGGGCCCGGGCGCTGCGGGTGCGGGCATGGGCGCGGGCGAGCGCCTCGGCGTCGTCGTGGTTTCCTTCTATGAGCAGAAGCTCGAGGCCTGCCCGGCGGAGCAGAGCACCGACGGAGCGGAGGAAGCGGCGCCCTTCCTGGTCGCGCGGCAGGTAGCAGAGGTCGCCGAGGCAAAGCAGCGCGTCGCAGCGCTCCTCGACCGCGCGCTCGACCAGGCCACGCAGGTGGTGACGGTCGGAGTGAAGGTCGCCGAGGACGAGCAAACGGCTCACTTACCCGAGCCAACTTCTTATGCGCCCGGGACTACTCGCGCGCGACGGGCTCGGAGGGCGGCGTGCCGCTTCCCAACCTCCGTCGCACCGACGAGTTGCGCTCCCGGTCCCGCCGCCAGATGATCACCTCGTGCGCGTGATCGTCGTCGGGGGAGGGATCGCTGGGCTGAGCGCAGCGATCGCCCTGCGGCGGACGGGCTATGAGGCTGTGGTGCTGGAGCGCGCACCGCGCGTTGACCCGGTTGGCGCCGGAATCACTCTCTTCGCGAATGCGATGAGGGCGCTCGAGCGTCTCGGCGTTGGCGAGGCAGTAGCGGCTCGGGGCGCCGCTGCATCCCGTAGCGCGATCCTCACTTCGGACGGCCGCGAGCTCACCCGGGTCCCGTCGGACCTGCTCGAGGGCACGATCGCGCTCCACCGAGCCGATCTGCAAGCCGAACTCGCAGCCGCAAGCGGCGTTCTGCGCCTCGGCGCGGAGGTCACGGCGGTGGAGCAGGGGGAGGACGGAGTCGTCGCAACAAGCACCGACGGCAGTGAGGAGCGAGGCGATCTGCTGGTCGGCGCCGACGGCCTGAGCTCGGTGGTCCGTCGCGCGATCGCCGACGTGCCGATCCGCTACGCCGGCTACACGGCCTGGCGGGGAGTCTCCTCAGTGCCGGTGGAAGCAGGGCGCCTGACCGAATCGTGGGGAGTCGGCGAGCGCTTCGGGCTGGTCGACATCGGTCGCGGACGGACGTACTGGTTCGCGACCAAGAACGCGCCGGAAGGCGAGCCCGACGAGCCCCGCGGCAGGAAGGCGGAGATTCTGCGGCGCTTCTCCGGCTGGCACGAGCCGATCGCGGCGGTAGTGGAGGCGGCCGACGAGAGAGCCATCCTGCGCAACGACGTTTACTACCTGGAGCCGCTTCCCCGCTGGAGCGACGGCCGCATCGTCCTGGTCGGCGACGCCGCACACGCGACCACGCCCGGCGTCGGACAGGGCGCGGCGCAGGCGATCGAGGATGCCGCCGTCCTCGCAGATCGGCTCGCAGGTCGCGATGACCTCACCGCTGCGTTCGCCGAGTACGAGGCGATCCGCCGGCCGAAAGCCGAAGCCGTCCTCAAGATATCCCGCCGCGTCGACAAGGCCGCCCAGCTCGCCAACCCGCTCGGGTGGCGTCTCAGGAACGCCATCGTCCGCCGGCTACCCGACCGCGCCCAGCGCCGCCAGTTCGAGCCGCTCGTCCGCTACGAGCCGTAGCCAGCCAATTCTCGGCGGTAAAGACGGCGTGAAGCTACGGCGTCTTGCGGCGCAGCGTCGCCGCGCCGAGCACGAGCGAACCCAGCGTGACGGCCATTAGCACGACGACGTCGAACCAGAAGCGAGTGCCAAGGGTCTCGTCGGTGGCAGCCCGTGAGAGTGCGTCGTAGGCATAGGTGAACGGCATGAGGGCCGAGATCCATTGCAACCACTCAGCCATCTCCTCGCGCGGGACGAGCAGTCCGCACAGGAGGATCTGCGGGAGGATGAACGCCGGCATGAACTGCACTGCCTGGAACTCCGTGCGCGCGAATGCACTCAGGAACAGCCCGAGGGCCATGCCGAGGACCGCGTTTGCGACAGCCAGCAGGATCACGAGCGCCGTGGAGTTGACGACCGTCAGATCGAGAAGCCCGAAGCCCACGCCGGACACGATCGTCGCCTGCACCGCCGCCAGAGCGGCGAATGCGATCCCGTAGCCCAGCAGAATGTCGAGCTTGGCAAGAGGCAGTGTGAGCAGGCGTTCGAGGGTTCCACCCGTACGCTCGCGGAGCATCGTGATCGACGTGACAAGGAACATGGAGATGAGCGGGAACAGTCCCAGCAGCGGAACTCCCACCTCCTGAAACACCTGCGGCCGGTCGACGAAGAGCTGGTCGACGAGGAAGACGAGCACGCACGGCACGACGATTATCAGCGCCACGGTCCGCGGATCGCGGCGGAGTTGCTGCAGCACGCGGAGGGCGGTTGCTCCGGTGGCGCGAATCGTCACGGACTCTCCTCGATCAGCTGCAGGAACGCTGCGTCGAGATCGTCCTTGCCCGTTTGCTCGCGGAGCCGTGCGGGAGTCTCCACGGCGAGCAGTCGGCCGTCGCGGATGAGGACGAGCTGCTCACAGCGATCGGCCTCGTCCATGACGTGGCTCGAGACGAGCAACGTCGACCCGGAGTCGGCGAGCTCGTTGAAGAAGTCCCAGAGATCGCGGCGAAGCACGGGGTCGAGTCCGACGGTGGGCTCGTCGAGGATCAGCACCTCGGGCTCGTGCAGGAGCGCCGTCGCAAGCGAGAGTCGCGCGCGCTCACCGCCCGAGCCCGTTGCCGCGACCTGATCTCGCTGGTCGCGGAGTCCGACGCGATCGATCACCGCATCGACGCGCTCGCTGCCGACGCCCACGATGCGTGCGAAGTACGCGAGATTCTCACGCACCGTGAGGTCGTCATACACGGCTGGTGCCTGCGTCACGTAGCCGACCCGCCGGCGCAGCTCCCGCGTCCCGGCTGGCAGGTCGAGAACAGTGACCTCGCCCGCCGCGACGATCTGAACGCCGACGATCGAGCGGATCAGCGTGGTCTTCCCGCTCCCGCTGGGGCCGAGCAGACCGGTCACGCTGCCTGCACCGATGGCGAGGTCGAGCGCGTGCAGAACCTCGCGACCTCCGCGAACCACTCGGAGGTCCCGAACCGAGATCGCCGGCGCTGCTGATAAATTCATCGTACGTTGAATTACTCTAGAGCACGTGGCTCGGCCTCGTCAATCTGAACCCGGAGGTCGTCGCGGGCGTCGTCCCGGAGGCGCCGATACGCGTGGCACGATCCTCGATTCTGCGCGCGAGCTGTTCTCGGCTCACGGCTTCGAGCGAACCACCATTCGGGCAGTCGCACTCCGCGCCGGTGTCGACCCAGCGCTCGTCCTCCACTACTTCGGTTCGAAGGACAGCCTGTTCCTCGCGGCGATCGAGCTTCCGTTCGAGCCCGAGGCAGTACTCCCGCACCTCGTTGCCGGCGACGTCGACACGCTCGGCGAGCGGGTGGCTAGATTCGTTGTGGGGCTGCTCGAGGACGAGACTGCGCGTGGCCGCGTCCTCGCGGTCATCCGGGCCGCGGCCTCGGAACCGGCGGCGGCGCAGCTCCTTCGTGGCCTGATCGAGCGACGCATCCGCGACCCCATCGCGCGTGGGCTCGGCGCGGAGGACGCGGAGCTCCGCGCGTCGCTCATGGGGTCGCAGATCGTCGGCCTCGTCATGGCGCGCCACGTGGTCGGAGTCGAGCCACTCGCCTCGCTGCCAGCGGACCAGCTCGCAGCGACGATCGCGCCGACCTTCCAGCGCTATCTCGCGGAGCCGCTCCTGCCGCCCCACTAGGCTCCGGTCGTGATTCCCGTCTTCCCGGCCGGAGAGTTCGAGCGAGTCTGGCCAGCGCTGATCAGCTGTGGACAGTGCTTGTCGGGATCGGGTTGGCTACGCAGTTTCCGACTCAGGCATCTGTCCACGGTGGGCGACGATAGTCAGCCTGATCTGACACAAATCTGACACGGCTCTTGCCGCGGAGCGTCATTCAAGCGAGAGCACACTCGCGCAGGCGGTGCTGCCACCAGCGGAGGAGCAGGCGCTGGCCTTGACTGCTCCTCTCAGTGCGTGCGCCAAATTCCTCGGATCGTCATCTGCCAGTGTGTGGTGGCGCGGCGGGTAGTTGCACCGCGACGCGGAGCCCGCCAGCGGCCCGGGGGGTGAGGGTGAGGGTTCCGTCGTGTGCCTGGGTGATGCTCTTGACGATTGCCAGGCCGAGGCCGACACCTGCGTGGTCGGTGCGTATGCGTCTGCTGCCGCGAAGAAACGGCTCGGCAAGCGTCGAGACCAACTGTGGCGTGAGCTTCTCGCCGGTGTTCTCGACGGTGAGCACCACACTCTTGGGGTGAACGTTGGTCGTGACCGACACGCTGCCCTGTTCAGGCAGGTTGTGGACGATCGCGTTGTGCACGAGGTTCGTCGTCATCTGCAGCAGGAGCGCGTGCGAGCCGATGGTGGGGGTCATGTCGCCGGAGGTCTCGATGGTGAGGCCGCGTTCTTCTGCGAGGGGGAGGAGCGTTTCGGTGGCTTCTTCCGCGATGAGGGACAGGTCGACGTGTTCTCGGGTGAAGGACCGCTGGTCGGTGCGGCTGAGCAGGAGCAATGCCTCGGTCAGGTCGATCGCTCGGGTGTTGACCGCGTGGAGACGGTCGACAAGCTCGCCGTTGTCGCGGTTCGGATCATTGCGGGCCACGTCGAGAAGCGTCTGCGTGACCGCCAGCGGGGTCCGCAGTTCGTGGGAGGCATTGGCGGCGAATCTCTGCTGTTCGGCAATGTGCGCTTCGAGCCGCGCGAGCATGGTGTCGAAGGCGTCGGCGAGCTCGCGGAACTCGTCGCTGCGACCCTCGAGCCGGATTCGGTGGGTGAGCGATCCGGTCGCGGCCAAGCGTGTCGCATCTGTAATGCGAGTCAGGGGGGCGAGCATCTGCCCGGCGAGAAGCCACCCTCCCACGAGACCGAACACCAGCAGGGACGCCAGCGCGATGGCCGCTTTGGGAGCGAAAGCGTCCAAGAGGTCGGAGCGGGTGGGACCGAAGCCGGGGGGCTCTCCTAGGAATCCACCGGTCGGGTACGTAACGGAGCAGGAACACCCACACGACCGCGAGCAGCAAGGCACCTGCCACCATGAGGAACCCGGCGTAGCTCAGGGTGAGTTTGAGGCGAACACTCAAGCCGGGCGCTCTATCCATGCTCTCCTCCCTCGCGCCCGGTGTCTGGTTGCGCGTCGATGCGATACCCGGCGCCGGCCACGGTGGCGATGATCGACGGTTCGCCGAGGCGTTTGCGCAGTGCCGAGACCGTGATGCGCACGGCGTTGGTGAACGGGTCTGCGTTCTCGTCCCACGCTCGCGCTAGGAGCTCTTCTGCGCTGACGACGCCGCCTTCGGCAGCGACGAGGACTTCGAGCACCGCGAACTGCTTCCTGGTCAGCGCGACGTAGCGGCCGTCGCGGTACACCTCTCGGCGGAACGGATCCAGCCGCAGACCTGCGATCTCTCGCACGGGCGGCCTGTTGTGGGCGCGCCTGCGGTCGAGCGCTCTGAGACGGAGCACGAGCTCTCGGAGCTCGAACGGCTTCGTGAGGTAGTCGTCGGCGCCGAGCTCGAACCCGGAAGCCTTGTCGTCGAGCCGGTCGGCAGCGGTGAGCATGAGGATCGGCATGCCGCTGCCGGAGGCGACGATGTGTTTGCCGATCTCGTCGCCGGTAGGTCCGGGAATGTCTCGGTCGAGGACGGCGAGGTCGTAGGCGTTGACGCTCAGCAGCTCCAGAGCGGTGTCGCCGTCACCTGCGATGTCCGCCGCGATTGCTTCCAAGCGTAGGCCATCGCGGATGGCTTCCGCCATATAGGGCTCGTCCTCGACGATCAACACCCGCATGCTCCGATGCTAGAGCCGGCGCATATCGTCGGCGTATCGAAAACCACATACGTGCTGGCAACACCGCGCTGCCTTGACTGGGGGCGTGACCTACAGCAAACGAGCACGAACAACGCCCCGTCGGATTCGGATTCGCAGGATCCGTGCCGCTGGCCTTCTATTCGTCATCGCGGCGATCGCCGCAGTCCTCGGCTCCCACTTGCTCGCGTCCTCGTCCTCGACGAACGCATCGCCCAACGAAGTCCTTCGCAGTGAGCGCCCTGCTGCGCTTGGCGGAGCGCTACCCAGCACGGTATGGCCGACATATGGCCAGGCCGCTGTCCAGATAGGACAGTCGCGGCTCCAGACCGGCCCGAACCAGCACGCGGCGGCAATCGCCAGCGTCGCGAAGGTGATGACGGCGTACGTCGTGCTCCGCGACCACCCGCTACGGCTCGGCGAGGACGGCCCGACGGTCACGCTCACCGACGCCGATGTCGCCGACACCGATCGCCGGCGCCGACAGCGGGAGTCGGTCGTTTCCATCGCCGCCGGAGAGCAATTGACCGAACGGCAGGCGCTGCAGGCACTGCTGCTGCCGTCGGCGAACAACATCGCCGCTGTTCTGGCGCGATGGGACGCCGGCTCGGTCGACCGGTTTGTTGCCCGGATGAATGCCGCAGCGCGGTCGCTGGGCATGACCCACACTCGCTACACCGACCCGAGCGGCTACGACGACGCAACCGTGTCGACTGCCGCCGACCAGGTGCGTCTTGTCGATCGCACCATGCGCCTGCCGGTGTTCGCGAGCATCGTCGCCATGCCGAGCGCGACGCTGCCGGTCGCCGGCACCGTGCACAACACCAACACATTGCTCGGGCGCAACGGGTTCGTCGGCGTCAAGACCGGCTCGACCGCGGCGGCCGGCGGCTGCTTCGCCTTCCGTGCCATCCGCTGGATCCACGGCCAGCGGACGACGATCACCGGGGTCGTGTTGGGCCAGCCCGGCCTCGCGGCAGCTTTCGCGGCAGCCGATGCCATGGTCGACCGCATCACGGGTCATCGGGCTGCGCCAGATCTACCGCAACCAATCCCGGCACCAGGAACTCTGCCCCGAATGCACGCTCGGCAGAGAACCGGTGTCGACGCAATCAGCAGACAAGGGGAGAAACCATGACGAGAACACTCCGGCCGCTGGCCGCCCTTGCCATGGTCGCCCTGGTCGCCGTGATCAGCGCTGGCTGTGGCGGCACCGACAGCAGCAGCGGCACAGGCAACGCAGGCACCTCCAGCAGCGTCGGCACCGGCGGTAACAAGAACGTCACCGCTCGGGATAAGGCGGTGAGGTTCTCCGAGTGCATGCGCGCCAACGGTGTCAGCGCGTTCCCGGACCCGAACGCGTCGGGCGAGTTGACGATCGATGCGGTAGCGAACGGCTCGTCGCTGGACACGAGCACCGCGGCGTTCGAGCAGGCCATGAGCGCGTGCAAGGACCTGGAGCCGCCGGGGTTCACGGGCGGCAAGGTGACGCCCGAGCAGAGGAAGGCGCGCCTCGGGTTCGCCCAGTGCGTGCGCGAGAACGGCGTGAAGGACTTTCCGGACCCCGCCGATGACGAGCCGCTCGTCGATACGCGTCGAATCCCATCCACCGACAGGCCGGGTGGTCTGAGCATTCTCAACGCCGCGATGCAGAAGTGCAGTGACTTCGCGGCGGCGGCGGGGGTGACGGGGGGCCAGTGATGCCGAAGCATCGGGTGCTGGCCGCAGCAGCCGTTGAACTCTGCCCCGAATGCACGCTCGGCAGAGAACCGGTGTCGACGCGATCAGCAGACACGGGGAGAAGCCATGAGTAGAACGTTCCGGCCGCTGGCCGCGCTTGCCATGCTCGCCGTGATCGTCGCGGGCTGTTCGAACGGATCTGCCGACAACAGCAGCACCGGCACCACGAGCAACACCGGCACCGCCAAGAGCTCCGGCAGCAGCAGCACCGCCGCCAGTCACAACAGCACCGCCACTCCCCGTGAGAAGGCGGTGAAGTTCTCCGAGTGCATGCGGGAGAACGGATACCCCGATTTCCCGGACCCGAAGGCGTCGGGCGAGTTTCCCACCTTTGGGATCAGTGTGAGCCCCGCGGTGTGGACAAAGGCCCTCGGCGCGTGTAAGGAGCTGCAGCCACCGGGCTCTTTCAGCGCACACCTGAGCCCCAAGCAGTTGTCAGCGGCCCTCAAGTTCGCGCAGTGCATCCGCGCGAACGGCGTCAAGGACTTTCCGGACCCCCTCGACGGTGAACCCCTGGTCGACACGACGAAAATCCCACCCACCGGCAGGTCGGGTGGTCCGAGCATTCTCGACGTCGCGTCGCGGAAGTGCAGCCAATTTGGACCAGAGGGAGCGGGGGGCTAGGGGTGAGGCGGAAGACCTGGGCGGCGGCGGCGGCGGTCGTCCTGGTTGCCGCAGCCGCCACCGCCGGCGTGGTCGCCGTGGTGAATGCCGAGCAGGCGAGCCCAGCGGCGCAGGAGCCGCCGGTGAACACCGCGACGGTGGAACGGGGGAAGCTCTCGGACATGGTCTCCCAGTACGGGACGCTGGCGTATCGGGCGCGATCGGACGGTTCGCCGTACGCCATGATCAACCGGGCCCGCGGGACCTACACCAAGCTGCCCGAGGCCGGCGACAAGGTCGCCTGCGGCGGCGTGCTCTATCGGGTGGACGACAAGCCGGTGCTGCTTCTGTGCGGCTCGACGCCGGCGTACCGGTCGCTGTCGGAGGGCGAGCGCGGACCCGACGTCACGGAGCTCAACGCCAACCTGGTGCACCTCGGGTACGCGACCCGAGCGCGGCTCGACCCGTCCTCTGACCACTTCAGCTCCGAGACGGCGTCGGCGCTCGAGAAGCTGCAGTCCAAGCTGGGCGAGGATCAGACCGGGTCGCTGAAGCTCGGTCAGGTGGTGTTCCTGCCCGAGTCGGTGCGGATCGCCACGGTGACCGGCGAGCTCGGTGGGGCCGCCCAGCCCGGTGCACAGGTCGCGCAGGCAACATCCGACACGCTCGAGGTGCAGGTGGCACTCGATCCGTCGCAGCAGGATGAGGTGAAGGCGGGCGACGGTGCGCAGATCACCCTGCCTGGCAACACGTCGGTAACGGGAAAGGTCGACCGGCTCGGGAGAGTGGCCCAAGTCGCTGAGGGTCAGAACGGCGCCGCCGGGGCCGCGTTCATCCCGGCCTACATCAGCCTCGACGACCCGGAAAAGGCAGGCAGGCTCGACCGGGCCCCGGTACAGGTGGAAATCACGACCAGGGGAGTGGAGAGCGCCCTGAACGTCCCGGTGACCGCGATCGTCGGCAAGTCCGGCGGCGGGTTCGCGGTCGAGGTCGTGCGCGCCGACGGGCGACGCGAGCTGGTCGCTGTGAAGCTGGGGCTGTTCGACACCGCAGGCGGACGAGTCCAGGTCGTCCAGGGCGATCTCCGCCAGGGCGATCGAGTGGTGGTGCCGTCGTCATGAGCGGCGAATCGGTTCTGGAGCTGGATGGGGTGACCAAGGTCTACGGTGAGGAGCCGCCGGTGTCCGCTCTCCGGGGGGTGTCCTTTTCCGTCCGGCGGGGCGAGCTGGTGGCGATCGTCGGGCCCTCCGGGTCGGGGAAGTCCACGCTCCTGCACGTCATCGGGACGCTCGAGCGGCCCAGCAGTGGCGTCGTCCGGATCGGTGGGGTCGACGCGGCGTGGCTCGGCGACCGCGAGCTGTCGCGGTTGCGGGCTCGGGAGATCGGCTTCGTCTTCCAGCAGTTCTTCCTGGCCGAACATGCCACGGTGCGGGAGAACGTCGCCGACGGGCTGCTCTACGCCGGCGTCCGAGCCGCCGAGCGGCACAGGCGCGCCGACGAGACGCTCGAACGGGTCGGCCTCTCCGCACGCGCGACCTTCAAGCCGACCAAGCTCTCCGGAGGGGAGCGGCAGCGGGTTGCGATCGCCCGGGCCCTCGTCGGGCGTCCGGCGATCGTGCTCGCCGACGAACCGACCGGGAACCTCGACAGCAGCACCGGCGCATCGATCATCGAGCTCATCCGTGAGCTCAACGCCGCCGGCGCCACCATCCTCTTGATCACCCACGAGGCGGGCCTCGCCGATCAGTTGCCGCGCCAGATCCGGATGCTGGACGGCCAGGTGGTCGCCGACACTGCGAAGCGAGCGTTGCCGTGAGTGCCACGGGCGGACGGCTGCGCCTGGAGGACGGGCTGCGGGTGGCGAGCGTCGGGCTCCGCTCCCGGCCGCTGCGCGCCGCGCTGTCCGCGCTCGGGATCGCGATCGGAACGGCAGCGATCGTCGGCGTCCTCGGATTGTCCTCCTCCTCGCAGGCCGGGCTGATCGCCGAGATCAACCGGCTCGGCACGAACCTGCTGACCGTCGAGGCCGGACAGAGCCTCACCGGCGCGCCGGCACAGCTGCCCCGGGAAGCACCGGCCCGGCTCACACTCCTGGACAACGTCCAACTGGTGGCACACACCGCGCTGATGAAGGACAACTACGTCTACCGGAGCTCGATGATCCCGGTGGCCGAGACCGGGGGCCTCCAGGTGCGGGCCACCAGCCTGAACCTGCTGTCCGTGCTCGGCACCGGCCTCGCACGCGGCGACTGGCTCAACGAGGGCACCGCCCGCGAGCCGGTCGCGGTGCTCGGCTCGGTCGCCGCGCAACAGCTGGGCATCGACCGGGTCTACCCCGATCAGCGGATCTGGCTGGGCGGCCAGTGGTTCAACGTCGCGGGCATCCTGAACCCCTCGCCGCTGATGCCCGACATCGACGTCAGCGCCCTAATCGGTTATCCCGCCGCCAAGAAGTACCTCGGCTATGTAAGCATGGTGAACGGCGAGGGGAAGGCCGGCTCGCCAAGCTCGATCTACGTGCGCGCCGCCACCGATCATGAGGCGGCAGTTCAGTCACTGCTCGCGCTGACCGCCAACCCCCAGGCACCGTACGAGGCGGCCGTAAGCCAGCCGTCCGACGTGCTCACCGCCCGGGCCGCTGCGGCGGGAGCGTTCAACAGCCTCTTTCTCGGACTCGGAGTGGTGGCACTGATCGTGGGCGCCGTCGGCGTCGCCAACATCATGATCATCTCCGTTCTCGAACGCCGCTCGGAGATCGGCCTCCGTCGCGCCCTTGGCGCGACACAGGGCCAGATCCGGACGCAGTTTCTCGCCGAGTCGATCCTGCTCGCCGTCATCGGCGGCGTCGTCGGCGTGCTGGCTGGTGTCGCGGCAACCGCCATCTACGCCACCTCGAAGAACTGGGCAGTCGTGATCCCCGTCGAAGCGTGGCTGGGCGGCATCGCCTCGGCCATCCTGATCGGCGCGTTCGCCGGCCTGATGCCGGCCGTTCGAGCGTCTCGGATGCCGCCGACCGTGGCATTGCGAACGGTATGAGCGGGAAGTGGATCTCCTATCGGGAGGTCGCCCTGCGGCCGCCCCGCGCGCGTCGTCGCTTTTCGCCCTTGCGCGCCACGGAATCCCAGCAATCCACTATCAGACGGCTCACATGCTCGACCTGGGCTCGTTTCAGAATGAACTCAACGCTCCGTCGACTACGGCCGCCATGTCTTCCTCGGGCTCGTAGCCATCTCCTTTGTTCCGGTCGCTCATGAGATCGCCTCCTGGTGTCGAATCACCGCGCTCGTCGTCGACGCCGGACACCGTCGGCGAGGCGTGGGCCAGGCGCTTGCCACCGCAGCCGAAGAAGCGGCGCGGCAAGCTGGGTGTGTCCGCATCGAAGCCACCAGTGCGCGTCACAGGACTGATGCGCACCACTTCTACGAGCGCCTCGGTTACGCCCGCGAATCGAGAGCACTTTCTCAAGCGGCCGCCAGCAGGGCGCTCATTGTGAAACGAGTTCGCAGGCTTCTGAAGAGAGGAGACCTGATGGTTACTCGCCGCACTCGTTTGGATGCACGGAGTCAGCGCCAGTCGATCGAGACGACGTCCACCGGCTCGGAGATTCCCTTGAGCCTGACGGTCCGCGGCTCCGTTGTCGGGTGTTGAGAGGCGGAGCCGACCGTCGGCTTGCTTGCGACGATTTCCCCACCCTCGGCCAGCGCTGCGATCCGCGCCGCCTCGTGAACTCCCTTGCCGCGGAAGCCTCCCGCCACTTGCGCGGCTCCGGATGCATGCAGCCCGATCCGCACTTGCGGCGCGAAGCCATGCTGCGTGCGGTGGTCGGCGAGCCGGCGCTGGATTGCGACGGCACACGCCACCGCCGCGTCGGGGCTGTCGAATCCCACGAAGAACCCATCGCCGGTCGTGCCCACCTCCTCACCGTCGTGCGCGGCGAAGTACGACCGTAGTGTCTCGTCGTGCCAGCGCAACAGCTCGAGCCATGCGTCGTCGCCCATGGCCTCGGCCAGATTCGTCGATTTCACGATGTCGGTGAACATGAAGGTCTTCAGGACCCGTCGGTCAGGGCCGGCCTTCCCCCGGAGCTGCCAGGGCAGGAGCGCCTCGACCTCCTCGATCACGATCGCGTCGGTGGGGCACGACAGTGCGGCCTCTCGCAGGAGCTCGGCCTCGACGCTGTCCGGGTCGATGACGTCCGCCTTGCCGAGGTCTCCCTTCAGCCAGTCGAAAGCCGTGGGTGCGACGGTGATGCAGTTGCCTGCCCCGATGCAGCGATGCCGGTCGACTCGCGCTCGCAGCATCGTCACACCATCCCCTCCCTGAAGGCGAGCACCGCAGCCTCCCCCCGCGAGGAGACTCCGATCCTTGCGTACATCTCAGCGAGTCGCCTCGCCACGACGTCCTCGCTCAGCTCGAGCTCAGACGCGATCTCGCGGTTGGTCTTGGCCTCGATGAGGAGCCAGAGCAGTCTCGTCTCGTCCTCGCCAAGGCCGGCGCCCGGGGTGCGCCCGCCGCTCCGTCGACTGCGCCTTCGCCGTGCGTACTTCCCGCGAGCCTTGACAGCTCTCGGCCGAAAGGCCCGCGAAACCACCGGACGCGAACACCCTCGTCCGTGATCCGCTGTGCGATGAGCGCCGCGTACAACGTCAGCCGATGCTGAACCATCTCGCGCTCTTCCTCGGTGCCTGACACGAGCAGGACACCCGCGGCCGGCAGGACGATTCCGAGGAACACGTCCTGGCGGTGGGCGGCGCCAAGTGCGGCGAAGGCCGACCGCGCAGCCTCGGCGGCCGCTTCCCGGTCGCCGCGCGCCAGAGACACTCGGGCGAGTGCAGAGTCCGCCTCGGCTCCCCACGGTGGGTGGCCCGGCAGGACGCCCATGAGCTCTTTGGCGTCTCTCGCCGATCGTTCGGCGAGCTCGAGCAGTTCCTCGTCGCCACGCTCGGCGCCAAGTGCCGCCGCCTCCAGCGCGAGCCTGGCGAGCGCCTCGCACCGGGCCGCCGGCCGACCCTGCTCCGTTGCCAGATGAACTGCCCGCTCCAGGTGCTTCCGCAAGCCCTCGGCATCCCCGGCAGCGGCACGGATCATTCCGCGCGTCGACTCGAGCTGACGTGCCCGAAGCGGGGTAGGGTCGATGGCCGCCGCCTCGGCGGCGCGATCGAGCCACCGCGCTGCCTCATCGGGCTCACCGAGCTCCAGATGCGTCAGCGCGAGCCCGTTGGCCGCGGCGAACTCGAGCGATCGGTCCCCTAGGAGCCGTGCGTGGCGGTGGGCCTCCTCGCCGCGGGAGAGAGCGAGATCGGGGACGACCTTCGCGCGTGAGAACACCTGGGAGCCGAAGAGCATCTGTGCCTCGAGGGTGGCACGTTCGCTCTCACGCGTCAGCGAAGTGAGCTGTGCGGACAGTCGCCGGATCTCCTCGATCCTCCGGGCAGCACCGAGGAGATGGATGTCGATGGCGAAATTGACATACGCCCTGGCGATGATTGCCGACATCACGCCTCGACGGTCGCCGATCTGGTCGAAGAGCTCGATCGCGCGCTCGTAGTGCGCGACGCCCTCGTCGAGATAGTGAGCGATCGGCGTGTCGGCCAGGATCTCGGCGGGCGTCTCGCCGGCCGCGACCCGCTCCATGATTGCGACGACCTCGCCTGTCCGGACGCGCTCCATGTACCACTCTCGCACCCGGGTGATGGAGATGACCCCGAGCTCGCGCAGCGCGGCCGCGAGGGCGGCACGGTCTTCCAACTCCTCTGCGAGCTCGCGAGCACGCTCGTACGCCTCGGCAGCGCCATCGAGATCCACGTCGCTCGGTGCGCCGAATGACTCGCCCAGCGGGGACCTGAGCAGGTCCTGGCCGAGTTCGAGGCACGCCGCCAGCTCTGCCGCAAGGTCGCCGCGCTCCCGCGCGACCTCGCGCACCGACAGCGCCAGCTCGGCGGCCTGCTCCTCTTCCTCGGACACGCGCAGCGCGGCGGCGCGACGCAGCTTGACGTCGAGTTCGAGGTGGGAGTCTCCGAGTGCCTCCGCCAGTGCAGCGAGCTCGGCAAGGCCTTCGACGCGGTCGGTCGAGCGACGGAGCATCCCCAGCGCGTCGTCTTGGTAGGTGAGCAGGGCAACGCGGTCGTGCGCGGCCGAGGCGGCCGGCAGCGCCTGGTCGACGACGCGCAGCGTCTCCTCCGCCGCCCGGGATTCGAGCGCCGCCTGGGCGGCCAAGATGGAGAAGCGCACCGCGCGCTCCGGGTCGTCACCGGCCAGTGCGTGATGAGAGAGCAGGGACATGCTCTCGGGGGACGGGTCGCCGCCGGCGCTCAGCATGTCGACGATGGCTCTGTGGATCTCGCGTCGGCGCGCGGCGGTGAGCATCGCGGCGGCGAACTCCCGGATCTGGTCATGCGTGAACCGGTAGTCCGCGGGCGATCCCGGAGGGAACTCCTCGAGCAGCCCCCACTGAGCCGCGGTCGCCAGCGATTCCGCGAGGAACGTCTGCGTGCAGCCCTCCTCGTCTGCCCCGAGGTGCAGCTTGATCCACTGAAGATCCTTGAGACTGAAGCTCCGGCCGAGGATCGCTGCGTCGGCCAGGTTCTCCTTGGTCTCGGCGGGCAGGCGGGCCGCGCGGCGCTGGATCAACGTGCGCACGCCGGACGGAAGCAGACGGGCGGCGTTTCGCACGAGCGTCCACACCCCGTCGATCTCCTGGATCAGGCCCGTCTCCCGATACGACCGAGCGAGCTCCTCCACGATGAACGCGACTCCTTCCGCCTGCGCGTGCATCGTCGCCGCGCTCGAGAGGTTGACTCTTCCGCCGAGGACCTGCTGGACGAGCTCCGTGGTCTCCAGCTGCGTAAACCGTTCCAGCTTGAGGCGGCGCACCATCCCCATGCGCTCCATGTCGGCGATGAGCGTCACCGCTTCGTTCAGATCGGTAGGCCGTTCCGCGCGCGTTGCTAGCCCGAGGAAGACGGGCAGGTCGGCGTCGGTGCGGACGATGTAGCGGAGCATCCGGACGCTGTCCTCGTCCGCCCACTGAAGGTCGTCGATGAGCAGTGCCACGGGGTTGGCGGAGGCCAGCGCGCGGATTGCGACGGCGGCCAGGTCGAACACTCGAAGGAGCTTGTGATCCGGAGCGAGGGCTTCGAGCGACGGGTCGTCCCGGCCCGACATGGCGTCGAGGGCGCGCTGAAATTGCTCTCGGGCGCCGTTCTGGCCGCTTTCGTGGGCGGCCGCTGAGGCGAAGATCCCGCGGGCGAGAAGAAAAGGTCCCTGGATCTCCTCGTCAGCGGTCGCCGCGAGCGGCGTGAAGCCTTCCGCCGACGCGACGTCCGCTGCGGCCACGAGAAGTCGCGTCTTGCCGATTCCGGGCTCACCCTCGAGAGTGAGCGCAGTCAGTCGCCCTGCCCTGGCCGCGGCGAGCTCCTGTCTGATCGCGCCGAGCTCGACCTGCCGCCCGACGACGGGCCCCGTGGCGCGGCGGACCTGAAGGGCAACCGGTGTCGGCGTCCGCGTAGAGGCTTGCGCTTCACCCATGCGTCAAACCTACGCGAGTGGACCACGACATTCTCTTGTGTCGCGCGGCAGCTACCGCGGCGGGACTGAACCGACCGGACGTTCCTAGCTCACCTTTCACGACTTGCGGCATACCTATGGGAGTCATCTCGCGACGACGGTGTTTCGGACAACGCTCCCGTCGCTCGGGATGCGTTATGCGTGAAGCACTTGTGTTCGGTTCGGCCGAGCGCGTCTCGAAGCGAGATACTGCCTGGCGTGGGCCGGCTCGAGGGCCGCAGGGCACTGATTACCGGAGCGAGCCGCGGGCTCGGCGCAGGGATTGCTCGCGCGTTCGCTAGTGAAGGAGCCAGTCTCGTGCTCGCCGGGAGTCGTGAGTTTCGGCTCACGGAACTCACCGATGCTCAAACGATCACCTTCGACGTGACGGACGCCGAGGCAGTGCAGGCCGGTGTCGACCGCGCCGCCGAGCTGCTCGAAGGGCTCGACTGCCTCGTCCACGCAGCGGGCGTCGACTGCGACTGGGCTCCCGTCGGCGAGATGACCGTGGAGACGTGGGACGAGACGGTGCAGGCCAATCTCTCGGGCACGTTCTACGTCTGCCGCGCCGCCCTGCCCCATCTCGCCGCGGCCGGTGGCGGCTCGATCGTGACGCTCACGAGCGTCGCCGCCTACCGCGTCTGGCCCCACGATGCCGCGTACAGCGCCTCCAAGGCCGGCGTGGACATGCTCACGCGCACGATCGCCGTCGAGTACGGCTCGCAGGGCATCCGCGCGAACTGCATCGCGCCCGGAGTGATCGACGGCGGCATGACCGACGAGATCGAGGACGAGGACGAGCGCGAGCGGCTAGCGCGGACGCACGCGATTCCCAGGCTGGGCCTCGTCGAGGAGGTCGCGGAGGCCGCCGTCTGGCTCGCGTCGGATGCGTCGTCGTTCACGAGCGGATCGGTGCTCCGCGTTGACGGAGGATTCCTCGACTACAGCTCGAGCGGCGGGTAGGCGAAGCAGCGGGCGGCGGCGCCGCCGTCCACGAGCACGGATGCGCCGGTGACGTACGAGGCGCGGTCGGAGAGCAGGAAACAGACGACCTCCGCCACTTCCTCGGGAGCCGCGATCCGGCCGAGCGTCGCCAGCTCCCCTTCGCGGCGAAGCGCCTCCTCGCGCGGCAGGTCCACCGGAAGGACGCTGTCCGTCATCGGCGTGTCCATCGTCCCGGGGAGCACGGTGTTGCAGCGGATGCCGTGCGGGCCGTAGTCCACGGCCACCGAGCGGGCGATGTGGATCACTCCGGTCTTCGCCGCGCCGTACACGAGGTATCGGGGAAAGGCGGCCGCGCCCTGCACCGACGAGACGTTCACGATCGAGCCGCGCTGGTTGGCCAGCATCCGCCGCACCGCAACGACGGTTCCGGCGATGGCTCCGGTCAGAAGGATGCGAAGGCCGCGATCGACCTCGTCCTCCGTTACCTCGTGCGCGGCGCCCTGGATGTCGATTCCGGCGTTGTTGACCCAGCCGCCGAGCGCGCCGAGCGCCTCGGCGGCGTCCGCCGCGCGCTCGTGAGTCGCCCACTCGGAGACGTCGCCGACGACCGGCTCCAGCCCGAGCTCGTCCGCCGCACGAGCCAGTCCGGCTTCGTCGACGTCGACCCCGACCACCCGCGAGCCCTCGGACGTCAGCTGCCGCGCGACCGCGAGCCCGAGACCGGCGGCAGCACCGGTGACGACTGCGGAGATGGCCTGCTCCGGCACGCGTGGACTCTCGCACATCGCCGTGGGCGCGCAGTAGGCTCGCGAGCCTATGGCAGTCATCGCCGATGTCGAGGCGATCGTCGTCCGCGCACCCGAGAGCGACCCGGACGACTTCGACAGTTCCTCCGAGACAGTCGTCGTCCTGATCCACGACGAGGACGGCGTCGTGGGCATCGGCGAGGCGGACGCACCGGCGCCTGTCGTCGCCGAGCTCGTGCGGATGGACGACCGGCACGCGTGGAGCCGGGGTCTGCGAAACGTCCTGCTCGGCCGCGACCCGTTCGAGATCGAGGCGCTCCATCGCGACCTGTACCAGGCGACGATCTACCACGGCCGGCGCGGGCTCGGGATCCACGCGCTGTCGGCCGTCGACGTCGCGCTCTACGACCTCGTGGGCAAGCAGCTGGGACGCCCCGCGTACCAACTCCTCGGCGGCGCCTGCCGCGCTGCGATCCGGCCGTACGCGACGATCTACCCCGGCGTTCCGGGGGGCCGCACGATCGGCCAGCTCATGGACGAGCTCGCTCGCGGGTTCGAGCGCGCGCTCGAGCTCGGCTTCCGCGCGATCAAGATGGAGGCGTTCTTCGGCGACCTCGTCGGCGATCGCGAGCTCGTCGGTTGCATCGAGGAGGCCCGGCGGCTCGTCGGTGACGACACGACGCTGCTCGTCGACTTCGGCTACCGCTGGAGCGACTGGCGGGCGGCGCTCTGGACGTTGAACAGACTCGAGGACTGCGATCTCTACCTCGCCGAGGCGACGCTCCAGCACGACGACCTCGACGGCCACGCGAAGCTCGCAGAGCGCACCGAGACCCGCATCGGCGGAGCCGAGATGGCCGCGACGCGCTTCGAGTGCCGCGAGTGGATCGAGCACGGCCGAGTCGACGTCCTCCAGCCCGACGTGAACCGCGCGGGCGGACTGACGGAGATGGCGCGAATCGCCCAGCTTGCGGAACTGGCCGGCGTTCTCGTCGTGCCGCACGGGTGGAAGACGGGCATCACCGCCGCCGCCGCGCGTCACCTCCAGGCCGCGATGCCGAACATCCCGTTCGTCGAGCATCTCTCCCCCGACCTCTTCGACTCGCCATTGCGGCGCGAGCTCGTCTCGCCCGAGCCCACGGTGGTCGACGGCGGCATCGAGCTGCCGACCGCTCCCGGTCTCGGGATCAAGCTCGGCGCGGAGGCCGTCGAGCGCTACCGCACGGACACGGCCAGCCGGAGCTCGTAGCCGGCCGTCTCGCCCGGCCCGAGCTGCAGCGCCTGACCGTGGTCGATCGCGGTTGCGAGGCCAAGAGGATGCGGCACGGAGGTCGGCTCGATCGCGAGAAGCTCCGCCTGCCCGCGCCACGGCCCTCCGTACTCGCGGGTCTCGTGCCAGAGCCAGAGGTGCCGCAGCCAGCTCGCGTCCCACGTGAGCTCGACGGTGGTCCCGGTCTTCGCGTTGCGGACGCGCGCGCGGCCCTCCGGAAGGTCGGCGACGACGAGCAGCCGGCTGCGCGGACGGTCGAGCCGCCAGCGGTCGCCGCGCTCCTCCGAGCCGTCGAGTCGCAGCACCTCAGGCCAGCGCGGCGCGGCGGGCGGCGGGAGCGGCGGCCCGTCCGCCTCGCTGAGCTCGTACGCGAGCCCGGCGGGAATCTCGATCTCGACCTCGGGCTCGAGGAGCTCCAGACCGAGCGCGACGTGCTCGAGCACGACGAGCGGGGCCGCTTCGAGCGCCTCCACGCGCAGACGGACCAGCACCTCTGACCCGGTGAGCTCGACCGTGCGCACGAACGAGAGTCCGTGACCGCGCCACTCGAAGGTCGCGGTGGACGGCTCGGAAGCGAGAATCTGCCAGGGATCGTTCGACGCCCTCCCGTGGAAGCCGTGGTCGACGTCTCCGATGCGACACGACGCGCCTGCGTTGGGCGCGGCGAGCTGCCAGCCCCCGCGGTACGAGGCGGTCCAGGCGTCTTCGGGCAGATCGCCTGCGACCGGCGGCTCCGTCGAGAACGGAGGGCGGCCGAGCAGCCGCCGCCCGGTCGGCAGGTGCACGAGCTCGAGGATCTCGGCTCCATGACCCGGATCGACGAGCGCGAGCAGCTCCTGCGAGCGCAGGACGATCACGGCGTGGGCAGGCTCGGCGCGGCCTCGAGAAGCCGTCGCGTGTAGTCGTCCTGCGGGCTCGAGAGCACTTGCGCGGTCGATCCTCTCTCGCGGACGCGCCCGCTCTCGAGCACGAGCACGTCGTCGGCGACCGTCCCGACGACGGCGAGGTCGTGCGAGATGAAGAGCAGCGAGAGTCCGAGCTCGGCGCGCAGTTCCTGGAGCAGCTCCAGCACCGCCGCCTGAACGGACACGTCGAGCGCGGACGTGATCTCGTCGCACACGAGGAGCTCCGGCCCGGCCGCCAGAGCGCGCGCGATCGCGACCCTCTGGCGCTCGCCGCCGGAGAGCTCGCCGGGGAACCGGTCGGCGAGGCGGCCCGGCAGGCGGACCCGCTCGAGTAGACGCGCGACCTCGGCATCCGCGTCCGCCGCGGAGATGCCTCGGAGGAGGCGCGCCGGCCGCGCGATCTCGTGCCGGATCCGGCGTCTCGGGTTGAGCGAGTCGTACGGGTTCTGGAACACGATCTGCAGCCGCCGTCGATGCTGCCGCGTACGCGAGCGCGCACGGGCGGCGAGCTGCTCGCCCTCCAGCCGGATCGTGCCCGCGGACGGTGAGTGCAGCCCGGCGACGCAGCGCGCGATCGTCGTCTTTCCCGATCCCGACTCGCCGACGATCGCGAGGCACGCGCCGCGCGCGAGCTCGAACGACACGTCGTCGACCACCGGCACGCGGCCGTGCGCAGCGCCGAGGCCGTCGACCGAGAGAATCGCGCTTCCAGCCTCGATCCACGCCGGGCCTCGCTCGACGAGCTGCGGGATCGAGGCGACGAGTCGCCGCGTGTACTCGTGACGCGGGCGCGTGATCACTTGCGTCGCGTCGCCCTCCTCGACGATGCGGCCCTCGTACATGACAGCCACGCGGTCGGCGATCGACGCGACGACGGCGAGGTCGTGGCTCACGTAGACGACCGCGATCCCCCGCTCCGAGCGCAACCGCTCGACCTCCTCGAGGATGCGCGCCTGGGTCACCACGTCGAGGCCGGTCGTCGGCTCGTCCATGACGATGGCCGCCGGCTCGCACACGAGCGCCGTCGCAATCGTGACGCGCTGCTGCTGCCCGCCGGAGAGCTCATGTGGATAGCGCCGTGCGAAGGCGGCATTCGCGGGGAGATGCACGCGCCCGAGCGCCTCGAGAACGCGTCCGCGTCCCGATCCGCCGCCGTGCTCATGCGCTACGTCGCCCACCGCATCCCCGACCCGCAGCGACGGGTTGAGCGCCGCGGCCGGGTCTTGCGGGACGTACGAGACGACACGGCCTCGACGGCTCCGTGCGTCGGTCTCGTCGAGGCCGGTGAGACGCGTCCCCGCGACCTCCACCGAGCCTGCGACGATCCGGCACCCGGGCCGCGCATAGCCGAGGAGGGCGAGCGCGAGCGTCGTCTTCCCGGAGCCCGACTCGCCGACGAGCCCGAGGATCTCGCCCGGCCCGACCGCGATCGAGACGTCGTCGACCGCCGCGCGCCCACCGGGGAGCTCGACCGTCAGGCCCTCGGCGTGGAGAACTGCGCTCACGTCCGGGCGCCTACCTCGACCACCGAGACACCCTGCTGCCGCGCGACGGCGTCGCCGACCATGTTCACCGCGATCGTGAGGAGCGCGATCATCGCCGCCGGCGCCAGCACTGCCAGCGGGTTCAGGTTCAGTCCCGAGCGATTCTCCGAGACCATCAGGCCCCAGTCCGCGTCCGGCGGCTGCAGGCCGAGGCCGAGGAAGTTCACCGAGGCGACGAGAATGATGGCGTAGGTCAACCGGAGCCCGACGTCCGCCGCGATGGTGGGGACGATGTTCGGCAGGAGCTCCCGCCCTAGGATCGCACTCGTGCGCTCGCCCCGAGCTGCCGCGGCTTCCACGAAACCCCGTACGGACTGCGTCTGCGTGGCCGAGCGGATGATGCGCGCGACCAGCGGCATCTGGATCAGCGCGACTCCAACCACGAGGACGGTTCGGCTCGAGCCGAGCCCGGTGACTAGCACGAGCAGGAAGAGGAGCGCCGGCAGCGATAGCAGGACGTCGGCGGAACGCATGAGGATCGGGTCGAGCAGCCCGCGCGAGTACCCGGCCGCGAGCCCGACCGTGAGGCCGCCCGCATAGGCAAGGAGCACCGAGAGACCGGCGAGCGCGATCACGCTCCGGCCACCCCAGAGGACTCGCGAGAGCACGTCCCGCCCGAGGAAGTCCGTGCCGAGCAGCGCCTCGGAGCTCGGTCCCTCGTACGGGATCCCGACCGGTCGCTGCGGCGGGTGCGGGGCGACGAACGGCCCGAACAGCGCGACGAGCACCACGAAGACGAGCACCGCCGCGCCGACGGCGCCGGTTCCGCTGCGGGCGAAGCGGAGCGCCTCAGGCACGACCCGACCTCAGCTTCGGCACGAGAGCGACGACGACGAGGTCGGCCACGATGTTCACGGCGATGTAGACCGCCGCGATCACGATGGCGATCGACTGCACGGCTCGCACGTCGCGGATTGCGACCGCGTCGACGAGCTCCTTCCCGATACCCGGGTAGTTGAAGAGGTACTCGACGACGATGATCCCGCCGATCAGGTACTGGATGTTCTGCGCGAAGACCTGCACCGCCGGCGCGAGCGCGTTGCGAAGCCCGTAGCGAAGGACGACCACGCGCTCCGGCAGGCCGTTGAGCCGAGCCATCTGCACGTAGTCCGAGCGCAGCGACTCGAGCATCCCGGCGCGGACCATCCGCGTCGAGCCGGCGAGCGTCGCACCAAGCAGTGTGAGCGTCGGGAGCACGAGGATCTCCGGGCGCTCGAGCGGACTCGTCCCCGGCGGGACGAGCGACACGGGCGGCAGCACGTCGAGCCACGAAAAGAAGACGACGATGAGGAGCGAGCCGATGATGAACTCGGGCAGCGAGACGACTGCGAGCGACCCGAGCGAGATCGCATGGTCGCGCAGGCGCCCGACCCCGGTCGCCGCCACCACGCCGAGGAGCAGCGACAGCGGGATCATCAGCGCGACGACGATCGCCGCCAGGATCACCGTGTTCCAGAGCGGGCTGCGGATGTCGTCCCAGATCGCCTCCTCGACGCCGGCCGCGTATCCGGCGGCGGAGTTGCCGAGATCGCCTGTGAGGACACCCCCGAGCCAGTCGAAGTAGCGCTCGACCGCGGGCCGGTCGAGACCCATGAGCTCGCGCATCTCGGCGAGCTGCTCGGGCTGCGCAGTGCGTCCGAGAACGGCGCTCGCCGCGTCGCCGGGGAGCAGCTCGGTGCCGACGAAGACGAGCGCCGAGACGACGAGCAGCGTCAGGAGCCCGGCGAGGATCCGGCGGAGAGCGAGACGTGCGAAGCTCGTGCGGTGGGGCCGTGCGGCCACCGCGACCGACGTGGTCATCGCGGGCGCCGCCCTCCGCATGTCGTCGCGCGCGGCAGGCGGCGCCCGCCTGTTCTCACGTCTGCAGCCAGACGTCCCGGTAGTTCCACCCGCCCAGGTTGAAGAACGAGCTCGGCGTGATCCCGCCCACGTTAGGCGCGGCCGCGTCGACGATGTTCTGGTACGCCCACACGATGTAGCCGCCCTCGTCGAGCTGGCGCTGCTGCACCTGATCCCAGAGCTCCTGCGCCGACGACTCGTCCGTCGCGCCGATCGCGTCCTGGATCAGCTCGTCGTACTGCTCGTCGCGGAAGTGCGTCTCGTTCCAGACCGCGTCGGAGAGCAGGGACTGCGTGTACCACGCCGCGAGCGAGGAGTACGTCCAGAAGGACTGGGCGAACGGGAGCTTCGTGTACAGGAGCGACGTGTCGAAGTAGGCGTTCGCCGCCTCCCGCTTGATGTTGACCGTCACGCCCGCCTGGCGCGCCTGCTCCGCGAAGAGCGTCGCCGCCTCGACGAAGCCGGGGACGATGTCCGAGGTGTGCAGCGTGACCTCGAGGTTCTCGTGGCCCGCCTCGGCGAGCAGCGAGCGCGCCTGTTCGAGATCCTGCTCCGGCGCCTCCGCGTCCATGTAGTAGGGGAGGCCGCTGCCGGCGAGATCGTTGCCGATAGTCCCGTAGCCCGAGAGCGCACCGTCGATGAGCGCCTGCCGGTCGGCGATCAGTCGGAACGCCTGACGCACACGGACGTCGTCGAAGGGGGCCTCGTCGACGGCCATGATGAAGACCTGCAGCGCCGGGCTCGAAGCGTCGATGACTTGAATCTGTCCCCCGCCGGCCTCCGCGCGGGCCTGCGCGAACGGGAGCTGGCTCATCATGTCGATCTCGCCGCCGAGGAGCGCGTTCAGGCGCGCCGCGTTGTCGTCGATCGAGATGTCCTCCCACTCGTCGACGTACGGCTTGCCCTCGTCCCAGTAGTTCTCGTTGCGCACGCCGAGACTGCGCTGGCCGGGTGTGAACTCGGTCAGCTTGAACGGACCTGTGCCGACGGGCAGGCGTGTCGGCTGCGAGCCGTCCTGGACGATGACCGTGTTCTGCTGGACGAACTGGTCGTAGAGGCGTGCGTCGGGTCGTAGCAGCGGGATCTCGAGCGTGAGGTCGTCGGACTTCCTGACGCCGGCGAGCTTGATGTTCGAGACGCTCGAGTGCGCAGTGTGACCCTTGTCGGCCATCTGCTGGAGCGTGTAGATGACGTCGTCCGCGGTGAAGGGCTTCCCGTCGTGCCAGACGACGTCCGGCCGCAGGCGGAAGACCCACATGGTCGAGTCGTCGTTCGGCTCCCGCTCGAGGACGAGGCCCGGCTCGACCTCGAGCGTCGGGCTGACCCGGAACAGCGGGTCGTAAATGTTGAAGAAGCGCGACGCGTCGATGAACGACGAGCCTGTGGCGGGGTTGACCGACTCACCGGTGCCGCCGCCGACGTGCCCCACACGCAGCCGTCCGCCGCGCTGCGGGTCGCCCGTCGGGCCGATCGAGGCGGTTTCGTCGTCATCGCCTGCACACGCCGCGAGGAATCCGCCCGCCGAGAACGTGAGCCCAAGCGCGGCCGCGCTTTCGAGCAGTCGTCTTCGCGTGAGGATGGGGTTGAGGATCTCCTGCCGCAAGCCGTCGTCACCTGTCGGGCTCATGCCTTCCTCCGTTTCCGTCGCAAAGCGCTCTCAGATCGGTTTCTCTCACTGCGAGCTTGCCAAGTCAAGCAAGTCGAACCCGCGCTGCTACCTTGCCACGTCCTCATTCGCGTCAAGGCATCGGCCGGCGCAACGCGGCCGCAGTCGATGCGACCCGTGCGCGGCGGCGCTCGGGACCGTGTGCTCGTCGCGCAGTACCGACCGCGACGCTCGACGCGGCTGAACGAAACGAGCGCAAACTGCGCGAATTCGATGTGCTTGCTGCTTGACCAAGTCGGCCGCCGCCCATAGGTTCCCCCACGCACCGAGCACGGAGCGCGAGTAGGTCGAAGCTCAGCCCGAAGGTTCTACGCGGAAGCGGAAGATCAGCGGGCCGAGTGGACAAAAGCGCCACCGGCTCGGTGAACTTTCTTCTGCTTGAGTGCGGCACCCACCACTGGGTGCCTGCACAACTCCTCCTACCGGGGCTAGGCTGCGAGGGATGGCCCACGTGAGGTGAAGGCGGCATCGGAGTCCGGCGCCTACTACAAGCACTGCCCAGAGCCGGACGTTCCGAGTGCGTGTCACAGCGGTCAAGACAATCTTCTAGCGGTCGCGTAGTAGCTGGAGATCCACTCCGGATCGTCGGCGTCCCATCCGGCGCGGAGCGCGAGCGCGACGCTAAGTGCGAGCGGCGCTGGAAAAGCGGTGATGGGCGAAACACGCCGGTCAGCCTCCACTCCTCCCGGAGCCCTCAGCACCTCGGCGCCACGGGCTCGGCAGATTTCCTCAGCTTCTACGATGAGGTCGTCGCCCGGTGTCGGGAGGCTGAGAGCGAGATGCTCCGCACTGAGCGCAGTCATCGCTGCCGTCGCACCCTCTCGCGTTTCGACTCCTTCGCAAGGAATCCGTGCGATCTCCTTGATGAGAAGGGCGCCCTCGAGGGCAGCGGCCCATGCGGTCCGCGTCCCGAGTATGACGGCTGCGGACGGCGTTTTCACGCCCTCGAAGCCTTCGTCCACCCAGCGCTCGCTCGAACGGAGTGCCCGCTCGCATGCCCCCGGAGCCTCGGCCACGGCACGACGAAGAACGTCGTCCGCTGAGACGTCGGCCCAGATGGTTAGGCAGGCGAGCACGGCACCGCAGAACGCCTGGGTGTGAGTCACAGCCGTCTGGCGCGTGATCTTGACCATTGCCCGAGCTCCCGCCGTCGCCCAGATCGTCGACTCGGGTGTCGCAGTGACTGCCGCGAAGGGGTGCGGGAAACCGGCGCCCTCGATCGCCTCGATGAGGTCGCGGAACTCGCCGGAAGACGAAATGGCAAGGAGGAAGTCACCCTCTCTCCAGCGGAACCTCCCTTTTGCGAGCAGGCCGCCCGGAACGGCGACTACCTCGAGCGGACACCTCTCGCCCTCGAGCGCCGCGAGCCAGAGCGCTTGAGCAACGTAGTAGGAAGCGCCGTTTCCACTCGCAACGAGGCGCCGGGTCCCGTTCCGGCGTAAGAGACGCGCGACGTCTGCGAAGCCCTCGGACTCGTCGAGGGTCGCCTGAAGCGCAGCCGGCATCTCGAGAGCGTCCTGCCAGATCCCCGTAGATCGGATGTCCTCGCTCATTGCGTCTCCAATCCGCTTGCTCTGACGTGAGGCGAAGCGACGCCGAGCAGCCGCACCGACAACAGGCACAAGACCGCACTGAGTAGGTACGGCCAGGCATCTCGGGTGGCGCCCGCGAGGGCGCCGCCGGCTGCGGCACCGATCGCGAATCCTGGCGGCCAGGCTGCGCTCATAAGACCGAAGCCGAACGCTTGGTCGAAGCCGTGGCGCTCGAGCGTCTGAGACAGCAGTGCCAGGGCGGGCGTCCAGAGGGTCGCGTACGCAACCGCGGCCGCCACCACGATCGCGGCGTAGAGAAGCGCTCGCTCATCGAGCACGAGGAGCGCGGACGCCACGGCCGACACGATCAATCCTGTCCGCACCAGCAATGTGTGTCCTCTGGCGTCGGCGACCCGGCCGATGCGAGGATTGGCAGCAGCCTGAAGCAGTGCTGCGACAGCGAAGGCAGCCCCGATTGCCCCCGGACCCCAGCCGAGCTCGTCCAGCCTCAGCGGCGCCAGGACTCCGAGGACACCCAGCAGTAGCGCGGTCAACGCGATCAGCCAGGCTGTGAGCTGGACGACTCGATTGCTCATGAGTACGCGAAGCGAAGGCGCGGGGAGTCTCTCGATGCCCGCCGGCCCCGGGATTGCGGCCGCGATGGCGGCGACGAGGACGGCGAGAGCCGTAACGAGGGAAAACACGAGTGTCAGTCCGGCCCAGGCGGCGACTGCCCCGAGGAGCGGACCGACGAGCTCCCCCGAGAAGGTGGCTGCAAAGGTCACGCCGATAAGCTCGCCCCGTCTCGCGGGTGGCGCGACTGCAGCTAGCCAGGCCAAAGCACCTGTATAGGCGAACGCGCTCCCGGCTCCCTGGCCGACTCTGGCTGCGAACACGAGCCAGGCGGACTCGGGAACCGTGAAGGCTGCGCTCGAAACGGCGAGGAGGATCAGCCCGGCGACGACGGTTGCCTTGACGCCGAACCGGCGCGCGGCCCAGATGCTCGGCACGGCTCCGATGAAAGCGCCGGCTGCGTAGGCCGACGTGAGTAGCCCGGCGCTGGCCTTCGACAGCCCGAGCCCTTCCTCGAAGTCTGGGAGCAGCGGTGCGAGCACGGAGAACAACAGCGCCTCGAAGAAGCCGACCGCGGAGGCCAGCACGAGGATCCGCCGCCAGTCTGTGCCGCTCAAAACGTCGAGCCTTATTGCTCGTCGGAGGGACGGGTGTGGTCGTGCAGTTGCTCGACGCGCAACGGCGGCGGGAGGCGCAGGTCGAGTGGTGCGAACGAGGACTCGACGCGGACCGCAGTCCGCTCAACTGCCGAGACGCGTGCCGCGGCCACGACGTCGAGCAGGTGGAGGTCGTGGTCGAGGCTCGCGAGCGGCGGTCGATTCTCTCGCACGCACACAACCGCCTCGCGGAGACCGTCGGCCCAGAGCCACGTGGGCTCGATTGCGTCGTGCTCCTCCCAGGAGCCGCGCTCGTTGCGCCAGACCTCGAAGCCCCGTGGATCCCAATCGTCGCCGAGAAGATTGGCGGTTCCGTCCGTGCCGTAGAGCTCGAGCGCCGGCCGCCGGTAGCGCTGGATGGCCTGGCTCGACACGACGCCAGAGAGCGCACCGTCGGCGTGACGGAGCACGACGTGGGACACGTCCGGGTCCGGGTTCGTGATCTCCGAACCCGCTGCCTTTCGCGTGGCCACAGCGAGCGCGTCGGCGGCGAACACTTCGACGACCGGGCCGAGGAGCGCCGTCAGGCTCTTGAGGTTGTAGATGCCGGCTTCTGCGAGCGGTCCCGGTCCTCCCGAGTGGTACCAGGTCGTCCAGTGCGAGCCTGCATTGCCGTACAGGCCTCGAGCCGAATGCACGTAGCCGAGGGCCCCGTCGCGAACGACTGTCCAGAAGGCCCGAAGCGTCGGTGACAGCTGGACGAATGGCGCGGCCAACAGATGCAGTCCGCGCTCGGCCGCGAGGCGAGCCAACGCCTCGCCGTCGGCGCGCGTCTCCGCGAACGGCTTCTCGACGACGACGTGCTTCCCATGCTCGAGCGCGAGGCGCGTGAGCTCGGCGTGGGCTGCGGGCGGCGTGATGACGACGACGATCTCGACGTCGGCTTTCACGACTTGGCGGGCGTCCTCGACGAGCTGCGCGCCGGGACGGCGCCGCATGAGCTCCGGCCAGATCTCCCGCTGTCGTGCGCAGATCGGCCCCTCGCGAGCGAGCCCGCGTGGTACGAGCCGGTCGAGCACCTGGAGGTACGCGGGCAGCACGTTGCCCGCGCCGATGATGCCGACACCGACGGGCGCTGTCACAGCGTCTCGGCGCCGAGATCCCGGTACAGCGCGCCGTGCACGAGTCGTACCGGCGTGCCCACTCCGTCGAGCTCGCGTGCGACCGCGTCGAGGGCTTCCCAGCCTGGCACCGTCCACACAGCCAGGCAGCGCGGGTCAGGCCCCAGTGCGCCGATGCGGTCGCAGAGCAGGTTCAATATCAGGCCCTGGTGTCGGTCCAGGCGCTCCATGAAGAACGCTGCAACGTCTTCGCGGGTCGTACCAGCAGCGGGCTCGAGGTACTCGCCGTAGTAGAGGCCGTCGCGGCCCCGCACGGGCTCCAGCAAGGGCTCGTAGCAGCCCGCAGTGTCGATCCGGGCAGCCAGGCGGAACGTCTCCTCGAAGTGGTCGGCCTCGCCAGAGGCGAAGATGCGCTCCCACTCGCCGACCCGCTCCAGCCCGGCGCGGGCGACGTACCAGACGGCGACGTACTCCGGCTCGGGTCCCAGACGGAACGTTCGGCCGAGGTTGAGGAGCAGGAGGTCGTCGGCGTACTCGTCCGCCCAGCCACCCTGCCCTCGCCCGGCTGCGAAGTGAAAGGCCTCGATCGAGACCCCGGGCCGCCGACTGATGTATTCGACGTAGACGAGCACGCGCCCCTCTCAATCCTGCTGCCGGGCAAGCAGGCAAACGGCCTCGCTGTCCCACGCGATGCCGACGGCACTGCCGAGTTGAGGGGGCGCACCCGACTCCGCCGAGAGCTCCGCCTTCACCGGCTCGGGCAGGCCCTCGACGTCGAGCTGGCAGGCGAACCCGGAGCCCCGGAAGGCGACGTCGCGCACGACGCCCCGCATTCCGTTCCCGACGACTACTCCGAGGCGGACGACCTCGGGGCGTATCACGAGCCATCCGGGACCGGCTGACAGCGCGCCGTCGCACGGGGCTACGAAGCGAACTCCGGCCAGATCGACCGTCGCGCGGTTGCCGCTCTGCTCGACGACGTACACGGGGAGAACGTTGGCGTCGCCGACGAAGCGGGCCGCGAAGGGGGTGGCGGGTCGACGGTAGATCTCGTCGGGCGTCCCGACTTGCTCGACGCGCCCTTGGTCGAAGACGACGATCCGGTCTGAAAGCGCAAGCGCCTCTCCCTGGTCGTGGGTGACGTAGACGAACGTCGCCCCCGTCTCGCGATGCACGCGGCGCAGCTCGGCCTCCATCTCGAGTCGGATGCGCAGGTCGAGCGCGGCGAGCGGCTCGTCCAGCAGCAATACACGCGGCCGGTTGACGAGCGCACGCGCGAGGGCGACGCGCTGCAGCTGGCCTCCGGAGAGCTCGTGCGCCCGCCTCCGCTCGAACCCGACGAGCCGGACGAGCCTGAGTGATTCGGTCACCCGAGCTTCGATGTCAGGCGCCCCGCTGGTCCGCAGACCGAAGGCGACGTTCTCGAAGACGTCGAGGTGCGGAAAGAGCGCTGCACGTTGGAAGACCATGTTGACCGGACGCCGGTGAGGCGGAATCCGCCTGAGGTCACGCCCCTGGAGTAGTAGTCGGCCTTCGCTCGGCCTGATGAATCCCGCGACGATCCGCAGCAGCGTCGTCTTTCCACAGCCGGACGGGCCGAGCAGCGTGACGAACTCGCCGTCGGAGATCGTGAGTGAGACGTCTTCGAGCGCCGACACCGAGCCATAGCGGTGCGTGATTCCCTCGAGCTCGAGACGGCTCTGGTCGGTCACGCGGCGGCCTCCCCGAGGAGCGCATCCGCCGCGCGAGTGCGACCACGAGCAGCCCGCACCGCGAATGCAAACGCGATCACCCAGAACACGAGCGTGATCGCCAGCAGAAGCGTGGAAACCACGTTGATGGACGGGTCGACCGTGCGGTGCAGCCTCGAATACATGAACATCGGCAGGGTCGAGTCAGGTCCGATGATGAAGAACGTGATGATGAACTCGTCGAACGACAGGGCAAAGGCGAGCGCCGTGGCCGCAGCCAGCACCGGCCAGATCAGGGGAAGCGTTACCTTCCGGAAGATCCTCCACGGCGAGGCGCCGAGGTCGGCGGCTGCCTCCTCGAGCGCCGGGTCGAGGCGGTCGAGCGCGGCCTTCGCGATGAGGAGGAAGTACGGGAAGACGTAGACGAAGTGTCCGATGATGACCGTCGTCAGCGACAGCTGGATGTCGAGCCGGGCAAAGTAGACGAGAAGAGCGATCCCGACGAACAGGCCCGGCAGCGTGATCGGCAGGAAGAAGAGGAGCGCGAGCGGGACCCGCAGCCGCGGCGCGCAGCGCGTCAGCCCGTACGCCGCCATCGTCCCGGCAACGAGCGTGACGACGGAGACGGTGAGCGCAACGATGGTCGAGTTCCACAGGGTGTCGCGAAAGATCTCGTCGCCGAGCGTCTCCCGGTACCAACGAAGCGAGAAGCCGGTAAACGGGAACGACACCGCTCCGGTCGCGTGAAACGAGAAGAGGACGACCATCGCCAGGGGCAGGTAGAGGAAGACCAGGGCGAGGAGCGTGACTCCCAGTGTGATCGGGCTGCGCTGGGTCTCGCTCATGACACGAAGCGGATGCGGTCGAGGCGCAGGAGTCGGAGCGCGAGCGCAGTGAGCAGGTAGCAGAGGAGGAATGCCGCGAGCATGAGGAACGAAAGCGCGGCACCGAGGGGCCAGTTCCCGACCCCGGTCAGCGCCGCCTGGATGCGCACCCCGAGCAGCGCACCGTCGGTACCACCGACGAACTGGGGCGTCACGTAGTCCGCGGCGGAGAGGACGAAGACGAGCATGAAGGCCGTCAAAGCGGGGGCGGCCACGAGCGGCAGGATCACCCGCCGCCAGCGCGTGAACGCGTTCGCGCCGAGATCCTGCGCCGCCTCGACGAGCGCCGGCGAGACCGGGCGAAAGCCGGCGTAGAGCACGAGTACCACATACGGCAGGAAGATGTGCACGAGCGCCACCGTGACTGAGAACTTGTTGTAGAGGAGGAAGCCGAGCGGCTCTTCGATCACCCCAAGTCGGCGGAGACCGGAGTTGAGCAGGCCATTGCCGCCGAGGATCGACTGCCAGGCGAAGATGCGCACGAGGTAGCTCGCGAAGAGCGTTGCTGTGATCAGGAAGAGGACGAGCACCTGCCAACGGCCGGCGGCGAAGCGCAGCCAGTAGGCGATCGGCAGGCCGATGATGACCGTCGCCGCCCCCGAGCACAGACCCACGACGAGCGAGTTGACCGCGAGAGTCCTGTTCACCTGGCTCGACAAGGCATCCGAGTAGCCCTCGAGCGTCAGCGGCCGCGACACCTCGTACAGCGAATTGGTCAGGAAGCTGTAGAAGAAGAAGGTCCCCAGAGGTGCGGCGAAGAACAGGAGCAGCCCGAGCACGGCGGGCAACGTGAGGGCGCCGGGCCCGAAACGGGCCCGGCGCTTCTCGAGCGGGGCTCTTGCGTCGGCGATGGAGGTCACTGGTTCCCTACGCCGTCTGCTTGATCTCCTCCCACGCCTCCTGCATCTCGGGGAACGTGACGAACTCGTCGGACTCGATCGGCGGATTTCCGTAGAACGGCGCCAGCTCGAACAGCCTGTTGAGGCGCTCGCCCGTGGTGTCGCCGAGCTCGAGATCGTCGTACGGGTAGAGCGCCTTGGTGTCGGCGTTGATCTCGTCGACCGAGGCTTCCACCGTGACGGCAGCGACCAGGTACTCGGCGATGCGTGCGTTGAGGATCGGATCGAGCGACTGGTTGATCCAGGCGTGCACCGTATCGGCGTTGTCCGTCGTCGACGGAATCGCGTACAGGTCGCAGAACGAGAACGCGCCCTCCGTCGGCGTCTTCGTCTTGACGTTGTTGTTGCCGGCCTGCGCGGCGAGGTAGTTCTGGTACGCCCATCCCTGGAAGCAGACGACTGCCTCTCCGTCGACGATCGCCTTCGTCATCTCGGGAAAGCCCGGTGAGACCGTCTTGGTCTGCGCGACCATCCTCGTGAGGTAGTCGCGGATCTCGGAGTACTCGGCCTTCGGCAATGCCGCCGGATCCTTGCCCAGGATGTGCGCCGTCAGCGTGTATGCCCCGAGGGGATCGTTGACCATCGCGACCTGGCCCTTGAACTTCGGGTCGAACAGGTCATCCCACGAGGAGAGGCCACCGGGGAGCTTGGTGTCATCCCAGGTGATGCCGATCGAGCCCCAGGTCCACGGCACTCCCGTCCAGTCGCCGTCCTCCTCGATCCACAGGTTCCGCGCATCCGGCTCCTTGAAGACTGAGAAAAGGCCCTCGGTGTTAGGGATCTTGCCCGTATCGATCGTGCTCAGGATGTCGAGCTCGGTGTAAAGATCCTTGTACCCCTGGTAGTAGGTGATCAGGTCATACGAGCCGCCGCCCGCTGTGATCTTCGCCTGGATGTCGTCGTGGTTGCCGATGTACGTCGGCTTCACGTTGACGGAGTTTTCCGTCTTCCAGGCCTTCATCGGGTCGGGGATGTCGTAGCCCGTCCACGACAGGTAGTCGATCGTTCCACTCGCTTCGGGCGCGGCGGCCTCGTCGCCGCCGCCGCACGCCGCGAGCAGGGTCGGCATGAGCCCGATCCCGAGCGCAGCCGCGCCGCCGCGGCGCAGAAGCATCAGCCGGCTTATGCGGGCATGTTCGAGCGCGACTCGGGTCGTCACGAGCATGTCACGCTCGGGGATGATGTCGGCCATCTAGGCCCTCCTCCTTGGTCGAGCGGCGAACCGCACGGTCACCTGAGCGCCTGCGCATGGCGCGCGTCCCGCGCACAGCACGTGGGTCGCGTCACGTAACGCGAACGTACCAAGCTGCCGATCCGGTGTCCAGCGGCGGAATTTCAGGACAGCGATCTCACCGCGGACGCGACGGCGCTGGCCGACGGGAGCGCAGCGTCCTCGAGCGTGGAGGCAAACGGGATCGGCAGGTCGGGCATCGTCACGCGCCGTGCAGCGACTGGTCCGACGATCTCGACTGCCGTGGCGATCACGTCGGCGGCGTACCCGCCGGATGGAGGCCCCTCCTCCACGACTACGAGCCGGCCGGTGCGGGCGACGGACTTGGCCACCGTTGCCGCGTCGAGCGGATGGAGCGTGCGCAGATCGATGACGTCGGCGGCGATGCTCTCCGCGGCGAGCGTCTCGGCAGCCTCGAGTGCGACCTCTACCGAGCGCATGGCCGCGACGAGAGTCACGTCGGTGCCAGATCGCCGGACCGTGGCACTGCCGAGCGGGACGAGAGCATCGTCGCCGTCCGGAACCTCGCCCTTGCGCCCATAGAGGAGCTTGTGCTCGAAGACGACGACCGGGTTGTCGTAACGGATCGCCGATTTGAGCAGTCCCTTGGCGTCCGCGGGTGTCGCGGGCGCCACGAGCGTGAGGCCCGGCTCACCCATGAACAGCGACGTCGGGATCTGCGAGTGACATGCGCCTAGGCGTGCACCCGCTCCGACGGCGCTCCGCACCACGAGCGGGACGCTCGCCTGCTCGTTCGTCAGGTACCAGTACTTCGACGCCTGGTTCACGAGCGTGTCGACTACGAGCCCGAGAAAGTCGCCGAACATGATCTCGACCACCGGGCGCATGCCCTTGACGGCGGCGCCGAATGCTGCGCCGGTGAAGGCGAGCTCGGAGATCGGTGTGTCGATCACTCGGTCGGGCCCGAACACCGACTGGAGATCCGGCGTCGCGTTGAAGACCCCGCCCAACGACACGTCTTCACCGAGCAGGACGACTCGCTCGTCCCGCTCGAGCTCCTCGGCCAGCGCGTCGCGCACTGCCTGCCGATAGGTGATATCGGTCACGCGGCGCCCTTCGTCGCCGTCGCCTGAGCTCCGAGCGCCGGAAACGACGCTGCGAGTGCCGCATCGAGCACGGCCTGGAGCTCGGCTTCGGCCTCCTCACGCACCCGCGAGAGCGCGTCGTCGCCCAGCAGTGCTGCCAACCGTGGAAGAGGATCACGGCCAAGCCACTCCTCGACCTCCTCCGGCGGCCGATACGCGCCGGGGTCGACCTTGGAGTGCCCCTTGTGCCGATAGGTGAGGCATTCGAGCAGCGTGGGGCCCTGGCCACTCCGCGCGCGAACGAGCGCCGTCGCGGCAGCGTCGCGCACTGCCAGTACGTCGTTGCCGTCGACGGCCTGCGCTGGAACGGCATATGCAGCTCCCCGAGCTGAGATGTCGGCGCCCGCCGTGACCGATGCCATCGGAGTCCACTCGCCGTAGAGGTTGTTCTCGCAGACGTAGAGAACGGGAAGCCGCCGCACGGCGGCAAAGTTCAAGCACTCGTGGAAGTACGCTTGGTTGACTGCACCGTCCCCGAAGAACGCGACTGCAACGGACCCGTCTCGTTTGAGCTGGGCGGCGAGCGCCGCTCCCGTCGCGGCGGCGATCGAGCCGCCGACGATGCCGAAGCAACCGATCAGGCCGCGCTCGAGGTCGGTCACGTTCATCGATCCTCCTCGGCCGCCGTTCGTCCCTGTCTCCCGGCCCAGCAGCTCTGCCATCAGCGCAGTCGCGTCGACGCCGAGCGCGAGCGCCGCACCGTGCCCGCGGTATGTGGCGGCGACCGTATCGCCGGGCTCGAGGGCGGCGCAGACGCCAACCGCGACCGCCTCCTGCCCCTGACAGAGGTGAGTCGTTCCCTCAACCTCGTTGGCGAGGAAGAGGCGTAGAACGGCATCCTCGAAGAGCCTGATCCGTAGCATCGCGCGATAGAGCCGCGTCAGCTCGGTGGGGTCGGCAGAGACGACCCCGAGATTTGGCTCGACCCCCATGTAGCATGCGCGACTGTATCGGGCTACGGAATGACGAGTTCGGGCTCGTGGCGCGTCTTCGGCGGCTGCACGACTTCGAGGAGGTAGCCCAGATCGTGCTCGGTGTCGAAGTACACGAACGCGCCGTCTCCATCGGCGCCGAATCCGCGTCCTTCCTGAATCACCACATAGCCGACGGCGGCAAGGGAGGCGATCGCCTCGTCGGCGTCCTCGACGTAGGCGGCCAGGTGATGCAGGCCCTCCCCCCGCCGCTCGAGCCAGTCGTCGTAGACGCTCGGCCCCTCGAGCGGCTGGAGCAGCTCGATCTGCGGTGTCGTCGGGTTGAGCGCGATGCGCACCGCGAAGCGCGACGGCTTTCCGCGATAGCTCTGTTGGGCCAGGATCGCCGGCGAGTACGTATAGATCCTCCACGGACCACACTGCCAGAGCGCCGAGTAACGGCTGCACGCGCTCTCCAGGTCGTGTACGACGACGCCGATCTGACCGACTGGCCGGCCGCCGAACGCAGTGGCCGGCACCGGAGATTCAATAGCTGTCACGTGCTCGACTCTACGCGGCGGCCTGCGCGCCCGCCCCGATGATCTACCTCGGGGTCGACACGCTCTGCTGGCACCTCCGCATCGAAAACGGTGGAGTGACGCTGGAGGACGTGCTCGAGCAGGCGGCCGAGCTCGGAGTCGACTTCGTGCAGGTCAACCTCCACCACGTGCGTGACCGCGAGCTCGACGAGCTCCGCACGCTCGCCGTACGTGCTGACGCGCTCGGCCTTCGCCTCCTCGCGTCAGGTGACTTCCTAGGAGAAGGGAGAAACGGAGATTCGCCGGCAGTGGGTGTAGGCCGGGTGCACGCCTGGCTCGAGCGGGCGGTCGCACTCGAGAGCGGCGTCCTGCGCGTCGTTTCGGGTTTCTACCGCGCCGAGTTACTGGGGCGGCCCGAGCTGATCGAGGCGGAGCGCCGCTACGTCGTCTCGGTTCTGCGGGAGGCTCTACCCGCCATGGACGAGGCGGGCGTTGCGCTGTTGCTCGAGAACCATTCAGACTTCACCGTCGATGAGTACCGCTCGCTCGTGGCCGAGGCGGGCGGCTCGACCGGCGTTTTTCTCGATCTCATCAATCCGATCGCCGCTCTCGACGATCCGGTGACGGTAGTGCGGGCGCTCGCCCCCCTCGCGCCGGCAGGTCACGTGAAGGACTACGTTTTCGAGTCGATCCCGACCGACGACGGGTATCACCGCCGCGGCTTCGCAGTCCGCTACCGCTACCCGGGCGAGGGCGCCGCCGATCTTCCGCTTCTCATGGCGACGCTCCAGGACGGCCTCGACGGCCGTGACTTCCATCTGTCGGTCGAAGGCCTGGACAACCGCGCCGATGTTGACGATCAGCGCGAACGCCTCGCGCCGGCGCTCGCTCTGCTCCGCAGCCTTGCCGCGTGAGAGCTGTCGTCTTCACGGGTGCAGGGGGCAACGAGGTCGTCTCCGTCGAGATGCGGCCGGACCCTGAGCCAGGTCCGGAGGACGTGGTTGTCCGCGTCGCGTTCGCGGGGCTCAACCCCGCCGACCTCGTCCAGCGGGCGGGTAGCTATCCTGCTCCGCCCGGCAGTTCGCCCGACGTGCCCGGTCTCGAGGTCGCCGGAACGGTGGAGGGCTGCGGGGACCGAGTCTCGTCCTGGCGCTCGGGCGACCGAGTATTCGGGCTCGTCGGCGGCGGTGGGCTCGCCGACCGGGTGGCCGTACACGAGCGCTGCGCGACACGTGTGCCCCACGCCCTCGACGAGCGAGGCGCGGCAGCGGTGCCCGAGGCTTTCATCACCGCGCACGACGCCGCGTTCACGCAAGCAGGCCTGCGCCCCGGCGAGACTCTGCTCGTTCACGGTGCTAGCGGCGGAGTAGGCACGGCCGCCGTTCAGCTCGGCGTCATGGCGGGTGCACGGGTGGTGGCCACCGTACGCTCGGCGCACATCGAGGAGGCCGTCGCGGCTCTCGGCGCGGAGATCGTGCGCGAGGAGGCCTTTCCCGGAGGCATGTCGATGAGCGCCGACGTGATTCTCGAGCTCCTCGGTGGCGTGCACTTCCCGGCAAACCTGGACGTGCTCGCGCGCCGCGGGCGAATCGTGATCGTCTCAGTGGCGGGAGGGAACGAGATCGAGCTTCCCCTCCTCACGCTCATGCAGAAACGTGCCACCATCGCCGGCACGGTCCTCCGCTCGCGCCCGCTCGAGGAGAAGGCTGCGGCCGTGCGTGCGTTCGAGCGAGAGGTCGTCCCGGGGCTCGCGTCGGGTCGCCTGCGCCCGGTCATCGACTCGGTCTACCCGGCAGCCGACGTGCGAACCGCCTTCGACCGGCTCGCGGAGCGAGGGAAGCTCGGCAAGGTGCTGCTGGACTTCACGGAGTGACGACGACCTTTATCGCCCCGGTCCGGCCCCGATCTGACGCCGTTGCGAAGGCTCTCTCGAGCTCGGAGAGCGGGAAATGATGGGTCACGGCGGAAGAGAGTCGCACGTCCCCGCTGGCGGCCAGCTCGAGCGCGCGCTCGAACTCACCCCGGCCGTCGTGGCTCCAGACAAACGCCAGGGTGAGCTCGCGCGTCAGCGCCGCCGCGAGCTCGAGAGGCTGCGCATCGAAGACCTCCCCGACGAGGCCGATCGTCGCGCCCGGCCCCGCAGCGGCAAGCGCACGGTCGAGCAGCGTCGGGCCACCCGCCGTCTCGAAGACGACGTCCGCGTCGGTCGGGGAGTCCTCGCCCGCACCGACATCGACGACCTCGTCGGCGCCCCGCGCTCGCGCGACCTCGAGCGGGGCTTGACGCGTCGCGACCACGGTCACGTGTCCTCCGCAGAGCTTCGCGAGCTGGGCAACCGCCAGCCCGATCGCACCCGCTCCCAACACGATGACGCGCGCTCCCGGCGCCACGGGAACACGCCTGACCGCGTGCACTGCTACCGCCACGCAGTCGAGCAGCGCTCCCTCGTCGTCGCTCACATTCGGCGGAAGAAGGAAGAGATTCTCGGCCGGAGCAAGGCAGAGCTCTGCGAAGCCTCCAGACCTCGCCACGCCGATGTGCTCGAGCCGTGGGCAGAGTCCGTAGCGGCCCTCCGCGCACTCCTTGCAGGCGCCACACGAGATCATCGGCTGCACGGCGACGCGGTCGCCGGGAGCGATTCCCTCCGTTCCGACGCCGATCGCAGCGACCGTGCCCGAAAGCTCGTGGCCCTGTGCCGGGCGTGGGTATGGCGTCGGATAGAGCTGCACGCCCGCCCGGTACTCATGCAGGTCGCCCCCGCAGATGCCTGCCGAGCGGACCCGCACCACCGCCTCGCCCGGCCCGGGAGTGGGGTCCGGCAGCTCCTCGAACCGGAAGTCGCGGGGGCCGTAGAACGTGACTGCCTGCACGGAGGTGCGTTATAGCGGCCGCTGTGCTTGGAATCGACGTCGGCCTGAGCGGCGTCCGAGCGGCCGTCCTCGACGAGGACGGCCGCCTGCTTGGTGCCTGCCGGCGTCCGCTGTGGCCACGGTTCGCCCGCGGCCGGGCCGAGCTCGATCCATCCTTCTGGTTCGACGCCGTCCTCGACGCAGGCGGCGAGGCCGTGCGAGGTCTAGACGTGGAGATGGTCTCAGTTTGTGCTCTAGGTCCTGCCCCGATACTCGTCGACGCGTCGCTCGAGCCGCTTACACCCGCGCTCCTCTTCTCGCTCGACCGCCGCGCCGATGCCGAGCGCGAGCGGCTCGGGACGACGCACGACCACGCGCTGCCGAAGCTCCTCTGGTGGCGCGAGCACGAGCCTTCGGCCTGGCAACGAGCCGCCTTCGCCCTCGACCTCACCGGCTTCCTCGTCGCCCGGCTTACCGGAAGCGTGGTCCAGGACTCAGTCACCCGCGGCGACTACGAGCACGCGACGGAAGAGCCGCCGCTGCCGCTGCCAGAGCCGCGCGACCCGATGGCGCGGGCAGGCGGCCTGCGTGCCGAGGCGGCCCGCCCACTCGGCCTCGCCGTCGGAACCCCAGTGACCGCCGGCACGTACGACACGTACGCCGATATCGCCGCTGCGGGAGTCCGACAGCCCGGGGATGCGTGCGTCCTGCTCGGCTCCACCCTCGTGATCGGGCGGGCTGTCGAGGAACCGGTGGAGTGTCCGGGGCTGGAGGCGTCACGCTATCTGGGCGCAGGGTTCTTTCTCGGAGGCTGGACCGCGACTGCGGGCGTTGCCCTCCACTGGTTCCGGCAGGAGTTCGGCGCTGTCGACGGCTCCGAGTCTGTGGAGCCCGATGCGGGAGGCATGCTCGTGCTTCCCTACCTCGCTGGCGAGCGCACTCCCGTGTGGGATCCACATGCGAGCGGCGTCGTCGTCGGGTTGTCGCTCGAGACAGGCCGCGAGGATCTGTACCGAGCGCTCGTCCACGGGATCGCGCTCTCCGCGCGAGATCACGTCGAGCGGCTGAAGAACGTGGGCATGGAGCCTTCCCGCTGGCGAGCGAGCGGTGGCGGGACCCAGGACGAGACCTGGCTCGCTGCCACCTGCGACGCCATCGGTGCGCCTCTCGAAGTCGTCGCGCATGCCCACAAGGCGGTCGGTCCCGCCGTGCTCGCACTCCGCGCCATGGGTGCGAACGTATCGCTTCCCGTTGTTCGTGAGCTCACGCCCGATCCCGCACGGAGTTCTCGTTTCGACGGACTCTACTCGGTCTATCGCGAGCTCTATCCGGCGACGGCTGACCTGATGCATCGCCTCTCCGAGGACGGACGCTGATGCGCGCCGCGCGGCTGCACGGCGTACGGGACTTGCGCGTGGAGGAGCTGCCCGACCCGGCTCCCGCTCCGGGCGAGCTGCTCGTGCGTGTGGACGCCTGCGGCGTCTGTCCCACGGACATACGCAAGTATCTGCTCGGCACGACGGACGGCTACCCCCTCAACCCGGGGCACGAGTGGGTGGGCCACGTGGAGGCGCTCGGTGAGCGCGTGGCGGGCTGGGAGGTTGGACAGCGCCTGTACGGCGATACCTACGCCGGGTACGCCGAGTTGGCCACGCTGTCGGTCGAGCCTGGCCCGTGGTCGCACGGGCCTCTGTTGCTCCCCGAGGACCTGCCGCTCGAGCGGGCGATTTTCGTGGAGCCCTTCGCGGATTGCCTCCACGCTGTGGTCGACCAGGCGCTCGTGAAGCGCGGACAACGCCTCGTCGTCGTCGGAGGCGGGCAGATGGGCCTGCAGCTCGTCCTCGCGGGCACGCTCGAAGGCGCCGAGGTCGTGCTCGTCGAGCCCCACGACGAGCGACGAAGCCTCGGCGTCGTGCTCGGAGCACACGAAGCGGTTCCCGATCTCTCCGATGTAGGGGGGAAGGCGGAGGCCGTGATCCTGTCGATCGGCGTCGGCACACTGGTCGAACAATGCGTCGAGCTCGCTGCTCCGGGAGGACGTGTCGTCCTGTTCGCCGGCTTCGGCGACGTGCCGCGGGCTGAAGTCGACCTCAACCGGCTGCACTACGAGGAGATCGCCGTCGTCGGGAGCGAATGGATCGGGACGCCGCCGAACCAGCGCCGAGCGCACTACGCGGTTGCGCTCGACGAGATCGTTTCCGGCCGCGCGCCGCTCGAGCGGCTCGTCACCGGCCGCTGCGGACTCGACGGGCTGGAAGACGCATTCGCGAGCGTGCAGGCATTGCGCGGCCTGAAGACGATGGTCGTGCCGTGAGGAGCACGCCCTACGTCCTGCTGGAGTCGATCTGGCGCCGCGGCGGGGTCGTCGTACTGGACGGTGGGGTCGGCTCCGAGTTGCAGCGGGTCGGCTTCCCACGGGACCGCAACGTCGGGGTTCTCTGGGGCACGGTCGCGCTGCTCGAAGCGCCGGAGCTCGCCAAAGAGGTCCATCGCCGGTACGTGCAAGCGGGTGCCGACGTGATCACGAGCCACACCTGGCGGATCGACGGCCTGAGCGGAGACCGAGATACGCTGCGCGAAACTGCGCGCCGGGCCGTCGGGATCGCGCGCGAAGCAGCGACCGAGCTCGGCAGCCCCGAGACCGCCATCGCCTTCAGCGTCTGGCCCGAGCCGCTCGAGCCTGCGTTCACACGAGAGCTTGTGGAGGCGATCGTCGACTCAGGACCGGACCTGATCTTGGCGGAAACCGTCGAGAGGATCCCACGTGACCTGCGGTTCCCGGTCCTCGAGCTCCTCCTCGAGACCGGGCTGCCGCTGTGGGTCGCCTTCCGCTGGACGGTGGACGGGCCGCCCGACTTGCGCCACCAGGGGATTACGCCATTTGCCGGTGTGCTGCAGAACGAGGACGGCAGCCTCTTGGTCAGAGCCGCCGGCATGCTCGAGAAGCTGGGCGTTTCCGCCTTGCTCCTCAACTGCCTGCCGCGCGAGCTGATCGGCGGAATGCTCCCGCTCCTCCGCGGCTCCACGTCTCTGCCGCTCGGGGTCTATCCGAACCTCGGCACGTACCGCGACCCCGGCTGGTCGTTCGACGAAAGCGTGACCCCCGCGGACTATGCAGAGGACGCCGCGCGCTGGCGCGATGTCGAAGGCGCGCAGATCGTGGGCGGCTGCTGCGGCACCACGCCTGAACACATCGCCGCAGTGGTAAGGACTCTCGGCGGTCGTTAGCGCGCCGTCGTCGCGCCGTCGACCAGAAGCGCCGAGCCCGTGACGAACGAAGCTTCGTCCGAAGCGAGAAAGAGCACACAGTTCGCAACCTCGCGGGCAGTCCCCATGCGGTTGAGCGGCGAGACGGCGGCGTACTCCGCGCGGAGCGCCTCCGGATCCTCCGCGCGCTCCAGGAAAGCGTCGGTCAAGGGCGTGTCGATCACGCCGGGGCAGACCGCGTTGACACGCACGTTTCGCGGCGCGAGCTCGAGCGCGAGAGCGCGCGTGAGCTGGAGCACGGCTCCCTTCGTCGCCGTGTACGGGGCGTCGTTCTCCCAGGCGACGAACGAGTTGATCGAGGCCATGTTCACAATGGATGAGCCGTCAGGCATGTGCGGAATGGCCGCGCGGCAGGCGTAGAACGTGCCGGTCACGTTCACGCGGAACACCCGCTCCCACTCGTCGTCAGTCGTCTCCACGAGGGAAGGGCCGTGCACGAGCTCGATGCCTGCGTTGTTCGAGAGGACGTCGATTCGGCCGAACCGATCCACGACCTGACGTACCACCGCGTCGACGGCGTCGCTGTCACCTACGTCGAGTTGGATTCCGAACTGATCTCGGCGCGATGCCTCGGCTGCGAGGCGACACGTCTCTTGCACGTGGGCTGGCGTTTGCGAGGTGACGACGACATCGGCTCCCTCCTCGGCGAGCCGTACGCACACCGCTCGACCGATGCCGGTACCCGCGCCCGTTACGAGCACCACCTTCTCCTCGACCCGGCCGCTCATGAGCCTGCCTCCTGTGGTCGCACCGGACGTGGATCCTCAGGAACCGGCACGGCCTCCCAGTCGCTGTAGCGGTAGCCGGCCGTGAGGCCACCGTCCGCCATGACCAGCGAACCCGTGACGTACGACGCCTCGTCGGAGAGCAGGAAGCGCACGACGGCGGCGATCTCGTGAGGCTCGGCTGGGCGATCTAGAGGGATCCTCGACCGGTGCTTCGACCACACGGCGGAGTCGCGAACGATGTCCTCCACTGGCTGCGTGCGCGTCCACCCGGGCGCAACCGCGTTCACGCGGATGCCGTAGGGTGCCAGGTCGACTGCGAGCGAGCGGGCGAGCTGGGAGACGGCGCCTTTGGAGGCGTTGTAGATCGCCTGTAGCTCCTCCCCGGCGATCGAGGCCGTCGAGGCGGTACAGACGATCGCGCCGCCACCGTGCGCGGCCATGTGCCGGGCGGCGGCGATCGTCATCAGGTACATGCCCCGGACGTTGACCCACATCGTGTCGTCGAAGTGCTCGAGCGACGTGTCGAGCACACGCTCGAAGTAGGCGATGCCGGCATTCGAGGCGAGACGATCCAGGCGCCCGTGCCGCTCCAGCGTCAACTCGACCGCTCTTCGTGCGGTCTCGGGGTCGCCCACGTCGGCCGCGAGCGGGACGGCGTCGAGCTCCTCGGCTACTTCGCCGAGTCGCTGCTCATCCTGCGGTGCGGCGACGAGACAGAGTCCCATCCCATCGGCCGCGAGTGCGCGGGCGATGGCCAGCCCGATGCCCTGGCTCGCGCCGGTGACGATCCCCACGTGCTCAGGCATTCGCCAGCACGCTACGCGCGTTTGCGCTCCGGAGCGCATAGACCTCGAAGTCGGGCGTAGTCTCACGCGGCGGCACGACCTCGAACACGTGCAACAGCGCCTCTCCGGCATTCAGCCCTTCTCCCTTCGCCTCCGCGACGGCCTGTGCGAGGCGCTCGAGGTACGCAAGGTCCGACTCTCCCACCGCCTTCGCTTCCTCGGGGGTCAATGCCCGACCATGCCCCGGGACGACCCAGCGCAGGTCATGGCGCTCGAGTGCGTCTAGCAGGCGCACCGACGTCGCAATCATGGGCTCGAGCCCTCCGATGATGAACGGATAGGTCATGTCCGAGAGGTAGTCGCCAGGCAGCAGAACGCCTTGATCGACAAGGACGTATGCGAGCCCATCGGACGTATGACCCGTGGCGTCGATGGCCTCCACCTGGAAGGAGCCGCATTTGAAGCGCCCAGGCTCGACGGTACGGTCGACCCGGAGGTCGGTCGGCCACGCCACGCCCCACTCGACCCCTGCTGCTTCGAGTTGGTCAGCGGCCGCCCCGCTCGTGATCCGCTCGGCCGTCGCCGGTGCGGCGAGGACAACCGCTTCCGGGACGAAGCCGATCCCGCACACGTGGTCGAAGTCGCCGTGCGTGAGGAGCAGGTGGATCGGACCGCCGGTCTCCCGTGCCAGTGACACGAGGCGCTCGATCTCGTCGGGCGTGTAGCACGGGTCACAGAGCAGCGAGTCCGAGCCCGACAGCGCGAACACGGCGTTCGTCTGCCAGAGGGGCGTCTGCGACACCCATACGTCTTCCCCGAGATCCTGCAGCTCGGTCACGTCCGCCGACGATAACGTCAACGCGCGCCGACGAGCGCCGCACCGATGACGCCGCTTCGCGGACCGAGTGTCGCGGGGATGATCGGCAGCTCGCGCGTCGCTTCATGCTCGATCGCCGCACGGGCGGAGGCGGCAACGCGGTCCCGATAGCGATCGACCAGACCAAGGCCGCCCCCGATCACGACTGCTTCCGGATCCAGCGCGTTGACGAGCGCTGCTAGCGCGAGCCCGAGCTCGTTGGCGGCCTCGTCAACCAGCAAAGCATGGGCGGGATCGTTCAGCACGAGCTCTGCTCGCTCGACCCCGGCGCGCTCGGCGAGCGCCAGCCCTCCCGAGCTCTGCTCGACGGGCGGGGCGCCGACCACGATTGCGTTACCGCGTGCGCCCGTATACGCGTGCCCGTCCAGGACGAGGCAGTAACTCACGCCGCTCCCAACCGTGAGGTAGAGGAACGAGCCGAGGCGGGCGGCCTCGCCAAACCGTGCCTCGGCCAGGGCCGCCGCGCGGACGTCGGACTCGACACACACGCCGGCGCTCCCCCCGAAGGCCCCCCCGACGTCCAGACCGCGCCAGTCTACGGTGAAGGCGCTCGTGGGCATTCCAGACAGGTCGACGAACTCACACAGCCCGATGCCCACGGCGTCCGCTCCTCCCGGCGCGAGCTCGCGCGCCAGCTCGGCACACGCCTCGAGGACCGCGGCGCCGCCCGCACTCACCGGCGTCTCCGTGCGGACCTCGCGGAGGATGTCTCCCTGGGTCACGTCGACAGTTGCGGCGAGGATCTTCGAGCCGCCGACGTCGATCCCGACCACGGTCACGCTTCGGAGTTGGGAGCGACCCCCACCAGCGTCTCGGCGGTCACGGCGCCGTAGTTGCGGTACTCGTGCTCACTCCCGGCCGGAAGCAGGCAGGCGTCCTCCGCGCCCAGCTCGAAAACGTAGGTCGCGTCCGCTTGGCGCGCCCGAACCCAGAGTGTCCCAGCGAGCACGTAGAGCAGCTCGTCGCCCGTGTGCGCGTGCGCCGTGGACGCCTCGCCCGGATCGACCTCGATCCTCCGAACAGAGAGATGCGGAGTCTTCGCGAGCGTTCCGCTTCGGACACCGAGGTCGCGGTGCCAGACGATCTCCTCGTCGCGAATGGGGCGAAGGGTGTCCGGCCCGTCCGAGCCCGGTTCGCGCTCGTACACCGCATCCTCGAGGTAGGGACGGGTGCGGGCGTATGCGCCGGTCGACCCGGACGCCGGCGGCGGCGCGAGGAATTCGAGTACCTGCAGGGGCTGATCGCCGTGCGCGAAGGCGTGATGCCAAGTGTCCGGCCCGAAGAAGACGCTGCCCCCACTGCGGACTCGCTGCGTCTCGCCCGTCTCGGGATTCGCGAGCACCATCGTCCCCGAGAGCACGTGTAGCACCTCGTCCGCACCGAACACCGTCCGATACTCCTCCGAGTGACGGAACGCCCCGCCGGGCGGGAGGATGAAGACGAGCGCGTGGATAGCCTCCGTCGAGGCGTAGATGAGATCGGCGACGACGCCCGACTCCTCGTCGCCCCAGAGATGCCGTGTGACGGAGCTGCGCTGGATCGCGGTCGGGACCGTGTGGTTCGGTCGTGGCGACGGCGAGTAGGTGCCGGTCGCGCTCACGTGGTCACCACTGGGAGTGTGACGTCGGCAAGCTCGAAAGTGGTCGTGAGGCTCTCCGTGGAGGACGACGCGGCGGAACGGTAGCCGCTCTCGATGATGTCGACGACGTGCCTCGCGTGCTCGGCCGTCACCCTGCTCGGCTCGCCGTCGAGGACCCACCGGACGAGCTGCATGATGTCCTCGAAGACGTGCGCCTCAGGAATCTGTTGGTGGGGGCCGACGACGTGCTCGAGCACGCACATCTGCGCATCCCAGTCGGTCACCGGCGCGTGGAGTGTCTTGTCGCGGCCCGCGAAGTCGAAGGGCTCGCCGTTGAGCAGCACGCCGTCGATCGTGCCCTGAGAGCCGTGGAACACGCAGGCGCCGAACTGTTCGGAGACCGCTCCGGATGCCGTTCCGAAGGCGACGGCGAACTTCCCCTCGCCGAAGTCGATCAAGAGAATCGTGTTGTCGTCGGCCTCCGTCGTGATCCGTTCGCCCTGGAACTCACGGAACGGCACGCGTATCCCGGAGAACGCGGTCACGCGGAGTGCCTGCCCGAGGATGCTCGTGAGCTGGTGGAGCGCGTACACGGTGATGTCGTACATCGGGCCGCCGCCCGGCTTGCGGAAGTACCAGGCGGGGTTGATGGGCGGGCCGGACGACTGCACGCGCTCGGGCTCTTCGCTCTCGTGGTACGCCTCGAACGCCCCGCCGCAGATCGCCCAGGAGACTTCGCCGATGGCGCCGGAGGCGATGAGCTCGCGCGCGCGGGCGACCTGAGGGCGGAGGATCTCCCCGGGGGAAGCCACCAGCCGACGGTCGCGGTCGCGGGCGAGCGCGATCAGCGTGTCCGCTTCTGAGACCGTGGTCGACAAGGTCTTGTTCACGTGGGCGTGGAGGCCCGCCTCGAGCACGAGGCGGCAGTGCTCGAAATGCAGGCCGATCGGGGAGGCGATCGTGACCGCGTCGACCTCGCCGCTGCCGACCAGCTCCTCGACGCTCGCGAAGACGATCGGGACGCCGAACCGCTCTGCTACTGCTCGTGCTCGCTCCACCACCGGGTCGCACACCGCGCCGACGACGACGCGGTCCGAGACGTCCGGCTGCGTCAGGTGCGGGAGGATGCCGCGCTGCGCGAGCGCTCCGACGCCGACGACGCCGATCCGGAGTGGCGCCCGTGTCGTCCCGCCGGGCTGCGGATCAGTCGCGATGGTCGGTCCCTCCTTCGATCGAGACCGCCGGGCGCCGAAAGTCGGAATCGACGGAGACGCCTCGTCCTTCTGTCGCCGACAGCGCAGCAGCTTCGAGAACCTCGATCACATGCAGCGCGTGCTCAACGCTGGCGACCGGCTCCGCTCCCTGCTCGATGCAGTCCGCGAGATGTTCGACGCCGAGCACGTGATCGGGACCAGCGGCTCGATCGTGCGGGACCGTCTCGCTCCGGTCCTCTCCGTCCACCCGCATACGCACCGGCTCCGAGACGTCGAGGAGGCTGATTCCGAGGACGCCCCGCTCGCCCCGCAGCTCGAGCTCGGGAGCGAGCGCATCGCCCGCACAGTTGTTGGCCTCGACCGAGGCGAGCGCGCCCTCCGCAAGACGCAGGACGAGGTGCCACGCGTCGGCGGCTTCGACAGGAATGGTCGTCCCAGCCAACCGCCCCTCGACGACGTCGAAGCTGCTACGCGTTCGCGCCGAGATCGCGCAAACCTCGCGCACCGGGCCGAGAAGCCCCGTCAGCGCGTGCAGTGGATACACGGCCATGTCCACAAGAGGGCCGCCGTTCCGCGCGAAGTACGGCGACGGATCCGAGTGGTAGCCCTCCCACGGCGGTACGCCGCCCTGTCCATGGCCGCGGGCCGTGAACACGTTGCCGAGCTCCCCGCTCGCGACGACCTCCATCGCTCGACGCATCTGGGGAAAGAGCATCACGCACGGCGCTGCGACGACGACACACTCGCGGCGCTCGGCCTCACGGGCGATCGCACCGACCTCGGACGACGTGAGCGCGAGCGGCTTCTCCGAGTAGACGTGCTTTCCGGCCGCGAGCGCCGCGAGGGTCACGTCGACGTGGAGCGAGAAAGGGGTCAGGTTGAGCACCGCATCGACGTCTTCGGCGTTGACGGCCTCGTCGTACGACGTCGTCCAGCGGGGTATGCGGAACCGCTCCGCGACCTCACGGGCTCGCTCTGCCGTTCGCGAGCACGCGACGACGGGTTCGACACGGTCTGCGAGCCTCCCCAGCTCGGGGAGGTAATCCCGCTCAGCAACGTCCCCAACGCCCACGATCGCCAGACGCAGCGTCATCTCGGCGACCTGGCAACCCGCGAGCTAGCGTTCAACACCCCGAGGACGATATGCAACCCCGTACGCCTGCGGGTCGTGCGCAGGGTGTCCCCCCTGCTCCGTCGCCGTGAAACGTCGCCCTTCGCCGGGGCGATGCAGACAAGCTGCTGTCACGCTGATACGGAGCAGGACTCTCCCGACTCGCGCGGCTCAGGACGCCTGCCGCCATCGGCACGGGTTACGTCGCGAGGGCTCGCGGAATCGGCCGCGTCCAAGTCCAGAAGCTGACAGCTGATGCTCTCGCCGCGTTCCTGCGTGATCGCCAATCCGTCGGTCTTTCGTCGTGGACGCGGAAGGGCATGCTCACTCCAATCAGTCGAGTGCTATCGCTCGCCGTGCGTCGCGGCTACATGTCCGCAAATCCCCTCCGTCTCCTTCAGCCCGAAGAACTTCCCAAAGCAGGGCGGAGGACGCCCAGCAGATGGGACATGCGCGTCCGAGCATCACGCTGGACATCTACTCAACGAATTCGCAGCGGTTCGGCACCGCGACAGCGTCGCCTCGAAGCTCACAGACGCCTTTGGCGGGATCCATCATGAGCCCGCGACCGCAATCTGACAAACCTGACAAATCGAGGGCTCGGCGGACCTCCGAGCCCTCGACCGTCCTACGCAAACGGCTTGGTTGAGCCATGGAGCGTACCGGGATCGAACCGGTGACCTCCGGCTTGCAAAGCCGTAACTGCGTATCTGCCGTTGGTTCAAGACCATTCGAGAAGCCTTTAGTTATGCGGGTTTGCGGCGCACTCGCCAAAGACGCTCCGCACGGCTATTCGGTTCGGTTTCGAGATGTTTAGGCGTGGAGTAGGCGTCAGAAGATCGCGGGCTCGCTAGCCATTGCCTGAAGCTCGGCGTTGGCGACGTGGAGCGCAGCCGCTGCCGCGACGAGCGCCGAGATGTCAGCGTCGCTCGCCGGGTTAGCTTTCCGCTCGCTGCGTTCAGCGACGGTTGCGTTTCCGCCCACCGCCCGACGAACTGCGTAGCCTGCTTGGACCACGGCGACGTTCTCTTCTTGCAGGCGACCGGCGACCGTCATCTCAACAGGGGAGAAGAACGACTGTGTATAGCGCCTGGAAGACGCCGCACGACCTCGCGGAAGGGGCATGCCGCGAGTGCCAGGGAACGCGCTACGTCCGCGCCCCCATCGACGGGGAGCGCATCGTGGAGGAGTGCCGGGAGTGCAAGGGCACGGGCAAGGACGCAACGAAGAAGGCCGCATGACGCGAAGGGAGAACGTCACGTGAAGGTGAATCTCGCGGAGTCGAGCTCGAGGTGGTCATCCTCCGCGAGAAGCGACCGTCGACTGGAACGCACTACGGTAGACACGTGCGACTCGAGCGCATTCTCGAGACGGTTCTCTACTACTCGTCGGGCCAGGAAAAGGAGCTAGCCCGGTTCTACGGCGAGGTCCTCGGCCTCCGGCGCATCGGCTCCAGCGGTTTGACGTTTCGCGTGGGCGAAGCCTTGCTGCTCTTCTTCGACGCCGACCTTTCGTCTGCCCAGTCGCGACCCCCTCCACACGGCGCGAGAGGCTCGATCCACATCTGCTTCGTCGCTCGGGCTGACGAGTACAACGCTTGGAAGCAACGCGTGACCGACGAGGCCGAGTCGATGCTCCAGGAGATCGAATGGGACAACGGCGTCAGGTCGTTCTACTTCCACGACCCGGCGGGGAACGTGCTGGAGATTGCCGACGGCGATCTCTGGCCTGAGAGCTAGACGGCTAGTGATCGTCTACGCCGTCGTCGACGACGACGAACAACTCGGGCCAGGTTGTGGCCGTGCCTCACAAGCCGAACACGCAGGGGACGCTCATCACGCCCGCGTTGGCTTGCCCGACCGCGTAGCTCGCGGGGCTAGTCGCGCCCGAGGCGTCCGACCCACTCGCCGCCGACCAGATCCCGCGGCGCCGTGACCTTGCTACAGCGCGTCCTCGAGCGGCTAGTTCGGAAGCTCACGTGCGGTGTCCTCAGCGAGCCGCGGGTCCTCCCTCGGGGAAGGGTAGGACGCCACGCCCGGCCATCCGGGCGTGGCGCTTTGTTGTGAGGACGAGGCGTGGAGTGTTAGGGCGTCGCCTCGACGAACTGAATGTCGGTGTACGCCGTTCCCGACTCTTCGACGGTGGCGAGAATCCATTCGATGACGGCCTCGGTGTCGGTGCGGAACGCAAAGCCAGGCCCGCCGCATGTCTGGCGGTTAAAGCCGAAGCCCCACGAGGTGACACCGACGATGATGTTGGAGCTGAACTCTCCATAGAAGACGGGGCCGCCGGAGTCGCCGAAGCAGCTGCCACCGCGACCTCCACCGGGATCACCGCTCAGCGCCAGGTTGAAGCCTGCCGTGTTGCGGCTCTCGTTCAGGTTGACGAGCCGCGCTTGGGCCATCAGCCGCTCACGGAACGAGACGACCTGCGCGGGGTTCGAGAAGGTGAGGCCGTACCCCGATAGCGTGAAGGTGATGTCCTCGCGCCCGCGCGGGTCGGTGAGGGTGCTTTCGAGGAAGCCAGCCTCTGCCAGCTGTCCGTACTCGGAAACAGTGATCGGCTGATCGAGGATCACGAGTCCGACATCCTGGATATCCGGGAAGCCTGCGAAGTTGTCGAACCCGAAGTCGTAGAGCTGGTCGGACGTCGCACAGGTGACCCCGAGCGTTCCGGCTGCACAGAACTCCGGATACCCGGTGATCGGGTCTAGCTCTGTCTCGGGGTCGTAGTTGGCTCCCGCATCCTGCTGGAAGTAGACGCGAGCCGTCACAGGCGACTCCTCAGCGTCCTGATCGGTGCAGTGGCCGGCAGTCAGGAAGACGGTCGGCGTCAGCAGCGATCCAGAGCAACGCCATAGGAACTCGCCCTCGGCGTCATAAAAGACCACGAGCCCCACGTATGGGTGCTCAAAGTCCTCGACAAAATTGCCCGTGATCGCGCCTGCTGGCGCTAGGCCGACCGCGAGTGCGGCCACGAGCGCGGCGGCCAATGCAAGAAGCTTTCGCACGATGTGACTCCCCTTCTGAATCTCGTGTGCCCGGCCTATCCGGACGACCACGGCGAATTACCCCCGGGAGAAGCGTCTAAACCGTGAGGTCCTTGGGCTCGCGCTTGGCCAGACTCGCCGTGACCTTCGCGACATCCCGCAGGCTCGGTGAGCCCCTCGCTGAGGTAGCGCACGAGCCACGTTTTTTGAGCCAGATCTCTGGATGGAGACCCGCACTCTTTCGCGTTTCCCCTGGCGGCCAAGCGCGTGGTTCAGGCGTCAAGATGGCGGCGACCCGACTTCACCGTCACGTTCGTGCTCAGCCGACCAACTCAGGAACGAGAACGGTCGTCCGGCTCGACGCGAGGCGACGTAGCCTCCAAGCTTCCGATCGCCGGGCGGGCCTCAAGGTTCGAGGGGCCCAGCCCTTCGCCTCACCCCGCCTCGCGAAGATCATCTCGACGTCGTCCCAGCGGAGCTTCTCGACGGCCTCGGCTGGAGAGAGGCAGGCGCGGACTCGTCGCTTCCTCGGCCTGATTGCCGAAGAGCGGGTTGTCGCTTGCTCCGCGGTGAGCGTGGGGGTCGGGCAGTCTGAAAGGGTGCTCAACCCGCTGTCCAAGCAGTGAAGGTCGCGGCCATCGGAATTTTCTTTATCGCCGTATTGGCGGCTGTGATTGCTGCGGCGCTGCTCTTCACTCGCCGCGACAAGGTGCAGGAGCCCGAGATCGCACTCGAGCTGCCGGCGCCGATCGCCCGCCCCGACCCACTCGATTACGAGCCGGGCCGGACCGAGGAGTACGAGCGGGCCGCCGCCTTCGGCTTGAGCCACGTGCTCTTCGAGAAGAGTCCGGGCGGGGTGCTGCGCGCGGCCCAACGGACGGCGCGCTTTCGCGAGATCGTCGACCAGGCGGTCTCAGGGAGCGGCATCGACGCCGACACAGTCGAGGCGATCGTCTTCCTCGAGAGCGCGGGGCGTGAGGACGTGATCGCCGGAGACGACCCCGAGAATGCGTCCGGTCTCACCCAGATCCTCGCTGAGACCGCGACGAATTTTCTCGGCATGCCGGTCGATCTCGAGGCGAGCCGCCGGCTCACTGACCTACTCAACGAGGCGATTCGACGCGGCGACGAGGCAGAGGCTGATCGACTTCGCTCCGAGCGTCGACGCGTCGATGCACGCTTCGATCCGGAGCAGGCGCTCGCTGGCACCGTGCGTTACTTGACCGAAGCGAAGAACGTCTTTCGCCGCGACGACCTCGCCGTCGTCTCGTACCACATGGGTATCGGCAATCTCGCCAGTGTCGTGCGCGCGTACACAGGCCAGCAGGATGAGGCCATCGACACGGTCGTCCGTGACGACGACATCGACTACGCGCGCCTCTACTTCGATTCCTCGCCGACCGTCCATCGAGCGGCCTGGGAGCGGCTCGCCTCATTCGGAGACGACTCGCAGACGTACTACTGGCGTGTTCTCGCCGCGCTCGGGGTCATGCATCTCTTCCGAAGCGACCCAGTCCGGCTCGAGCGGCTCGCCGGGCTCCACCAACACCTGCCGAGCGCCGAGCTCGTCTTTCACCCGCCGGCAGCGCGTGGACGCTTCGTCGACATCGGACAGCTCGAGGCCGCCGTCGCGCGTGGCGTGCTCGTCCCCGTACGAGCCGGTAGCGGCGTTCACTTCGCGATCGATCCGCAGCTCGAGAGAATCGCGGCCCGCCTGAGTGAGGACCCGAGTACGTATTTCGCACTCCGTCCGCGCGCGGCCCGGCTACTGGCGTATCTGACGGGGAAGGTGTACGAGCTGAGCGGCGAACAGCGCCCGCTGGCAGTCACACGAGCGACCTACGACGAGGAGGGTGCGGCGACGCTCACTCCGCCCGACCCAGGCGCCGCGGCAGATGCTGGCGTGCACGCGACGGGCTTCGCCTTCGACATCCGCAGGCGGTACGGATCAGGAGCGCAGGCGGCGGCGTTTCAATGGACGCTGGAACGTCTCGAGGCGCTCGGGCTGATCGCGTGGGCACGAGGCCGGTCGGTTATCCATCTCGTCGTGTCTCCCCGCGCCGATGTGAGTTGACCGGAGCCCGTCCCGCGCAGGTATCCGAACGAGTTGACGCTTCCTATGCGATCGGATATCGCGACCGTGCGCGTCTGCAGTCGACCGCTGGACAGGTTCGTGCCGGCCGTTCGCGCAGGTCGTTGCTGCTAGTCCTCTTCGGGCTTGTTGCTCGTCGCGGTGTCGTCAACGGCGAACTGTTGCGTCGCGCGAGCGGCCCCGCGCTCCTCGTCGACGTGACGGCGCGCGGCGGCGAGTGCCTCCGCGCGAGCTTCCTCGCGCTTCTCGAGCTCGCCATCGATCGCACGGATTCGCTCCAGCAGCGTCTTCACGAGCGGCTCGTCGTCTCTGTAGACCGCGTCACCGAGCGAGCGCAGGATCGGCTCGCGCTCACGACGGAGCGAACGAGACTCGCGACGCAGCCGAACGACATCGCGAGCGGCACGCTCCCACGCAGCGATCGACGCCATCGCGAACCTCACCCAGCCGCGCAGGCGGTGGCTCGAGGACACGACCGAGCGCGCGACTCGATCGTCCGGATTGCGCCGGGCCGCTTCGTAGAAGAAGACGAAGGCGACGACCGCGATGGCGAACAGCACGATCGCCGCGATCATGCTCCCAACGATCAGCGCGATGAGGGCTCCAACGAGCAAGACGCATCCGACGACGAAAGCGGGTCCGGGAGAGAGCACGCCGTAGTAGTGCGGCGCCCCGTCGTGGAGCGGTCGGCCGCACTGCTGACAGAACCGCGCGTCCCAGGCGGAAGCGGAGCCGCAGGCTGAACAGACCCGGGGCACCGAGCTCATCGTTCCCGGGTACCCGCTCAGCTCGCGACCTACACGTAGGCAGCATGGATCTCCGTGGGCAGGCCCCAGCCTCGCTCGTTGAGGCTCGCGAGGTGGTGGGGGTCGTACTGGCAAGGGAGACCCGCGCCACCGGCAGGCATGGTCGGAGGTCGCGCGGAAACCTCCATGAACAAACGCCTCTCGGAGGCGTGTCAGATCGATGTCAGATCTGCGTGAAGTCTCACGCCACCTCGGCGAGTGCGCTTGCGACCGCCGCGCGAGCATCCGGCTCCCACCGCTCGAGCTCCAATCGCAACGCCTCTTCACCTTGATCGACGAACGCGCTGATCGCCTGCGCGTACGAGATCGCGCTGAACTTCATCTCTTCCCAGCTCAGCGCATTTACCTCGGCCACGGAGCGAGGCATCCGCGGCTCGGCAACCTCCGCCTCGCCGACTCGGCCGAGACCCTCGCGAAGTGAGTGTGACACCTTCTGTTACCTATGCGCGCGCGTGCGCGCGAGGACTCGGCGACTCGCGCCGGGTGGTCGTGATCGATACGAATGTGCACCCCGACCACCGACGACGTGGCATCGGTACCGAGCTCGTCAGCATCGCCGCACTCCACGCCAAGGGCCGGGTGCGATTGGATGGAGGTCGACTTCGAGGAGCACCTCGTCCCGTTCTACGTCGGCGCATGCGGTTTCAGTGCGACAAGAGCGGGACTCCAGCATCTCCCCGATTTCGAGTGGCCGCCGTGTCCACGGATGACATTTACTGGCATCACCTGTGCGCGGCGCAAGCGCACGCATTACGATCGGGCCACCCAGAGGGTCGACAATCGAGGGGGAGTGACGGTGCCACGTTCCTGGATCCGCCCGTCCATCGTTCTGCTCGTCGTCGTGGGGTTGCTGGCGCTTGCGGCGGCCGGCATCGCGCAGCCGCAGGCGGAGCAGACACCGACCGCCGAAGGGACCGGAGGCGCAGCCGCCACGGTCGACCTGCTCGCCACGCAGGCGGCCGTCGAGGCGCTGGGTAACGGGGCGAACGCCGTCGATGCCGCGGTCGTCGCTGCGGCCGTGCTCGGCGTCGTCGAGCCGTTCTCGTGCGGCATCGGCGGCGGCGGGTTCATGGTCATCCGCACCGCAGCTGGCAAGGTCACGACGATCGACCACCGCGAGACGGCCCCCGCCGCCATGCATCCCGGGTCGTTCATCAATCCCGCCACCGGCACGCCACTCCCGTTCGTCGAGGCGCGCTGGAGCGGCCTCTCCGCCGGCGTCCCGGGAACCGTCGAAGGGTGGGACGAGGCGCTGCAGCGCTACGGAACCATGTCGCTGGGGGAGGCTCTGCAGCCGGCGATCGAGATCGCCCGCGACGGCTTCCTCGTCGACCAGATCTTCTTCGGCCAGATTCAGGGCAACGTCGACTTCTTCGACGACATCACATCCACGCGCGCCCTCTACCTCGACCCGGACGGCACGCCGCGCGACGTCGGCACGACCTTCCGTAACCCCGACATGGCGCGGACCTACGAACGGATCGCGCACCTCGGCGCCAAGGGCTTCTATCGCGGCGCCGTGGCCGACGCCATGGTGAACGCGGTGCAGAGCCCGCCGCTGACGCCGACGGCCAACCACGTCTGGCGCCCGGGCGTCATGAAGATGCGCGACCTGCACACCTACGTCGCGCCCGAGCGCACGCCGACGAAGGTCTCCTACCGCGGCCTCGACGTCTACGGCATGGGGCCTCCCTCGAGCGGCGGCTCGACCGACGGCGAGGCGCTGAACATCCTCGAGGGGTTCACGCTCTCCTCCGCCGACCGCGCGCGCGCGTTCCACCTCTTCATCGAAGCGTCGCGCTTCTCGTTCGCCGACCGCGGCGCGTTCCTCGCCGACCCGGACTTCTTCCCAGTACCGTTGACTGGGCTCCTGTCAGACTCCTTCGCCGCCGAGCGACGTGCGCTGATCAACCCGACGCACGCGACGCCGAGCCCGGTCGCGCCCGGCAACCCGCACCCCCACAACACACCGGGACAGGCGGCGGCGACAGCCCTCACCGGCGGGGGCACCACCCACTTGACCGTCTCCGACAGCGACGGCAACGTCGTCTCGTACACCTTCACGATCGAGTCGATCGGCGGCAACGGCATCGTCGTCCCCGGCGGGGGCTTTCTCCTCAACAACGAGCTGACCGACTTCGACTTCGGCTCGCCGTCGCATCCGAACAAGGTCGAGGGCGGGAAGCGGCCGCGCAGCTCGATGAGCCCGACGATCGTGCTCGAGGACGACGAGCCGCTGCTCGCCGTCGGCTCGCCCGGCGGCTCGATGATCATCACGACCGTGCTCCAGATCCTGCTCGACCGGCTCGACCTCGGCGCGACGCTGCCGGACGCGATCGCCGCGCCGCGCGCGAGCCAGCGGAACACGACGACCACGGTGGCCGAGCCCGCGTTCGTCAGCTCGACGCTCGGGCAGGTGCTCGCGAGTCAGTACCTCCAGCCGTTCTCGACCACGCCCGAGATTGGCGCGGTCACCGGCATCGAGTTCCTCGGCAACGGCCGGGTTCTGGCCGCGGCCGAGCCGACACGGCGCGGCGGTGGCAGCGCGATGGTGGAGGCCCCGGGGTAGGCACTTGACGCCTGCACGCCTCGCGCTGGTCGTGCGATGGCACCGGCACCAACCCCCAACAAATCAGCCATGTCCGCCGGGGCGGTGTGCCTCGCGTGCGCGCGCTTGCGCGCGAGGGTGAGCTCGGAATCTCGGGGAAGCGAGGCATCTATTGCGCGCGCGAGAATCCGGGATCACGCGCCCCCGGCTGCGTCCGTCGAGCCAGGGATGTGATCCCCGGGCCGGCCAGGGAGGTCGGTCAACCTCTCCCGCACACGCGAAAGCGAGTGCCAGGCTCGATCATGTGCAGCGAATCGTTGTCGAAGTCGCCAAGCGTCACGACATGGGCGCGACGCGCGCGAGCTTGTCGGGATTTGAGATCGAGCGGATCGCGACCACCACACCGTCCGCAATCTCGAAGGCAGACACTCCCGCGGCCCTCCCATCCGGGTAGTAAAAGGCGATCCCAGGCTCGCCGTTAACGAACGCCAGGCGGCGAACAATGCCCAGGCTGTCCACCACGGGGCCCCAGCCAACGAGCGCCTTGGCAATGCGCTTCCCGCCGACGAGTGGACGCGGGACCGCCGGGGCCTTGCCGCCGCCATCACCATAGAGTGTCGCGTCCGGAGCGAGGAGCTCGATGAGCGCCGCGGTGTTGCCGTCCTCCCAGGCGGCGAGGAACCGCCGTGTGATCTCCTGTCGGTCCTCGCGGGAGACGTCGTACCGCCTCCTCCCCTCTTCGATGTGCGCCCGTGCCCGAACGAGGATCTGCCGGCAGTTCGCCGGCGACTTGTCGACAATGCGCGCGACGTCCTCGTACGGGTACTCGAACACCTCGCGCAGGAGGAACACCGCCCGCTCGAGCGGCGAGAGTCTCTCCAGCAGATGCAGAAAGGTGAGCGAGAGCGAGTCGGCCGTCTCCGCATGGCGAGCCGCATCATCTTCGAGAATCGGCTCCGGGAGCCACTCGCCCGGATAGGTCTCGCGGCGTGCCCGCGCAGAACGAAGCTCGTCGATCGCGAGCCGGGTCGTCACGGTTGCCAGATACGCCTTGGGTGACTCCGGTTCCGCGTCCGCGGCGTGGTAGCGAAGGAAGGATTCCTGCACAACGTCCTCGGCATCCGCCACCGACCCGAGCATGCGATAGGCGATTGCAAACAGATACGGCCGCAGCTCCTCGTGCGTCTCCATGTGTCTTAGACGGGGTAGCAGGCATGCGTGTGACAGCCGCCTGCCAACGGGTGTCACACGCGGAGCTCCCATCTCGTCTTCCCGGGAAAGAGACGAAAGGGGATGACCAATGCGAGTCTTCGTTGTAGGAGCAACCGGCGCCCGCGGGCGTGACGGCGACGCAGACACTCACCCGGAGCTAGCACGATGCGCACCCTGAGCGCGCTCGTCGCGGTCGTCTGCCTGTTTCTCACTGCCGCCTCGCTGATGGTCGTAGGCGGCGCGGCCTTCGCGTTGCTTCTGTTCTTCCCACTGTTCCTGCTTGCGCTGCTCGGGGTGATGGCCGGGCTCGAGGACCGCACGGTGCAACAGCACAACCCGTCGATGAACGGGCGGGAATGGCGCGACGGCTCGTAGGAGGGACTGCGGGGCGCCGCTCAACCTCGACGCGCACGACTGGCGGGGCTCGGAGACGGGACGTCGTGGTGACCAACGCATGGTCCACTAACCGCGGATCCACTCTGCGAGATGCGAACGATCGTTGAATCGGCTTCACCGGGTGAGACCGGCCGGCGGTGCTTCAGTCGTCGAGGATCGCGAGGTCGAACTTCCTGAGGCGCTCGGGGCCGGCGATCACGTCGACCTCGACGATCTTCCCGCCCCTGACAATGACGCCTACGACGGAGACCGGCCGCCCCTCGGCGGTCACGACGAATCCTGCGGCGCCGTTCACGAGCGCCGGTCGCGCAAACCGGGCGAGGTGAGCGAACATGAGCGTCCGTTCCGCCACGGCCGGCGCACCGCGGAGGACCTCCGCAGGCGCCCCCACGGCTCCGCCACCGTGGGCTCGGAGCACGGCTCTATGCCGAACTCGAGATCGAGAACCACGAGGACTTCTCGGTTGTTCACGGGCACGGTCGCGCTCCTAGAGCTCGATGCCCGAGACGGGATGCGGGACGTACACGGCCTCGAGGCGCTCGATCTCGTCCTCATTCAGCGAGAGCGCCTCGGCCGCGAGCGCGTCCTCGACGTGCGCGACCTTCGTTGCTCCCACGATCGGCGCTGTCACACCGGGCTTGTGCAGAAGCCAAGCGAGCGCGACCCGTGCGGCCGGGACGCCACGCTCGGCCGCGACTTCTCCGACGCGGTCGATGACCGGGACGTCGAGGTCTGGCCGGTAGAGCGAGTCGAGGAACGGATCGGTCTTGGAGCGAGGCGTCAGTTGCTCGCCCGAGGAGGTTCGGCTCCCCGCCAACAGCCCTCGAGCAAGCGGACTCCACGGGAGGACGGCGATGCCCATGTCCAGGCACTGCGGGATCATCTCCCGTTCCTCCTCGCGGTAGATCAGGTTGTAGTGGTTCTGCATCGAGACGAATCGGGTCGAAGCAACACGCTGCGCCTTCGCGAACTGCCAGGCGTACATGCTGCTGGCGCCGATGTAGCGGGCTTTCCCGGCCCGAACGACGTCGTGTAGTGCCTCCATCGTCTCCTCGATCGGCGTCTCGTCATCCCAGCGGTGGATTTGGTAGAGATCGACGTAGTCGAGCTCGAGACGCTGCAGCGAGGCATCGATCGAGGCGAGTACATGCTTTCGGGAGAGGCCGCGGCCGTTCTCACCCGGCATCGTTCTGCCACGCACCTTGGTGGCGACGACGTACTCCTCCCGCATCCCGAAGAGCTTGCGCAAGAGGCGGCCGGTGACGACCTCGCTCTGACCTCCGTTGTAGACGTCGGCGGTGTCGAAGAAGGTGATTCCGCCGTCGACCGCCCGCCGCACGATCGTTTCGGCGGTCGCTTCGTCAACCGCCCACTCGCGGCTCTCGTGCCTGCCGAAGCTCATCATCCCCAGGCACACACGCGAGACGCGTAGACCGGTGCCACCGAGGTTAACGTGCTGCATCCCGTCTTCCACGGATCGTCACGTTAGTCATAGGGCGGCTCGTGGGAGTGTCTGATCTCGCTAGACGCCGCTCGCGAGTCCCGAATCTGCCGCTCGAGGACGCGCTGCAGCTCGTGCATCTCTATTTCGAGCGGGGCTCGCCGAAGGCTGAGCCGGGCGGCGAGGCGATGGTTGGTGCGCTACCTCAGCGAGGTTCACCCAGCTTGCGAGATATGGCGAAGGTCACGGCGAGTCTTGCGGAGTGCGAGCTCGAGGCGCGCGGGCTGAACTGACGCACTGCCGAACGATTGGAGCGGACGTGCCGCGTAGGGGCCTCCGACAGAGGCAGGCCCCTGTCCATGCCGTGACGATGTGCGGTCCTTCAGAGCCGAAACTCCCCGCGACCCTCTCGCACCTGAAGCAGATTCCCGTCCGGATCCTGGAACCTCGCGGCGTAGCCCCACGGGAACTCGAGGATCTCGGGTGGCTCGAACTCCACTCCACGCGACTTCAGCGTCTCGAACGCCATCCGGATGTCTTCCACCTCGATGGTGTAGACCGCCGAACCAAGCTCGGCCCTGGCGGGTGTACCCGGCCACAGAACGAGGGCGAAGTCCTGCCCCTCGACGCCGACGGTCAGGAATCGCGGTCCGTTGGGTACCGGGTAGTCGCCGCGCTTCTCGAGGCCGATGACATTCGTGTAGAAGTCGAGCGCGTTGTCCTGATCGCTCACCAGCAGAGCCACGTACACCACTTTCTTCAGCATCGTGAGTCCTCCCTTCAGTTGTGTCGTAAGGACCACGAATGGGAGGCGCGGTAATCGACACCCTCCCGTCTGAGAGGCTGTGACCGCGACCAGCTGGTCGCGGTCGCGCTGTACATGACCCTTCGTACCAGCAGCGATAGCGTGAGAACATACGTTCGTGACGGCGCAGCCTCACGCCCGGGTCCGCTTCCGCCGTGCGATCGAGCGTCGAGCCCTGTGGTTTAAGGCGAACTCCTGTTACCCCACATCCTCGAGCTCCTGCGTTCATCAACAGCAACTCCGTAGGCTCCGCGTCGGCGCGAGCTACCCGCGGATCGAGGAGCGCGCGCTCGAGGCGGGCGGGCTGAACTAACGAGCGAGAAGCGATGACGATCGGGTTGCGGGGCTACTCCGCGAGCCACCAGTTCTCCGCATTCCAGAGCGGGTTCCAGGGGAGGAAGGCGAAGCTCTGAACAGAGGTGTCGTACGCGGCCGTAGCGACGAACTGGAAGAGCGGGATCGTCGGGACGTCGCCCGCGAGCCCCCGGTCGGCTCTGTTGAGGACACGGGCGCGTCGACGCTCGTCGAGGATCCTGTCGGCCTGGTTGAGGTGCGCGGTGACGAGCCGCTGGCAGTATCCGGTGTAGTTCTGGGGCGCGTCGCAGCCGTAGATGCCGGCCCACGATGCTGCCGGTGAGTTGAGCCACGAGAAAAGTGCGACGTCGAACGCCCCCTGCGGGAGGATCTGGCCGAAGAACGGTCCCCCGGCTACGAACACCGGAACGACCTCGACCCCGGCAGCCCGAAGCTGCGCCTGGATCAGGGGAAGCACCTGCGCTCGAAACGAAACCACTGGGCTCGTCACGAAGCGCAACGAGAGCCGCTCCCCGCCGCACGAGAAAATCCCATCCGCTTCTCTGCGGCAGCCGGCTTGCCGGAGCAGGCGGCGGGCCTCTGCCGGTCGATAGCGGTAGGCGCGCCAGTTCGGCTCGTAGTAGCGGCTCTGGGCCAGGTGCAGGGCGCTGTCGAGCGCGCGAGCGGAGGGATCGACCTCGCCCCATATCTGTCGGACGAGCGCAGCGCGGTCGATCCCATATGCGAGCGCGCGGCGAACGAGCTTGTTGCGGAGCGCCGGGTGCGCGTTCCCTCCGAGTTGGACGTCGAGGTGCTCGAAATTGGGGGCCGTGCCGGTGACCAAGCGCATCCCCGGCTGCCGACGAACGGCTGGGACGACCGCGAGTGGAACGCCCGCAGCGACATCGAGCTCGCCGCTCCTCAGCTCATCGCTGGGATCGGTGGGCGTCTGCGCGAATCTGACGACGAGCCGCTCGACGTAGGCTGGGTGGGGTCCCCAGTAGCGGGGGTTGCGGCGGAGGACGAGCTGCCGTCCGCGGTCGAGCCGCTCGACGAGGAACGGGCCACTTCCGATGGGTCGACCCGTCCGCGGATTGTCGATCCGGTCGCTCCAGACCTGCGCTAGATCCGAACCGCGGAGCGCGTGCGACGGGAGGATGTTCCCGAAGAAGTCGGGCCAGCTCGCGGACCTCGGCCGAAGAACCACACGCACGGTCTTGCGATCGACGGCGCGCGCACTTCGGATGGGGGCGTGGAGGTCACGGAACTCCGGGGTAGCGTGACGGCGTATGGCCTGGAGCGTGAAGATGAAGTCCTGGGCCGTGACCGGGACTCCGTCGCTCCAGCGCGCCTCGGGGCGGATGTGGTAGGTCAGTGTGAACGGTCGCCGCCTCGTGTAGTCGACCCTCGAGACGAGGCTTTCCTCGTACGTGAAGTCGGGACCGACATCGAAAGGCTTCTGCAGAACCTTCTCGCTCCAGTACGCCTGCCCCCCTTGATTGCAGCTCATGGGCAGAACGTTCAGACAGGCAGGCTCTGGGCCAAGCACGCGAATGACGAGCGTGCCGCCGCGCTTCGGCGTCTGCGCACCTGAGCTGCCCGCGCTCGAGACGGCAAGGAGCGCGACGGCGAGCGCCGCCGCGAGTGCTGTCAGTCGAGCCACGAGTTCACAAGGTGAATCCTCTGCCTCGGATGCTCAGTGGTCAACCGAGCGAAGGGCCACCTCGAGGAAGACCTCGCGAGCTACCCCTGCGGATCGGGTTGCGCGAGCTCGAGGCGGGGGAACTAGCTGCCCGCTGCTCGCTGCGCTCGTGAAGTCGCGCCCGCGGCGGCCCTCGTATGCTGAGCCGGCCTCGGCCGCCCCACGACCGGGCTCCAGCCCCACCGCCACGCCACGAACGACGAGAGGCCCCGTAGGGCCTCGTCGCCGACGGCTGTGTGGAGCGCCCGCTCAGGCGGCCTTCGCCGGCAGCCACACGCCTGTGGCGGCTGCCCTTCGGACGTAGGCGCGGAAGTCGCGGGGTTGCCGCCCAAGGGCGCGCTCGACGCCGTCCGCCAGGTGAGCGTTGCGGCCGTCCAGAACCTCGCTGAACACGTATGTCAGTCCCGCTCTTCAACGTACGAAGCACCTCGCCAGATGGAAGATCGAGGGTCTACGGAGACCATGGAGACCATCCCGGGATCTACAGCCGCCGCACCGACGGCGGCGGGAATCCGCGGAAGATCACCGACCTCTACTCGCCCGACCCGAACTGGTCGACGGACGGGAAGTGGATCTCGTTCTGGACTCGGGAACTGCCGGGGGGAAAGCTGACTTCGTCGTACAGCCATTTCAATCTCTGGGCCGTAAGCCCCGACGGGAAGAACAGATCCTCGTCGCTCGAAAGGCAGTCCGAGAGACGTGGCAGCCCTAACCGGCGGACCTCGGGAGCTGATCCGTTTGGGATTCAAGCGTGGCAAGCGACGATGACGAAGACAGTCGCGGTCGTGTGGGGCTCGCAGCCGCCCGCGTTCTCGATCGGCCACGAGAAGCCGCTGTGGCCGGGCGACTCCGGATTTACGGTGCTCTTCGACGACGCTCCAGACCCGGACGAGGTTCAAGGCACCGATGACCCTCGGATCTCCCTGGTCCACCTCGGCTGTCTGCTCGAGGAGCACCCGGAGCTCGGCCGTGGTCTCGACCTTGCGCGCGAGCACGGAGTTGCTGACCTGGACGAGAACGACGAGTGGATCGTCGCGATCTCAGCCGACTCGAAGACGACTAGCCGCGGGCTACGTCAGACCGGGGCCGATCACGACTTCACCCTCCGTCGCCTCTTCGGCACAACAGCCGTCAACCGCAAATGGCGAGGCCGGGCGCTGAAACCGAGGATCTCGATTGCCGCAAGTCCCCACATCTCCCCAGCGAGGAGCCGCGTCCGGCCTCCGCGGGAGTATGCGCCATTAGCCATCAGCTAGGCAAGGCGTGTTGCGTCTCACGGCCCGAGAAGCCGACGCCCGAGCTCGGCGACCTTTCACCCTGTCGTATCGGGCTGCGAGAGGATCCTTACGATCTCGTCGTAGCCGCTGCGTCGCGCATGCTCGAGCGGGGTGACGCCGTCGGCATCCGCGATCTCGATCTCCGCCCCCGCGTCGACCAGGATCCGCACGATCTCCTGGTGCGCGGCAGCGCCGTCGCCCAGGATCACTGCCTCGAGGAGCGCCGTCCACCCGAGATCGTTGACGTGGTCGAGGTCGATTGCGGTTCGCACCAGCTCCCGCACGGCCTCGACGTGGCCGCGGTCGGCCGCTGGAATCAGCGCCGTCCCACCGAAGCGGTTCGTGCGCGTCAGGTCGGGATGTGCACGAAGGACGGCCCGGAGGATCTCTACATTGCCGGTCTCGCCGGTCGCCAGGAACGCATTCGTGCGCATGTCGTCCAGGATGTCGACATCGGCGCCGGCTTGGATCAGCGCCTTGACCATCTCGAGATCGTCGGCGTAGACGGCCGCCGTGACCGCAGTCCGTCCCTGCCCGTCTCTCGAGTCGACGTCTACGCCGCGGCCAAGCAACTGCCTCACGGACTCGAGATCTCCACGGGCCGCGGCCTCGACTAGGCTCGCGTCCTCGTCCCGAGAACTCTCACTGCCACACGCGGCCGTGAACAACAGCAGGGCGAGCACGATAGGGCGCACGCATCAGTATCGCAGCGCCTTGGGCAGGGATCTCGAACGTCGACTGGCGAAGCTCGGATTCCACTGCCGCCTGGGGCTCTCGAGCCGCTCACCGAGGACCGAACACCCCGCTCGTTCATCGGCGGCGGCTGGGACCACGCCCGATCGCGGTGTCGTCGCCGGTGTGGTCATGTCGGGCCGGATCCGTCGCGTCTTCGAGACGCCGATCACGGTGCGCTAGGCGGCCGAGGTGGCCGAGCTCGCGGTCGTCGTCCAGCACGAGAAGCGGCTACGAAGCTGTCGTCCTAGCGGTCGGCCCGAAGACGAGGTCTGCGCAAGGAGAGAGCGCCGTGCGGCGCCTCTCTCCATGGGTGGTAGGACGTTCGTGCCGCCCCACCTACTGCATCCAGAGTTGCCCGTTGCCGAACCGATAGAACGTCTGACTTCCTTCGATCCTCGTCTGGAGAACCAGCGCGGGCTTGACGATCGCTGGCTTCTTCTTGGCGACCGGCAGCCCGCCAGCCCGTTCGGGGGATCCTGTAGCGACCGGTGCGAAAACGCCCATCGCGGCGGCGACTCCGATAATGACAGCGGTGCGCTTCATCGAGTGCTCCTTCCCTTCGTAGCTCGTCGTGCGTTGAAGGTAGGCGCATTCGATCCCCGTGTCGCTCGCGCACGCGACGCTGCGAACGTAACGTTCGTCACACGGATAGGCCGGTGCTTCGCTCGAGCAGGTTTGCCAGCCTTGGATGAAAAACGCGCATACTCCGCTGATCCGGGCCGGGCGTGCCTCCTCCGAGGGGGCAAGAGTACTGACGGCAATCGGCACCTCGATTGCGCGTCCGGCCTCGTTCCGTTCAGCCTCCGCGGATTCTGTGATGGCGTGCCCGCGCCGCCACCCCCGCCGCAGCTCATGCCCGCGTTACGCAGGACGAATGGTCACCTTGTACGAGGTCGGGCCCGGGTTCGGACTGACCTCGATCAGAGATGTGCTGCTGATAGATGAAGTTTGACACCACTCCTAATCTCTGCGCGCGTGCGCGCGAGGGGTAGATCTGGACAATCGCCCGCTCTCCGGTACGTGCTATGCCCGAACGACGACGGTCAAGCCGCCCCTGACCTCGCCTTCGGCGTTGCTCTGAGTGATCCGAATAGCATTGAGGTCGCCCTCGGCGGCGTCGCGGCTCCGAGAGACGTGGAGAACCGCCTGCCGAGCCTCGCCGGGCTCGAGGGTGAGCTCCATGGTATCCGTTGCTGGCGCCCGCCCTTTCGCCGCGACGACACCTCCCGCCGCACGAGCTGGAACCAGGCCACCGTGTAGCGCATGCCGCCTCTCCTCCGCTTGGAGGACGCGTTCCCGCCCCCACGAGAGGCCGATCGCGCCGAGCGCTTGCCGGCCGAACGCAGCCGCCTCGCAGTGCATTGCTGCGCCGATCTGCTGCAGCGCCGCCGGAGCCCGAACTTCCTCGGCTCGGATCAGCAGCTGCTCCTCCGTCGCTGACGCATTGAGGACGACGAACGCGAAGCTCATGCGCTTCGCGTTTGCCATCGAGATGACGTGGACATTGCGCTGGGCGACGTGGCGGTCGCCGACGACGTTGAATACTGACGGGTCGACGTAGCTGTCGAAAGGAATCGCAAGGCTGACCCGTGCGAAGAGGCAGCGATGTCCGGCCTCCGACACCGGGGGCGTCCACGGGAATGAGATCGACGCCGTGTTGTAGGCCGGTACGGTGACGAAGCCGCCTCCTACCGGAGTGGCGGTCGCCGGGGTCATCACCGTTGACGGGTCGGCGAAGAACGCTTCGACATACGCGTCGGTCGCGGCCAGGCCTCCGGCATTCGTGACGATCACCTGGACCTGGTTTTCCTGGTTGGCGACTGCTTCGTCGCCCATGGCGCCGCCGGGTTTGACGACGATGATGTCCGGGCTGACCCAGAAATCGAGCCCAGACGCGAGCGGCTCGACGCCGGTGTCGGCGGGATTCGTTCGGATGTAGAGATACGTCTTTCCGTCGAATTTGCCGTTTCTGCCTTCGTGGTTCGTCAAGGCAGCCTCCTAGGCGTCGATGTAGTGGACGGGGACCGGATTGTCAGTCTCGATGTTGGGCGGATCGTCGGCTCGCCACGTCTTCCAGCCGTAGCCTCGGTCACCGTCGAGATTGAAGTTCGGCAGACTCTTGAGCTTTTGAGCGATCAGCCGGGCGCTGAAGCTCAGCGCGCTTCCGAACTGTGCCGTCGACCAGGTGTTCGAGTCGACGAAATGGCTCGCAGTCGCATCCGTCCCGTACGGCTTGTCGCAGGCGTAGAGATCCTCGATGACCGCGCTGTACGGGTAGATCTGAGAGATGAATCCCGGCGGGAAGACTCCATGGAACGGGATCGGTGCCGGCTCGGCGGCGGGCTGCTCCTGGAGCGTGCCGGGATACACGAGGTGATGCTCCGTCGTGCCCACGAGCCCATGGGAAACCTGCTTCCGCGGATACTGGGCGAAGCTCGCAAACGGGCCGCCGGTGAGATGGGCGAACGCCGTGTTCACCAACGCTTGTCCCCATGGCCACTTCACAAGGTCGCGCGGCTCGGGGAATATGTACGCGCCCAGGACGAGGATGAAGCGCAGGTTGTCGTAGATCTCGTAGATCGCCTTCTGGATCTGGTACAAGAGCCACTTCACGAGCGCGATCGCCTCGACGTACGGGAGCGTCAAGATGTCAACGGCGTGCGTGATGATCCAGTCGATCACATACGTCAGCGTGTCGACGAGCCATTCGACGAACCCGAAGATCGCGGCGAAGATGTCAGTGATGCTGAACCCGCCGCCACCGGGGCCAGGTGGGCCCGGGAAGCTCGGGAACCCCGAGAAGAAGTCGGTGATCAGCGTGATCGCCGCGCCTCCCGGGGGCGGCACCGGTGTCGGCTTGACGGCGTCGCCCATGCTTGTGGTTCGCTCGAACCAAAGAAGCCACAGCCGGTAGGTCGTGTCGAGATCGGTCGGGCTCATCCACACGGGGTGGTCGATATCCGCGTACGTGTTCTGCATGGCCTTTACGAACATCTCGGCCAGCTTCGGCGGGAGCTTGCCGTCCGCGAACTCCGTCAGCCGGTAGTAGTAGCTCCCCGAGACTGAAGCTGGTAGGTACGTGTCCTCCGCGGTCAGATTGAGACAGGCCTGCGTCTGGACGCCATCCGGGTAAGCGTTCCGAGCGTACGCGTCGATCCAGTTCTCGACGAGCTTGTGACGCTTCCAGTGCATGCGGTATGGGCCGCCCGTGATGGCGTTGACGAACGGGTGTCCCACGACGTCGGTTCCGATGTGGCTCGCGTACCCGAGGACATAACGCTTCAAGTCCTGATCCGCGCCGGCAAGCTTCCACATCTCGGAGGCGAAGCGGCCCGTGCGCCGGTAGTGCAGGAAGTCGAACCAGTACCAATCCTTCTCTGGCGCGCCCGCCTGGAGCTTGGGGTAGAAGGGATAGAACAGGTCGATCTGGCTCGTGACCACGACCGCGACTGCCGTCAGGGCGGTCGTGGTCGCGGCGTCGGCGGTGGCCTTGATCTGCTGGAACAGCCCTTGGAAGAGCGCGTCGTCGACAGCGGCGACCGCGTCCTCGATGTCGTCGACCACTGGCTCGATGTTCTCCTCGTAGAACTCGATCAGTGGCTCGAACGCGTCGTAGACGCCGAAGATGAAGTTGACCAGGTCATCTAACGGCGTCCCATACTCCTTCAGTGAGAAGAACAGGAAGTCCGGCCCCATGCTGCCGAACCCCGCGTATGGGCTGCACTTGTCAGCATTCAGGAGGTCCGCATACGGCTTTCCCTGGTTCTTGAAGCGCAGTAGGTGGCGGGGCAGCTGCTGCTCGACGATGAGGTGCACGATCGGGCCCGGCATCGGACTCCCTTCACGAGTCAGGTTGCTTTGTGCAGCGGAGCCGCGTGCGCGGGTTAACGACCCGGGAGGCGAAGTGCGCCGCAGAGCTCCAGGAATCCATCGACGGCACGGCGATTCCTCCTGCTCTTGAGCGGGATGATGACAGTGTTGTCCAGCCTGTCAAGCAAACGAGCAGAAATCCACTCGAATGAGCGATACGAGGACGTGGGCCGCCACCAGGCCCCAGCTCTCTGAGCGCGTTCACGGGGGTGGGTAGCCCTCACACCTTCTACCGTCCGCGCGCGTGCGCGTGCGCGCGAGGGAAAGCGGCGGGCGCGCCCGGCAAGGGGGTCGCGATCGATCGTTGCGCGAGACCCGATGTGCGGCCTTTTGAGTCACGCTTCCCGGAGCGGGCGTGAGCCCGTTGCAATACGGTCGCGGTTTCGGCCAAGGTCGTGACCCGTTCAGACGGAGGTTTTCGGAGCGCGTCGTCGTCCTATGGGCGCACGTTCCGAGTTCCGGTCGGCTTCCCTGATCCCGCACGCCTGCGAAGCGCTGCGAGCTGAGGTGTCCCCGGTGACCCTCGTTCTCGACGTTGGGTAGTTGTAAGGTGCATCCCGATGAGCGACCCAGCACCCGACAAACAGCAGGGGGTCGCCGGGCATGTTGTCGACGCGGTTGCGTTGGGAGTGGAGACGGTTGGCTACGAACTGCTTGCCGGTGCGACCCTGACCACTGCAGCTGCTACGGCTGGGATGGGCGCTGGGCACCACGTTGCGGGCAGCGCGTTCGACACCGCCGGGGCAACGACTGTGGGATCGGGCTTCCACCGGGCTGGCGACGCGTTGTACGCGGTGGCACGAAAGAACTTCGCCCTTGCGGGGAAGGCGGCTCGCAGTGCGCTCGATAGCTTCGTCGGGCCGCCGCGGACGCAAGTCGACGTTGGCGTTTCGCACCCACTGAACCCGCCGGGGCAACAACCTCCGGACTAGCACGCAGCGGCATCGACTCGCCCGCAACTATTGACAGTAAACAGCCAGCTCGTGCATTCACATCCTGCGATCGACCCTGAAGAGACTCGCGATCCAGTCGCGCAGGAAGGCCCAGAAACCTTCTCCTTCGTTCCGCGCTCGGCGCGGGCCACCGGCGATGAACCCCGCTCGCTTCTCGTCAGCCATGACTCGATCGTAGTGGTCTGTCGATCGCCAAGGTCACGTCGGATCGCGGCGGGTTGCGTGCAGGTCACGATTCGACAGTTGTGTGACGTCGCGTGCGGCGAGTCGGCTCGCCCATCGTGCCGATCCACCCAGGGTGGCGAAAGAGTCACGATTCCGCGACCGCGTCGCCGCGGTACGCAAATCAGTCGCGTTTTCTGCCGGACCGTGGCTCGAACGGCCCGCTCAGCTCTACCGCGAAGCCGGCGAGCGCTGGCAGCAATTCGGGAACCTTCCCGAGCGCGCCTACGCCCTGCTCGGCCAGGGCCGCTGCCTACGTGGGCTCGGCGAGCCGGAAGCGGAGGGGCCCCTGCGCGAGGCGCACGAGCTCTTCGCGTTGATGGGCTACACGCCCGCGCTCGCGGAGACGGAGGCGCTGCTCGGCGAGAGCGCGGCCGCGGCCGTTTAGGGACGAGCAACGCGCGGCGCCTCCGAGCGCGGTTTCGGACGATTGCTTGATTCGACTCGAGTGACCGAGCTGCACTTTCCTCAACCAGCAGCGGCACCCACCCCCACGCGAGCGGGGTCCCTCTCTCGGGGTCCCCCTTGTCGGCGCCGAGACACGAGTGGAAGGCGCCTATCAATGGGCTGGGCGCCTTCCGATCGAGGAAGTACCTTCGTGACATGAGCTGGGGTCGGCTCTCCACTCGGCCCCTCGCGCCCGAGGACGACTGGTTCGTCGAGCCGGATGTCGGCCCGTCCGCGGGCCACGAGGAGCCACGCGAGCGACGCACGGGTGATCCGGAGCCGCGCGAGGGGGCCTCGGGTCCCCCAGAATCTCGGGGAGCGAAAGGGCTCGGTGAACGGAGCAGGAAGCTCGTGGCGGCCGCCGCCGTCGGGGCGATCCTCTTCATCGGCGGTGCCCTGATCGGCACCCTGGCCGCGCGTGCGCTCAGCGGTGGTGACGAGACGACCACGTCAACGCTAACGAGAACGACCACCGTGACCACGACCAGCCCGACGACCACACCCACGACCACGACGCCGACCACGTCCAGCCCGGCGGCGCTGCCGCAAGGCGTTGTCCTTCGCAGAGGAGACGAGAGCGGAGACGTGAGCGAGGTGCAGGCCGCGCTCGTCGAGCTCGGTTACTCAGCAGGCAGCGTGGACGGAAAGTTCGGCCCGGCGACGGCGCAGGCTGTCCGCGACTTCCAGCAGTCCACCGGCCTCAAGCAGGACGGCGTCGTCGGCCCGGCGACGCTCGCTGCGCTCTTAGCTGCACTGAACGGGCAGTAGCCCACGCCGCTACCGCCGCCGCTAGGACCGTCGATTCGGCGCCCGCCGGCCACGGTTCCGGACGGAACTGTGACTCCTACCAGCGACCCTCGGACGGCAAGTTCGAGATCGGATTCTCCGACACCCGGGGGTCGCTGGAGGATCAAGACCCTACGAGCACGAACGCGGACCGAGGCAAAGGCCGAGCGCGACCTCTTCATGACCAAACTGCGGGCTGGACAGGTCGCCGCTCCATCGAAGGTCACATTCGCTGAGGTTGCCGCTGAGTACGTCGCGGGACTCGAGGCGATGGTTGCTGCCGGCGAACGTGCTCCTCGCACCCTCGAGCGCTATCAGCAGCACCTCGACGCTCACATCCTTCCTGGGATCGGGCACCTCCAAGTGCAAAAGCTCACAGCCGACGCTCTGGCGGCGTTCCTGCGTGATCGCCAATCCATCGGTCTTTCCTCGTGGACGCGGAAGGGCATGCTCACTCCGATCAGCCGAGTGCTAGCGCTCGCGGTCCGTCGCGGCTATGTGTCCGCCAATCCCCTCCGTCTCCTTCAGCCGGAAGAGCTTCCCAAGGGCCGGGCGAAGGACGATCCGCGCGTTCTCGATCGCGATGAGATCGGGCGACTGCTGACAGCGGCGACCGATCCGTACAAACCCGCCTTGGCGACGAAGGTCTTCGCTGGACTCCGGGCCATGGAACTCCTTGGTCTTCGCTGGTCGTATGTTGACTTCGACGAGGGCGTCATTCGTGTTCGTCAGCAACTGACGCGTGCCTCGACGAAGAACCCGCCGAGGCTCGTCGAGCTGAAGACCCGTCGCGCACGACGCGACGTTGTTCTTCTGCCCGAGCTCTCGGAGTTCCTTCGCGAGCACCGTCGCGATGCGTTCCGGCGTGGATTCGCGCGACAGGCGGACTATGTCTTTACGACGAGCGCGGGGACGCCACTCGGCTATCGCAACCTCGCAGGGCGCGGCCTGACGAAAGCATCGGAGCGAGCCGGTCTAGACGATCCCGGACCAAGGCTGACGCTCCACGATCTGCGGCACACGTTCGGCTCGCACCTAGTGCGCCAAGGCGCCGACGTTGTCACCGTGTCCCGGCAAATGGGGCACGCACGTCCGAGCATCAGGCTGGACATCTACTCCCACGAGTTTGCGGCCGTTCAGCACCGCGACAGCGTCGCCTCGAAGCTCACAGACGCCTTTGGCGGGATCCTGGGCGAAACGCCGTGGTGACGCCAGCGTCCGCAATCTGACAAAACCTGACAAATCGAGGGCTCGGCGAGCTTCCGAGCCCTCGCCGGTCCGACACAAACGGCTTGGTTGAGCCATGGAGCGTACCGGGATCGAACCGGTGACCTCCGGCTTGCAAATTCTGTCCGGGGCAGGTCAGGCGTGGTCATCGCGTGTCGATGCGAGGTCGTTATGCGACTGGGAGCTATCGCATGCGTCGCGAGGCACCCACGATGGTCAGCCTGATCTGACACGAATCTGACAGCGCAGAGGCGCTCAAGTGAAAGCACACCCGCACAGCTGACAGTGCTCGCGCAGGACCAAAGGAAACGCCATGCTCGTTTGAGCGGCTGCCTTGACAGGATATAGCTAATCGATATATCGTGACGCGGCATGAAGCCGACCGCCGTCACGTGGGCCGTCCTTGGTCTCATTGCGCTTGAGCCGAAGAGCGGCTATGACGTCAAGCGGATCGTCGACCGGTCGGTGCGGCACTTCTGGGCTGCGAGCTACGGTCAGATCTACCCCGAGCTCCGACGCCTCGAGGAGATCGGCTGGATCGAGGGCGCGGAGGCACCTCGCGGCGGCCGCGTGCGACGCATCTACCGCATTAGCGGCGCGGGCAAGCGGGCGCTCGACGCGTGGCTGCGGGCGCCCGACACACGGGTGGAGTTGCGGGACGAGTCGCTGCTGCGGCTCTTCTTCGCCGACACAATGCCGCACGAGGACGCGCTCACGCTCCTCAGCTGGAGGCGCGAGGGCTACCGCAGCATGCTCGCTTACCTGCGCGGCCTGGACGACGGCCAGGGCAAGGACCCACCTTTCGTCGACCTCGTCTACCAGTGGGGGCTCGACTACTGCGAATGGGGAATCGAGTGGTGCAACCGCCAGGAACAGCGCTTACGGCGGCTGCTCGAAGCAGCCTGATCGACGCGCCCGAGCCGAGCTGGCGCTTCCTCATGCAGCGCGGCCTGCCGACGTTCGCGGTGGAGGGATTCGCGCCGATCCTCATCTTCTACGTCGTGTGGAACGTCGCCGGCGGCCTCGTGCCCGCCATTCTCGCCGCGACGGCCCTTGCCGGAGCGATCGTCATCTGGCAGGTGCGTCGGGGACAGAGCGGCGCGCTGGCTGTGGTGGCCCTGATCTTCGTGCTGATCCAGGCGGTCGTCGGCCTCGCGTCCCAGAGCGCGACCGTGTATCTCGCGCAGCCGGTGGTGCTGAGCGCGTGCTGGGGCGTCGCCTATTTCGGCTCGGTCGCCGTCCGACGCCCGTTGATCGGCGTCTTCTCGAACGTGTGGTATCCGTTCCCGCCGGCGTTCCGCGCCAGCGAGCCGTACCGCCGCGAGTTCAGCCTGCAGTCGATCGTGTGGGGGATCTACTGCTTCGCCCGCGCGGGCCTGCGGCTGGCCGTGCTGCTGGGATCGGGCATTGGGAGCTTCGTCCTCGTCTCGCTGCTCACGGGCGCGCCGGTCTTCGCGGCACTCGTCTGGTGGGGGATCTGGCACGCGCGGCGTTCCTTCTCGAGGCTCGCAGAGGCATGAAGCGAACGGGGTCGCTCGCCGACCGCCTGAAGCTGCGGTCGCTTCGCTCCGGGGTGGTGGTGTGGGGCCTGTGCGAGCGGCTCGGGCTCGACGTCGCCGGGTCGACCGAGGGCCCGCCGCTCACGGTGGACCGGCCGCGGCGAGAGGCCTTCGACGAGCTCCTGGCAGGCGTCCGAGCGAGAGATGGGACGATCGACGCGGGGGACTGCCCTTATCCGCTGCACGAGCTGCTGACGTATCTTGTCTTGGAGCGCGGCCTGCTTCTGCACGGCTCGAACGACGTAACGCTGGACGTGCTCGAGCCCCGGCCGGCGCACGACTTCGGCACCGAACTCCAGGCCGTCGTCGCCTGTGACGACGGCATCTGGCCGCTCTTCTACGCGGTCGTGGCGCGCGACCGCACCGACGGCATCTTCACAGCGTGCCTGCACGTCGGTCGCCCGCCGCGCCTACGCCGCTTCTACGCGTTCGCCACTGCCAGCGACCCTGCGGACGCGGCCTCGTGGACGCGCGGTGCCGTCTACGGCTTGCCACGGGACGGCTTCCGCCGCGAGTGGGGGCGCGAGTGGGTCAAGGCCGAGGCGGCGCAACCCGTGCTGCGGGTGCTGGTAGGACCGGAGGACTTCCCACTGCGCGAGGCCGTCGTGCCGGCGACGCCGGAGCAGTTCCAGCGGATCTTCCCGCATCTGCGCGCGGCCAAGCGCGCGCGGCAGGCTACGGCCTCGGCTTGACGCAGCCCGACCTCACTCCCCTCGCGGCCGCCGCGCTCCAGACGTCTGCCTACGCCCGACCCACCGACTGACGGCGCGGTTCAAGAGACATTCCCGCACACTCGCGCATCACGCGATCCTCTCTCCAGAGCCGCGCGACTGGACGCCACGCCTCGTCCGGCAGATGATCGCCTCGTGCGAGACGACCTTCCGACCGGCACGGTCACATTCCTCTTGAGCTAGTTCTCATGGGAACCCATGGCATCTGCCGCGGGCAGGCAGCTAGCGAAGCGGCAAGGCTGAGCGAGAGGGCACCGTGACTGACAGAGGGCGAGACTTGAACCCCCACATGGCGAGGGCGCCGACCGCCGTCGAAGCTGCGGATCGAGGAGCGCGAGCGGGCGGAGTGAACTGAGCCAGTGGGCGGGCTACGACCGCTCAGCTAGGCCGCGCGCTTCTTCTGACGGAGTGCAGGCCAGAAGACGAGTCGCAAGCGCCATGAGCTTCGCCATGACCTTCGCATCAACTGTGCCTGGACGCCGTCGTCCGGGGCACGGAAAGGGTGCCAATCCAGCGGCACCATGAAGCAGCCGTAAATCGGGTTCTCGTCGTGCTCCTGACCAGCAGCCACGGGCACCCCTACCGGCTCGACGGGCTTCTCAGCGCCAGACGGTTCCCCGGAGGGTGCTGACGGTGTAACTCGCGTTCTCGGTCTCGCTGCCCTTGCCGTGCAGACCCTTGTATGCCCCGGTGCCGGAGGCAATCGTCCACCTGGATGTTCCGGCATTCGTGTCGACCTTGACCACGAATGTGATCGTGCCCTTCTTGCCCTTGGCGACGAAGCGAAGCGTGATCAACGTTCCATCCGCACGCACCGTCCGATAGCCGAGCGCTGTCCCTGCGTCCGTGATTGCCCCACTGGCCTTGAAGGTGCCCTTGCCCTGAAGGCTTCCGTCCGTGCGATAGGGGTACGTGTCGTTGGTGCCCGCGATCACGATCTTTACCTTGCCGACTGTGAGGCTCGACCCTGTCGCGAGCGCAGGGGACGAACTCTGCGACTCGGCCGTGCGTTCGAAGACCGCAAGGACAGTGGCTCCCACGAGCACTACACACGCCACGACGGCTAGACGAACGCGTCGTCGTCGTCGTGCGCGCTGCCTCGCCTCTTCGAAGAGCGCCTCGACGAGAGCCTCGAGTTCCTGGCGATCAACGGGATCGCTTGAGCGGGGCGGGCGAGGCGGAGCGGTAATAGTCATAGCTGCCTCCCTAGCTCTATTGCGCTAGTATTACTAGCATCATGCTAAATGTCAAGGTAGACAAGGCCGACCCCACCGATCTGTACGAGCAGGTCGCGGGCGAAATTCGCCGGGCGATCGCCGAGGGAGAGGCGAAGCCGGGAGAGCGCCTTCCCCCGGCCAAGGATCTCGCCGCCGTCCTCGGCGTCAACACGAACACCGTGCTGCGTTCCTTGCGGGTGCTGCGCGACGAGGGTCTGCTCGAGTTCCGGCGCGGGCGCGGGATCTCGGTTGCAGGGACGCCCGAGCGTGGAGCCGTAGTCCAGCGAGCGAGGGAGCTCGTCGACTTTGCCCGCAGCCAGGGCTACCGGCTGGACGAGCTCGTCGCGATCATCGAAGACGTCGGCTGAGGCGCACCCCCCGATGCCGCCTGCCCGACGGCTCGGGCGCTGCCGCAGTGGCGTTGTCAGAAGAACTGCACCCGTGCTCGGGACGCGCGAGAGGAACGCATAGGGGATGTCGTGATGCATGCGTGACACATGCATGACGTGACGTGCACACGTACACAGCCCCTGGCTTGTGTACGCGGGGCAGAGCAGAAACCTGATGCGGGAGGACGGCACTCGGGTCCTACGTTCGGTCGGCGAGACACGAGTGCGAGCGCTCCTCGACCGGCGGGAAGAGGTGTCGCTCCTCAAGCCAGATGTGTGCACAAAGTAGCTTCCCGTCCCTCGCGAGCTAGTCGTAGCCGAGTTGCAGGGCGCGGCCGTCGAACAACGGGTCGGCCACTTGGGCGCCGAGTCTTTCGGCGATCGCCTCACGGGCGACGTCGAGCACCGGCAGCCGCTCTGCCCCATGGGCGTCAGACGCGACGAGCGAGACCGTGCCCTCGCCGAGGAGCCACCAGGCGATGCGCTCGGCCGTCTGGCCGTGATCTCCCAGCACCGACGGCCCGTTCAGGCACAGCGGCCACCCACGCTCGGCGAACCGAACGGCGGACGCTGGGTCGGCGGCAACTGCGGGACACCGCTCCGGATGGGCTAGTACCGGGACGAGCCCTTCCGCGTCGATTCGCTCGCACGCCGCCCAGGTGAGCCCGACCGCGTCGGCGACGTCGAGCCACGACCCCGGGAACTCGACCAGGACGGCGGGCGTCCCATCCAACCGAAGCCCGTCGAGAGCGCCGTGCAATGCCTCGGTCGGGTACACCTCGCGCCCGCGGCGGAGATCGAGCCCCATCCGCTCAGCAATCGGCTGCATCGCCGCGAATGCTTCCTCGTAGCGCTGCTCGCGCTCCAGCGTCCAGGGAAACGAGTCCAACGGCTCGTGCATGTGCGGCGTCGCGAACAGCACCCGCGTCCCTGCGTTGGCGGCGGCGCGGCAGAGCTCGAGCCCCTCCTCGACCGACGCCGCACCGTCATCGCCCGACGGCACGACATGGGAGTGCACGTCGACGAAGCGGGGCGCGATCACTTCCCAACACTGCCGGAGCGACCGCCCCGGCGGCGCGGGTAAGCGTCGTCTCCTACTCCTCACAGCGGGTAGTTGCGAGCAGACCGGCCCACTGAGCCGCACTGGGCGGACTCCTTGACGGGCGAGGGGGATGTCCGCGGAACGAGGTAGAGCCCCGTCGGTATCCGGATGACGTACGAGAATCGTCCCGGTGCAAGGGCAGGCGACCAGCGGCGATGGCATGAGAGCGGGGCGAAGCCGCGTGGTTTCGGCGCTGTTCTTCTTCCCCCGCGGTGGCTCGGCGCAGGTCGCGCGGGCGTTCGCCCGGGCGCTGCCTGCCGTGGGCTGGCAGACAACGCTCGCCGCGGGCTCGCTTGGGCGGCAGGGAGAGCAGACGAACGCCGCGAGCTTCTTTAGCGGCCTCGAGGTGCGCGCAGTCGACTACACGCCCGCGCTCGAGCTTCCCGATCGGCTCGCAGCTCTGCTTCCCTTTCAGCCGTCCTACGAGGATCGGCCGAAAGCGCCTGACCGCGTCTTCGCGACTGTCGACAACGCGGCCTACGAGCGGCTGGTCGCTGCTTGGAGCGAGGCGCTTGCGCGCGCCGCTGCCGGCGAGGCCGACGTCCTTCATCTCCACCATTTGACGCCGGCGAACGAGGCGGCGATCCGCTGCTTCCCCTCGCTTCCGATCCTTGGGCACCTGCACGGGACCGAGCTCGCTTTCCTGCGCACGGTCGAGGCGGGCGCGGCTGCGGGTTGGCGCTACGCCGCCCGCTGGGCGGAGCGGATGCGCGGCTGGGCTCAGCAGTGCGAGCTCGTGCTCGTGCCGCCGGGGGCCGAGGCGGAGGCGGCGCTGCTGCTCGGCTTCGAGCGCCGAAGGCTGCGCAGCCTGCCGGGCGGCGTCGATCCCGCCCGCTTCACACGCCGGCCGCTCGCCCAGACAGACCGCTTCGCCTTCTGGCGGCGCTGGCTCGTCGACGAGCCGCGCGGCTGGGACATGAGCGGCCGCCCGGGAAGCGTCGCCTACGACGAGCAGGACCTCGCCCCCTTCCAGACCGGAGCGCCGGTCTTGCTCTACGTCGGCCGCTTCACTGCCGTGAAGCGGCTTCCGCTCCTGATCGCCGCCCACGCGCGCGCGAACGAACGGCTCGGCGCGCCCACGCCGCTCGTGCTGGTCGGCGGCCATCCCGGCGAGTGGGAAGGCGAGCATCCGCTCGCCGCGGCAGCCCGCCTCGGGAACGAGCACGTGTTCCTCGCCGGCTGGCGAGCGCACGAGCTGCTCCCGCAGGCCCTGAACGCGGCCGATCTCCTCGTCCTCCCCTCCGTCGGTGAGGCGTTCGGCCTCGTGCTCGTCGAGGCGATGGCCTGCGGGCTGCCGGTCGTGGCCTGTGCGTCGCACGGACCGGCGGCGATCGTCGCCGACGGCAAGACCGGCTGGCTCGTCCCTCCCGACGGCGTAGACGCGCTCACCGACGCGCTCGTCGCGGCCGCAAGTGATCGCGAGGAACGACGCGCCCGCGGCGACCGTGCCTACGCCGAGAGCCGCCGCTACGGTTGGCCGGCGATCGCCCGCCGCCTGGCGTCACTGTACGAGGAGCTGCTCGCCCCCGCGCAGGAGCGTGCAGCCCGCGCTGGGCGCTGAGACCGCGGGGCCACCCGAGCGAAAAAGCTGGCCCCGCAGTACGAACTCCGTTCGCCTTAAGCTGCTCGTCTCGCGTATTGCGCCTCGGCGTCAGCGGTGCGAGATCACTCGGTCGATGACCCCGTAGGCCAAGGCCTCCTCGGAGCTCAGGTAGGAGTCGCGCTCGAGGTCGCTCGCGACCTTCGCGAGCGGCTGGCCGGTGCGCTCGGCGATGATCTCCTCGAGCCGGCGCCCGAGCGCGAGCACCTCGCGCGCCTGGATCTCGATGTCGCTCACCTCCCCCTCGAAACCGCCGGAGACCTGATTGAGCAAGATCTTGGCGTGCGGCAGGGCGACCCGCTTCCCCCGCGTGCCGCCGAGGACGATCAGCGCCCCCATCCCCATCGCGATGCCGACGCACATCGTCTGCACGTCGGGCCTGACGAACTGCATCGTGTCGTAGATCGTGAGGCCCGCATAGACCGAGCCGCCCGGCGAGTTGACGTAGATCGCGATATCTCTGTCCGACTGCTCCGACTCGAGGTGCAGGAGCTCGGCGACGACGAGGTTCGCGATCTGCTCGTCGATCGGCGTGCCAACGAAGATGATCCGGTCCTGCAAGAGGCGCGAGTAAATGTCGACCACCCACTCCGTACCCGCGTCCTGCCAAGTCACCATCGGGATCACGAGCGTCATCTGAGTCTCCTGCTTGCTCGACGCGCCGCATCCCGTTGCTCGGTCGTCGACGGTTGAAGAGGCCACTCGCTGCAGGGTACGGCTCGCCGCGGCGATTACGCTGAGGCAGTGAAGCTGGCGGTCGGGGACGTGGTCGTATATCCCCCCCACGGGGCGGGCCGTGTCGCCGTCCGGGAGAAGAGGGTGGTCCTCGGTGCCGAGCAGGAGGTCGTCGTGCTCGCGCTCGCAGACGGCCTTTCGGTGACTCTGCCGATGCAGCTGGCGCGTGAGCTACTGCGGCCGCTGGTCGGCGAGGCGGGCCTGCGTCGGGTTCAGGAGACGCTGCGCGAGGATGGCGCGCCCAGCGGGGACGTCTGGCTGAAGCGTATGAAGCAGGTGCAGGCGAAACTGAGGGGCGGCGATCCGCTGGAGCTTGCAGAGATCGTGCGTGACGGCGCGCGGCGCGAGCGGAGGCTCACCGCGAACGGCACCAATTCGAAGCTTTCGCTAAGCGAGAAGGGGCTCTGCGTGAAGGCACGGCAGCGGCTTTCGGGGGAGATCGGCTTAGCGCGCGGTCTCGACCGGGCGGAGGCGGACGCCTGGATCGACGAGCAGCTCGCGCCGATAGGCAGCTAGGGCAAGACGGATCCGTCCAGCGGCCGCTCGTTCGCCGTCCCAGGTCGTGCTCCTTGCAACCAGAAGTCCTCACATCGCCGTCTCCCCGGCATCGAGACGCTCCCGCTACTGAAGGATCAGTCAATGGCTGATGCAGCTCGCCCGGCTTCGCCGCCATGATGAGGTCGTTGCGACGCACAGGCCCTTGATTCTGTCGGCCCATTCGTTCTCCGCTGAGAAGACGCAAGACCCGCGCTTGCGAGCCTTCTCCGAGTGGAGCTAGCCGGACGCTTCTTCAACCGCCTTGAGGCAGCGGGGCGCTCCTCGTCGGTACTGCGTCTCGAGCTTCCGTCAGGTCCCGGCGCTGCGCCGGGGGGTGAACTCATCGCAAGTCCCAGATCCCTGGATCAGCCCCCTGACCAACCTGCACCCGCCCAACGCAAGCGGTGGGAACATGTACTTGCAGCGGTCGCAGCGCACGTCAGGCGTGAGCGCGGGCTTGTAGTTGGCGCCTTTCTTAGAAAGACCCCAGACTCTCATCCTCAAAGCACCACCCTCGCGTACTCGCCGTTAGCGGGCGCGAGCTGGTAGGGGATGCGACGCGGTCGCGCCTCCGTCACTCTCACACTCCAGTCACGTGGGCGATGCACGCACCTGGCTCCGCGAAAGGTTCAAGCGAATCTGATTCGACGCCGGCCCCGAGCTGCGCCATCGCTCCCCTCATGAGACCGAGGTGGACCGAACAGATAACGGCCGGGTAGGTCGTCGCCAGCTCCTGGAAGGGACAGCGCTTGAGCACGATCTCCTGCCCGCTGTTGGCTCGCCTAAGCTCGGGGCTGAAGCCGAACTGCTCGTGGAGATGAACGACCTCGTCGACCGCCTCCTCTGTCGAGATCGAAACAAACGGGGGCGACCGGCGGACGAGGTGTGCGCCCCATGCCCGTCCAGCCTCCTCGGCGCGAGCGCTCGGGTTGCGCTCTGAGCCAGCGAGCTGGCTGGCGAGGATCTGCGCAAGGAGGCGATGGCTGGTGAGCTCGCGGTCGGCGAACGGCTCGGCCGCGGCCTCATAGAGGACGCGTGGCCGGCCTGGGCGGGTGCGCTCCTCTCGTCGTGCCGAGATGAGGCCTGCCTCGGCAAGGACGCGAAGGTGCGAGCGGACGGTATTCCAGTGCAGACCGACGCGCGTTCCAAGCTCACGGGCGTCGAGGGGAGCCTCGGCTTCCTGTAAGGCTTCGAGAATCCGCACGCGGCTTGGGTCGCTCAGCGCTCGGTGGAAGTCCGTGCCGAGTTGAGCGGCTGCCTGGGACGCGGTCCTTGTCACGATCAGATCGTACCCGACTTCGGGGAGTTAAAACGATGCTAGATAATTTTTACTGATAGGATCGAGTATCACACCTGAGGACCGGGGCGGGCGCCAAGCGGGTCCGTGCCACTCAGCCGCTCGGAGGTGATGCGTGTGGCCGTGAGTGAGACCGACGTCGTCCGCGAGATCCGCTCCGACTACCAGTTCGGGTTCTCGAACCCGGACGACGCCGAGGACTACTTCTTCAAGTCGGCGCGCGGGCTTTCGCACGAGCTCATCGACGCGATCTCGGACCACAAGTCCGAGCCCGACTGGATGCGCCAGTTCCGGCACAAGAGCCTCGACTACTTCCTCGCCAGGCCGATGCCGAGCTGGGGCGCCGACCTCTCGGGGATCGACTTCGAGAACATCTTCTACTACATCAAGCCGACCGAGAACCAGGCCGACTCCTGGGAGGACCTCCCGGCGGACATCAAGGATACGTGGGACAAGCTCGGCATCCCCGAGGCGGAGAAGAAGTACCTCGCGGGTGTCGGAGCGCAGTACGAGTCCGAGGTCGTGTACCACAAGCTCCAGGCCGATCTCGAGGCGAAGGGCGTTCTCTTCCTCGACATGGACTCGGGGCTCCGCGAGCACGAGGACATCGTCAAGCAGTACCTGGGGACGATCATTCCCCAGAACGACAACAAGTTTGCCGCGCTGAACTCGGCCGTCTGGTCGGGTGGCTCCTTCATCTACGTACCGCCGGGCGTTTCGATCGAGATGCCGCTCCAGGCCTACTTCCGCATCAACGCGGAGAACATGGGTCAGTTCGAGCGTACGTTGATCATCGTCGACGAGGGCGCCTACGTGCACTACGTCGAGGGCTGCACCGCGCCGATCTACTCGTCCGACTCGCTCCACTCCGCGGTCGTCGAGATCATCGTCAAGCCGGGTGGGCGCTGCCGGTACACGACCATCCAGAACTGGTCGAACAACGTCTACAACCTCGTCACGAAGCGCGCAGTCGCCTACGAGGGCGCGACCATGGAGTGGGTAGACGGGAACCTCGGCTCGAAGGTGACGATGAAGTACCCGGCGATCTGGCTGATGGGCGAGCGTGCCCACGGCGAGGTGCTCTCGATCGCATTCGGCGGCAAGGGTCAGCACCAGGACGCGGGCGGCAAGGTCGTCCACGTCGCGCCACGCACGTCGTCCGTGATCACGTCGAAGTCGATCTCGAAGGACGGCGGTCGTGCGGGATACCGCGGGCTGCTGCAGGTCGCGAAAGGCGCGGTCGGCTCGAAGTCGAAGGTCGTCTGCGACGCGCTCATCCTCGACGAGGAGTCCCGCTCGGACACGTACCCGTACATCCAGGTCGACGAGTCGGAAGTCGACCTCGGCCACGAGGCGACGGTCTCGAAGATCGGCGAGGAGCAGCTCTTCTATCTCATGACCCGCGGGCTCTCCGAGGCCGAGGCCTCGGCGATGATCGTCTCCGGGCTTCGTCGAGCCGATCACGAAGGAGCTTCCGCTCGAGTACGCGGTCGAGATGAACCGGCTCATCCAGCTGCAGATGGAGGGCTCGGTTGGCTAACGCCGCCGGGGCCGTCGAGGCGGCGATCGCAGCAGAGGGCAAGCTCGACGCGCACAAGCTCCGCGCGGACTTTCCGATCTTCCAGCAGCGCTTCCACGGTAGGCCACTCGCCTACCTCGACTCCGCGGTGAGCGCGCAGAAGCCGCGGCAAGTGCTCGACGCGCAGCGTGAGTTCTACGAGACCTCGTACACCAACGTCCACCGCGGCGTCTACCTGCTCGCCGAGCGGGCGACCGAGCGCTTCGAGGGCGCGCGCGAGAAGGTGCGAGGCTTCATCAATGCGGCCTCCGCGCGCGAGATCGTCTTCACGCGCAGCGCGACCGAGGCGCTGAACCTCGTCGCGTACGCCTGGGGGCTCGACAATCTCGGCCCCGGCGACCTCGTCGTCGCGACCGAGCTCGAGCACCACTCGAACTTCGTGCCCTGGCAGCAGCTCGCGAAGCGTACCGGCGCGACGTTCAGCCCGATTCCCGTCGACGGTCGTGGCGAGCTACAGCTCGACGCGCTCGACGCGCTCGCGAAGCAGGGCCGCGTCAAGGTCGTCGCCAACAACCTCGTCTCGAACGCTCTCGGGACGATCAACGCGGTCGAGAAGCTCGCTGCCTGGGCGCACGAGCAGGGCGCGATCATGGTCGTGGACGCTGCGCAGGCGGCGCCGCACCGGCGTATCGACGTCCGCGCGCTCGGCTGCGACTTCCTCGCCTTCTCCTCGCACAAGCTATGCGGCCCGACGGGCGTCGGCGTGCTCTGGGGCCGCGCCGAGCTGCTCGAGCGGATGTCGCCCTTCAACTTCGGCGGCGAGATGATCCGGAAGGTCACGGTCGAGGAGACGAGCTGGAACGACCTTCCGTACAAGTTCGAGGCCGGCACGCCGCCGATCGGCGAGGCGGTCGGCATGGGCGCCGCGATCGACTACCTCACCGGGGTCGGCATGGAGGCAATCGAAGAGCACGAGTCCGCTCTCGCCGCCTACGCGCTCGAGCGCCTGGCGGAGGTACCGAAGGTGCACGTCTTTGGGCCGCCAGCGGAGCGGCGCGCGGGGATCCTCTCGTTCGACGTCGAGGGCGTCCATCCACACGACGTGGCGCAGATCCTCGACTGGGAGGGCGTGGCGATCCGCGCCGGGCACCACTGCTGTCAGCCGCTGATGGCGAGGCTCGGCGTCGCCGCCACGAACCGGGCGAGCTTCTACCTGTACACGATCCCCGAGGAGATCGACCGCCTCGTCGAGGGCCTGCACAAGGTCAGGAAGACGCTCGGAAACGGGGCTAGTCCGACCCGGCACAGTGAGGGAGGGGTTCGGGGATGACGAGTCGAGTCGAGATTGCCGGACCCAGCCAGGGGAGGAATGCGAGGAGGAGCGACGGCCTTCTGACGTCTGGCCGCACCGGCGCCGTGTCGGGCGAGGCATCTTCGCCGGCGTAGACTGGTCGCGCAATGGAGTCCGAGGCGCTTGCGTGTCGGATCGGGGCCGGTTTATCGACTTCGCAGTCAGCCCGGCAGGCCGCGACGGAGGCGGCGCGTGCGGCTCGCGGCGGCGGGCACGGCCGTGACTCGGTCGACCTCGCATTCCTGTTCCTCTCGCCGGCGCATCTGGACGAGGTGGAGGCGGCCGCCGAGGCCGTCCATGAGGAGCTCGCGCCCCGGCACCTGCTCGGCTGCGTCGCCGAGGGAGTGGTCGCCGGTGTCCGCGAGCTCGAAGAAGGTCCGGCGGTGGCCGTCTGGGCGGGTGCGCTGCCAGGAGCCGAGATCGAGTGCTTCCACGCCGCGGCCATGCAGACGGAGGATGGGATCGCGGTGGCGGGCTTTCCCGAGCTCGACGACCCCGGGTTCGTCGCGCTGCTCGTCGATCCCTTCACGTTCCCGACCGGGTCGTTCCTGACGAGCCTGAACGAGGCGCACGAACGGGTCCCGCTCGTAGGCGGGATCGCCGCTGGCGGGGGCCGGCCGGGCGCGCGGGCGCTGATCCTGGACGACGCAGTGCACAGCGAGGGCGCCGCCGGCGTCGTCGTCTCGGGGCCGCCCGTCTTTACCGTCGTCTCGCAGGGCTGCCGGCCGATCGGACACGAGGCGGTGATCACCCGCTGTGAGGGCAACGTCCTCTACGAGCTCGCCAGCAAGCCAGCGCTCGAGCGCCTACGTAGGGAGATCGCCGCCCTCTCCTCCGAGGAGCAGGCGCTCGCCGCGCGCGGGCTCATGGTCGGGCTCGTGATCGACGAGAACCGCCCCGAATACGACACCGGCGACTTCCTCATGCGTGGTCTCCTCGGCGCCGACGAGGCGTCGGGCGCGCTCGCGCTCGGCGACACCGTCCGGGTCGGCCAGACCGTGCGCTTCTTTGTCCGCGACGCGGCCTCAGCGGACGCAGACCTGCGGCGGGCGCTCGGTGGCCCTCTCCGCCGCGCGCGGCCGGCCGGCGCGCTGCTCTTCACCTGCAACGGGCGCGGCACGAACATGTTTCCCCAGCCGGACCACGACGCGCGCGTCGTCACCGAGATGCTCCAGACAGACGCCCTCGCCGGCTTCTTCTGCGGCGGCGAAATCGGCCCGGTCGGCGGCAAGGCCTTCCTGCACGGGTTCACGGCCACTCTGGCCATCTTCCTCGAGGCCTGAACGCTCAGACGACGGAGAGCGCACCCCCGAGCCAGCAGCGCAGAGAGAAGGAGGCCTGCGATGAGCTACCTGCCTGATATCTACAAGAACTTCGAGCGCGCCTTTCCCACCGTCCACGCCGCCCACCAGGAGCGGGCGCGGAGGTGCTACGAGGTTGGTCCGCTCGACGAGCGCAGCGCCCGGCTCGTCAAGCTCGGGATCGCGATGGCGCGCAAGCCGAGGGAGCCGTCCGCTCGCACGCCCGCCGCGCGCTCGCCGAGCAGATGCGTCCGGAGGAGCTCCGCCATGTCGGCCTACTCGGCCTGACGACGATCGGTTTCCCCCACACGGTGGCCGGGCTCGGCTGGATCGAGGAGGTGATCGAAAGCACATCCTGACCAGTCAAGCGCCAGAGCCGCGCATCGAAGGACGGGTTGTAGACCGACGATGCCGCCCGTCTCCAGTCCGGACTCCGTCTGAAGGCGAACGCTACGCCGTGGCCGAGGCGTCCCAGCTGCGCCACTCAAGAATGTCGACGGCGAGCACCGGGCGGCCGAGAGGCTCACGTCGGTACTGCTCGTACTTATCGACGAGCAGCCGGAGGCCGCTCGGCTTCGTCTCCGCCTCGAGCACCCGCGCCCGTCCCCGGAGGCTCACCCACCAGAGCCGGCTCCAGTCGTCTTCGAAATGGTCGACGAGGACGGTCACGTCAGGCGCTCGCGGGCGTTCGCGACGCGGCGGAGTTTCCGCGAGCGCTTCGGCTTCGCGTCGACGGCCGAGCAAGCCTCTCGCCATCGAGGACGAACACAATCGGCACGAGGTGCGGGCGCCCTTCCGGGTCGGTCGTCGCGAGCCGGGCTACCCGCGCGGTCCGCACCCGCCCCCTCATTGCTTCCTCCTCCTGCACGCGGATCGGCTATGGCGGATACAGCACGTCTGTCTTCGCCGCCATGACGAAATCGTTGCGATGTAGGCCCCTGATCTTGTGCGTCCACCAGGTGACCGTCGTCCTGCCCCATTCGGTCAGCAGCGCAGGGTGATGCCCCTCTCCCTCTGCAAGCTCGCCTACCTTGTTCGTGAATTCCAACGCCTGCGCAAAATCGTCGAACGAAAAGGCGCGTCTCAGGCGGTTGATTCCATCGAGCTCCACTATTTCCCAGTCAGAGACTTGGGGATGAAATTCGGCGATCTCCGCATCCGTCACGGTCGGTGCGTCTTTGCGGCACGCGACGCACTTCATCTGCGTCAGTGTCTCCATCTCCTTGTCTCCCCTTGGATCGGCTCCTCGTAAGCGGCTTCTCGTAGAGGCAGAGTACTGCTCACAGTGATGATCCCTGCGCTACTTCGACTCGCGCGAGCAGATCTACGAGTAGGTCGCCGGTCGCCGAAATCGTCTTCATCCGACTACTGAAGGGGTTTGTCGGCGGCTACCTCGCGATGCCGGCAATACAGTGGCCGCGTGGGGAACGAGAACGTCGAGGTCGCCCGCGGCTATCACGGGCGGACGAAGCACTCCGAGGAGCGGCTGCGCGCGAACCCGCACCACCTCGATTGGGACAACCAGCCGGTCCCGTTCAAGCTCTACCGCGATCTCGAGCCGATCCCGCTCCCTCGGCAGCTCGAGCCCGGAACCGTCTCGACGCTCCATGCCATCTCGGCGTCGGCCGCGCAAGAGACCGAGCCCACCGAGCAGGTGCCGGGTCTCCGAGCGCTCGCCCGCGTCCTCTACTACTCGGCCGGGATCACAAAGGTCAGGCGCTCCCCCGGCGGCGGCGTCTACTTCCGGGCGGCATCGAACACCGGCGCTCTGTACCACGTCGACCTCTATGTCGCCTGCCGTGACCTCGCGGATCTTCCAGCGGGCATCTACCACTTCGGCGTGCACGACTTCGCCCTTCGGCGTCTGCGTGTCGGTGACTACCGAGGTGCGTTCATCGCCGCCGGCGGTGGCGAGTCGTCGCTGGCTCGGGCGCCGGTCGTCGTCGCGAGCGCCTCGACGTACTGGCGCAACGCCTGGAAGTACCGAGCGAGAGCCTACCGCCACGCCTTCTGGGACGCTGGAACGCTCCACGCGAACCTGCTTGCCGTGGCCGCCGCTCAGGGACTCGCACCCAAGGTCGTCGCAGGTTTCGCGGATCGGGACATTGAGCACCTTCTCGGACTGGACCCGGCTCGGGAAGGGGCTCTTGCCCTCGTTCCGCTCGGGAGATCGGCCGAGCCGCCACCGCCTGCGCCGGACGCTCCCGTGCTGAACCTCGAGACCGAGCCGCTGTCTTCGAGAGAGATCGACTACCCGGCGATCCGCGAGATCCACAGCGCGTCGAGCCTCGAGCACGGGGAGGAGGTCGCACGCTGGCGCGGCGTGGTCCTTCCGCGTCCGGAACCAGATTCCCTGAGCGAACTCTTTCCCCTTCGTCCGCTCGCCGAGGCGGACTGGCCGGCCGAGCCACTCGAGAGCGTTATCCTCCGCCGGGGCTCGACGCGTCGTTTCGACGTCTCGCGCTCGCTCACCTTCGAGGAGCTTTCCACTGCGCTCGCCGTCGCGACCGTCTCGATTCCAGCGGACTTCACGGAAGACCCGGAGTCGAGCCTGCTCGACATCTACGTGATCGCACACGCGGTCGAGGGTCTGCCGCCCGGTGCCTACTACCTCCGGCGCGCGGACCGGGCGCTCGAGCTCCTGGAGGAAGGCGAGTTTCGGGCGATCGCGGGCCGACTCGGCCTCTTCCAAGAGCTTCCGGCTGCTGCCGGGGCGAACGTCTACTGCCTTGCGGATCTCGAGGCGGTCCTCGCCCGGTTCGGCAATCGCGGCTACCGGGCCGCTCAGCTCGAGGGAGGAATCGTCGGCGGCCGCCTCTACCTCGCCGCCTACGCACTTCGTTTCGGCGCCACCGGACTCACCTTCCTCGACGACGAGGTAACGGCGTTCTTCTCCCCTCACGCAGAAGGGAAGAGCGTGATGTTCTCGACCGCTCTCGGCCGCACCGTTCGACCGCCTTCCTCGAGCGAGCGCTCGCCGTCTTCGCCGCCGGGGATCGTGGCGAGGCGACTCATGACCGACAACCACTGAAGCTACACGCTCAACCGCTCGCTCCGCGAGCTCCTCGCCGAACGCAGCATCCACCACCTCGCCACCCGCCCGCGACGGCCGCGCACCAACGGCAAGGTCGAACGCTTCCACCAGACGATGGCGAGAGTCGACACCGGGCCCGAGCCTTGGCACACTGGCTTTGCTACTACAACTGGCGCAGACCGCACAGCTCGCTCGGCGGCCTACCCCGATCAGCCGTGTTCACAACGTCTGTGGGCACGATAACTAGAACTCCTCCCCGGGTCTTGAAACGGGTTCGGGTTGAGAGTTGGATTCATGGCGTGACCCCCTGAAGGAGGAGCGATGCCGACCTACATCAGCCTCATCAACTGGACCGACAAGGGTGTCGGAGCGTTCAAGGAGACGGTCGACCGGGCCGAGGCGGGGAAGCAGCTGGCCGGCAAGTTCGGCGGCAGTCTGAAGGAGATCTACTGGACGATCGGCCCGTACGACGTCGTCGCCGTCTCGGAGGCTCCGGACGACGAGAGCGCGACGGCGTTCGCTCTCGCGCTCGCCTCGCAGGGCAACGTCCGGACGACGACGCTCCGCGCGTTCGACGCCGACGAGATGCGGGGCATCATCGCCAAGACCGCCTAAGTATCTCCGCCTCCGTCCCGGAACGGCGAGGGCCGTAAACGTCTCGCGGTCAACTTGCTGCTGACCGCGAGCGCGCGGCCTGCGAGACAGGGCCGTGGCAAGCTGACGGTGATGAGGCCGGTCGCTTCCACGGCTGGTGAGTTCGCACGTTCCGCGCGTGGACGGTTGCGCCACGTCGGGCTGCTGCGGTCGGCTCGCGCGGCGCTGCTCGCGCCGGTATACGCGGAGTACACGCGCCAGTTGCGTGGCCAGGTTGAGCGGGGGCCTCTCCCCGCCCACGTTGCGGTGATCCTGGACGGTAACCGGCGTTGGGCGACGGCGACTGGTCTCGCGGAGGTGTCGGCCGGCCACCGTGCCGGCGCGGACAAGCTCGACGAGCTGATCGACTGGTGCGTGCGAGTCGGTGTCCGGCAGGTGACGGTGTGGGCCCTGTCACAGGAGAATCTCGCTCGCCCGCCAGCGCAGCTCGGCGGCCTGTTGGACGTTCTTGCGGACAAGCTCGATGCGCTCGCAGAGCTGCATCGCGGCCAGTCCTTGCAAATCCGGGTGGTGGGGCGGCACGCGGAGCTTCCACCGCGGCTGCGCGCCTCAATCGCCACCGTGGAGGCGGCAACGGCGGCGAATACCGGACTCCGGTTGACGATCGCTTTGGCGTATAGCGGCAGAGACGAGCTCGTCGATGCGGCGCGATCGCTTGTCCGCCAGCTCGCTGGCGAGGGGACGTCACCCGGGCGGATCGCCGACGGGATCACCCGTGACGCACTCGCTCAGCACCTCTATACCGCCGGCGTGCCCGATCCGGACCTGATCATCCGGACGAGCGGAGAGCTGAGGTTGTCCGGGTTCCTGCCCTGGCAGGGCACTGACAGCGAGCTGCACTTCACGGACGTGTACTGGCCCGCGTTGCGCGAGCTGGACTTCCTGCGCGCGCTGCGCAGCTTCCAGCAGCGACGGCGCCGCTACGGTCGCTAAGGGGCTCAGGGGGCCAACGCGAACGCGGGCGCCGAGAGCCGCTCTGCCGCGAGGAAGAGCGGGACGGCCGCGAACCTGATCGACAGCGCCGCCGCCCGGAGCGCGAGCGCGCGCCCAGGGTCCCAACGGAGTTCGTACTCGGCGCGGAGCCGAGGCGGCAACAGGGCCGCGGTGGAGAGCCGATGCGCCGGCAGGATCAGCCTCATGGGCGCAGGCAGCGGCGCGTGCAGGATCACCTCGGCGACGTCCCCGGCCGGGGCAGTCACGCAGATGCGCGGGCTTGCGAACTCGTCGCGCAGATACTCTCGGAAGGCGGTGAGCGTGGGCGGAATCACCTTGCCAGGCGTTCCGAACAACCGTGCCACGAGCGCCATCTCGCGGTAGTAGGCCTCCTGCTCCTCAAGCCCCAGACGCCGCACGAAGCGGTGGTAGACCGTGAGCGACGTCTCGACGAGCGTCGCGTGCACCCAGAACATCAGCTCCGGGTCGGCCGCCGAGTAGGGGGTGCCGACCGGGAACGGCCCGAGTCGGGCGTGTGTTGTACCGCGCACGAAAGCATGGACGGCCTGCACCGTTTCAGCGGCACGATCGGCCTCCGCCTTACTCCCGTACACGATCAGGTAAAGGGCGCGCAGCGTCCGCAGCAGCCTCGGCCACAGGTCGCGCCGATAGTCCGAGTGATCGACGACGCCGGCGGCGACAAGTGGATGGGCTACCTGCAGCAGTACGGCTGGGCCACCACCCAGCAAGGGGACGAGCGGCGAATTGCCGACCCGGCGGATGACGCTGTCCGGCGTGAAGTAGCCATCCCTGCTCTCCATCCGTTCCGCGTGCGTCGGACGACCTCCGCCGTCTCGTTCAGGCGAGACTCTCGAGCCCATGCGCACAGGGTGCCAGCAGGTGATCACGCCGTCTCCGACGCGACCGTGCAGCCGAGACCGTGGCGGGTTCTGGCGGCTCTTGGCGGGGTCGTTTTGGCTCAACCAAACCCTTGACTCCTAGCTCGTGAGGGGCGGGCGCCGAACGGCGCAGGGTGCGTCCCTGTCGGCGAGCCCGAGCCTCCGGAGCTCGTCGTCTGGCACGAGTTCCTCGATCAGCGGAAAGAGCTGTCGCTCCTCAAGCCGGATGTGTGCGTCAAGCAGCTCTCCCGCCGCATCCAACGTCTCTCGATCGACGATGCCGGCCGCCACGGCAATGTCGAGTTTGCGAGCGAACCCCGCGAGCTGTACGTGTTGGACGCGTGCCTGGCGAAGGGGAGCAGGCTGCGACGGGACGTGCCTGAGGAGCAGCGGGAAGAGCTCTTCTTCCTCATCCCGAAGGTGGACACGCTCTTCGTTCCTAAAGAACTCCCCGAATTCCCTAGCCGCCGCAAGCCGAGCAGAAGCATCTCCGTCCGCGGCAGCACGGCGCAGGCGCAATGCCTGCACAAGTCCATTGTGATGGTCGTGCGAGAGCGGGATCAGGGCGGGGTGGCGCTTCATTCCACGACTCTAGGGTGCAGCGTCGGCTGGGCCGTGCTCGGCGAACTCACTCGTCGTCGACACGACGGGTCCGCCCCCAGCACCGTCTCATCCGAGCAGACCGCGACGTAGCGAAGCGCGCTCGGCGTTCGCGGTCCACTCGCAGCGTCTGGGCAAGTAGCGAGAGAGGAGGCACACCAACCTCCGCTCGGGATCACTAGACGTGGCTACTGGAGGAGCGTAGGATCTCTTCTTCACAGACCGAACGCACTCGAGCTAAGTCGCGCAGCGACTTTCGCCTCTGCGGTACTGTCGCCAGCCCTCTTTTTCGAGTGCCGTCCGCGGGCAGTTGGTCGGGAAGGAGGGCCGTCACGACCGACAACTGACGGTTACGCCTGCTGGGTTACGTCCACGACCGCGGGCGAGGGGAAGGGCGTTCGCTTTACGCGGTTGCAAGGTGCGACCTATGTGAGAGGAGTATCGCGATGGCGGTTCGGAAACTAGGAAAACTGGACCCAGAGATCGTCGATCGAACGATGGGCGAGATTAGGGCCGATCCCGCGCTGAAGGCCGAGATGATTACGAGGTTGCTTCGGGTGGGAGCACGAGCGTTCATTGAGGAGTCGTTTGATCTGGATGAGCGGCAGCGCAAGGAAATTAGCGTGTTGGAGAACAGAGACGCGGATGATGTCGTCCAGCGCGCACTGCTCTTGGCCCTCGTTCATGACGGTTCAATCAAAGTAGTTCACGAGGGACACCAAACTCCTAATCTCGACGTCGAACTTTCGGTTGGGTTTAACGATAGGGGAGAGTTCTTCGTAGAGGTCTCAGTCTCGTGTTGAGTTAGACCGTCATAGCACGGGGTAAAGTCGTGTCCGCGGAGGTATGGAGACTTAATGCGGACTGACGGCTAAATCAAGCGGTCTCAAGCCGATATCGTGAACGTGTGGGGGGTTGTTGTGCCGCATGGCGACCCTACGGGTGCGCTGGCGAAAGTTGCATCGTGCAGGGTCTTTTCGGGGCTGCTCGGAGATCGGATCACCTGGCCAAGCGGAGTCGATTCCAGTCCTTGTGGACGTCGTGTGGACGCGGGACATGTTCGGGAGAGCCATCTCGACAGGCGCAACTCGAGACGTCACGCTGGCGGGCGTGAGACTCCGCCGCGAGTAGGAGATCTGCTCATGCAGACGATGACGGAACAGAACGTTGTCGTCAGCGCCCTGATCGAGCGCGAGCTGAGCTCTTGGCCGCTGGCAGAGTACTGCCGCGCTCGTCAGCGTCGAGGGGCCGCCCGACGCAGGGTGAGCTTCTCCGGTCTCGCTCTCGACCGCTGCGACTGCGTCAGTCGCGGGTAAACGAGCGCCACCTCGAGATCGAGGCGGCGCTCGGCTGCGTCGTAGCGGCCCGCAACGGCGAGCGGCGGCGAGTGCGGCGTGCGCAGGGTGTGCAGCTCGAAGCCGGCGCCGCTGCGCTCCGGCCGCACTCTGCCGTAATGGGTTACGACGCCGGTCGTGCGCGCGCCGAACAGGTGAACTTCGCCGCCGCTGGCTGGGTGGGCAAGTAAGTACTGGTAGAGGGAGTAGCGCTCGAGGCTTGGCGAGCGCTTGAGGACGACGCCGACCACGGCACTCCGCTTGAGGAAGTCGGCGACGGGGTCGGCGCTGCGTACGTCCCGATGGAGGATCACCAGAAAGCGGTTTTCGCCACAGCTGAAGCCGAGGACGCTGTCGTGGGCGAGGGGGATTGCTGGCACCTCCCGGCGCAACGTCGGCGCGATGCGCTTCACCAGCTCGGGTTTCTCCTGCCAGACTTCAAGTGGCAGGGCGCGGCGGCGCTGCACCGGCAGCAACAGGCCGTGGTCAGGCGCCTCGAGAAGTTGCTCCCGCAACCCCAGCCGGTATGCGATCAGTGACTTCGCGAACGCGACGCTGCGGCGGAGAGGCCCGGCGCGCGGGCGGAGGCGCTTGAGCGCCGCAAGCCCCTGCTCGTCGCCGATCCGGCCGAGTGACTCTGCCGCACGCCTCTTGACCGTGGGATCGCGGGACGCCAGCGCGCGGATCAGTGCCTCCTGGTTCGCGGGTTTGGCCTCGCGGCCCAGCTGGACGGCCGCCGCGGCGCGCGTCTCGGCCGGCCGCTCCTCGTTCAAGAGGACACCCGCGAAGATCTCTGCCTTGCCCGGCGAACGTCGTCGCGCGAGCTCCTTCAGCGCCTCCGTGGCGCCGAGCCGCTCGCTGCGACCCTCGATCGCCGCCACGAGCTGCTGCCGCGACACCGACGCCGGAAGTCCATCGAGGTCGGGCACGTCAGCACCCAGCCTGGACGGAACAGTGGTCGTGCATCGTGTTGCTCTGACCGCTGGTCAGCAGCGTTGAGTCGCGGACGCCCGCGCCCCCACAGGTGGTGCTCGTGCAGCGCGTCTGCGCCATCAGGTTTGATTTGCCAGCGCTGGAAGACGGGCAGTTAGTACAGCTGGTGCCCTCGCCGTGGTTGTGTTTGAGGCCTAGGAAATGGCCAACCTCGTGCGCGAACGTACGCGCGACCGGGTCGAAGTCGCGGTCGATCGTGCCGCCGATCAGACCGTCGTCTTTCGAGTCCTTGTCGCAGTCGCCCTTCACTGGCGAGACGCCGACGAAGTCGCTGCTGGAAATGTTGCGCACGACGAAAACGTCGATGCCGTCGTCGTTCACGGACCAGTCGTCGGAGAGCTCGTCCGCCTCGTCCTCGCTGCCAAGGTCGTCGGCGCCGTCCGCATCGGCGGTCGTGATTGCCCAGTGTGCGACTCGGCCGATGCCTAGGTTAACGGGTCGGTAGACGTTGTGGATCTTGTAAACGGCGTAGTCGAGCTTCTCCTCCGCCTCGTCGAGGTCGCCGGCGGCGATGCCGTCGAACCCGACGCGGATGACGTTCAGGTGGACGTGCTCGCCCTGGACGCCGCGGATCTTCTGGAGCAGGGAGACGGAAGCCGTTGCTGTGGGCTCTGGGTCGGTGGGGACGCGGCCGCGACCGAAGCCGAAGAGGTGGAAGAGCAATGACACGCTGCCGGCAGGCTCCACGTCAAGGCAGCTGAGGATCGAGCGGACGCTGGCCACGGTCGCTACTGGAGGCTAATGACCATCTCGACGGGGCCGCGGCCGTCGAGGAGCGATGTCATCGCCTTCCCGATCGTCGCCCCGGCGGCTCGTGAGCGGTCGTCCGCGCGCATTGCGCAGCCGGCCGTCGGCGAGCTCGTTAGCAAGTCTCCGGGCTCGATTGCGCCGTAGCTTGCGTCGGCCCAGACCGCAGCCTTGCCGACCATCGAGATGGGCACGCGTCGCGCGGCGGCGCCGTCGTCCCGGTCGAGGACGATCCCCGGCCGGAACCCACCAGCGCCCGCCACGACGCCGATCACGCGGTGGTCGTATGCGGCCGTGCACGGCGTCAACGCTCCGTCGCCGTCCAGCACCATGACCGTCCCGGGAGACGCCTCGGCCGCGTCGGCGAGCGTGAAATCCTCGGCTGCGTCGGCGTTCGTGAGGATGATGTCGCCGTTGCCGCCGTTGAGCTTAATCGTCTCGTTGCCCGCGTCGTCGCGAATAAACACGTCGCCCTCGTTGCCGTTCGCGCCCACGTACACGGCGGCATAACTGCTGTCAACGTGGAACACCTCTCGGCCGTCGCCGTCGCGCACGATGACATCGCCCTCGTTGCCGCTGGCGCCGATATACAGGGCAGCGTACTCGCCGTCAAAACGGAAGACCTCGTGCCCGCGCGCGTCGCGCACGATCATGTCGCCGTCGTTGCCGACGGCACCGAGGGAGAGCGCAGCATCGGCGCCGTCCACCTGGAAGGCGTTGATGCCGGTCCGGTCGCTGACTCCGATGTCACCAGGGTTGCCCTTCGTGCCCAGCGCGAGGGCAGCGCTGGAGCTCGTGAACTTCAGCACGATGTGGCCACCGCCGTCGCGGATCACGAGCTCGCCGTCGTTGCCCTGAGCTCCGACCGCGAGCGTGGCACCGGCGCCAGTGAACGTCAGGACGGCGCGGCCGGCGTCGTCGAGGACGACGAGGTCGCCGGCGCCGTCCTGCGCGCCGATCGTCAGCGCCGACTCACTCGCGTCGAAGCGCAGCACCTCGCGGTTCGTGCCGCCGAGCTCGCGGAAGACGACGACGTCGCCCTCCTGCCCGTCGATTGAGACGACAGTGTCTCCGCCGGGCTCGGAGAGGGTGATCGTGCCTGTCTCACCGTCCACGGACACACGCGCCCCGCCGTTGGCGTCGGCGACGATGAGGTCGCCGTCCTGGCCGTTGCCGCCCGCTGTGACGTCACCGGTGTCGCCGTCCAGAGTGATTGTCGAGCTCGGAGTCCCGTCCTGGATCTCGATGAGTCCCTTGAACTTTTCCGACATCACATCACCTCGGAATAGAAGGAGTGCTGCCTCGGCGACCATAGGCTCGATGCGCCACTCGCGTCAAGGCCACGGGCGAGCAGCCGACGTAGGCGAGATACTGCACACGAGACGCGACAAACCAGTCCTTCGACGCGCCGCCGACTGGGATCGGACCGAACAGCGGGGCAAACAATGGGTGACAGTACGAGGGCGACTTCTACAGGACCGCATTGAGAGTTTCCGCCCGGGACGGCCGAGACGTTAAGCTCGTACCTCAGGGGTTCACGTTCATCTGCGTCGCCGGCACTGTGACGAAGCAGTAAGGGCAACCGACGCGGAAGTCTCCACTCGCGAAATCGACGTCGGCGGCGCCGCTGATTTCGACCGCGACAGACGCCTCGATCAAGATGTATGCCTCCGTAGGAACGGCAAACCGTGTCGTCCTTACCAAGAGCGACCCGTTGATCGAGGTCTGTTTGCTCTGGCTAAAGACCCCTGCCGTGACGTCGAGACTAGCGACTGGAAGGCTGTATTGCGGCTGCTGCAATGGGTCGTGAGCCAGCCAAAGCGGCCAAACGGTGAGGCGGGTGCTGAGGTCGGCCTCGCTCCGGGTCTCCGACCACCACCCCCCCGGGAGTCCCCACCCCTGCGCGCTGCACTCGAAATGGCCGGTGAGATTGAGCCTCACGCTGATGTCGGCGAGGACTAGGTGATCCTCCTGGTTTTGCCATAGATGGAAGAAACTCAGTTTCTCAGTACCGCTGTATATGCTCGTGGCGCAGCGCCACTCCGCCCAGCTCTTGGCCTCCTCAATGTGCGTGTCGCCAAGAAGCCCGCCCGGCGTTGATCGGATGAAGTAGACCGGCGGCCAACTGGGCACCCAAGGATTGCGCCAATCGTCCGACAGCGCATGGAGCGCAGAGTGCTCGGATGTCGCGAGCGCCTCGAGTCGTTTTGACGCCTCGGCCGAGCCCTCGATCGCGACTTGCTTCGCGTCGTCGACGAGGCGACGTAGTTCCGCGTCGTGCTCACGCCCCAGGCGATCCAGCTCCAAGCGGCGCGCATCGGTGAGGGCGAGAGCCTCGATCAGCATCGCCGACGCCCGTTCCCCGCTAGCCCGTAGTGCTGGATACTTGTCTGGGTCAGGGGCGGTCGGACGTAGTTCGATCGCTTTCGCCTCAGCCTCAGCTACCATCGCCTCGAGCTCATGCAGCTCAGGCTTCCTGCCTGTCTCCCGGCGCGTTGCAGAGTTGGCCATGACACGCTCCTGTGGTGGCGAGATCCGCAGCCTGTGCGACTGCATTTGACAGCTCGGCGATTTTCCCGCACTCGTCCCCTTGCGTCTATCACTACTTAGGGCGTCGCCCGATCTGGTCTCAGCTCGATCGCTTCGAACAGCGCGAGTGACAAAGGGTGAGAGGATGAGCACGCCCTCGGCGGGCGCGAACCTAGCTCTGGCGGTTCTTCCTCACGACGAGGAGAACAACAAGGAGCGCCGCGAAGACGGTCACGGTTGCAATGAAGATGGTCATGTCTCAATGGTCGTGCCGCTGACCGCCCGCCGGCGTCGGTAGAACCCCGTGACTGCCCGGGGGAATCCACATGTCACGAGGCTGCGTGCCGTTCCCGGCATCAGCCAGCGAGGCGGATATGAATTTCGTAGCGCCGCTCGCTCGAGCTCTTCGGTCGCGACGTCCCACCGTGCGCGACGAGGTCGCCCGGCGCGTGGCCGAAGTGGCTCTAGGGCGGCATAGGATCGCGCGCGGTGGGCATCGAGCGCTTCGATCGCGTCCCGCTCGTCTTCGGAGTCGCCAGTCCATCGACTCGAGCGGCTGAGCGAGCATCTCGGTGGCGCGGTCGACATCTGGGCGAAGCGGGGCGCGAGGCGAAACCCTCCGCAACGTGACCAGACGTCTTGTGCGAGAGCGCGAACGCGCCGGCGGTCAGAGCATCTCGGCGAGCGCGTCCTGCGATTCGGGGAGCACTTGCCCGCCGTCGACAACGAGCGTTTGCCCGGTGATGTAGCGCGCCTCCGGCGAGGCCAGGAAGCGAACAGCCCAACCGACGTCAGTGGGGTCCGCGAATTCGCCCATCGGGATCGCGGCGAGCATCTTCCGCTTGTGCTCCTCGCCGAGGTCGTCGAGGCCCTCAGTCCGCACGTTGCCCGGCAGGACCGCGTTTATCGTCACGCCACGCCGGGCGAGCTCGAGCGCGATCGAGCGCATCATCCCGAGCATCGCAGCCTTCGACGCCCCGTAATGGGCGAAGCCAGGGTACCCGGTGATCGGCCCGGTGACTGAGGAAGTGAGGACGATGCGCCCAGTGCCTCGCTCAAGCATCGAAGGCAGGCACGACTGGATCGCATGGAGCGCGCCCTTCACGTTGATACCCATCACGCGGTCCCAATCCGTATCGGTCATGTCGGCGAGCCGCACCATCGGGTAGATCCCGGCGTTCGCAGCGAGGATGTCGATCCTGCCGAACGCGTCCACGAGCGCCGCGGCCATGGCGTCCGTGCTCGAGCGCTCGGTCACGTCGACCTCGACGGCGAGTGCCTCGTAGCCGTCGTCGTTCAGGGCTGCTGCGACCGTCTCCGCCCCGGCTTTGTTGACGTCCGCGATCGCTACCCGTGCGCCTTCCGCGGCAAGCACGTGCGCGATGCCGCGACCGACGCCGCTCGCTGATCCGGTGACGACGGCAGCCTGACCTTCAAGGCTCTTCATCGCTGCCCGCTCAGCGTCCCGACGAGGCATGCGTCCTGCTGGCGCAGGGTGCGGCAGTTCTCTTCCGTCATGTACCAGGCGTGCTCGACCGTGACCGTTCTGGCGCGGACAAGCATCTCGATTGCGTCGTTGCCCATCGCGTGCGCCGCCTTGCGCTTCCCGAGCCTCGTCGCCTCCGCGAGGCGATTTTAATCACGTCCACGCCGCGCTCGACCAACTCGCGCACGCTCGATGTGCGTCCGCGTCGCTGTCGACGCCGACGTTCGGCTCGAGGTGGGCTCCCGAGCTGGCAGTCGGCCAGACGCCTGGCCCAGCTGCGAGCACCCTCGGCCCTTCACACATGACCCGGACCCGTGGCTCGTCGTTGAAGGGGAGGGTCTTGTCGCCGCCGGCCATGTGGCTGTGGACGTCGATCATCCCGGGGATGGGCGTGCGCCCCGCGAGATCCACCGTCAGATCGTAGCCGCGGCCAGACGCGCTTTCGTCGGCCGAGACGTTTCGATCCGGTTTCCGTCGAGGACGACGACGCCGTCGTCAATCGTCTCGCTGGCGCCGACGACGACGTGGGCTTGGGTGATCGCGATCCGCATGCTTCCCCCGGACTCATCTAGCGGACGAGGCCGCGCGCTGAGACCTCGACTACATGGTCGACGACGCCACCCCGGACGGCGAGCACCCCGTCGTGGAGGTTTACGCAGCCGCAGGCGTGGTTCGGGACGATGTGGAGGCGGTCGCCGATCGCCGGACGTTCGGACGAAGAGCTTACGTGGACGTAGCCGTGCTCCTCGTTGAGCGTGTGCAGGTCGAGGTCTGGCCAGCCGACCACGGTCCCGTGACCCCCTTCAGGGTGATCGTCTGAGGTGAACGTCTTCGAGCCCGCATCGATGATGATTTGTTCCGGGAGGGCGTCGGAGATGACGGTTACCTCGACGCGGAGGGCCGACGTCTCCTCCGTGCCATCTGTGCGGTCGAGTAAGGAGTACGTCCCGGCGCGTAGCTCATTCACGCACGTATCGTGGGTCAGGTAGCGCGTCGGCGTCGAGCCGCCCGAGATTCGATCGCAGGAGATTCCTGCGGCGAGGAACGCGTCGCATGTCTCGCGGAGGAAGGCGTCTGAGGCTGCTAGTCGCGAGCGAATCGTCTCCGCGTCGCCACGGCAGTGGCCGGGATAACCAGAGATCCCGACGACGTCGAGCGAGGGCAGTCGAGACAGCTCCTTCCCGAGCGCGACGGCGCCCTCCGCCGTCGTCTGCCCAGTCCGGTGGAGGCCGAGGTCGAGCTCGACGAGCACCGAGGCGCTCAGCCCGCGGCGTGAGAAACTGTCGGAGAGGCCCTGAGCGGGAGTGATGCTGTCGACCGCCACCGTGAGCTCCGTCCCTTCCGCTACGAGCTCCGCGAGGCGCTCATACTTGTCTCGGCCGAACGGCGGATAGTGGAGAAGGAGCGAGCGCGCACCGGCCTCGTGGAACACTTGGGCCTCGCCTGTCTTTGCGACGGTCAGACCGCGAGCTCCGTAGTCGAGCTGCATGAGCCCGATCTCCGGCGACTTGTGCGTCTTCGTGTGCGGCCACAGCGCGATGCCATGCTGGTCTGCGTACGACTGGAGATCCTTGAGGTTCACCTCAAGCCGGTCGAGGTCGAGCACGACCACCGGCGTCTCGAGCTCGTCGAGTGTCCTTCCAACCTGGCCGGCGAGGAGGTCGAGCGTTCGCTCGGCGCCAGTTCTTGCGTGTGTCCTGTTCATACGTATTCACCTTGCCATCCATGAGAGATTTCGTCGTGCCGCTTCAGCATCTCGTCGAGCTTGGGCAGCTGGAGCTCCGCGTTCTCGACGACGGCCTTGCCGGCGACGACCGTGTGGCGCGCGATGAGGGGACCACAGCGAAGGAGCTCGGCGTCTCGAATCAGGAACTCTGAACGCTCGCTTGGTTCGGCAGTCATCGTGCGCCCTCTACCGACATCATCAGATCAGGTGAATCCATCGCGCTGCGTCTCGGATGAAAACACGCACACCTCGCTCTCGGGGTGGAAGAGATAGAGACCAGTCGGACGAATGGCGCGCCCGCCGGTTATGTTGTCACTCGCGTGTCTGTGCGCAAACAGAGAGACGCCGTCACAACGATCGCCGCAGCGCCGCGGCGACCTGATCGATCTTCTGCTTGAGCTCGGCGGCGTCCGGGACGAGAGGTCGTGCTGACGACGCCGCAAAGGCCGCTCGCAACCACATACAAGCCGTCCGCGACTCCATGGGGCTCGAATGATGCACCTCCGACAACGAACGAGGGCTTAGCGGGTCGAAATGCAGCGGTTCTTAGAAGCTGACGCCAAGTACTCATATAGCCGCGAGCACGGGTCGATCGGCTCGGTCCAGCCCGGGGAGATGTTCGAGGTGGAGTCAGTCGAAGGCTTCGGCAACGAGTTTTCATCAGCTTCGGGTTTCACGCCAGAGCGCTACGCGCGAGCTGAGACCCTCAAATGGGCGGTAACAGGGCCCATCGACGTGGAAGGTGCGGTTGCGGGGGGTGCCGTTGCCGTAACCATTCACTCTGTTGAAGCGACAACACCGGGTGTCGTTGTCTATGGGAGCTACACCGCTTCTGACCCATACGAGTGGTGGGACGACGAGAGCGCGTGTGAGGTGTACCAGGTAGAGAACCACACGATCGTCGTAGATGAGCGAACGACCCTAGAGACTCGGCCATTGATCGGGTGCCTTGCAGTGAGGCCCGCGGAGGGCGAAGTGCACGCGAGCCTTCAGGGACGGTACGGCGGCAACCTCGACTGCCGTGAGATCCGCGCCGGTGCGGTCGTCGTCCTCCCCGTGGAGCACGACGGCGCTGGGCTTTATTTCGGCGACTGTAAAGCGCTCATGGGTGACGGAGAAATCGTCGGTCCTCCCGAGGTTGGCGCACTAGTCACCGCGAGCGCCGAGCCGCGCGCGCGGCCGGCTTCTATGGCGTGGCCACGGATTGAGACCGACGAGAACATGACAACGCTCGTCTCGGGCAGGCCACTTGAATGGAACGCGCGTTTGGCGTTTCGCGAGCTGCTCGAGTGGGTCGTGGAGGACTACGAGATCGGGCGTTCGCAGGCCGCTCTTCTGATGGCCATGGTCGCGCACGCGGGCATCTGTCAGATCAGCAACGAGGATTACACCGCGTACTGTGTCGCCCCGCGTGATGTCTGGGAGGCCTATCGCCGGTAATGCCGATCTCCGCGTCGAACGACTTCCTGTGTGTTCGATACGGCGATAGCGCCTCAGTGGATCTCAGTGCATGAGAACACATCGCCGCGCCGTTGGACGCGATGGGATGTGTCAGCCCTCGCCGACGCGGTGGCCACGGTCGAGGACGCTGGGCGAATGGGATGAAGCCTACGCGAGCGGGAGTGGAGGCACCGCTCATGGGTCATGCGTCGGCGCGTGATCGGCGAGTACCGGGGGTGCGCTGTCGGGCTGCCGTTGCTACCGACGCCTCTAACGTCTCCAACCCCCTTGTGAGCTCCGCTTTCGGCGGCCAAGCGATGCCGACACGAAAGAAGCGACGATCCTGGTCGAACCAGTGGCCCGCGCCAACGTACGTCCCGTGCTCCTGGAAGAGCGTCCGGTAGAAGTCGTCGACATCGACATCGACTTCAGGGCGAATCCGCGGGAAGCAGACAACTCCCGCCTGTGGTTCAACCCATTCGAATTTGTCGCTCGCCTGCATCCAATCACGAACCACGGCAAGGTGCTCCCGAACGGTCTCTTGCACAAGCGGCAAGATTGTCGAGCGGCGCTCGAGAACTCGTGCCGCAAGTTCCTCGTCAATCACCGCTCCAGAAATGAAGATTTGCTCTTTCGCGGCCAGAAGCGTCTCCATCAGGGTCTCGTCGCGGCATGTCAGCCAGCCGACACGAAGACCAGGGAGTCCGTACACCTTTGACATGGAAGAGACACCGAGCACACGCGGGGAGAGACTCGATGCCATCGGCAAGGGGTGCTCGTAAGCGAGTTCCCTGTAGGTCTCGTCGACCAGTAGTCGTGCGTGCGCATGGCTCTCGACCATTCGCACGAGGGCACGAAGCTCATCTGCGCTGATCATGCTTCCAGTTGGGTTGTGTGGGTAGGTGACGCTCACTAAGCGAGTATTCGGCCGCAGTCGATGAGCCACGCTCTCAGCATCAAGCCGCCACCCGTCCTCGAACCGCAACTCGATCCGCTCGACGTCAGCTCCGATCGCTCGCGGCGTCTCGAGGTTCGTGGCGTAGTTCGGGGCACAGATCAGCGCGTGCGCACCGGGCTCGAGAAGAGCCGACGCAACAATGAATAGCGCAGCTGCGGCGCCTGCCGTGACGAGGACGTCATCCGGGCGAAGATCAGCGCTGCCCGACGCAACGAGGACGCGCAACTCTTCTGAGCCTAGATGGTCGCCGTAGGGGAGGAGAAGCTCACCCACGTCAGCCTGAATGCCGTAGTCGGTCAGACGGCGGTCAGAAAACGAACTCTCCGCGAGATTGTTCTTGATCGCGGCGTACCCGAGCTGTTCTGGTGACTCGACCTCGATGGGCATCCGCCGGTAGTGCACTCTTGGCTCCTCTCGTATCTTCGCGTGGGCGACGACGTGATGCCGTTTGCTCCGTTACTTTCGTACGCGGTGCTCAGTCAGCAGGCGACGTCGGCGACAGGCCGCCGACCTTGCCCTCATCGTCACGTACGTGCAAATGAACGGCTTGTTGGCGGGTTGCTTCCCTCACAACAAAGGCGGCAATGGCAGCGTCTTGAACGCCAACCCCTGTCAGATCGGCAACAGTCACGTCCTTAGCTCCGATGCGCCCGCGCGCGTCTCCTTCGAGGAGCTCGCCTAGTGTCACTGCGTCTGCCTCCTCGCGCAAGCCTTGCTCAATCGCGTGATGGAGCTCGCCAAGTCGTGCCGCCTGTCCGCGGTCATCCACCGCGATTACGTCCGCGCGAGCGAGCACGTCAGGAGCCAGTTCCTGCTTGGTGGGCTCATCGGATCCGACAGCGGTGATGTGTGTACCCGCGTCTAACCAATCCGCCTCGACGAGAGGCGTGCTCGAAGGCGTGGTCGTGACCACGATGTCGACGCCACGCACGGCGCTCTCCACCGAGTCGTACAAATGCGCTGGAAGCCCATAGCTGCTTTCGATCTGGTCAACGAAAGCTTGAGCTCGGTCAAGCGAACGTGATGCGACGTGAACTGTCTCGATCGACCGCACCTTGAGCAGGGCGTCGAGCTGATGTCGCGCCTGGCTCCCGGCGCCGATGATCGCGGCCGTTCGAGCGTCGCGACGTGCGAGCAAGTCGGATGCGATCGCTCCTGCAGCACCAGTACGTAACTCTGTGAGGTAGCCGTTGTCAACTAGGACACCAACCAGGTCGCCGTCGGATGCACTGAGAACGAGCATGAGCCCGCTATGCCGTGTGCCGCTTCCGTCGTCGGGGTAGAAATCGCCCGAAACTTTGGCCGTCCATACGGCGTCATCGTGGAGATGGCCGGCTTTGATGTGCACAACACCCCGTGGGTGCGCAAATGGGAGGGATATGACGCTAGCGAGCGTTGCCTCGCCACGATGCAGCGCACGAAACGCGTCGGCTACCGACGTCCGCGCCCGGTCGACGTCGACGAGCCCGCGGATCTCGGATTCAGTGAGGATTAACACCATGGTTCCTTGGCTGGGCGTCAATAACAGTGGCTCGCCATCGTGCAACTCGACCGCGTCTTTGCGGGCCCGTTGGTGACGCTCCATCGTAGGCCGTGGAGGAGCACGCAGCAGCACGCTTTCGGTTCCGAGCTCGGGCTGAACGAAGAGAGTCCGATCCGTACCACTGCGACGAGCAAACGCAACCCTCGAGTTGACACGAAACACACCGGGGGTGTAAAGCTCGGTCCTTGGCAGACCATCGATCCGAGGAGCGGAGGGCACGATGAGGAGGAAACACGTGTTGGCAGCGCTCGGCGTGGTTCTCGCGGTGGGCGCGGCGGCATTCGCTGCGACGGCGGCCTCGAAGACGGCGCAGGCCCCGGGCGACGATCCGAACGATGCGTCCCTGACCTACTGGTACTGGGCCGAGCCCGACGCGCCTGGCGCCAACAACTGGCTCAAGAAGCAGGTCGCCGCCTACGAGAAGCTGCATCCGAAGGTCAAGATCAAGATCGTCGTCCAATCGACCGACACGCTGACCTCGGCGTTCACGACGGCGGCCCAAACCAAGAGCGGGCCGGACATCGCGACGCAGTGGGCGACTCTGCCGGTGCTGACCCCGGCCTGGAACGGCGCATCCGTGCCCATCTCGGACTACGTGCCCGCCAAGGAGATCAAGAACTGGATCGGGACGGCCGAGAACATGTCGGGCGGCAAGCTGTGGGCAATGCCGCAGTATCTGCTCGGCATTCCCTTCGTCTGGAACAAAGCGCTGTTCAGGAAGGCAGGCCTCAATCCGAGCAAGGGGCCAAAGACGTGGGCGGAGTTCCTGGCCGCCGCCAAGAAGCTCAAGGCGGCAGGCGTCACGCCGTTCGGGATGGGGAACAAGGACGGGTACGGTGGCGCCTGGTTCTTCTCCCTCATCGGCAAGCAGAACCTGAACTCCATCGACGAGCTCAAGGCGGCGATGATCGGCAAGGCGAACTTCGCGAACCCGAAGTTCTCGGGCTTCTACAAGGCGCTCGAGGACCTCAAGAAGCGGGGCTACCTCAACTCGGACGTCGCGTCGATCAGCTTCGAGCAGGGCCTGCAGCTGTTCGGACAGAAGAAGGTTGCGATGTCCTGGATCACGGATGGCAACGTCACGGCCGCGGCGAAGGTGCTCGGCGGCACGAAGGGAATGGGCGTCAGCGCCATCCCGATCTGGGGCAAAGGCAAGCTTGCGCGGAGCTACGACACGACGCAGTCGTCGAGCGCGTTCATCACGAAGTGGTCGAAGCATCCGAACGCGGCCGCGCAGTTCCTCGTGTTCCTGCACTCGCCGAAGGCGCTCCGGGCGTGGTATGCGGCGACGGGCGTGTTCCCGGCCGACAAGCGCTTCCCCGCCAGGCTGGTGACCGACCCGATCGCCAAGCAGCAGCTCGCGCTCAATCAGTCCCCCGTCTCGTACTGGCCCGAGAACTACGTGCCGCCGCAGGTTGACCAAAACGCCGATTTGGTCGCCGGTACGCTGATCACGTCGGGCTCGGGCTCGCCCGCGGACGCCGTGGCCCTCTGGGTGCGCGAGCTCAAGAAGTGGAAGACGCAGCACCCGGACGAGTTCAGGAACTACTCGAAGTGGGCCGTCAGCGGCTAGGCGCGATCGCGGAGGGCCGGACCCTGACCCATGAGGGCATCCGCCGTCGGCGACGCCGGCGGCGGGTGCTCTGGCCCTATCTCTACGTCCTGCCCGCCGTCGGCGCGATGGCCTTTGCATTCGGCTATCCGCTCGTGCAGGTCGTGCGGGAAAGCTTCTACGTGGGCTCGTTCGCGTCGCAAATCTGGGTCGGGCTCGACAACTACCGGGGCGTGATCGACGACCCGCAATTCCGTACGTCCCTGCAGAACAACCTCAAGCTGCTGCTGGCGGTGCCGGTGATGATCGGGCTCGGGCTGGCAATCGCCCTCGTCCTCAACGACCGCATCCGCGGCGCACGTCAGTACCAGGCGATCATCTTCCTGCCCTACGTGCTCCCGGCGACCGCCATCGGCATCGCGTTCTCGTTTCTGCTGCAGCAGAACGGCGTGCTCAACACAGCCCTGCGCGAGGCACACGTGGGCTTCTTCGCGCACGATTGGCTAGGCAGCTCGCATCTCGCCATCGTCTCGGTCGGCGGGCTCGTCGTCTGGCAGCAGCTCGGCCTCGGAGTAGTCGTGTTCACGGCCGCCCTGCTCGCGCTCCCGCCCGAGACGGCCGAGGCAGCGCGCATCGACGGCGCAGGCTGGTGGAGCCTGCAGCTGCGTGTGCTCGTGCCGCAGATCCGTCCGATCATCGGGCTGGTGGCCGTGATCCAGGTGATCACGGTGTTCTCGTGGGTTTTCACGTACGTGTACGTGTTGACTTCTGGCGGGCCCGGCTACGCCTCGAGCGTGATGGAGCTGTACATCTGGAGGAGCTTCTCCACCGGCGCCAACGGCACCGCTGCGGCCGTAGCCGTGATGCTCCTGGGCATGGCGAGCGTCTTGATCGGCGTCTCCGTGTGGGCGCGGCGGCGGGCGGTGTCCGCATGAAAGGCACCATGGGCGGGCGCCTGGCGCAGCACACCTTCCTGGTGGTCATCTGTCTGGCTGCGCTCTACCCGCTCTGGTTCATCGTGTCGACAGCGATCAAGAGCAACGCGGCCTACCAGCTCGACCCGACAGCCTTTCCCTCCCACCCGACGCTCGGCGCGCTTCGCTCGATCGTGACCGACCAGCCGTTGCCCCGCTGGATGTGGAACAGCCTCCTGGTCACGGTCTCCTCGGTGGGAATATCGACGTTGATGGCGCTGCTTGCCGCCTACGCGATCGTGTTCGGGCGCTTCCGCGGCTACCGCATCTTTCTCTCGACCAGCATCGCGCTGATGGTCGTGCCGCCTGTCACGCTGCTCGTGCCGATGTTCGTGTTCATGGTCGACTCCGGCATGGTCAACCACCTGCAGTCCGTGATCGTCTTCTACACGGGCCTGCTCGTGCCGTTCGCCGTCTTCTTCCTGACGAGCTTCTTTCGCACCGTCCCGCAAGAGCTGATCGAGGCGGCCTCGGTGGAGGGTGCCGGACCCTTTACGGTGCTTCGCCGCGTCGTCATGCCGCTCTCGGGCGCGGCGACCGTTACGCTCGTCATCGTCCAGTCGATCTGGGTGTGGAACGAGCTGCTGATCGCACTCGTTTTCCTTCAGGACGAGAACTCGCGCACGCTCATGTCCGGCCTCGCACAGTTCCAAGGCCGGTACGCGACGAACCAGCCGCTGGTCCTCGCGGGCGCGCTCGTCGCCATCGCGCCGATCGTGCTGCTCTATCTCGCGGGACAGCGCTTCTTCGTGCGCGGGCTGACGGCCGGCATCGGCAAGTGACGTCGGATCACAAGCCCGCCCTCGGCTGGGAGGCCCCCTGCGTCAGGTCGGCTGAGAGCAGGCTCGCGCCCGTCCGAGCATTGAAGAAATGAAACCTGGAGGGATCGACCGCGAGCTTCAGGGAGCCAGCGACCTCGGCAGTTGTCGACGGATCGACCCGGGCCGTGAACAACGAGTTTTCCTCGACCAGGAGGCTCGCCTCATCGGCAGGAGCATCGCGCGACTCGACGGTCACCTTCGGCGCTTCGACGGGGAAGAAGACATAGGCATCGGAACCGAGCTCCTCGAGCACCTCGACCCTCACGTCGATACGCGGCAGGTGCCGCGGCGCCGATGCGGCGTCCTGGAATGCCTCTGGACGCACGCCGAGGACGAACTGATCGATGCCCCGCGCCGGACGGCGCTCGGGATCGAGAGGGAGTCGAAACTGCCCGAACGCGATCTCGTCTGTGTCTGCCGTCGCCTCGACGAGGTTCATCGAGGGCAAGCCGATGAAAGCCCCGACGAAGATATCCGTCGGGGCCTCGTAAAGACGTTGCGGCACGTCGACCTGAACGATGCGACCGTCGCGCATCACTGCGACACGCTGACCGAGTGTCATCGCCTCCGTCTGGTCGTGCGTGACGTAGAAGCTAGTCACGGAAAGACGCGCGTGCAGTTGCGCCAGCGAGGCGCGCATGCCGACGCGGAGCTTAGCGTCGAGGTTCGACAGTGGTTCGTCCATCAGAAAGGCCTTCGGCTCGCGGATGATGGCCCGGCCCATCGCGACACGCTGCCGCTGCCCACCCGACAGGTGCGCGGGCCTTCGGTTGAGGAGGTCCTGGAGCCCGAGCAGAGCCGCGACCTCGCTCACACGACGTTTGATTTCAGGCTTCGGCGTTCGCCGAACACTGAGACCGAAGCCGAGGTTTTCCCGCACGTTCATGTGGGGGTAGAGCGCGTAGTTCTGAAAGACCATCGCGATGTCGCGGTCCGGCGGCGCGAGCTCCGTAACGTCCAGGTCGCCGATCGTGATCGTCCCCTCTGTGACCTCATCGAGACCCGCGATCATTCGCAACAACGTCGACTTCCCGCATCCCGACGGGCCGACGAGGACCATGAACTCTCCGTCTGCAATCGTCAGGCTGACGTCGTCGACGGCCACGACTCCCCCCGTGAACGCCTTCGTTATGTGCTGGAGCTCGATCGCAGCCATGGCTAGAGGCCCGAGACCATAGCCCGACCGAGCACGCCTCAGTAGCCGGCCTGCATCGTGCCCATGACGTCGACTTGCGCTTTGAACGCCGTGTAGCCGGCATCGACCGGGAAGACGGTTCCGGTGACGGCGGCGGACTCGTCGCTCGCGAGGTAGACGACGAAGGGGGCGATCTGCTCCGGCGAGGGGATCGGCAAGATGTGGAGGCTCTCGATCGTGGAGCGCGCCTGTGCGTCGTCCAGCCAGACCATCTGCGGCTCGGTCGAGACGAAGCTGGGCGCGATCGCATTCACGCGTACTCCGTCGCGACCCACGCCGGCGGCAAACGAACGCACCATCGACGTCACGCCGCCCTTGGCCGCAGTGTACGAGTCGAGGCCGGCGCAGCCGACGAGGGCATCGACCGTGCTCGAGACGATGATCGAGCCCGAGCGCTGGGCGATCATCTGCCGGCCCACGTGCTTGAGGAGCAGGAACGTCCCAGTCAGGTGGACGTCGATGATGCGCCGCCAGACGTCGTCGTCGAGCTCGGTGAGTCGCCTGTCTTGCGTGTTGACGAGCTGAACGTCGGCGGCGCAGTGGTAGACGGCGTCCACGCGGCCGAAGCGCGCGACGGTGTCGGCGACGAGGCGCTCCACCAGCTCGGGAGAGGTGACATCGACGTGCATGGCCGCTGCCGTGCCGACCTTCTCTGCGATCGACGCGACAACGGCCTCGGCACGATCGAGCGCGATGTCGGAGACAACAACGGACGCGCCTTCCGCCGCCATCGCGACCGCGCCGGCACGTCCCATTCCGGATCCGCCTCCGACGACGAGCGCAACCTTGTTCTCCATCCGGCCCTTCGTCACCGGTCCTCCTTCGCGATCTGGTCGTCCTGCCAGGGGCGGTACTGGCCCTCGATCCGGAAGCGTGCTGCTGCTTCCTCGACCGCTTCCTCGTCGACGTCCACGCCAAGGCCGGGACCGTCGATGGTGCCCCAGCGTGGGCCGCGGGCGATCGGGATCGGCTCCGTGAGGATGTCGTGCTCCATCAGATAGGCAGTCTGCTGATGACCCTCGACACCGTTCGGCACGGTCAGGACGACATGATGGCCGGCCGCCGCGGCGAGACCGAGCTCGCCGTGGGTGTGCTTGCAGACCAGGAGACCTTCGTAGGCAGCGAGCCAGGACAGCCGGTGAAAGCTCCCGATCGATCCGACCCAGTACGGAGAGAAGCAATAGACGTCCGCGTCTCGCGCTTGGATGCGAGCGTAGGTATCCGCTTCCGACCACAGGCCTTCGTTTGCGCAGACAGTCGTGTCGATCCGCGCGCGCATCTCGGCGAGCTGCCCGATCGGGTGATCACGGACGGGTTGCTCGACGAAATCGATGTCGTACTCGGCCATCGCCCGAAGGTTCCGTAGCGCCTGTGGAATCGTCCAGGTTCCGTTCGCGTCGAGCCGGAGCCGCGGGCCGGAGCCGAGCGCCTGTCGCACCGTCGACACCATCTCGAGGTCCTCCGCGTCGTCGAGGCCGACCTTGAGGTAGTAGACCTCGAAGCCGGCCTGGAGCCCGTCGTCGACCTGCACCTCGAGGCTCTCCGGCGTGCCGCGTGCGAGGTAGTAGAAGTAGGTGGCCTCCTTCTGCTGGAGTCCGCCGAGGAGGCGCCAAAGTGGCTGGCCGCAAGCGCGGCCGCAAACGTCCCACAGCGCCATGTCGATTCCCGCCCAGGCGAAGTTGCCCGTGCCGGACCGGAACTGCCAGAGACCGTGTGTAAACGCATCGCGCCGCATCGCCTCGCGATTCCACGGATCTCGTTCGACGACAAAGGGCGTCATGGCCCGCAGGGCGGCGTCGACTGAGGCTGTGTCGGCACCGCAGCACGCCTCCCCCCAACCGATGAGGCCGTCGTCTGTCGTCAGCTTCACGAGCACGTCGCTGACCCCATCTCTCGCGACTTGGGAACTGACCTCGCGATGGCGGTAAGGAACGCTGACCGGGATCGTCTCCACCTTCGCGACCTTCACGACCGCCTCACAGCGTGTGCTCGAAGCGTGTCAGAATCTCGTTGCCGCTGGCGCCAACGACGAAGACGTGCTCGAGCCGGATACCGCCCCAGCCGGGCAGGTAGATCGCGGGCTCGAGCGCCAGCACCATCCCCTCCTCGATGCTCTGGTCGCTGTACGGCGTGATCCGCGGGTCCTCCGACCACGCGGCTCCGATCCGATGGCCCGTGTGGTGCGCATACGTCGGCCCGTGCTCGGCGAGCATCTCGCGTACCTTCCTGTCCACGTCCCTTGCCACGGCGCCCGGTCGGCAAAGCGCGATGCCCTCGTGGAGGGCGCGGCGGACAGCGTCGAAGCGGCGCCGCGTCTTCCTGTCCGGAGTACCGACGAAGACCGCGTTCGCGGTGTCCGACCACGCACCATCGATCCAGGGCGACGTATCCGTCAGGACGAGATCGCCTGCTTGGACGACGCGCGCGGTCGCGACACCGCCGCCCGTAGCCGTCGCGTCTGCTCCGGCGGTCACAGTGAGGATGGCCGGGACGCGCCGTCCGGCTTCGTGAAACATCGCGGCGGCAGCCAGCCCCGCCAGTTCGGCTTCGCTGACCCCCGGTGCGGCGTGGTCCTTGACCGCCTGCTGTACGACGTCCGCGAGGCGGCACGCACGTACGGACCTGGTCAAGCCCTGGGGCCGCCGCGACGCCTCGTGACGAGGCGACCGCGGTGTCGCAGGCGACGGGCGTTCGTCCAGCTTCCCTGAGCCACTCGGCTATCGCGTGTGGCAGGGTCATGGCCTCCACGCCGGTCGGACCCGGGTCCATGCCCGCGGCATCCAGAGCTGCGATGAGCGCGATGCGCAGCTCGGCCGCCGGATCCGGCGCACTGCGAAAATCGTACGACCTGTACGTGACGACCTGCCCGTCGCATTCACGGACGTCTGTCGTATGGAAGTCGGCCACGACGAGCACCGCATCCTCCGGACCCAGGCAAAGGAGCGCGGGGACCGCGACAAACGGATTGGAGACGGGCCAGTCCTCGACGGGTGTCTCGAAGCAGCCGAGGTGCGCGAGCGTTTCCGGGTGCGAGAGCACGGCCTGTGGGGCGCCGACCTGGTCGAGGGCAGCACGTAGACGGTCGAACGGCATGGAAGACGCCATACTCAGAAGAGATGCAGTACGGCGCTCCTGCTTCCGTCGATCGGCAATGCGGGCCTAGTCACGCGGGATGCTCTGCCGATAAGGAACAGATCACGTCGACGAGTTCCTTTTGTCGAAGGAGAGAACGGCCTCGCGCGTAGTGCCTCGAAGGTAGCGTTCCCCGATGCGGCTCGCCGTGCTAGTGACGAGGAGCGTCGCGCCTCGAGAGCCATCTGCGGAGTCTGGCAGATGCGGGGCTTGACCCGCGACAACATGCCAAAGTAGTTCGAATGGCTGCCCGGCTGACGCACGGAACCGAATTGTTAGAGGTGTCCGCCATGGGCGGCGACCTCCTAGCTGCACGGCTCGCCGGTCGTAGCGGTCAGACGGGGCGGCGTGCTGCCGGTCGGTGCGACTGGCGATCACCGCTCTTGTCACATGAGACGATGCCGTCATCGAGGCAGGGACGGTCCTGCGCGCGACATGGGCCTCGCTCGAGCACACGCACGTTACACGGCACCCGCGGTCAGGAGTCGATGAACAGGATCGCGTCCACTTCGATCTCAAAACCTGGCAGATCGGACTGGACCGTCGTTCGCGCGGGCAGCGGCTCCGGAAAGAACTGCCGGTAAATCTCATCCATCTTCGCGAAGTTGGACATGTCGCGCAGGTAGACGCCAACGCGAACCGCGTTTGCGAGCGAGCAGCCCGCCGCCTCAGCCAGCGCCGCAACGTTGGCGAAGGTCTGCTGCGCCTGCTCTGCAAAACCTCCCCTCAGCCATTCGCCGTCGCTCCGCAGCGGGCCCTGGCCAGCGAGGAAGACAAAGGAGCCCGCGGCTATCCCTTGAGAATAGGCGCCTGTGGGCGGTGGCGCGCGGTTCGTGGAGAGCGGTTGTTTCGACATCCAGATCGGGACCGCGACTCTATGTAATGTCCTCCGACTAGTCCACGTGGTGTCTGGCGAGCGTGGCTTCGTCGAGTGCAGACGCCCAGACCGCCGATGCTCGTGGCGCGGGAGCGGGTTCGATCTCGGTCGCGTCGATGTGGGGCAAGCTCCTGCCTCAGGGCCACGGTGACCCCGACCCTCGCAGTTCCCGCCAGCGGGAGAAGATCGCCGATCGTCCCGACGACTGCACGGCTGATCCGGTCGGAGACGACAGCTTTGTTCGCGGCCATGACCCGGTCGGCTCTCGGGGTGAGTACCGGATCGTGGAGCGCGAGAACAACGGGTCGGGCGTAGGAACGGTGATAACCTCCGCCAGTCCTCTGGCCTAGATTCCTCGCCCCACCAGGCGAGCGCCGTGACTGGTGTTCGGTTCGTAGGTCGGCTCGGTCAGAAGCACCCAACGTGAGGAGGCCAGCGATGGCCACCACTTCTGTCTCGGCGACCACGAAGGTGGAGCCTTATCCGACCGTGCTTCTCCCTCCCTGCACGACCGTACCTACGGTGCAACTCGAAAATCTCGCCCAGGCGAACGCGGTTCGTTTCGCCCGTGCAGAGTTGAAGCGAGCGCTGAAAGCCGGGAGCGTTGAGATCGAGGAGGTGATTGCGCATCCGCCGAGGTTCGCCGAGCAGGCAAAGATCGCCGACCTCCTGCTCGCGCTGCGTGGGGTCGGGCCAACTCGCACGACTCGCCTCCTCGTAGGCTGCCAAATCCCGTATGGCAAGACCTTGGCAAGCCTCAGCGAGCGGCAGCGCGGCGTGCTGATCGCGCTGCTGCGCTAGGCACGCGCCTCCCCTAGCCATCTCGCAGTCGGAGCACGGAGGGTCACCACGATGAGGCGTTTGGTCACCACGATGGCGTTCAGCATACGCCCCAGAAACGACGAAACCCCCGCGTTAGCAGGGGTTTCAAGTGGTGGAGCGTACCGGGATCGAACCGGTGACCTCCGGCTTGCAAAGCCGGCGCTCTCCCAGCTGAGCTAACGCCCCGAGACGGTCAAAGTGTAGAGCGAGCCGGCTCAGGGATTCGACGTCGGCCCACGGAGCCCCTTCTGCTCGAGGCTGCGGAGCGATTCGCCGAAGCTCGAGCTCGCCGTCGCGTCGCGGGTCTCGCGCTCGAGCCGACGGAGTCGTTCGTCGAGCTCGGCCAGCTCGGCGCGGCTCGGAATGGTGGGCCCGCCCCCGTCGACGACCCCCGAGCGCTCGATCTCGGCGAGCGCCGCCGCACGGTTCGAGAGGTCCGCGCTGCGCGCCGCGAGCTCGGCCTGTGTACGCGCGAACGCCTTCTCGGCTTCGTGCAGCGTCGCCAAGCGCTTCTCGATGTGCTCGAGCCGCTCCTCGGGTGTCTCGGCCGCAGCAGCGGCGCGGCGGGTCAGATCGGCCTCCATCTTGAAGAGCAGGCTCTCTCGCGACTGGAGCTCGCGCTCGCGGCGAGCGAGCTCGTGGGCATGCGCAGCGAGGCCCGTCTGCGCGTGCGCCAGCGCCTTGGCGTCACCGGGGGAGAGGTCGAACGGGCTGCGGTTGATCCTGATGAGCGCATCGCCGAGCTCGCGCTCCCGTTGTTCGACCACCGCTACGCGTTCGGTCAGCTCACGGCGAAGTCGCCCCAGCTCGTCCTCGGCAGCGATGCGAATCGCCCGTAGGCGCTCCTGCTCGCTGCCGATGGAGATCGGCTCGTGCTTCTGCCTGCTGAACAGGGCCACGCATCGATGATATGCGCGGGCCGCGCGTTTTCCTGCTCCGACGTCTGCTTACGCCGCGCGCTCGAGGCGCTCTTCGGCGCGCGCGCGACGGACGATCTCCTCGCGCTCGCCGAAGCGGAGACGGGCCTTCTCGATCCGAAGCGACTGCCACAGGTCCTCGAGGCGTGCGTCGAGGTCCCTGATCTGGCCCTGTACCGATGTGTCGAGACCCTCGGACAGGCGCTGCCAGAGCTCCTGGCGCTCCTCCGAGAGTTGCTCGATCTGAATATGGATCTGGTTCGGAGTCACGTCTGTCTGAAACGAATCCACAAAAGCCGACATTCCCCGTCAACGCTGGGCCGAAACACTCAGTCGTACCCGAGATCAGCGATGCGATCCTCATCGAGGCCGAAGTAGTGGGCGAGCTCGTGCAGGACGGTGATGCGGATCTCCTCGCGCAGCTCGGCGGGGTCCAGAAACGAGTCCTCGAGCGGGATCCGGTAGATCGAGATCTTGTCGGGAAGGAGCCCTGCGACGTCACCGCGCTCCGGCAGCGGGACACCGTGGTAGAGCCCGAGCAGGTCGGGATCCTCGGGGTTCTCGTCCTCCACGACGACAGCGACGTTCTCCAGAGCCGCGGAGATGTGAGGCGGGAGCTCGTCGAGGGCGGCCCGCACGTGATCGTCGAACGTCACCGGATCACGAGCGCCATCAGTGCCTTCTGCGTGTGCAGGCGATTCTCGGCCTGCTCCCAGGCGACGCAGCGTGGTCCGTACAGCACCTCCGCAGTGATCTCCTCACCGACGTGCGCAGGCAGGCAGTGCAGCGCGACGGCGTCCTCGTCCGCGAGCGCGAGGAGGTCTCCGTCGACGCGGTAGGGCTCGAGGTCGCGCAGCCGCCGCTCCCGGTCTGTGTCCTGACCCATGCTCGTCCAGACGTCCGTATAGAGCGCATGCGCGCCCTCCGTCGCAGCGCGTGGATCGCTGACGATCTCGACGCTGCCGCCGTTCTCGCTGGCGTCCTCAGCTGCGGCGGCGACGATCTCGGGATTCGGCTCGTACCCCGGCGGCGTGGCGGCGACGAACTTCACGCCGAACCGGCCCGCAATCGTCATGAGCGAGTGACATACGTTGTTGCCGTCTCCCACGTAGGCCAGCCGCAGTCCCTCGAGCGAGCCGAAACGCTCGCGCAGCGTCATCGCATCGGCGAGCGCCTGGAGAGGGTGTGCCGTATCCGTGAGCCCGTTGATGACCGGGATCGACGCGTGCTCGGCGAACGTCTCGACCTCCTCCTGGTCGAAAGTGCGAATCATCAGCGCGGAGAGGAAACGCGAAAGCACGAGTGCCGTGTCCCTGTACGACTCTCCGCGAGCGAGCTGGAGCTCCGCTGCGGGGAGGAAGAGTGCCATTCCACCGAGCTCGGCGATCCCGACCTCGAAACCAACCCGTGTACGAGTCGACGGTTTGTGGAAGATGAGGCCGATCGTCCGGCCAGGAAGAATCCGAAGCTCCCGCCGGCGGGCGCGCTCTGCCTTGAGCTCGTCGGCGAGATCGAGGAGCGCCTGCAGCTCGGGACGCGCCCACGCTGCGATTCGGGTGAAGCTGCGGCCCTTGAGCTCGCTCGACACGCCTGCCATGCGGAGATGCTACGGCCGGGGTTAGAGTCGAGGCCATGACATCGTTCGCGTCAGCACTCAACGAGCAGATCGGGCACGAGTTCGCGGCGTCGCAGCAGTACATCGCGGTCGCGGTGTACTACGACTCGGAGTCACTTTCGCAGCTCGCCGCGCACTTCTATCGCCAGGCGGTCGAGGAGCGAAACCACGCGATGATCATGGTGCAGTACCTCCTGGACGCGGACGAGGCGGTCGTCACGCCCGGGGTCGACGCGCCGAAGACCCAGTTCAAGGATGTCGTCGCGCCGGTGGCACTCGCACTCGAGCAGGAGAAGCGCGTCACGGAGCAGATCGTCGAGCTCGTCAAGCTCGCGCGGGAGGAGGGCGAGCTCGTGGGCGAGCAGTTCCTCCACTGGTTCCTCCAGGAACAGCGGGAGGAGGTCGCCTCGATGACAGAGCTGCTCGCCGTCATCGAGCGTGGCAAGGACAACCTGCTGAACGTCGAGGAGTACCTGAGCCGCTCGGCGGGGGGCGAGAACCCGCTCGAGGCAGGAGCGCCGCCGGCCGCCGGCGGCGCGCTCTAGGCTCCGTGAACGAGATCCGGTTGCGCACCGCGCGGCGGAGCCACGTCGTCGACATCACCCCGGAAGTGCGCGAGGCGGTCGGCGGGCAGCGCGGCTCGGCGGTTCTGGTCTATGTCCCACACACGACCGCTGGTGTGACGATCAACGAGCATGCCGATCCAGCCGTCGCACGCGACCTGGAGGCAGCTCTCGCACGTATGGTCGACGACGGCTGGCCTTGGGAGCATGTCGAGCCGGGCGAGGAGAACGCGCCGACGCACGTTCGGGCGGCGCTCATGGGGCCGAGCGTCGTCGTGCCCCTCCGAGACGACGGCTCGCTTGCGCTCGGGACCTGGCAGGGGATCTTCTTCTGCGAGTTCGACGGCCCGCGCGACCGCTCCGTGCACGTCACCGTCCTGCAGTAGCCGGAGCTGGATCGAGGCGCGGCTACGCTCCTGGCGTGGCCGCGCCCGTTCGCAAAGGCGAGGAGCTCGAGCTCCGAATCGACTCGCTCGCGTATGGCGGGAACGGCGTCGCGCGCCACGACGGCTTCGTCGTGTTCGTCCGCGGAGGCCTTCCCGGCGACGCCGTGCGCGCGCGCGTCACGAAGGTGAAGCGCGGTTTCGCCGAAGGCGTCGTCTCGGAGGTGGTCAATCCCAGCGACGCGCGCACCGACGCTCCATGCCGGCACTTCGGTGTCTGCGGCGGCTGCAGGTTCCAGGATCTCGCGTATGAGGTGCAGGTCGCTGAGAAGGAGCGGCAGGTTCGAGATGCGCTCGTTCGCATCGGCAAGTTCGTCGAGCCGCCGCTCGACCCGATCGTGCCGGCGGCGTCGCAGTACGGCTACCGCAACAAGCTCGAGTACTCGTTCACGACGACGGAAGCGGGGGTCGACCTCGGCTTTCACCGCGCGGGCCGCTGGGACGAGGTGATCGGGATCGAGGAGTGCCTGCTGACGACGGAGCTCGGGAACGCGATCCGGCTCGCGGTTCGCGAATGGGCGCGCGAGGAGCGCCTGGAGCCGTATGACCAGGCGACAGGCGCCGGGTACCTGCGCCACCTCGTCGTGCGGGAAGGAAGAAACACGGGGCAGGCGCTCGTGGTGCTCGTCACTGCGCCCGGTGAGCGGTTCGAGACCGGGTACTTCGCCGACGTGCTGCGGCGGTTCCCGCAGGTGCGGTCGGTCCACTGGGCGATCAACGACACGCCGGCGGAGCAGACGAACCTCCCGACGCGACTTCTCTGGGGCGACGAGGCGATCGAGGAGGAGATCCTCGGGCTCCGTTTTCGCGTTCGGCCCTCTGCGTTTCTGCAGACGAACACGGAGATGGCGGCACGGCTCTACGAGCTAGCGCGCGAGAACGCGCGGCTCACGGGCGGCGAGAACGTCTTCGACCTCTACTGCGGGACGGGAACCATCGGTCTCACGCTCGCGGGCAACGCACGCGCGGTCTGGGGGCTCGAGATCAGCGAGGAAGCCGTCGCCTGCGCGATCGAGAACGCGGAGCTGAACGGCATCGAGAACGCGCAGTTCTTCGCGGGAAACGTCGGCCAGACGATCGAGGAGCTGCGCGACGAGGCCGGCGACCCGGACGTCGTCGTCGTCGATCCGCCGCGCGCGGGCCTGGCGGGAAAGGCGCTCCAGCGAACGGGAGCGCTCGGCGCACGGAGAATCGTTTACGTGTCGTGCAACCCGACGACGCTCGCCTCGGACCTGCAGGTTCTACGCGACGACTACGGCTACGAGCTCCAGCGCTGCAGTCCGGTCGACATGTTCCCGCACACGCCGCACGTGGAATCGGTTTCAGCCCTCCTCCGCGCGTAGGGCGAGACGCATCTCGCTACGGCGATGGACGAGCGCGCAGGTTGCGTACATCGCGCCAGAGGAGATCTGCGTTCGGCAGGAGGAAGCCGAGGCAGACCGCCGGGAGCGCAGGGAGCCCGGAGACGCTCTCCCACGACCAGACGAGCGCGAGCGTGATTGCGAGGCAGGCCGTCATCCCGATCCAGGTCGCAGCGACGCGAAGCCGGAAGCGGTCGGCAGCGGCGAGGAAGAGGGCGAAGAAGACCACATCAGGCGGTCCGAGGTTCACGGTCGCCGTCTCACCCGGGCTCGGGAAGGCTATCGCGACGTTCTCGAAGATCCCCGGCCGCTCCTCGACGACGTACTCGGTCGGGCCGGCCGCGACCGACCAGATGTCCACCCACGGCACGAGGACGGCCACGAGGGTGATCCACCACAGCTCCTCGAACAGCGTCAGGAACCAGAAACCGAAGAGCGCATAGCAGGCGAGCTTCGCGACGTTCGCGACGGAGCCGACGTCGAGGAGCGTGAGACCGACGGCGAGCACGCCGGCGGCGAGCGCAAGCACGATCAGCGACTTCGTGTCACGCCGCGAGAGCGGGAGTGCGAGCCAGATGGCCGCTGCGAATGCCGGAAAGACGATGAGCGCGTGGAAGGCGGCGTCGAGGCCAGAGGGGAGCCCTGGGAGGTGGCGCGCGCCTGCGCCGTAGGCGACCAGCGCGACGAGCAGCACGGCGAGCGAGATAGCTCGCATGCTGGCTCCGGTCTGTCGTAGGGATCGGACTTTCACAGCGACGCGGCCGCGAAGCGGCCGCCTTAGAGACTTTCGCGCGACCGGAATCCGCACTCGCGGGTTCCGGTCGCGCGCATCAATATGGAGGCTGCTCCGCCCACCAGGGGCCGAGCGCCTTGAAGGCGTTCCAGAAGGCGGTCTTCGCGGGCTGCTCGTCGAGGGCCTCGTCGACGTCCGGCGTCACGAGTGCCTGGATCGTCGGGGTGTAGCGCTGGAGGGCTCCGAGCGCCGTCGGGTCCAGCGGGTCCGACAGCGGGAAGGCGAGGTCGTTCACGAAGGCGACGCTGCGGTTCCCCATCGCCACGACGAGCTTCGGCTGGACGATGTAGAGCTCGCGCGTCAGCCAGGCCGCCGCGTCCGCCGGGTCCTCGGTGCCGAACTTCAGGCAGTTCGTGCCGTACACGGCCAGCGGGTCGACGTGGAGGCGTTGCAGCGACTTCAGGACTGCCTGCCCCGACCGACCGAAGAATGCGACGCCCTCCTGGATCTCGGACGGTTGCGGCGAGAACTTCAGAAGCATGACGTCGGCGAGTGGATGCCCCGATCCGAGGACGGGGATCCTCAGCTCGTCACCCGCGCGCGCGAGCTCGTCCCCGAGCTCGTTGACCTCGGAGATGGCCTTCTTCAGGTACCGCTCGTAGATCTCGTCGGTGGGCGCAGCGGAGGGCACGGAGTCGGAGGGACCCTTCTCGCTCAGCGAACCTTTTCCTTGACCTGTGCCACCCATTTCAGCGACTGCAGGTACGCGAGGGACTTGGGACGGCGGAGGATCTCGGCCGTCCGAAGCGAGAGCAGGAACTCCTCGGGGCCGTCGAACCGTCGCATGCGCACGGCCCCCGTGCCCATGCCTTGCAGGACGTGCGCGTCCGAGCCGGCGCCTTGCAGAAGCCGGTACTTGCGCGCGAAGCGGAGCGCTTCGTCGTTGAAGGAGTCGCGCAGCAGCCTCGCGTTGTAGACCTCGAAGACGTCGATCTCGGCGAGGTGGCGGTGGACGGTCGCGGGATCGGGAATCGCGTGGAGGCGGTCGAAGGGGTGGGGGAGATAGACGAGCCCGCCCTGCTCGCGGATCGCCGCGATCGTGTCCGCGAAGGTCAGGCCGCGTGGTATCTCCTCCTCGAGGAAGAGCCCGATCACCTCGCCCTGGCGGTCGGTCTTCACCTCTTCGCCCCGAATCACGATGAGGTCGCGGCCCGCCGCCAGCTCCATCGCCTCGTGAGCACCGCCGAAAACGTTGTGGTCTGTGACCGCGATTCCGCCGAGCCCGATCTCCTCTGCGTGATCGAGCAAGTCGGCGGCCGGGATCGAGCAGTCGTGCGACCAGTCGGTGTGGAGGTGAAGGTCGATCGTGATCCAGTCGCGATCCTCGAGCGGGTCGTCGTCGGAGGACCGCGTGCGTCGCTTGCGCGTCAACCGCGAGTAGAGGGCGTCGAGTTCGTCGGCGACCTCCTCGAAGCTCTGACTCTCGGCCAGCGAGCGGGCGGCACCGGCCATGCTCTCCCGTTCCTCGGGATCACGCGCGAGCCGCGCGGTCTCGGCGACGACACGTTCACTCGATCCGGAGATCCGCGCCACCTCGCACGCGGCCGCCTCCAGGGCGAGCCGCTCCTCGCCGCCCGGTGCCGACACGAAGATGGCTGCCGGCGCCAGCGCATCGGCTCGCTGGCCACTCGTCCGTGCCGAGCGAACGTGAACGCGGTCACGAACCGACCGGGGAATGGCCGGGCGAACGCCGAGCGGCTTGGTGTGCAGCAGCGTCGCTTCCCACTCCGGCAGCTCACGGAGGAGGCGAAGGAGCGCGCGCGTGGTCGCGCGGCCGGCCGCTTCCAGCTCGACAGCGATCACATGGCGCTTCGTCTCCGGCTTGAAGCGCGCGAGATCGACACCGATCGGGACGATGCGGTACTCGCCGTCGAACCGCTCCGCGGCGGCCTCCGCCGTTTCGCTGGACGTCGCGAGGAGAGCATCGACCCGGGTTCGGAGCCGATCTCGCCGCGAGCGTCGCGCGGGATAGGTGAGGCGGTCTGTTGAGAAGAAGGTGGCCGCGGTCAGCGCATGCGTCGAGGTGAGAGCGAGGTACGAGAGGCTCGGAAGCCCGGGCTCGAAACCGTGCACGACGTCGAAGCGACCCTTGGCGAGCGCAAGGCGAAGATTGGCGCGCACCGCCATCGGCACTCCCATGTTCGTCCGCCGCGAGAGCGGGATCGACGGGCCTACCGCGATGACCGGAGCGTGCGCATCACGCTGCAGGGCACGGCGTCCTTCGAGTAGATCGCGCGCTCGCGAGGACGGTGCGAGCACGGTCACGTCGTGCCCGCGTCGGCGCAAGGCCTCGGCCGCGCCCTCCACGTGCACGTTCACCTCGTGCGGCTGTGACCACGCGAACGGCGTGACGAAGCAGATGCGGAGGCTCACGTCATCGCAAGTTACAAGTTGTAACTTGGCCGCATGACCGAGGTCACCATCAAGGCGCGGGCCAACGGGCCGTACAAGGTGACTGGCCCCGTACGTGTCATCGACGCGGACGGCAACGAGTTCGTGCTGCCCGCCGGAGACGACATCGTGCTCTGCCGGTGCGGGCACTCACGGACGAAGCCGTTCTGCGACAAGTCGCACCGGCGCGTCGGCTTCGTCGCCGACGACTGCGCGCCTCGTGTTGCAAGGGGTCAGACCCCACGGGTCTGACCCGTTGGCGCTCCTCAGGCCTTCGCGGGCGCCTTCGTCTTCTTCGCGAGCGCGTTCTTCACGATGAAGCGCTCGATCTGTTCGTGGGCCTCGTCGTCGCGGAGCTGCTTCGGCGGCGACTTCATGAGGTACGCGCTCGGAGCCTCGAGCGAGCCGGAGATTCCGTTGTTCAGCGCGAGCTTCGCGAGCCGAACCGCGTCGATGACGATGCCGGCCGAGTTCGGCGAGTCCCACACCTCGAGCTTGAGCTCGACGTTGAGCGGCACGTCGCCGAACGACGAGCCCTCCATGCGGATGTATGCCCACTTGCGGTCGGTCAGCCACGGCACGAAGTCCGAGGGGCCGACATGGACGTTGTCGTCGCCGATGTCGTAGTCGAGCATCGAGGTGACGGCGTTCGTCTTCGAGATTTTCTTCGACTCGAGGCGCTCGCGCTCCAGCATGTTGCGGAAATCGGAGTTGCCGCCGACGTTCAGCTGCATAGTGCGGTCGAGGTGGACGCCACGGTCGCCGAACAGCGTCGTGAGGACGCGATGCGTGATGGTCGCGCCGACCTGCGACTTGATGTCGTCGCCGATGATCGGGCAGCCGGCGTCCTCGAAGCGCTTCTGCCAGTAGGGCTCGCGTGCGATGAATACGGGCATGCAGTTCACCATCGCGACGCCCGCCTCGAGGATCTGCTCCGTGTACCACTTGGTCGCGGATTCCGAGCCAACCGGGAGGTAGTTGACGACGACGTCGGTGCCGGTGTCCTTCAGGATCTTCACGACGTCGTCCGTCTGGCCGGGTGCCTTCTCGACGACCTGGGAGATGTACTTGCCGAGGCCGTCGTGGGTCATTCCGCGCGAGACCTTCACGCCCGTCTTCGAGACGTCCGAGAACTTGATCGTGTCGTTCGGCTTCGCCCAGATCGCGTCCGCGAGGTCGACGCCGACCTTGCCCTTCACGACGTCGAACGCGGCCGTGAACTCGATGTCCGAGATGTGGTACCCGCCGAGGTCGACGTGCATGAGGCCGGGCACCGAGTCCCCGGGCTTCGCGTCCTTGTAGTACTCGACTCCCTGCAGGAGCGAGTTGGCGCAGTTGCCCACGCCGATGATCGCGACGCGCACCTTGTCCTGCGCGCGCTTGCCGTTCTTGGAGCCGTTCGTCGAGGCCATGAGCTTCCTTCCTGTGCGATTGCTCACCGATGGGACGCCGAGCCCTTCGGCGAGCGCGGCGAGGATGACGTCGTTCGCGTTGGAGCCGCGTCGCGACGCCTCCGCGTGGATCTCGTCCTTCAGCTCCTGCGGAACGCGCAGGAGAAGGACGGGACTGGAGCCTGCTAGCACTTTGCGGTGCCGTCCGCTTGGTCTGTAGTCGATGCCGAACTCGGCGGCGAGAATGCCGGCTGCAACGTCGTTGACGTTGGATGCGCGCCGTGCGGTCTCTCGCACGAGAGCTTCCTTCAATGGAGCGGGCATCCTTACGAGGATGCCCGTGCGCTTACCTGAATTGCTAGCAGTCAAACTGCTAGCACAGTATCACGCCTCGGCTAGCTCCCGCAACTGGCGCCTGACGAAGACCATACGCTGCACCACGGTGATCCACGCCATCGCGGCGAGGAGATAGATCGGCCACTGCAGCAGGCCCCACGGCGCGAGCCCCAGGCCGATCGAGATGAGCACGACCCGCTCGACGCGCGAGCCGAAGCCGACGTCGCCGCGGAGACCGAGCGCCTCTGCCTTCGCGCGCGTGTAGCTCACGAGGAACGAGCCGATGACCGCGGCGAAGGTCGCGACGAGGGCCACCTCGTTCCCCTCGCGCATGAAGACGAGGCCGATCGCCGTGAGCATGGCGGCCTCCCCGAGGCGATCGAAGGTCGAGTCGAGGAATGCGCCGAAAACCGTCCCCTTGCTCGCCGCGCGGGCGAGCGCTCCGTCGAGGATGTCGGCGACGGACCCGATGACGAAGAGCGCGCCGCCGAGCCAGAAGAACAGCATCTCGTTCCGGTTCTCGAAGCCCACGAGCACGGCGCCCGCGAGACAGAGTGAGACGCCCGCGAGCGTGAGCATGTCCGGGGTCAGCTTCGTCTTCGCGACCCCGCGCATCGAGCGCGCGAGGATCTCCCGCGCCGCCTGCGTGTACTCCTGTTTGACCCGGTCTAGCTGGTTGACGCGCGCGGGTTGCTCGTCGGTCATGCGCGCTGCAGTCGCAGCGTGCGGACCCGGTGGAGCACCAGGCCTGTCGCCACGGCGAGCACGAACCCGGCGAAAACGTCCAGCCAGTAGTGGTTACCGGTCGAGATGACCGCGAACCCGACCCAGATGGGCCACGCGATCCAGAGCGCCTTGGCGAGCTTCGAGCGCACGAGGCCGAACATGACGATGCCGACGATCAGCGCGTCCATGGCGTGCAGGCTCGGCATCGCGGCGTACGGATTCGAAGCGAACGCGATCAGGCCGCTGTCGTGGTTGACCGACGAGTACTGGCCGAGCGTGTCCACGAAGCCCCACTCGGGGAACATCCGCGGTGGCGCTGTCGGCACGAGGATGTAGCCGACGAGGCCGACGAGGTTCGCGACGATGAGCCAGTTCCGGAGGCCGGCGAACTTCTCCTGATGCCGGAAGTAGACCCACAGCAGGGTGATGCCGACTACTGCGAACTGCGACAGCCAGTACGTGAACGACGTCAGCGTGACCATCAGCGACGAGGTGTCGACGACGCGCTGGACTGCGGGCTCGAAGAGCGCGCCGAACTCTCGCTCCTTGCGCAGCACCCACTCGCCGTTCTGGAACGCGTCGGAGACGCTGCGGTCGGCCGCGCCGCGCGCGACCTGGTACGCGACGTAGAAGCCCATCCAGATGACGAACTGGAGAGCCAGGTGCGCCCAGCCTCGAGGCAGGCGCCGGGATGTCTCGGCGACGAAGCTCGACACGACTATCCGATTCTAACGAGCGTGCCCGTCGTCGGTATTTCCCCCGGTCGTGCGTTCTTGCGAACGGTCTAACAGCCTGGCTGATGGACCGATGGAGGAGCGCGATCTGCGCTGATCCTCAGCCTAGCCCCCGATGTAGGACATCTCGACCTTGCGTAGCGAGCTCGTGCCCTCGGTGCGGATCTCGGAGTAGCGGTCGGTGCGGCGCGTCCACACGGCGCGGATGGTGTCCTCGAGCTGGTCGTCGGCGGAGTCGGAGCGGAGCAACGCCCGCAGATCGTGCCCCCGTACGGCGAACAGGCAGGTGTAGAGCTTGCCGTCGGCGGAGAGACGTGCCCGCGTGCAGTCGCCGCAGAACGGTTGCGTCACCGACGCGATCACGCCGATCTCGCCCGCTGCGTCGAGGAAGCGGTAGCGCTCGGCGACCTCGCCGCGATAGGCGGCAGCGACCGGCTCGAGCGGGTACTCGGCCCCGATCGTCGCGACGATCTCGGCCGCGGGGACGACGTCGTCCATGCGCCACCCGTTCGTCGCGCCGACGTCCATGAACTCGATGAACCGCACGGTGTGGCCCGTGCCGCGGAAACGCCGGACGATGTCGAGGATCGACGCGTCGTTGAGCCCTCGCTTGACGACGACGTTGACCTTCAAGGGCAGGCCGGCTTCGGCGGCCGCGTCGATTCCGGCCAGGACACGAGCGACTGGAAAGTCGACGTCGTTCATCGCGCGGAACACCTCGTCGTCGAGGGAGTCGAGGCTGACGGTGATGCGCGACAGCCCCGCGTCGGCGAGCGCCTGCGCCTTCTGCGCGAGCAGCGCCGCGTTCGTCGTGAGCGTGACGTCGAGGTCGTCGTCGAGTGCTGCCAGTTGCGCTATCAGCACCTCGAGATCGCGCCGGAGAAGCGGCTCGCCGCCGGTGATGCGCAGCTTGCGTACGCCGAGGTCGACGAATATTCGCGCGACGCGCTCGATCTCCTCGAAGGTGAGGAGCTCGCGCCTGGGCAGGAAGCGGTAGTCGTGCCCGAAGACCTCTTTCGGCATGCAGTACACGCAGCGGAAGTTGCAGCGGTCCGTGACCGAGATCCGCAGATCGCGAACGGGCCGGCCGTAGGTGTCGAGGACTTTCATCAACGTGGAGCGTAGAGAATCCCGCCGGTGACGCGGCAAGGCCCTCTCCTCGCCCTTGTCGGGGTCACGGTCATCTGGGGCGTCACGTTCGTCCAGGTGCAGGATGCGCTCGAGCTCTATCCGCTCTTCGCGTTCCTCGCAGTCCGGTTCGCGATCTCGACCGCCGTCCTCGCGCCGTTCGCGTGGAGCTCGCTCCGTGGCCTTCCGCGGTCCGGTTACGCGGCGGGCGTCGGAGTCGGCGCGCTCCTGGCGACGGCGTACGGCCTCCAGACCGCCGGCCTCGAGCTGACGACCGTTGCGAGTACGGGCTTCATCACCGGCCTCTACGTCGTGTTCACGCCGATCCTCGCGCTTGCGCTCTTCGGTACACCCGTGCCGCGAGTCCTCTGGGCGGGAGTTGCGCTGGCCGTCGTCGGACTCCTGCTTCTGAACGGCGTTCCGGGCGGATCTGCGGTCGGCAACGCTCTCGTGCTCGGAAACGCCGTCTTCCAGGCATTTCAGATCACCGCGATGGAGCGCTACGCGCCTCGGTACGACCCGCGCGCGCTGACGTTCCTGCAGATGTCGACAGCGTTCGTCGGGTTCACCGTCATCGCCCTGGCCCTCGGCGAGCTCGAGGTCCCGCGTGGAGCAACGGTGTGGGGTGCGCTTATCGTCACCGGGGTCTTCGCAGGAGCGCTCGGCTACCTGATCGCCACCTGGGTGCAGGCGCGCACGACCGCTGCTCGCGCCGCGCTCGTGTTCACGCTCGAGGCGCCATTTGCTGCGCTCGCGGGGGTACTGCTCGCCGACGAGGTCCTCGGCCTCGCGGGGTGGCTCGGGTGCGTGATCATGATGTGCGGCATCGTCGTCGCGGAGCCCGCGGCGGCAGCGACTCTGCGGCGTCTCGCGCGCCGTGGAGGCGCGGCGACGTGACCGCCATCCTCCTCGCCGGGCTGTCGGCGCTCCTGTTCGGAGCCATGACGGTGCTGGTGCGGATGGCGCTCGACACCGGCGTGCGGGCCGAGGCCGCCACGTTTCTCACGATCGTTCCGGCCTGTGCCGTCACCGGGATCGTTGCTGTAGCGCGCGGTAACTGGAACCTCGCCGAAGCGTGGCCTTTCGTCCTCGCCGGTGTGCTCGCGCCGGGGATCGCGCAGATCCTCTTCACGTTCGGCGTGCGCGACGCCGGTGCGTCCCGCACCTCGGTGACGGTCGGCACCGCGCCGCTCTTCGCAGTGGCGACGGCGCTCGTCTTCCTCGACGAGCCGCTCGTCGCGGGGCTCGTCCTCGGGGCCGCGTTCATCGTCACCGGTGGCATCCTGCTCGCAAGCGACCGAGCGCGACCGCAGCACTTCAAGCGGATCGGCCTTGTCTACGCGCTGATCGGGACGATCGCGTTCGCCACGAGGGACACGCTGATCCGCTGGCTAGGCACCGACGTCACCGGTGCCGAGCCCGGTGTCGCGGCGTTCGTGGCCATGCTCACCGGAACGGCGCTGTCGCTCGCGTTCGTCACCTGGAGCCGCGCGCGGCTCGATCGCCGTGCTGCGCTGGCGTTCCTGCCCGCCGGGCTCTGCTATGGGCTCTCGTATGTCTTCCTGTTCGAGGCCTTCGCGCGCGGGCGCGTCTCCGTCGTGTCGCCGATCGTCGCGACCGAGTCGCTCTGGGGGGTGACGATCTCGTGGCTCGTGTTGCGCAAGTCGGAGCAGGTGGGACGGAGGCTCGTCGCCGGGGCCGCGCTCATAGTGACCGGCGGTGTGCTGATCGGGATCTACCGCTAGCGCTCGAGCCTGTCCAGTCGCTGCTCGATTCGCGCCAGCGTCTCCACGAGCTCGCGGTGGCGCTCGACGTCTGCGCCCAGACGCCGCTGCTGGTACGTGACGACCGCACTGGTGACGAGAGCGGTGACGATCGACACGGACGCGATACCCGCGAACATCACGAAGACGGCGATGAAACGGCCACCGGAGGTCGCCGGGACGACGTCGCCGTAGCCGACCGTCGTAACGGTCGCGGCGGCCCACCACGCGGCGTTCCCGAAGCTCGAGAAGCTGTTCGGGGTGAAGACCTCGACGACGACCGTCGCCGCCAGCGTGACCAACAGCATCGTAAGCACCAGGAAAGGAAGGATCCGCCCGGAGGCGACCGCCCGGCTGATCGCCGTCAGCCGGCGTTCGGAGAGCAGCTGCATGTGCTCGCGGTTTCTCTGAGTAGCACTGATCTCCTGCGCCCCCGTGATCTGCTACGGTAAGACTCAAGTTTTCACATTCCGACCACTCAAGAAGGAGCTCGAACAATGGCAAAGACCATCGGCATCGACCTCGGGACTACCAACTCGTGCATGGCCGTCCTCGAGGGATCCGAGCCCACCGTCATCCCGAACGCCGAGGGCGGACGCACGACACCGTCCGTCGTCGCTTTCGGGCGTGACGGCCAGCGGCTCGTCGGCGCACCCGCGAAGCGCCAGCAGGTCACGAACCCCCAGAACACGATCTTCTCGATCAAGCGCTTCATGGGACGCAAGTTCGACGAGGTGTCGGAGGAGATGAAGATCGTCCCGTACGAGGTCGTGAAGGGCCAGAACGACGACGCCCGCGTCAAGGCCGAAGCCAAGGAGTACGCGCCGCCGGAGATCTCGGCGATGATCCTTCAGAAGCTGAAGCAGGACGCCGAGGCGTACCTCGGCGAGCCGGTCACCGACGCGGTCGTCACGGTTCCCGCCTACTTCAACAACGCGCAGCGCGAGGCCACGAAGGACGCCGGCAAGATCGCCGGACTCGACGTCCTGCGGATCATCAACGAGCCGACCGCCGCTGCGCTCGCGTACGGGCTCGACAAGGAGGGCCCGGAGCACACGATTCTCGTCTTCGACCTCGGCGGCGGGACGTTCGACGTCTCGGTGCTCGAGCTGGGCGACGGCCTCTACCACGTGAAGGCGACGAACGGGGACAACCACCTCGGCGGCGACAACTTCGACAAGGCGATCGTCGACTGGATGATCGCCGAGTTCAAGCGCGACCAGGGGATCGACCTCGGGCAGGACCCGATGGCGCTGCAGCGCCTCTACGAAGCGGGCGAGAAGGCCAAGGTCGAGCTGTCGTCGACCATGACGACACAGATCAACCTGCCGTTCATCACGGCGACGCCCGAGGGCCCGAAGCATCTCGACCTCCAACTCACCAGGGCGAAGCTCGACGAGCTCACTCACGATCTTCTCGAGCGCACCGTCGCGCCGACGAAGCAGGCGCTGGCGGACGCGGGCCTGATGCCCGCCGACATCGAGCACGTCGTCCTCGTCGGCGGCATGACGCGCATGCCCGCCGTCCAGGCGAAGGTGACGGAGCTCATCGGCAAGGATCCGCACAAGGGCGTCAACCCGGACGAGGTCGTCGCAGTCGGCGCCGCGATCCAGGCCGGCGTGCTCAAGGGCGACGTGAAGGACGTCCTCCTGCTCGACGTGACCCCGCTCTCGCTCGGCATCGAGACGAAGGGCGGCGTGTTCACGAAGCTCATCGAGCGCAATACGACGATCCCGACCCGCAAGTCGGAGACGTTCACGACGGCCGAGGACAACCAGCCGTCGGTGGAGATCCACGTCGGGCAGGGCGAGTCGGAGATGATCAACTTCAACAAGACGCTCGGGAAGTTCCAGCTGGTCGGGATCCCGACGGCGCCTCGCGGCCTGCCGCAGATCGAGGTCTCCTTCGACATCGACGCCAACGGGATCATCAACGTGTCCGCGAAGGACCTCGGCACGGGCAACGAGCAGCAGATCCGGATCGAGGGCGGCTCCGGCCTTTCCGAGGACGAGGTCGACCGGATGATCTCCGAAGCGGAGTCGCACGCGGGCGAGGCCCATCGCCTGCGCGAGCTCGCCGACGCCCGCAACCTGGGAGAGCAGCTCGCGTACCAGACCGAGCGCACGCTCTCGGAGAACCGTGACAAGCTGCCCGAGGCCGATGCGGCGACCATCGAAGGGCGGATCATGGAGCTCCGCCAGGCGGTGGAGGGCCCCGACCTCGCCGACATCCAGGCGAAGACGACCGCGCTCGAGGAGGCGTCTCGCTCGCTCGCCGACGCGATCTACGCGCAGGCTTCGGCGCAGGCGAGCACGCAGGCCTCCGGGAACGGCGGGAGTGGCACTGACGACGAGGTCGTCGAGGACGCCGACTTCGAGGTCATCGACGAAGAGGAAGAGGCGAAGCGCTCGTGACCGACCAGCCGGTGGAGCCGCTCACCGAGACGAAGGGAAAGGAGCCTAGTGACACTGCGTCACTAGGCTCATCCGGCGACGAGCAGCAGCTCGCCGATGCGCAGGCGGAGCGCGACGAGTACCTCGACCTCCTCCAGCGCGTCCAGGCCGACTTCGAGAACTATCGCAAGCGTGCGGCTCGCGAGCAGGAGCGCCTCGTCGCCCACGCGCACGAGCGGCTCGTCCGCGAGCTCCTGCCGATCCTCGACGATCTGGAGCGGGCGCTCGAGGCCGCCGAGCGACACGAGGAGGCGAAGCTCGTCGACGGCGTGAAGCTCGTCGAGAAGTCACTGCAGAAGGCGCTCCGGAAGGAGGGGCTCGCCGAGATCGCGACCGACGGCGACTTCGACCCGCACGTTCACGAGGCCGTGCTCGCGAAGCCGGGCGACGGGGCCGAGCCGGGTTCGGTGCTCGAGGTTCTCCAGCGCGGCTATCGCCTCGGCGACAAGGTCGTCAGGCCCGCGCGGGTGATCGTCGCAGAATGAATCGCAACCCGTACGAAGTCCTCGGCGTCGCGAAGAACGCGTCCGACGACGACATCAAGAAGGCGTACCGGAAGCTCGCCCGTGAGTACCACCCGGACCGCAATCCGGGCGACAACGGTGCCGAGGACCGGTTCAAGGAGGTGCAGGCCGCGTATGACGCTCTCTCCGACCCGGAGAAGCGGCGCGCCTACGATGCGTTCGGTGAGGCCGGCGCCCGTGGCTTCCCGGGCGGTGCGCAGGACATGGGCGGAGCGCGCTTCGAGGAGTTCGACCTCGGGAACCTCGGTGACCTTCTCGGCGGGATGTTCGGTGGCGGACGGCGTGCGTCCAGTCGCCAGCCGATGCGTGGAAACGACCTCGAGGCGCACGTGCGGATCTCGTTCGAGGACTCGCTGAAGGGAGCCCAGGTCCGCGTTCCGGTCGAGGTGGAGACGGCGTGCTCCGTCTGTCACGGGACCGGCGCCGAGCCGGGCACTTCGCCGATCACGTGCCCCCAATGCGGCGGCCGGGGAGTCGTCTCGGACTCGCAGGGGCTGTTCGCCTTCTCGCAGCCGTGCCCGCGGTGCCGCGGGAACGGCACGATCGTCGAGAAGCCGTGCAGGAACTGCCGCGGCAGCGGACGTGAGCGAGCTACGAAGCGGTACTCGGTGAAGATCCCCGCGGGAGCGCGCAGTGGCACGAAGGTCCGCCTGAAGGGGAAGGGCGAGGCGGGTCTCAGCGGCGGCCCGTCCGGCGATCTGTTCGTCGTGGTCGATGTCGAGCCATCAGCGCTCTTCGAGCGGCGCGGCTCGGACCTCGTGCTCGATGTTCCGGTCACGTACGCGGAGGCGGCGCTAGGCGGCTCGGTCGAGATCCCCACTCCCGACGGCCCGGTGTCGCTCAAGGTGCCGGCAGGGACCGAGAGCGGGAAGCTGCTGCGCGTCAAGGGTCGCGGGGTGCCACAGCTCAAGGGGAACGGCCGCGGCGACCTCCTCGCTCGGATCAACGTCACGGTCCCGAAGAAGCTCACGAAGGCGGAGCGCGAGGCGCTCGAGGGGTACCAGAAGGTCTCCCGCGAGCAGCCTCGAGAGCGGTTCTCGGGGGTTGGATAGGTGCCCGACCGGCCTCGCTACATGATCTCGGTGGCCGCCGATCTCGTCGGCATGCACCCGCAGACGCTTCGCCTGTACGAGGCGAAGGGGCTCGTGCGCCCTGGTCGCACGCCGGGCGGCACGCGCATCTACTCGGACGCGGACGTCGAGCGCCTGCGGCTCATCCAGCGGCTCACGACCGAGCTCGGGCTCAACCTCGCAGGTGTCGAGCACGTCCTGCGGCTCCAGGACGAGCTCAACCGCACCCGCGCGCGGATGGTGCGGCTCGAGCGCGAGCTCCGCGCCGAGATCGCCGACGTGCACCGCTCGTACAAGCGCGAGGTCGTCCTCTACCAACCGGCTCGGCACCCGGCACCCAGGAGATGACATGGACTTCAACAAGCTGACGCTGAAGAGCCAGGAGGCGGTCGCCGGCGCGCAGGAGCTCGCTCGACGTGCGGGCAACCCCGAGCTCACGCCCGACCACCTCGCGATTGCGCTCCTCGACCAGGAGCTTCCTCGTACGCTCGCAGACCGCGCCGGATACGACGCGGGCACGCTCCGGGCGGAAGCGGAGGCGCGCCTGCGTCAGCTGCCGACGGTCTCGGGCGGCGGTCAGCCGCAGGCGTCCGCGGGGCTCAGCCGCGTGCTCGATGCCGCGTTCGACGAGATGCGAGCGCTCGGGGACGAGTTCGTGTCGGTCGAGCACCTGCTGCTCGCGCTCGAGGTCGTGCCGCGCGACGAGCTGCTTTCGGCGCTCCAGGACGTCCGCGGGGGTCAGAAGGTCACGTCGCAGGATCCCGAAGGCACGTATCAGGCACTCGAGAAGTACGGGCGCGACCTGACCGCTCTTGCGGAGTCGGGGAAGCTCGACCCGGTCGTCGGACGCGACGAGGAGATCCGCCGCGTCATCCAGGTGCTCTCGCGACGCACGAAGAACAACCCGGTGCTGATCGGCGACCCCGGCGTAGGGAAGACCGCGATCGTCGAAGGGCTCGCTCAGCGGATCGTCGCGGGCGACGTCCCGGAGGGGCTCAAGGGCAAGCGCGTCTGGGCGCTGGACGTCGGCGCGGTCCTCGCCGGGGCGAAGTACCGCGGCGAGTTCGAGGAGCGGTTGAAGGCCGTCCTCGCGGAGATCCAGAACGCCGCCGGGGAGATCGTCCTCTTCATCGACGAGTTGCACACGATCGTCGGCGCGGGAGCGGCCGAGGGCGCGGTCGACGCCGCGAACCTGCTGAAGCCGATGCTCGCGCGCGGCGAGCTGCGCGCGGTCGGTGCGACGACGCTCGACGAGTACCGCAAACACATCGAGAAGGACGCCGCGCTCGAGCGCCGCTTCCAGCCCATCTTCGTGGGGCAGCCCTCCGTCGCGGACACGATCGCGATCCTGCGCGGCCTGAAGGAGCGCTACGAGGCGCATCACGGAGTCGAGATCCGCGACTCCGCTTTGGTAGCCGCCGCAATGCTCTCCGACCGGTACATCACCGACCGGTTCCTCCCCGACAAGGCAATCGACCTGGTCGACGAAGCGGCGTCTCGGCTGCGCATGGAGATCGACTCCTCGCCCGTCGAGCTCGACGAGGCTGATCGCCGCGTGCGGCAGCTCGAGATCGAGCTCGCGGCGATGGCCAACGAGTCGGAGACCGTACGCGAGCCGGTCGACCGCGAGCTCGCCGATGCGAGGGCGGCCCGCGACGAGCTCGCCGCGCGCTGGTCGCGCGAGAAGGAGGCGCTGCAGCGCGTGGCGGAGATCAAGCGGCAGATCGACGAGCTGCGGATGGAGGCCGAGCGTGACGAGCGCACGGGGAATCTCGCGCGCGTCGGCGAGATCCAGTACGGGATTCTCCCCGAGCTCGAGAAGGAGCTCGCGGAGCGCGAGGAGCGCACCGAGATCCCGATGGTGAAGGAGGAGGTCGACGAGGATGACATCGCGGCGGTCGTCTCCTCCTGGACGGGCATCCCTGTGTCGCGCCTGCTCGAGGGCGAGGTCGAGAAGCTCATCCACATGGAGGAGCGGCTCCATCAGCGCGTCGTCGGCCAGGAGCAGGCCCTCGAGGCGGTTGCGAACGCGCTGCGGCGCGCTCGCTCAGGGCTCCAGGACCCGAACCGGCCGATCGGCTCGTTCATCTTCCTCGGCCCCACCGGTGTCGGGAAGACCGAGCTCGCCCGCGCGCTCGCCGAGTTCATGTTCGACGACGAGCGCGCGATGGTCCGGCTCGACATGTCCGAGTATCAGGAGCGGCACACGGTCGCGCGGCTCGTCGGTGCGCCACCCGGATACGTCGGGTACGAGGAGGGCGGCCAGCTCACCGAGGCGGTGCGTCGGCGCCCTTACTCGGTCGTCCTGCTCGACGAGATCGAGAAGGCGCACATGGAGGTCTTCGACGTCCTGTTGCAGCTGCTCGACGACGGGCGGCTCACCGACGGCCAGGGCCGGACGGTCGACTTCCGCAGCACCGTGATCATCATGACCTCGAACATCCGCTCCGAGAACGAGCTGCGCGACAGGTTCCGGCCGGAGTTCCTGAACCGGGTCGACGAGGTCGTCACCTTCGAGGCGCTGACGAAGAAGCAGCTGGCCGACATCGTCGAACTGCAGCTCGCGCGCCTACGTGAGCGCCTGGCGGAACGGCGCATCGAGCTCGAGGTCACGGACGAGGCGATGGATCTCCTGGCCGAGGAAGGCTGGGATCCCGCGTACGGCGCACGGCCGCTCAAGCGCGCGATCCAGCGGCTCGTCGAGAATCCGCTAGCGAGCGCGCTGCTCGAAGGGCGATTCAGCGAGGGCGACAAGGTGCGGGTCGACGTCGCGGACGGCGAGCTCCTCTTCGAGGCCGTGGGCGTCGCGGAACCGGTCCAGGCCTAGTAGGCGTCGGTCTCGTGTGTCCATGGGTAACGTCGCCTGGTGACAAGCGGTACGAAGCCGTACCGCAAGAGCCGCTGGCGGCGCGGGCTGAATGCGCTCGTACGTCCGCTCGCGAGGCTCGGGCTCATCGGCCCGCGGACGCACCTCCTCACCGTGCCCGGCCGCACGAGCGGCAAGCTCTGGTCGACACCCGTCTCGATCGTGCGCACGGGCGACGAGCGCTGGCTCGTCGCCCCCTACGGCGAGCGGAACTGGGTGAAGAACGCGCGCACCGCGGGGTGGGTCGAGCTGCGGCGCGGCCGCAGCCGAGAGCGGCTCGCGGTGCAGGAGCTTCCTGCCGCGGAAGCCGTACGGGTGCTGCAGGAGTACTACCGGCTGGGCCGCGTCACGCGGCCGTTCTTCGACGTCTCGCTCGAATCGTCCGACGACGACTGGCTGGCCGAGGCGACGCGACATCCCGTCTTCGAGCTTCGACCGGTCCAGTCGTAGGATCAGGACATGGCGAACGTGCTGCTCGTCGCCGCGACGGACATCGAGCTGTGTGAGCACGAGGGACTCGTCTGCGGGGTCGGTCCCGTTGAAGCAGCGGCTGCGACGGCGCGGGAGCTCGCGCTCCGGCCGCCGGGCGCCGTCGTGCACGTGGGAGTAGCCGGTGCGCACGGCATCACGCCGGGTGGGCTCGTCATCGGGAGTGAGGCCGTGTACTCCGATTTCGCGGCGGAGATACCCGTCGTCGACCGCATCGAGCCCGATGCGCGACTTCTCGCGGTGATGCGCGAGGCCGTACCGGAGGCGCTCGTCGCCCCGATCGGCACGAGCGCGGCGGTTGGCGGGACTGCGGCGCACGGCGACAGCCGCCTGCGGGTCGAGGCGATGGAGGGCTTCGCGGTGCTCCGCGCGTGCGCGCAGGCCGGCGTTCCGGCGGTCGAGATCCGCGCGATCTCGAACGAGCTCGCGGAGGGAGACCGATCGCGCTGGAGGATCGGCAGGGCGCTCGAGGCGCTTGCCGACGCGCTCCCGCGCATGCTGCAGGCAGCCGCTCAGTAGCCTCTTCGCCCATGGCACGGGCAGCGAAGCGGGCGGAACGTCCTGTGCAGCCGCCCCTCCCGCCGGCCGAGCGCACGATCGGTCAGCTCGTCGCCGAGTCGATCCGCCTGTACGGCCGGCACTTCCTGCGCACGCTGCCGCTCGGAATCCTCGTCGCTGCGATCAACCAGCTGACCGTGGGCGCGAGTCGCTTCGTCGTCGGCGGAGTCCTCCTCGCGACGGCACCGGTGTTCTCGGCCGCATACGCGTACGCGTGCAGCCTGGAAGCCGAGCGACCCGTGCGGTGGGGCTCGTGGACAGTGGCGATAGCGGTGGGCTCGCTGGTCTTCGTCCCGGCCGCGCTCCTGTTTCCATGGTTCGCGCTCGCCGCTGTTCTCTGGCTTGCGCTCGTGGGTCTGGCCGTACCGGCAGCCATCCGGGAAGGCACCTCGTTCACCGCCTCGCTGCGGCGCGGCTTCGAGCTCGGGAAGGTCGACTACGTCCACGCGGCAGGGGCGCTCGCGACGCTCGTAGTCCTCTTCTTCCTCGTGCGCATCGGGCTTGCGCTCCTGCTCGAGTCCGAGGCGGACAACGCGGTGCGCACCGCGCTCTTCCTCTCGGACGCGATTCTCGCGCCTCTTCTCTTCATCGGCGGCGCGATCCTGTACGTCGACCAGGAGGCTCGTCTAGTCTCGCGCGGGGACCGACGAAAGGAGTGAGATGCCGATCTACCTGATGCTGACGACGCTCACGGAGAAGGGCGTCCAGACGCTGCATGCCAACCCGGACCGGCTCGGCGAGGTGAATCGCGACGTCGAGGAGATGGGCGCGAAGGTGCTCCACCAGTGGGCGGCCCTCGGCGCGTACGACTTCGTGAACGTCGTCGAGGCGCCCGACGACCTCACGATCGCGAAGGTGTCGATCGCGCTGGGAGCGCGCGGCAGCTCGAAGCTCGAATCCTTGCCGCTGATCCCCATCCCCGACTTCCTGGCGTCCTTCGATTCGTAACCCGTCGTTCACCGTGTAGGCTCACGCGGGAGACCTGGTGGGAGCCGTTACCTTCGAGGGAGTCGGCAAGGTCTATGCCGACGGTACTCGCGCAGTCTCGGGGATGGATCTCGAGATCCGCGACGGTGAGTTCATGGTGCTCGTCGGCCCGTCCGGATGCGGAAAGACGACGGCGCTGCGCATGGTTGCCGGCCTGGAGTCGATCAGCGAGGGCGTACTGAGCATCGGCGAGCGTGTGGTCAATCACATGCCGGCGCGCGATCGCGACATCGCGATGGTGTTCCAGAGCTACGCGCTCTACCCGCATCTCACGGTCTACGACAACATCGCGTTCGGACTCCGCCTGCGGAAGGCGCCGAAGGCCGAGATCGACCAGCGAGTCCGCGAGGCGGCCCACATTCTCGGCCTCACGGAATTCCTCGAACGCAAGCCACGAGCCCTCTCCGGAGGCCAGCGTCAGCGAGTCGCGATGGGGCGCGCGATCGTGCGCCAGCCCGAGGCCTACCTCATGGACGAGCCCCTGTCGAATCTCGACGCGAAGCTGCGGGTGCATATGCGCGCCGAGATCGCGAGCCTCCAGAACGAGCTCGGCGTGACGACGATCTACGTCACGCACGACCAGGTCGAGGCGATGACGATGGGCGACCGCGTCGCGGTCATGCGGAAGGGCGAGCTCCAGCAGGTCGCGCCGCCTCAGCAGCTCTACGAGCGCCCTGTGAACCTCTTCGTCGGAGGGTTCATCGGCTCCCCCGCGATGAACATGGTCGAGGCGACCGTCGTTCGCTCGAACGGCCGCTTCTCGGTGCAGATCGGCCAGCACGAGCTCGCACTCGGTGACGAGCTCATCGCGTATCGGCCAAAGCTCGAGGCGTTCGTGGGCAAACGGCTCGTGGTCGGTATCCGCCCCGAGAACCTCGAGGACGCGGCGCTCTCGCCCGACACGCCCGAGGACCAGAGGTTGCACGGGGTCGTCGTGCTCCGCGAGCCGCTCGGCTCGGAGATCGTCGCGCACTTCACCGTCGACGCGCCGCCTGCGCTCACGGAGGACGTGCGCGAGCTCGCCCGTGACGTCGGCCAGGAACGAGCGGTGCAGGCGGCCGCCGCCGAAGGCGAGAGCGAGACCGTCATGGTCGGTCGCTTCGGCCCGCGCTCTCGCATCTCCAACGGCGAGACGATCGACGTGGCCGTTGAGACGGGTGCACTTCACTTCTTCGATCTCGAGACGGGTCTCGGGATCTACTCGGATTCATCCAACGACGGGGAAGGAGCTCAGGAATGAGGAAGCGATGGTTGTTGGTGGCACTGCTCGTAGGTGCGTTCGCGTTCGTCGCGGCAGGCTGTGGAGGCGACGACGACGGGGGCGGGACTGCGGAAGGCAGCGAGGACGTCACCGGATCGATCTCGACCATGGGCACGTGGGCAGGTCCCGAGCAGGAGTCGTTTGAGGCGGTCATCGCCGGCTTCAACGAGCTGTATCCGAACGTGACCGTGAAATTCACCTCGGGCGGCAACAACCTGGCCCCGCTGCTCTCGACAGCGGTGCAGGGAGGGAACCCGCCCGACATCGCCTGCATCGCCCAGCCCGGTCTCATGGCCCAATTCGCCGAGCAGGGTGCGATCCAGCCGATCGACGACCTCCGCGATGTGATCGTGGAGAACTTCGGCGAGGCGGTCGCCGACGCAGGAGCGGTCGACGGGACACAGTACGGCGTGATGTACAAGGGCTCGAACAAGTCGACGATCTGGTACAACGTCGCCGACTTCGAGGAGGCCGGCGTCGACCCGCCGGAGACCTGGGAAGACCTCTCCGCTGCGGCCGACACGCTGAAGGCCGCCGGCATCACGCCGTACTCGGTCGGTGTGGACGCAGGCTGGCCGATCTCGGACATCTTCGAGAACATCTACATCCGGACGGCCGGCGCCGAGATGTACGACCAGCTCGCGAAGCACGAGATCCCGTGGACCGACCAGTCGGTCAAGGACGCTTTCACCGTCATGGCCGACGTCGTCGGTGACTCGTCGAACATGGCGGGCGGCACGTCGGGCGCCCTGGAGACGACCTTCGACGCAGCGGCGGCGAAGGTCTTCAGCGAAGACCCGCAGGCCGCGATGGACATCCTCGGCGACTTCGCCCCCGGCGTCGTCAAGAACAACCCGCTCGAGCCGGTGACGGGCTACAACGTGTTCGCGTTCCCGTCCGTCGAGGGCTCAGCACCGGCCGTTGTCGGCGGCGGCGACCTGTGCGTCAACTTCAAGACGAGCGAGGCCGCGACGGCATTCCTCGACTACCTCACGACCCCGGAAGCCGCGGAGATCTGGATCGCCCGTGGCGGCTTCTCGTCGGCGAACAAGAACGTCGACGAGTCCGCCTACCTGGACGAGATCACCCGTGCCACCGCGACCGGGCTGGCCGAGGCGGAGGTGTTTCGCTTCGACTTGTCCGACCTGCAACCTGCTGCGCTCGGTGGCACCTCCGGGCAGGGGCTGTGGAAGGGCTTCACGGACTTCGTGGCCAACCCGGACAACGTCGACGCGATCACGCAGCAGATGGAGGCCGACGCGAAGAAGGCGTACGGCAGCTAGGCGCATGCAGGTCTGCGGATGAGCGAATCCGTGACCACGGTGGAAGCCCCCGCGAGGGGGCTTCCACCGACGGACCACGAGCCAGGCTTCTTCCAGAAGTACGGCGTCGCAATCATCTTTCTCGCTCCGACGCTTGCGCTGCTCGGAGTCTGGGTCGTCTACCCGACGATTCGCACGATCATCCGGAGCTTCTACGACCGAGACGGTGACGAGTTCATCGGGATCGACAACTACGAGACGCTCTTCACCGACGACACGCTGTTCACGGCGATCAAGAACAACTTCCTCTGGCTCCTCATCGTTCCGGTGTTCGTCACGGCGATCGGTCTCCTATTCGCCGTCCTCCTCGAGCGGATCCGTTTGTCGGTCGCGTTCAAGGTCGTCGTCTTCATGCCGATGGCGATCTCGCTCTTCGCGGCGGGGGTCATCTGGCGCCTCATGTACGAGAAGGACCCCTCCCACGGGACGGTCAACGCCGCCATCGCGGTCGTCGCCGACGCGGTCTCGCCCTCGGGCGTCCTCTCGGCGGCGCAGCCCTCGACCGAGGCGGTGCAGGAGCAGCCCAACGGGAGCCTCGTGCTCGACCAGCCGCTCGCGCCGGGTGACGTCGCCCAGCTGGGCTTGACGGGCGTTCGCTCGTCCGACGTCCCGGCGGACGCAGTTCAGGCAGTCGTGCCAGAGGCGCTCTCGGGCGGAATCACGGGGGTCGTCTGGCGAGACTTCAAGCCTGGAGGAGGTACGCCGGGACAGGTCGAGCAGGAGGAGCTCGGGCTGCCGGGCATCACCGTCGAGCTTCGGAGCGAGGCCGGAGGGTCCCGATTGACGACGCAGACGGAGGCTGACGGCACGTTCGCCTTCGAGGATGTCGAGGCGGGCCCGTATCGCGCGGCGATAGGCGCCGACACGTTCTCCGAACCGTACGCCGGAGTCTCGTGGCTCGGCGCGAGCCTGATCACGCCGGCGATCATGATGGCCTACATCTGGGTCTGGGCAGGGTTCTCGATGGTCGTCATCGCGGCCGGGCTGGCTGCGATCCCCCGCGACCTACTGGAGGCCGCGCGCACGGACGGCGCAACGGAGTGGCAGGTCTTCCGCCGCGTCACGGTCCCCCTGCTCGCTCCTGTCCTCTCGGTCGTCTTCGTGACCATGCTGATCTACGTCCTCAAGGTGTTCGACATCGTGATTGCCGTCGCGCCCGGATCCGTCGAGGACGACGCGAACGTGATTGCGCTCGCGATGTGGCGGACGTCGTTCGGTGGCGTGAACGACTTCGGACTGGGCGCGGCGATCGCGGTCTTCCTGTTCCTGCTCGTGATCCCGATCCTCATTCTCAACATCAGGCGCTTCCGGAGGGAGGTCTAGTCCTGTGACGAGCACGGCGGCTCCAATCGAAGCACCGGTCACAACTGCAGCCGTGACCTCGGAGTCGATGTCGTCCAGGATCGTCCGCTTGCTGACGAAGACGCCTGTGTACCTCCTCCTTGCGTTCATCGGGCTGCTCTGGCTCGTTCCCACGCTCGGGCTCTTCTTCACGTCCCTCCTCCCGCCGTCGATCATCGGGACGGCGGGGTGGTGGGAGATCCTGTCCTCGCCGAGCGTCGCGACGCTGGACAACTACGAGGCGATACTTGACAACGAGGCGATCACGTCGGCGATCTGGACGACGCTGTGGATCGCGCTCGGAGCTACATTTCTGCCTATCTTCGTCGCATCTCTCGCGGCGTATGCGTTCGCGTGGCTCGAGTTCCCGGGGCGCGACTGGATATTCCTGGTGGTCGTGGCGCTCCTCGTGGTGCCGATCCAGATGGCGCTCATTCCGATCTTCTCGCTCTACAACACGCTCGGGCTCTTCGACACGATCCCCGGGCTCGTCCTCTTCCACACGGCCTTCGGGCTGCCGTTCGCGATATTCCTGCTGCGGAACTTCTTCATCGGGATCCCGCGTGACCTCCTCGAGGCGGCGCGGATCGACGGCGCCTCGGAGTTCAGGATCTTCTTCCGTGTCGTCCTTCCCCTCGGCCTTCCCGCGATCGCCTCGCTCGCGATCTTCCAGTTCCTCTGGGTGTGGAACGACCTGCTCGTCGCGCTGACCTTCGCGCGCGACACGCAGCCCATCACGGTCGCGATCTTCTCGCAGATGCGCCAGTTCAGCGGCAACATCGAGCTCATCGCGCCGGCGGCGTTCATCTCGCTCGCGATCCCGCTGGTCGTCTTCTTCGCCTTCCAGCGCTACTTCGTCCAGGGCCTGCTCGCGGGCTCCGTGAAGTAGCCGTGCGCGCTGCGCAGGTCTCCGAGCTCGGGAAGCCGCCCGAGCCGGTCGAGGTCGGCGGCGACGGGGCCGTCGAGATCGTCGCCGTCGCTCTCAACCCACTCGATCTCGCCGTCGGCGCCGGTCGCTTCCCGGCCGGCCACCCGCCCCTGCCGTACGTCCCGGGCAGCGAGGCAGTCGGGCGTCTCGGCGGCGAGCGCGTGTACCTGTTCGGCGAGGGGCGCGGCACGCGGCAGAATGGCTTCCTCGTCGAGCGGGTCGACTTTCCCTCGGAGCTCACGATTCCCGTTCCCGACGAGCTCGACGATGCGCTCGCCGCGGCCTGCGGCATCGCGGGCATTGCCGGGTGGATTCCCGTGGCGAAGCGGGCGCCGGTCGAGCCCGAAGACCGGGTGCTCGTCCTCGGCGGCACCGGCACCGTCGGCTCGGTCGCGATCCAGGCGGCGCGCTTACTCGGTGCTCAGCGGATCGTGGCCGCCGGGCGGGATGCGGCCAAGCTCGACCGAGCGCGCGATCTGGGCGCCGACGCGACCGTCCAACTCGACGGAGAGGGGCTCGTCGATCGGATTCGTGAGGCGTGTGGTGGCGACGGCCCGACCCTCGTGGTGGATCCGCTATGGGGCGAGCCGGGCCGGGCGGCGGTCGACGCGGCCGCGCCACGAGCACGAATCGTCCAGCTGGGACAGTCGGCCGGACCGGAGGCGACGCTCACGTCCGGCTCGATACGTCTGAAGAGCCTCTCGATTCTCGGTCACACGAGCTTCCTGCTTCCGCGTCCGGAGCTCGGGCAGGCGTACCTCGAGGTGGCTGAGCACGTCGCGGCGGGAAGGATCTCCATCGACGTACACACGTTCGCGCTCGACGACATCGGCGCGGCGTGGTCCGCTCAGGCGGACGGTCGCAAGGCCGTAGTCGTGCTCTAGAGGGCCAGGAAGCCGGTCTCGCGTGGCGTCACCGTGAGCGGGCTCGTGGGGAGCCCGGGCTGCGGGTCGAGGTTGTAATCGCGCGGCGCCACGTCGTTCGGCGTGTCGGGATGGTTCAGCGCCGCGAGGAGCTGGATGTGGCCGCGGCCGGGCCCGAGCTCCCACTGTCCGCCCCCGTATGCGCCGATGCCGTGCTCCTCGCAGTAGTCGTAGGTCGCGAAGAGCCGCTCCACGGACCCGAACCGTGACGGCTTCACGTTCACGGTCTGCGGGGGCCACGGGAGCGCCTCGATGTCCTCGACCGAGTGGATGATCGCGTCCCAGGTCACACGGTCGCGGTGCGGCTCGAGCACCGGCAGCGTCTCGTCGGTCAGCCTGGGATCCTCGAGCCAGGCGTTGGGAAGACCCTCGGCCACGCGCCGGTAGAGCACGGGGTCGGGTGGCGTGTCGACGACCGTGCCTCGGTACTGCCCTTTGAAGTCGATGGAATCGACCGCACCTGTCGCCGCGAGCTCGGCGATCAGCTCCTCCGTCCAGCTCGAGTTCGCGTCGAGCTTGAAGCGGAGGGTCGGATAGAGGGACAGCCACGCGTGGAACCGCTCGGTGGACGGAGGGTCGCCGAGCCCTCCCGAGACGACGAACGACACAGGCCGCGGCTCGCGCCCGATCGCGGTGCCGAGGGATCTGTCGGCCTGGCGCAGCGCGAGGTCCAGAGCGGCGCTCTCGAATCCCCACCGGCGATAGTCGTGATACGCGTGCTGCGCAGGCTCTGCATCGAAGAGCGGCAGTGTCGCGAGGTGCTCGGAGAAGGCGTGGAGGGTCCACGAGCCGGCGAGCGCCAGGTCAGGCCCGCGCTCCTGGAGTCGGTCGTGCTCTTCCCCGTGATATGTGACGTCTTCACCGATCCCCTCCTCGCCGCCTCCCTGCAGGCATACGACCGTCGTCTTACGTAGAAAGTCGGGCGCCTGGAGCTCGAGCAGGTCGAGCTCATAGCTCTCGATCCGCAGCGGAAGGTCCCTGACATCGTCGTACAGGCTCACAGGGCGGCGAACGCTACCGACACCTCTGCAGCCAGCCGCGCGTTCGCGGCGATGAGCTTGCGGTTCACGTCTCGCGTCTTGCCGCCCGAATGCTCGTGCAGGTACGCGAGCACGAACGGCGTCACGCCCTGGCCGGACACGTTCTGCCGCGCAGCCTCGGCGACCGCCTCCTCGATGAGATCCTCGACGTCGAGGCTCTCGGGCGGCGGGTTCGCGAGGAGCAGGCCACAGCCGCCGAGCCGCCAGTGCGCCGAGGCCGTGCGAGCCGCCGCTGCCACGTCGTCGACTCGTCTGCGGCACGGGCGGCCCCCCGCTCGCGGAGTAGAACAGCGGCAGCGTGTCGGTCCGGTACCCGAGGACGGGGATGCCCAGCGTCTCCAGGTGCTCCATCGTCGCCGGGATGTCGAGGAGCGATTTCGCGCCCGAGCATGCGACGAGCACCGGGCTCATGACGAGCGCGACGATGTCGGCGGACACGTCCGGCGGGGAGGGGTAGCCGCGGTGCACGCCGCCGATGCCCCCGGTGCCGAGGAAGCGGATCCCGACGCTGCGCGCGACCACGAGTGCTCCGCCGACGGTGGTGGCGCCGACGTCTCCCGCGACCGCGCAGGCGGCAATGTCCCGCGGTCCGACCTTGCGGGCGTCGGAGGTGAAGCGCGCGAGTTCGTCCTCCGTCAGACCGACGCGGATCCTCCCATCGAGCACGCCGGTAGTCGCCGGGACGGCTCCCGCGGCCCGCACCGCCCGATCGCTCTCGAGGCCGACCTCGACGCCGTCCGGCGCGGGGAAACCGTGCGCGACGAGCGTCGTCTCGAGCGCGACGACCGGCGTGCCGTCCTCGAGCGCCGAGCGGACCTCGTCGGAGAGCTCGATCAGCTCGTTCATTCGCGTGACGCTATCGGCATCGCCCCGAGCTGCTGCACGCAGCGCGCGGCAGTCTGGAGCGCCAGGTCCGGGCCGCCGACGATCCACCCCGCCGCGAGAGCATCGCCCGCGCCGGTCGAGTCGACCACCTGCTCGACGGGGAGCGCCTCGCGCTCGTCCCCGTCGAAGGAGCACCCGCCCGCGCCCCGCTTGATGATCCACGCGGCGTCGACGACGTCTCGGCCCACGACGCGCTCCTCGTCCTCGTTCGCGAACACGAGATCCGGGTCGAGGCCGCGCAGGGCGTCGCGAAATGCATCGACGCCGCTGTCACGTATCGCACTCCACGACGCGAGATCGACGCTGACGCGCGCTCCCTCGGCGCGCGCGAGCTCCGCCGCGCGCAGCGCAGCGCTCCGCACCGGCTCGAGCATGAGCGCGTAGCCGGAGACCTGGAGGTGTTCGCAGTCGGTGAGCCATGCGGGATCGAGCTCGTCGGCGGAAAGGTCGCGCGCGCTCCCTCGGTCAGATGCCATCGAGCGCTCGCCGTCGGGGGAGACGAGCGAGCAGATCGTCCCGTTCCTGCCCGTCACGGGGCCCTTGACGTCGACTCCATGCTGGGCGAGCCGCGCGCGTGCGAGGGCGCCGGCGTCGTCGCTCCCGGTCTTCCCGATGAAGCGCGCGCTCGCTCCGAGCGTGGACGCCCAGGCCGCGACGTTCGCAGCCTGTCCGCCGGGGCCGACTCGGATCTCAGCCATGGTGTCGCCGCCGACCGCGACCGGCCCCGAGAGTCGCACGACGACGTCGAGCGTCAGATCTCCGAGTGTGCAGACGAGCATGGTCGGGATCGTAAGATCCGGACATGGACGGAGACGGGCGCCGCGGCCGGCTTCGCACCTTCCTCCTGGGAGGGCTCGTCGGCGCGTCCGCGGCGGTGGCGGCCGGAAGGCGTCGCCGGCGAGCGCAGCGGCGCCGGGGGCGGCCGCGCGGGCTCGCGGCGTTCGAGAGCGCGCCCTGCTATCTCGAATTGCTCGAGCGCGAGCGCGACGAGACCAAGACCGCTCCGTAGCGGACGCTACATTCCCGCCCACTGTGCCGATCTACGAGTACCGCTGCCCGAACGGCCACACGTTCGAGCTCTTCCAGCGGATGAGCGACCCGACGCCCGATGCCTGCGTCACGTGCGGCGCGGGTCCCGTGGAGAAGCTGCTGTTCCCCGTGGCCGTTCACTTCAAGGGATCCGGCTTCTACTCGACCGACTACGGCAGCCGGAAGGCCAAGGCCAAGGACGGCGACTCTTCGTCGACCGAGAAGTCCTCGGAGAAGCCTGCCGAGAAGTCGTCGGCCGACGCGAAGCCGAAGCCCGCCTCGAGCGACGGCTGACCTCGCAGGGTCGACTCCATGAGGCACGATGGCCGCGTGCTTCTCTACGCTGCCACGGGCGACGCGGTCGCCCGCATTTCCGAAGCGGCTGGGCAATGGGACTTCGAGCTGTCGCTCGAGGGCAGCGGTGCGCAGTGTCTCGCCGTCGATCCGACCGATCCGGAAACGGTCTACGCAGGGCTCCGGAGCGGCGGCCTCCGGCGCACGACCGACGGCGGTCGCACCTGGTCCGACTGCGGGCCCCCGGCCTCCGACGTCTTCTCTGTCGCGGTCAGCCCGGCTGACGGCGCGGTCTACGCCGGCACCGAGCCGAGCGCGCTCTACCGGAGCGACGATCGAGGAGAGACATGGCGTGAGCTCCGAGGGCTGCTCGAGCTGCCGTCACGGCCGACCTGGAGCTTCCCTCCCCGCCCGTGGACATCGCATGTCCGCTGGATCGCGCCGAATCCTCACGATGCCGACATCGTGCTGGCGGGCATCGAGCTCGGCGGGCTGATGCGCTCGACCGACGGCGGTGAATCGTGGGAGGACCATCGCCCCGGAGCGCAGCGCGACGTCCACTCACTCGCCTGGCACCCGCGGGCGGAGGGCATCGCCTACGAGGCGGGCGGCGGAGGCACCGCCTGGAGCAGGGACTGGGGCGAGAGCTGGCAGCCGGCCGACGAGGGGCGCGACCGGCAATACGCCTGGTCCGTCGCGGCTGATCCCGTCGATCCCGAGCTCTGGTACGTCTCCGTGAGCACCGGGCCGTTCAGAGCACATCGGCCCGGAGACCCCCAGGCGCAGATCTATCGCCGGGAGAACGGGGCGTGGCACGCGCTGACCGGCGGGCTGCCCGACCCGTTGCCGGCGATGCCATATGCGCTCGTCGCGCTGGAAGGACGGCTCCTCGCCGGGCTTGCCGACGGGGAGTGTGGCAGAGCGACGATCGAGGCGAGTCGTGGTCGCGCTGCGAGCTGGCTGGCGCCGAGCTCGGCGGCATTCTCGGCCCTCGCAGCAGCCGGTTAACGGCGCGTGCAGCCCGCGCCGTAGAGCGTGCCCTTCGGCGGCGGCAGCGGGGCCGACCTGCCGAGCCACATCGAGATGACCGCGACGTTGTCCTCCGAGCCGAGGAGCAGGGACTCTCCCCCTGACGAGCTCGGCTCCCCGCCGAGGCGGCAGCGAACCGAGTTGTCGCCCGAGCGGAAACGCACCCAGCCGAGCTGCATCAGCTCCCAGGCCGAGAGATCGGTTGCGAGCGGCGCCGCGAGCGTGTCGCCCATGAACGGCAGCCGTAGGAATGTCCCCAAGCTCGCGATCTCGTCCCCGACCGCGTCGGCAACCGCCTGCTGTCGTCCGCCCCGCGAGATATCGGTGTCCGACGGATCGAGCTGGTTCGTCCGGATCCGCGAGTAGATCGAGCGCGCGCTGCCCGTCCATGTGCTGGGTGCCCTTCTCGAAGCGCCAGCCCTCCCAGTTCTGGCACCGAGCGGGCTTGTACGGGCAGTCGAACCGATTGGAGAGGATCCGCTTCGGCACGTCGACCTCGACTCCGCCGATGGCGTCGATGAGCTCGCGGAAGCCGTCGAAGTCGACGACGACCACATGGTCGACAGGCAAGCCTGTGAGGGCCTTCACCGTGGCGAGCGTGAGCGCCGGGCCGCCGATCTGGTTCGCCGCGTTGATCTTGGACGTGCCGTAGCCGGGAATCTCGACCTGGAGGTCGCGAGGGATCGACAGGTACGAGATCCGGTGGGTCCCCGGATCGAGATGGACGAGCATGAGCGAGTCGGAACGGTTGGCGTCGCCACGACCGGGCGCACGCCCGCCGTCCGTGCCGACCACGAGCATCGTCGTCGGGTCCGAGAGCAGCGAGCGCTCGCGCGTCGCAAGCTGCGCAGTCGCGCTGCGGGGGAGGCGGTCGTTGGCCTCTTCGACGCCACTCGAGAACGAGCGGTATCCGAGCAAGCCCCAAATGGCCGCGAGGACGAGGAGACCGACGAGGCCGAGCGCGATCCACAGACCCCAACGACGGCGACGACCCCCCTGTGCTCCAGTCGCGCCGGTGGGCTGTTTCGGGGGACGCTTTGTGCTCTGGAGAGGGACGTTGCCCTTCTTGCGGCCACCGCGATACAGCCGGTAGGGCTTCGTTCCCTCGGCCATTCGGGACGCTATGGTAGCCCCCGCCGTGAGGGCTCCCCTCGTCATCGCACTCGACGTGGGCGGGACGAAGATCGCCTCTGGCCTCGTCGATCGCAAGGGGCACGTGATCGAGGAGCGTGAGGTCGCGAGCCCTGACGACTCCGCGTCGGAGTCGGACGTCCTCGACGCGATCGACGCTGCGGTCGAGGTGCTGCTCGACGATCGGGTCGCGGCGATCGGCTTCGGCATCCCCGCGAACCTCGAGCGCGGGAGCTGGCGCATCCTCTGGGCGACGAACCTTCCTCTCGACGACGTCGACCTCGTCACGCGCGCGCGGGAGCGCTTCGGGCTGCCCGTCGGGATCGAGAACGACGCGAGCGCTGCGGCGCTCGCCGAATGGAAGCGGGGGGCAGGACGCGGAACGTCGAATCTCCTGATGCTGACCCTGGGAACCGGCGTCGGTGGTGGGATCGTCGTGGACGGGCGCCTCTTCCGGGGCTGGGCCGAGCTCGGGCACGTTGTCGTACGGGAGGGCGGCGAGGAGTGCACGTGCGGGGCCGTGGCCATCTCGAGATGCTGGCCTCCGGCAGTGCGGGCGACCGGGCGGCCGAGGAGCTCTACGGTCCGGGCGGAGATGCCCGCTTCCTCATCGAACGTGCGACAGGCGGAGACGCGGAGGCTCGGCGCGCACTCTCCCGCATCGGAGAATCGCTGGGCGGGGCCCATCGGGTCGCTCGTGAACATCTTCGATCCGGAGCTCGTCCTCGTCGGGGGCGGCTTCGGAGCAGCGGCGGGAGAGCTCGTCCTCGAGCCTGCGCGCGATGCGGCCCGCCGCGAGGCGATACCGCCGGCGAACGAGACGCTGCGCATCATCGCTGCGCAGCTCGGCTCCGAGGCCGGTCTGGTCGGCGCCGGTCTCGTCGGCTTCGAAGCACTCGACGGGCCTCGCTGATGCCGCTCGCGGTCTGCGCGACGCCGATCGGCAACCTCGACGACGTCACGCTGCGCGTGCTCAACGAACTTCGTGCCGCCGACCTCGTGCTCTGCGAGGACACTCGTCGCACACGCATCCTGCTCGGGCGGCACGGAATCGAGGCGCGACTGTCGAGCTACCACCGGCACAACGAGGCGGCTCGTACGGCACAGGTGCTCGAGTCGCTGCGTGCCGGTGAGCGCGTCGCCCTCGTTTCCGACGCGGGCCTCCCCGGGGTCAACGATCCTGGCGTACGCCTGATCGCTGCGGCCGTGGAGGATGGGGTCGAACTGACCGTGCTTCCAGGCGCCTCCGCGGTCGAGACTGCACTCGTCGTGAGCGGTCTCGCTGCCGACCGCTACCAGTTCGTCGGGTATCTGCCTCGGCGTTCGGGAGAGCTGCGAGCGCTCGCCGCGGAGCTCGCCACGTGGTCGGGCGCCGTCGTGGCATTCGAGTCCCCTCGGCGGCTCACAGCGTCGTTGGTCGTGCTGTCGGAGGAGCTTCCGGGGAGGCGGGCAGCCGTGTGCCGTGAGCTCACGAAGCGCTTCGAGGAGGTTGTCCGCGGGCCTCTCGAGGAGCTGGCCGCGCGCTTCTCGGGCCCGCCGCGAGGGGAGATCACGCTCGTATTGGCACCGGCCGCCGATGAGCGCGCGGCCGGCTCGGACGAGGAGGCGCGGGCCGCGGTTGCGAAGCTGGTCGATGCCGGAGCCTCTCGGCGCGCGGCGGCCGAGGTCGTGTCGAAGCTGACCGGCACGCCGAAGAACGCTCTGTACCGCGACTCTCTGTAACAAGATGGTCAATCTGCATTGCCGCCTCGCCGGACGCGCGCTACCGTCGCTGCATGTTCGCTCTCCGGGCAACGAGATGGGCCCTGTGCGTAGCCGGCGTTCTCGTGTGGGCACTGGCTGCGGGGCCGTCGGCTCTTGCTTGGGCATGGCCGGCCGATGGCCCTGTCCTCCGGGAGTTCTCGGTCGTGGTGGACAAGTACGCCGCGGGCCAGCATCGTGGAATCGACATCGCGGTCGAGTCTGCGGCTGCGATCCGTGCTCCGGTCACCGGCGAGGTGACCTTCGCCGGCCAGGTGCCGACGCACGGCCTCACCGTGACGATCTTGGCGGGAGAGCACAAGGCGTCGCTCACTCACCTCGGCACGCTTCGGGTCAGTCGCGGCGATCGAGTGAGCGAAGGAGATCCGATCGCTGCTCCCGGGACCTCGGGCGACCCCGAGCACGACGTTCCGTACGTCCATCTGGGGGTCAGAGTCGGCGCCGACGAGACATACGTGGACCCGCTCGGCCTGCTTCCGCCGCGGAGTGCACCCAGCCCTCCGCCGGCACCCGCGGCGCCGCCCGCACCCTCACCTCAGCCGGAGCCCGCCGCGCCTGCACCATCGGCTACTGCGCTGCCGCCCTCTGATCCTGCTCCGGCGTCGCCGCCCGAGCCCGCTCCGGCCTCGTCGCCCACGTCGACGCCGGCGCTCGGCGTCGCGCCGACGACCGTCGCCGAGGCGGAGGCCAAGGCTCCCGGCGAGACGCCGGCGGGCACCACGCAGCCTGTCGTCGCGCCTCGGACGCAACTCCGCGCCCGCGGGGCTGCGAACCGCCGACCGCCTGACCGTGGTGTACGACCTGCCGGTGTGAAGCGCCATCGGTTCGTGCGCGCGGTTGCCGTCGATCCGGCGGCGGCGGGGCCTGAGGCAATGCAGCCAGACGAAGAGAGTGTCTTTCGCGGTGCGGCAAGCAGTTCGCACCCTGCGGCTCGCGCCGAGGGAGAGCGAGGACTCCGGACCACGAAGGCGGGGCTGTCCGAAGCCGATGTGAAGGACGTAATCCGCAGCGCCACGGGCCCCAACACCGAGCAGTCGACGAGCGATCGTCCAGTACGCCGGCCCCTTGCGGCCCTCGCCGCGACGCTGCTTCTAGCCTTTGTCGCCGTCGGGGTTGCCGGCCTCGGCGCCCGCCGGGTCGCTCGCAGGCGACTCCTTATCATTGGCGCCTGTGAGCGAGTCCGAGAAGCCGAAGAGGATCCTGGTTGCCGTGGCTTGGCCGTATGCGAGTGGGCTGCGGCATATCGGCCATATCGCAGGCTTCGGCGTTCCGTCGGACACGTTCGCCCGGTATCACCGGCTTCGCGGGAACGATGTGCTCATGGTCAGTGGGACCGACGAGCATGGCACGCCGGTCATGGTCGCGGCGGACGCCGCGGGCGAGTCGCCGCGTGAGACAGCGGATCGATTCAGCGCCGCGATCCGCCAGGACCTCCGCGATGTCGGCCTGTCGTACGACCTGTTCACGCGGACGACGACGAGGAACCACTATTCCGTCACGCAGGACTTGTTCCGGACGCTGTACGAGAAGGGGTATGTCGTCGAGCGAGAGACGCTCGGGGCGTTCTCCGCCTCGACCGGCCACACGCTTCCCGACCGCTACATCGAGGGCACGTGTCCGATCTGCGGGTTCCCGGAGGCGCGTGGCGATCAGTGCGACAACTGCGGCAACCAGCTCGACCCGACCGACCTGATCGAGCCACGATCGCGGATCGACGGGACACCGCCTGTCTTCCGGGCAACGAAGCATCTGTTCCTCGATCTCCCGGCGTTCAAGGACCAGCTGAGCGAGTGGATCTCCGGGCAGGAGAACTGGCGCCAGAACGTTCGCCGCTTCTCACTCAACTTCGTGCAGGAGCTCAAGCCGCGTCCGATCACCCGCGATCTCGACTGGGGCGTGCCCATACCCGTCGAGGGGTACGAGGATCGTGACGACAAGCGGATCTACGTCTGGTTCGACGCAGTCATCGGCTACCTCTCCGCCTCGATCGAGTGGGCGAAGAACCGTGGTGCACCGGACGCCTGGCGCGAATGGTGGCAGGACGCGAGCGCCGAGCACACCTACTTCATGGGGAAGGACAACATCGTCTTTCATACGGTGATCTGGCCGAGCATGCTGCTCGGCTACGGCGATAGTGGAACGTACGGAGCTGGGAGGGGGGACCTCCACCTACCCGACAACGTCGCCTCGAGCGAGTTTCTGACCATGGAAGGGAAGCAGTTCAGCTCGAGCCGAGGCGTGCAGATCCTCGTGCGGGACTTCCTCAGCCGCTACGACCCGGACGCGCTGCGCTACTTCCTCACGATCGCCGGCCCTGAGACGCAGGACACGGACTTCACATGGGCGGAGTTTGTGCGGCGCAACAACGACGAGCTGGTCGCGACCTGGGGCAACCTCGTCAACCGGACGCTCCAGAGCGCGTACAAGAACTTCGGCAAGGTACCGAGCCCGGGTCCCCTTACGGCACAGGACCAGGTGCTTCTGGACGAGGTCGAGAAGGGCTTCCTGTCGATGGGCTCGCTGATCGAGGCAGCGCGCTTCCGCAGCGCGCTGCAGGACGCGATGAGAATCGCGGCACTCGGCAACCAGTACGTGGCGGAACAGGCTCCATGGGCCAAGCTCGAACCGGATCGCGAGCGGGCGGCCACGATCCTGTACGTCGCGCTTCGCGCCATCGACAGCCTGAAACTGCTCCTCACGCCGTTCCTGCCTTTCTCCGCGCAACGCCTCCACGAGACGCTCGGCTACGAGGACGTCATCGCCGGCCCGCTCGAGTTCAGCACCGTGGTGGAGGATGACGCGGAACATGTCGTGCTCACCGGCGACTACGCGAGTTGGGGCGGCCGCTGGGAGCCGAGCCGACTTCCGGTCGGGCAGGTGCTCCGGGAGCCGCAGCCGCTCTTTGCGAAGCTCGATCCTGAGCAGGTCGTCGCGAACGAGCTCGCGCGGATGGAGGCCGCTGCTCCAGCGTGACGGACTCGCACGCGCACCTCGACGCGTGCGCTGAGCCTGCCGCAACGCTCGTCGAGCGTGCGAGGGATGCCGGGGTCACGCGGATCGTCACGATCGGCACCGGAATCGAGTCCTGCCGCGCCGCGCTCGCCCTCGCGGACGCGCACGACGTCGTCTTTGCAGCCCTCGGCATCGATCCGCATCAGGCCGCTTCCGAGGAGGCAGCGCGCGTCGGCGAGCTTCGCGGGCTCCTCGACCACCCGAAGGCGGTTGCGGTCGGCGAGACGGGCCTCGACTCGGTGCGACGCTACGCCACCCCCGATGAGCAACGCCGGCTCCTGGATGCGCAGCTCGCCGTCGCCGACGAGCTCGACCTCCCCGTCGTCATCCACAACCGCGAGGCCGATTCCGAGACGGCAGCTGCGCTCGCACCTTTCGGAGGAACGGTGATCCTTCACTGCTTCTCTTCTTCGGCGCTCCTCCAAGTGGCGGTCGAGCGCGGGTACTACGTGTCCTTCGCGGGGAACGTGACATATCCAAACGCCGCAGACCTTCGCGACGCGGCGCGCGCGGTGCCCGACGACCGCATCCTGGTGGAGACGGACAGTCCCTATCTTGCCCCGCAGCCGGTTCGCGGCCGGCCGAACGAGCCGGCGAACGTCGCGTACACGCTGCGAACGCTCGCCGATGTGCGCGGTCAGCCGATCGAAGTCCTCGCGGAGCAGACGCACTCGAACGCCGCGACCGCGTTCGAGCTGCCGTGAGCGTCTCGCCGAAGAAGGCCCTCGGCCAGCACTTCCTCGTCGACGAGAACATCCTCGGCGTCATCGGGCGGATGAGCGACCTCCGGGAGAGCGACGTCGTCGTCGAGGTCGGGCCGGGGCTCGGAGTCCTCACCCGTTACCTCGCCGACCGCGTCAGGGAGGTCCATTGCGTCGAGCTCGACCGCTCGCTGGAGCCGTCGCTGCGCGAGGCGATAGGCGAGCGCTCGAACGTGCGAGTTACCTGGGGCGACGCGCTCGAGCTCGACCTCAGTGGTCTCGACCCGAAACCCCGGAAGCTCGTAGCCAACCTGCCGTACAGCGTCGCGACTCCGCTCGTGGTCGAGACACTCGAGCACGCTCGGTCGCTCGAGAGCTGGTGCGTGATGGTGCAGCGCGAGGTCGCCGACCGCTTCTTCGCCGAGCCGCGTACGAAGGCGTACGGCGCGGTCTCGGTGCTCGTCCAGCTCGAGGCGCGGAAGACGGGCTTCCACGCCGTTCCGCCCACGGTGTTCAGGCCGCGCCCGCGTGTCCAGTCGGCGCTCGTCGCCTTCGAACGGCAGGCGGGCGCGCCGATCTCGAGCGTTCGCCCAGCGGTCGAAGCGGCGTTCGCGCATCGCCGCAAGACCGCTGCGAATTCGATCGCCATCGCCGGCCTCGCGTCTCGTGCCCGCGTCGAGGACGCGCTGGCCACCCTCGGTCACGCGGCGAACACACGCGCCGAAGAGCTAAGACCGCGCGAGTTCGTCGAGCTCGCGGAAGCGCTTCGATGAGCCGCGCGCTGGCCTTCGCGAAGATCAACCTTGCGCTCGTCGTGGGGTTGTTGCGCGGCGACGGCAAGCACGAGATCCTCACGGTGCTGCAAAAGGTCGACCTCCACGACGGCATCGAGCTCGAACCGTCTACTGCTCTCGTCGTCGAGGGGTTCGCCGACGACACGATCGTTCGCGGCGCCCTCGAGTCGTTCGGCGACGCGGCGCGAGTCGAGCCGAACTGGCGCGTGCGCATCGACAAACGCATCCCGGTGGCCGCCGGCCTCGGTGGAGGGAGCTCCGATGCTGCCGCGGCGCTTCGGCTCGCAAACGGCTCACTCGCACAGCCGTTGTCCGACCGCGACCTCCATCGCCTCGCCGCCGGGGTCGGCGCCGATGTGCCGTTCTTCCTGCAGACCGGTCCGCAGCTGGCCTCAGGCGATGGCACTGAGCTCGAGCGAGTCGAGCTCCCGCTCGATTACCACGTGCTTCTCGTGACACCAGAAGGCGTCGAGAAGGAGTCCACCCGTGCCGTGTACGCGGAGTTCGACGCAGGCGACGCTGCGGCGGGCTTCGATCGTCGAGCCGCCGAGCTCCGGCGATCGCTCAGCATGATCCAAATGCCGCGCGACCTGGCGGAGCTCCCACCGAACGATCTCGTCTCCTCACCGCTCGCCGCCGAGCTGGCCGGAGCAGGTGCCTTTCGTGCAGACGTCACTGGCGCAGGTCCAACCGTCTACGGGCTGTTCGACGACCTATCGGTAGGTGAACGTGCGCGCGAGTCGCTGGACGGGCGTGCTTCGACCGTGCTCACCCGGCCAGTCGCGCGCTAGCGACTCCTCAGCCAGCGCTAGAGGTTCGCGAAAGCGAGGGGGCCATGCTACAGCCCGGATTTGAGTCGTGTCGACGCAAGTGTCCGAAGAACTCTGCAAACGTCTCGACCGCCTCGAAACGGTTGGCCGCATGTTCACGGATGTAGTCTTAGGCTCCGATCGCGAGTGCGAACGAGCGTGTCGCGGCGTGGTTCTTTGGGGCGTGGCCAAGTGGTAAGGCAACGGGTTTTGGTCCCGTGATCCCAGGTTCGAATCCTGGCGCCCCAGCCTCGGTGTCGTCGAACGGTGAGAGAACACTCGGCGCCGTCGTCATGGCGGCAGGGCTGGGCACGCGCATGCGTTCCGACGTCCCGAAGCACCTGCATCCGATCCTCGGCCGGCGCATGGTGGACTGGGTGCTCGAGTCCTCCCGCGCGCTGGGCGTCGACCCGCTCGTGGTCGTCGCGGCCCCGGCAACCGCAGATGCCTTCGACGGCCTGCCCGTCGCCGTGCAGGAGACGCCGCTCGGCACGGGCCACGCGGTTCGCTGCGCCCGGGACGCGCTCGAGGGGCGGGTGGACGACGTCCTCGTTCTCTCGGGGGATACACCGCTCTTGACGTCGCAAATCTTGCGCGACCTCGTCGCGACGCATCGACGCGAAGGCGGTGCCGCGACCGTTCTCTCGTTCGAGCCGGAGGATGCGAAGCACTACGGGCGCGTCCTACGCGGGGACGATGGCGACCTTGCGGCGATCGTCGAGCACGGTGACGCAACGGAGGAGCAGCGCGCCGTGCGCGAGGTCAATTCGTCCATCTACGTGTTTCGGGCGGATAGGTTGTGGCCCGTGCTCGACCGGCTCACGCCGCACAACGCGCAGGGCGAGCTCTACTTGACCGACTCGGTCGCGATCCTCGTTGCGGACGGCGAGCGGATCGCAGTGCACAAAGGAGGAGACCCGGTGGAGACGGAAGGTGTGAACACGCGACTCGAGCTGGCGGCCGCCGCTGCCGCCTTGCGCGACCGGATCAACGCGGAGCACATGCTCGCCGGTGTCACCATCGTCGATCCCGAGACGACGTGGATCGACGCGGACACATTGCTCGAGCCTGATGCTGTGATCCATCCCTTCACGATGATCCGGGGCGCCTCACGCGTCGGCTCCGGAGCGGAGGTCGGGCCGCACGCGGTCGTCGTGGACTCGACCATCGGGCAGGGTGCGCTCGTGGGTCCGTTCTGCTACCTCCGGCCGGGTACCGTGCTCGAGGCGGGCGCGAAGGCTGGTACGTTCGTCGAGCTCAAGAACTCACGCATCGGCGAGCGGACGAAGGTGCCTCATCTGACCTACCTCGGAGATGCAGACGTGGGCGCGGACACCAATATTGCGGCGGGGAATATCACGGCGAATCAGGAGCACACCCGGGTGAAGGAGCGGACGTCGATCGGCAGTAACGTCAGGACGGGTGTTGACAATACGTTCGTCGCCCCCGTGTCGATCGGCGACGACGCATGGATTGCAGCCGGTTCCGTGATCACAGAGGATGTACCTGCGGGCGCGCTCGCGATCGCCCGGGCACAGCAGGTGAACAAGGAAGGACGCGGTGGAAAGCGGGACGATTGAGCAGACGCTGCCCGGCCTCGACGTCGAGCGGGAGCAGCCGCAGGTGAGTACCGGTCACGCGATTCCGCTGACGCCGCAGAAGCGGCTGATGGTCTTTGCCGGCCGGTCTCACGGCGATCTCGCCCAACAGATCGCGGAGAAGCTCTCGGTCGAGCTCGGGGAGATCGAGCTCAAGACTTTCGCAAACGGGGAGACCTACTGCCGCTACGGCGAGTCCATCCGAGGCGCCGACGTGTTCATCCTGCAGACGGGCAGCGAGCCCGTGGACCGCAACCTCATGGAGCTCTTCTTCATGATCCAGGCTGCGAAGCTCGCATCGGCGAAGCGGATCACGGCGGTCATGCCGCTCTTCCCGTATGCGCGGCAGGATCGCAAGGCGAGGCCGCGCGAACCGATCTCGGCGCGCCTGGTCGCAGACATGCTGCAGCTCGCCGGCGCGGACCGCGTACTGACGATGGACCTCCACGCCGGTCAGATCCAGGGGTTCTTCACGATTCCCGTCGATCACATGACCGCGTTGCCTCTATTTGCGCGCCACTTCCGCGACATGGGGCTCACGGGTCCCGGCGTCGTCTCCGTATCACCCGACGCTGGCCGCGCCCGGCTCGCCGTTCGCTTCGCGGAGATGATCGACGCCGACTTCGCGATCATCCACAAGACCCGTCCCGCCCACGAGCAGGTGTCGGTGACGGAGGTGACCGGACGTGTCCGCGACAAGATCGTCATCGTGGGCGACGACGTGATCATGACCGGGGGCACGCTCCTGGCGAACGTCAAGGCGCTCAAGGAGCAAGGGGCCAAGGACGTCTGGGTGTTCGCGACCCACGGTCTGTTCTGCGACGGTGCGCTCCACCGTTTTGCCGACAGCGACATCACGGGCATCCTCGTGACGGACACGGTGCCGATCGATCCGCGAGTGCGGCCGGAGAACCTCACTGTCCTGACGGTTTCGGGTCTCCTCGCCAAAACGATCATGAACGTGTTCGCCGACGACTCGGTATCGGCGATCTTCGGCGGCGAGAACCAGCTCTTCTGAGCGAACTGGCTTACCGAAGCCCTTTGAGGCGAATCGGTACTCAAATTCGGTACTCAACGCCATAGCTCGTCGCGCGACTCGTCCGCTACGGTCCCTGCATCGATGAAGCGGTACCTCTCGCAGATCCCTCGCAAGCAGTATCCGCCTGACGTTCGCCTCGTCCACAACTTCTTCCCCGGTCCGGCTCACGACCCAGGTGCGTCGCGCGTAGTCAGCGACGGCGGCTTTCGGATCTGGGTCACGGACGAGTCGCCGCCGGAGTTGGAGCAACGCTGCTACTGCGGCTGGCTCGGCGGTCGCGAGCACTACGGCACCGTCGGGATCGTCAACGAGGACGGCGACATCGTACGGCGCGGCATGCTTCAGCGACGCGCGGACTGAAGCGAGTCAGCGCGGCGCTTCGACGGCTGCGGCCAGTTCCTCGACGCGCTCGTCAGCCCAGTTGCAAGCGGACCTGCGTTGACTTCCGTTCCGCGTGAGCACACACTCGTGCCGGGCCGGGTGACCCCAGCTCTGCGGCGATCCCCGAGGGGGGCATCGACCCGGAGACCTCCCACCGCCCGGCCCCTATGCCTTGCTCGTCGGGCCGATGTCAGCGCAGCATGTCCACGGCTGCGAGCAGATCATGGGCCGGACGTTTTGGGGGAGGAGACCGAGGCGGATCAATAGGTAGGCGAAGTCCTCCCGGTTGAGAGTGGCTACCACAAGCTGGGGGCTGCAGGCGACAGAGAAGGAATGACGTACGGTGGGGCTGGTCCATGCAGGTCGAACGCCGCGGCGGGCAGTTCCGATTGACTCAGGTGGAGCCCGAGCTTCGTGAGGCCGCGACCGTACTCGGGTTCGCTCGCGATGGCGAGGCGTTCGTTAGGACGTTTCCAGAGGAGGCTCGCTGGCTCGAAGAGGCATGGCCAAACTTCGTCCGCCACGCCCCGACGATGCTCCGACAGACTGCGACTGGTCTTGTCCCATGGGACGAGGCGCTCGCGGCTTTCCTTGATCGAGTCGATGGTGTCGACTGGTGGCTTGCTGGCAGCGTTGCTCTCGCCGTTCGTGGCGTCGATGTCTCGCCCCGCGACCTCGATGTGATTACCGACGCGCCGGGTGCGCAGCGACTCGGCGAACTATTCGCCGACGCTCTCGTTGAGCCGGTGGTCGCCAGCGAGGGATGGATTGCTCGTTGGTGGGGTCGGGCGTTCCTCGGCGCGCGCGTCGAGTGGGTTGCGGAGGTTGCGTCGTCGGTTGACGACCCGGACCCGGTCGACTTCGGTCCGACAGCTGCAGCCAACCTCGAACGAGTGCGTTGGCGAGGGTACGAACTTCAGGTTCCGCCCCTAGAGCTTCAGCTTGCAGTCGCGGAGCGGCGCGGGCTAGCGGAGCGCGCCGCTGCAATCCGGGAATGGGCTGCCTGAGCCGTCCGGCTCCGGTGTCGGATTCCGGCAAGCGTCGCAGCGCGGAGTCGCGCCGTTACGGCGACGACTGCGCTCGCTGATCGCGTAGAGATCCCCGCACTCCGAGCAGACCACCGGGACTCGGCTGTTCTCGAAGCTCGCCCGTTCGCTGAGGACTCGCGCGATCTCGCGTCGGAGGTACGCACGAAACCATTCGGCCTTCTGGTCGATCACCACCCGGGGAGATCGAGCGTCATCGCGTGACGCTCCAGTCTCGTTAGCGCTGGCGGTGGCGATCCATGAGCGCGCTTCTGAGGGGGGTGAAGGCTCTGGAGAGAAGATTTCTACTGGGTCGGGGGTCGCTGGACCACTGAGAGCCATTGAGGGGCGGCTACGAAGCGCAGCAGAGCGCCTCGGCTCTGTTCGACGGACTTCGCGCTGCCATCGTCGCGGCCAAGGTACGCGAACGAACGTCTCCGCCCGGCGTATACCGTGATGCCCAGGATGGCAACGACGCAGCGGAACGTGAGCGACTCGTTCGCGTCAGCAGCGCGGTAGACCGACATCTTCGCGAGCGCCTCGACGAGATCGCAGCCAGGTCGGAGCGAACCCGAAGCGCCGAGCTTCGTCGCGCCCTTCGCCACTACGTCGCCGTTCGCGATGCCGACCTCGAGGAAGGAGACGAGACGTGAGCGACCTCTCGCAGCCGTGGATGACTGCACCGACCGGGCGGAGGCTCGCCGAGCCTGGCAGCAAGCACCAGTTCTCGATCAGCCCATTCCAGAGCGCCGACCCCGAGCGGGTAGAGATCGCGCGTCGGTACCTGAGCGAGATCGACGAGAACGTGCTCGACCGCAGCAGCAAGGTGTGGACGAACGTGGAGACGGGCGAGGCGTTCCGGCCGGTGCGGTCGCTGATCGACTTCGGAGTTGAGTCCGACGACGCGTCGCGCGTTCACGGTTCTCGACGGCTACATCATCCCGTTGCTCGAAGCGGACGCGCAGCCCAAGACGACGACTCGCCACGTCGGCGCGATGGTCGTACGGAGCACACGGATGAAGCCGCGAATCGTCAGCGTCGGCAATCGCCACGACTACCCGTACGAGTCCTGGGGAAGCGCCGACCGCACGGAGGCGCGAGCGAGCGGCGAGCTATCGCCAGCCCCTGAACGCCACGCTCCCGGTAGCGCAGGGCAACACGTTGCCGGCGGGCTTCGGCGGTCTGTACGAGAACGCGAGCGAGCGCCGCGACGAGAGCAGTCGCAGAGCAGACGTCGCGCTCGCGAGCGTCGGGATCCGCCCAACTCGGCGATGACGTACGACGGTGCGATCCGTCTCGATGACGACGGTCCCGACGATGCTCGCGCGACAGAGCTCAACGAGCCTGAGCCAACCAAGAGTCGCCTGGGTGTGTACGGCTTCGTTCCCGCCCACGCTGTGGTCTCTGCGCTGGAGCTTGACGATCCGGGGTGCGCGTTCTGCTTCCGGTCAAACCAGCTGGGCTGGGTGCACATCCCGATCAGCAGATTCGTGTGCGCGTCCTGTCTACGAGATCCAGCGAAGCAAGGCGAGCGCGCTGACCGGCTGCTGCGCATGTCGATCCACACGTGGGGAAGGACGCTGCGTGGATGAAGGGCAACCCCGCGGACTTGGGGAGAGAGGGCTGCCACCAACCCGCGAGGACGCCCCTCTGAGCCTGCTGCTACCCACGACGGGCGTGGAGCAAACCCGGTTTTTAAGGATCGTGCTCGTTCTCTCACCCCCCGAGTGTTCAAACCGAATGAGACATGCAGTTGAAAACGGCGGACTCATAGCGCGCTCGTCGATCAGCGGAACATATGGGTTGCGCAGTCAGTCGCACAGGGAGCACACTGAGAGCGACGACGGCCGGACGCGGTCTCGCGGCGCGCAGACCGCCCTGGGAAAGGCGCCTCCGCGTCCGGCCCCCCACGCACCCCGCGCGCAAAGGCGCACACCGGTGCCTAGCTCGTCGCCGCCCGAAGAGCGCCGCATCCCGCACGGTCCGACCTGCATCTGTAAGCGGTGCCGATTCGCGAGAGCGCGCCAGCTTCAGAACAGCGAGCGCCCTCGAGTTCAGCGCGTCTGGAGCGATGAGACGGCCGCGCACATCGCAGCGCTGCTCGCCGGGGGCTGGACGCAGCAGCAGATCGCCGAGGCTGCGGACGTGTCTACCGGGGCCGTCTCGATGTCGAAGCGCCCCGGTCGAGCGATAGACGTTTCGACGGCGGAGAACATCGCAGCCGTCCACTGATCGCGGCGGGTGTTGTGGCTCACCGTCCCGCGCCCGTCGCGATGCTTGTCCGTATCTAGATGCTCTGCGCGACGTAGCTCGTCACGATCACCCAGAACTCGAGGCAGAGCACGACGAGAAGGAGCAAGCCCCAGTTCGTCGGCTGGCGCTTTCCCATAGAGACGCGATGATGTCTGGCCACCACCGGTGTGGCCCGATCATCTCACGCCGCTCGGATGAGTGTGCTGTCTACTTGGTCACCCAGGCGAACCCGAGCAGCAGCGCGAGCAAAGACCCAGCGAGCAGCGACACCCAGATCGTCGTGGACAACCCCGAGATCACGAACACGAACGCCGCCGCGTACAGCACGACAAGCATGAATCCCCACCTCCCCGTAAACCTTTCACTTCCCCGCTTCGTCGTGCTCCAAACTGCGCGCAGTGCCTCGAAGTCGCGGCACGTCACGCTCGGCGGGAAGAAGCACCACACCGTTCCCGTCCTGGTAGCTGGTGGTGGGAGTGCGGCGCTTACCACCCGGGCTGGCGGCTCGCCTCTCGCCCTCCGGCGGCGGGCTTCCAGCTCGTGACGCTCGCGAGTGCGCACGTCTCGATGGCCACTGATCGCGTCTCTCTGCCTGTCGGCGGTCGCGGGGTAAAGCTCAGGCGCTCGTCGTCAGCGAGATCGGCTCGAACAACGCAGCCGCCCAGAAGGGACTAGATACGTCTGGGTCTGTAGCCCCTTGCCCAACGGAGCCAGGCACCGGCATTCGCTCGGGCTTCGGCTTGACGACTGACTGTCCGTCCGGGAGGCGCACCCACGACTCCAACCTCGTCGAAGGACCCCTAGTGGCGTTTGACTGGCGCTGGCGCAGACGGCTTCCGCGCCCTAAGCCGCCTCGTTCTCTGCTCTCACGGCCAGTTGTCCGGCAACGGCCAATGCAGTTATGCTTTTCCGGCTCCCCCGTTGCGGGCGGAGCGGAAAAGGGGGAGGAAAAAATGAGAGGCAAGCTAGCCGGGATGGTTAGTCTCGGCGCGGCAGTCCTTGCGGCTGGGTTCCTCGCAGCGCTCGGGTTGGCGGCGCCGCAGGCGGACGGGGGTCCGCCCAATCAGGGTGACCCGGACAAGGTGATTTCCGTGCTCAGCGGCTACGTCTGTGAGGGCACGATCATCTGGCGGGACAAGATTGATGGCGATGGGCAGGCGAAGACCGTGACCATCACGGACACGCTCCCGATTGTCGAGGTTCGCGTCAAGTCGGGTTCAAAGGCGGCGCTGGTGTCCGCTGTCTTCTCCGCCAACTTCCTGTCGGCGACGGTGACGATCAGCCAGGGCGTCTCGAACTACGCATGGTCGGTCTGCCAGCCTGGCGAAACGACCACGACCGACACGATCACGACCGACACGACCACGACGACGTAGGGGAAGGCGACCACGAAGGCGAAGTAGCGATAGGGAACACAGGGCCGGGGCGCCGGTTGGGGTCCCGGCCTTTTCTGTGTCGTGGGAGCCCTGACTCGCGGGGAATAGGGCGAGTCGCCCAGAAGCTCCGCGAGCGTACGCGCTCTCAAGACGAAAGGGCGACGGGCGGTTCTCTCAGGGTGTCGGGCATTCCCGATTGCCTGCCTGCCCGTCGCCGCTGTCTTCAGTCTCGCATCTTTCAAGGGTCACCGATCGGATCCGCTCAAACGAAAGAGCGCCCGACGAGGAGCGCCCCTTCGCCGAGGTCGTACTCGGAGATGAACAACGTGGCGCTCACGATACGCGGCGCGGGAACCCGGGGTTCGTCGAGAGCTAGACTCGTCGCGTTAGAGCAGGTCACTGTCCCGCATCGTCGGGGCGGCCATACGCTTCCGAGACGCCCGCAAATTTCGCGCAAATTGCGGGCGTTTCTCGATAGTGGGTTGTCTAGCGCCCCGCTCCGATCTTCGCTATAGACAAACGAGCGGCGGTCCCAGAGACGGGGACACATTCGGCTACTTCAGGGTGAAGCTCGATGGATGGAACAAGCTTGACCTTGAGCCGGTTGAGCATTTTGGTCAAGAGGTGGCCACGGGCGGCTAGGCCGTCGACGCCAGCAACGCTGCGATTGCTTCCCTGACCTCCGTCGGTAAACGCTGATTCGAGCTGGTCGACGCGGCCTGCGAGGCATGGCCAAGGGCGGGGCCGTCTCGCGAAACGCGAGCGACCGGCGGATGGCGACGCGGAGCGGGCTTGACCTCAGTCGCAATCCGGCTAGCGCAAACTCCCGACGTAGTCGACCCGCGTCGCGCGAATCTCTCCCGCCTCGATCGCCGCCAGCTCATCCTTCTCGGTCGCATGAGCCAGATCGGGGAAGAAGTACGGGCCGTCCGCGAGATGCACGCGATTGAAACGCGCATCGAGCAGCCCCAGCAGCGTCGCGGCAGCGTGGAGATGCTCCTTCTGCACCCAGTCCCGAAGGTAGACGCTCCACGGCTGTCGCGAAGCCACCCACTCGTCGCGACGGCGATGCAGCCAACCCGCACCATCGTCGGACCCGAGGCGCTGGAAACACCACTCGGCGGTGGCCTCGTCGAACCGCTCCGAGTCCCACTCCACGACGACCACCGTGCCCCCGGGCGCAAGAGTCGTTGCGACCCGGTCGATTACCTGGCCTGGATCGGCGACATGGTGGAGAGACGTTGACGCGACGACGGCGTCAACGTCGCAAAACGGCTCCACGTTCTCGAACTCGACCCGACGATAGTGCTCCCCCTCCGGTGCCTCGGGGTCGATGCCAACCGCCTCGTAGCCGCTCGACCGAAGCATCGGAACAACACCACCGAGCGGCCCGCAGCCAATCTCCACGACACGCGCTGGAGGACTGGGCAGCCGACCGCGCACCACGGGCCACAACGCCGTGAGCCATCGCTCCGCGGCCGTCACGCTCAGATGTTAGCTCTGCTTGGAGTCGCGCCCCGGCGAGCGGCGACGTTCGCTGCGGAAGCTTCCTCGACGCCAACGACACTTCGCGGACGTTGCAGGGGGTCTGAACGGCAAGCCTGTCCGCGACGCCGACAGGATTCGGGCGACCGAGCTTCTTCTCGCCTATGGGTGGGGTAAGCCCCCGGAGTTCGCCGCCATCGAGGGAGCGGACCCGTTGGAACACTATGAGGTTACGGAAGCAATCGCGTCCCTGGTCGATGAGCTGTCGCAGCGGCGTGAGCCCTGACCGTAGACCTCAAAGCACGACATAGTTCGTCTCGTGATCGTCTCCATCGCGCGACTCTTCGCAGCGACGATCGGCGCTGCCACCCTCCCCTTCCTCGTCGGCCAGGGCGAGGCGGCGAACACGCGCTCCGCCGCGCTGGAGGACGTCGTCGGAGGGTTGCGAAGGCCAGTCTTTGTTACCGCTCCGCGCGGTCGCACAGACCGTCTCTACATCGTTGAGCAGGCAGGGCGGATACGCATGGCGGACGGACCCAGGCTGTTGCCGAAGCCCTTTCTCGACGTCCGCCCACAAGTGCGGAGCACCGGGCTCCAGGGAATGTTCTCGCTCGCCTTCGATCCACGCTACGACCGCAACCACCGCTTCTTCGTCAATTACGTCGGGCGAGACGGAAACATTCACATCGAGTCGTTCCGAACGCGGAGGGGCTACGCCATGCCCCGATCGCGCAGGAATATCCTCACCGTCACGTCGATCAAGAGAGATCCGTACTCCCACTACGGCGGAGCGCTCGTTTTCGGCCCGGACGGTCGGCTGTATGCCAGCTTCGGGGACTCCGGCGACGGCAGCTCCTCACAAAGCGAGTCGACGCTACTGGGAAAACTCGTGCGGATCGACGTCGCTCATCCGGGCAGGGTTCCTATGATCGTCGCCTACGGGCTCCGCAACCCCTGGCGCTTTTCCTTCGACCGAGCCACCGGGGTGATCTACATCGGTGACGCCGGCGGCGACCGTCGCGAAGAGGTTAACCGCCTACCCAAGAACATGAGGGGCAAGGCGAACTTCGGCTGGGACATCTACGAAGGGAATATTCAAAGAAAGCAGGTTCCAGACGGACTGCCGGGTGTATTGGTGAAGCCGTTTGTCGTGTACCGCCACCAGCCGCGCAGGTGCAACTCGGTTATCGGCGGATACGTCTACAGAGGAAGCAGAGTCCCGTCTCTACGCGGCCGATACGTGTATGGCGATCTCTGCGGCGGGGTATGGAGCGTCCGCCAGGGGCCGGGAAGGGCTGCCGATCGAAGACCTGAGCCCTTCAACCCGCCCAATCTCATCTCCTCGTTCGGTGAGGGAGGCGACGGTGAACTTTTCGTGCTGAGCTTTGACGGCCACGTCTATCGTCTGATCTGACTGATTCACGAAAGCACGCGGCGGAAGTTCGGATCCGTATGGGCCTTCGAGGGCGCAGGTCCGGAAGAGTGTCTAGGCAGGGCACAAGGGGCTGCAATGATGGCCGCGATGACCTAGCGCGAGAGGGAGTCGTGACGAGATGGACGACCCTGGACCGTCTCACGCGGGCGGCGACAGTCGCGAGCGCCAGATCTACGAGGAGGATCGATCGAAGCGTCTCCGTCGGGGTCGCCTCGTCGGATATGCATTGTGTATCGCCCTGTGGCTCGTCAGCGCCATTCCGCTTGCGCGCCTGTCGAGCGACGAGGGAGGAGGTGCGGGCTTAGCGGCCGCCTACCTGGCAGCGGGACTTGGGATCGCGCTCGTGAGCCGCGGCATCTATACCCGGCTGACAAGACGGCCGTTCTGGTCACCATGGTTGTTCGTGATCGCGGCCGTCCTGGCGATAGTGAGCTACGGAATCCAGAGTGCAGGGGAGAGAGCGGCCGAGCCAGTGAGTCGAGTTCTAATGCACACCACCTGCACACCCCAATGAACGGGCCGGACGCGGGGGGCGCAGGAGATGCGCGAGGAATAATCGAGAAGTTGCTCAGGGGTCGAGCGGTCGAGTCCCTCCTCTGGCTTTCGTCAACAACCCATTCGGGTGTTGTGACGCCGTGACCGCCACGATGCACTGGATGCTCACCGATGCGGGCGCTTCCCCGGCACTCAAGGCGGGCAGCGCGAAGCGCGGTAATTCAGATGGCCGAACGTCCTACCCTAGAAAACCCGCCGGGGCCCCTCGCCGAGGATCCCCACATCGCACAGGCGGTCGAGGATCTCGACGTCGTCATGATTCGACTCGCTGGATTGACGCGGGAGGCCCGGGAGGTGATGGATCGCCTCGAGGCGCGCCGCCGCGAGTCCGTGCTCGAACGCAGCGCCTACGCCGGTGCGCAGCTCATCGGCTACGGCCTGGCTGTCTACGCGCTCATGCTCGATCAGCTGGAGAACACGGCCCTGCTTGTCGCGGCTCTCGGGCTCATCTTCTTCAAGCGCATCGTCGGGGGTAGGCAGTGGCGCGTATAGCCGCCTACGTGTTGTCCGTCACGGCGTTGGGATTCCTCGCGCAGAGCCTGATCGGTGGTCGGCTCCACGACGCAATCTGGGAGCCCGCCACACCCGCGAGCGGGGAGCCGCAGCAGCCGACGGTCACGAATACTGAGACCGTGACCGGGCCAACCCGGATGGCACCTGGTCGAGTGCCACGTGTGCCCGGGCCAGTCGTGCGCGCTCCAGGGCGTACAACGACTGTGCCCGGCTCGACTGAGACCGTGACCGTTCCAGGGCCGGTGGTGACTGTTTCTGGCCCGACAGAGACCGTGCGCGGCCGCACGGAGACGGTGGTCGCGGAGACGACCGTGACCGAGACCGTGCTCGGCCCGACGATGACGGAGACAGTGCCCGGCCCCACGGTAACGGTGCCCGGTCCGGCGGCGACGGTGACCGAGACCGTGGCGGCCGCCACAGCCCCTCCGCCCGCGTGTCAGCCACCTCCCCATCCGCCTGACCCTCCGTGTCCGCCCGGGCACAACAAGGGCCCGTGAGCCACGCTCGAAGTAGAGATGACACGAGCTGCAGCGCGTCTCGAGCGGCAGGTTCGGGAGCTCGCGGGCCGCATCCTCGAGTCATTGACCCGCCGTGCGAGGCGTGGGAAGATGCTTCGCGCTCCGGCTGAGTCAGAAGGGTGCGCGCGCAGCGCACACTCTCATCTGGTCGATTCCGCGAGTCCTCGCGAAAATGGTGTGAAACAGCGAGCGTGTTGCGCGTTGCAGTAGAGCGAAATCAAGTGAGGTCGGTTGCGGTGCGGACCAGTGCGCGCAGGCGATCAGCGAGCTCCTCGTCGTCGGCCACGCGGCGATCGTATGGCGAGCGGGGACGAGCAGAGTCGTTGACAAGGCGAGCCGTCGCATTTGTCCGTTCGGGTTGCCATAGGGTGGTGGCCATGGATGTCTTCAACCTCTTCGGCGAGCAGGACTGGGACAGCGAGAACGATCGACCGGGATACCGGCACAGGACGACGGTCATCGGGAAGCGGCTCGGCGCGACGCTGCTAGGCGGCAGCCTGTACGAGCTACCGCCGGGCGAGAAGACCTGGCCCTATCACTACGAGATCGGCTGCGAGGAGTGGCTGATCGCCATCTCGGGCCGACCCACTCTGCGCGGGCCGGATGGCGAGCGGGAGCTCGCGCCGGGTGACGTCGCGGTCTTTCCGGAAGGACCGGCGGGCGGGCACCAGGTCATCAACCGGTCGGAGGAGCCGTCCCGAGTCCTCATTCTCTCGTCTAAGTCACCGCTCGCGGTCGTCCACTACCCGGACAGCGGCAAGGTCGGGCTCTGGTCGCAGTCGGAGGGCTATCAGGCCATGCTCAAGAACGAGCCCAAGCTCGACTACTGGGACGGCGAGGCCTAGCCGACGATCTCTGGCCGGCGCGCTCGGGGTGATCACTCTCTCCTCGTGATCGTCTACGCAGTCGTCGACGACGCCCCTCGCTCGACTTCCCGCTCGGCGTCGAGGTCGAGTGTTCATCCGCCGCGAGGATGCCGAGCGGTTCATCGCAGATTCGCGGCGACCAGCCCGAGGTCGCGGCGAGGCTCAGGATCGTGGAGCGCGAGCTCGAGGCGGCGGGCTGAACCGAGGAGAGGGAAGAGCGCAGCGCCCCTTCCCTCTCGCGGAACGTGGACGCGATCAGGACGCCAGGCGTCGATCCTCATGGTGTGATCATGGTTTCTCCCAGATCGAGATGTGATCGCGACTTTCACGCGTAAAGGACTCTCGCTTCCAGCCGCTCCATCGATGGACGAGGTTCATACCCGCAAGCTGCGCCATGAGATCGAGCTCGGATGGCCAGACGTAACGGAAGGGAATTGAGCGGCGCTTTGTCTCATCGCCTTCGAACGTGAAGTGATGGGAGGTCAGGTCTTGAGTTGCCACGTCGATCTCGTCGAGTCCCCAGTGCGTCTCACTGATACGAAAGTCCTGAATGGTCTGGCCGGGGGCGAGTCGCTGGAGCCCCGGAACAAGCACCTCAATCAGGAACACGCCTCCTGCGTCGAGGTGTGCGGCGACGTTCTGGAAGCAGGCCACCTGAGCCTGCTGGGTTGTGAGGTTCATGATCGTGTTCCGAAGCAGATAGGCGACCGAGAAGGCCCCCTCTACGCGGGTCGTTGCGAAGTCCCCAATCGTCACGCCGATTTGGTCACCTCCAGGCTTCGCGTGGAGCCTCGCCGTCATTGCCCTTGAGAGCTCGATTCCGTGAACTGGAACTCCGCGCTTGGCGAGCGGAAGGGCGATCCGGCCGGTGCCGACCCCAAGCTCCAGAGCGCGACCGGGTCCGGCGAGTTCTGCGAGGAGGTCTACAACCGGGTCGATCATGTCGGGCGCGAAGAGACGGGGTGTGTCGTCGTACGTCGCGGCGACTTCCTCGCCGAAGAAGCCGTCAGGATCTGTGGTGGTTTCTCGCAAGGCAACCGCTCCTTGTCCGTGGGCGCGTCAAGCACCCAGCGTCGCTACGTCAAAATCAGAGTGAGCCTGCGGAGCGGTGTTACAGCGTCGACTCTACGACGAACGCGCCAGCAGGCTCGGTGTCTCGTAGGCCAGAAATTGCATGACGAACCTCCTATGAGCGCGTTGCTGGTGGCCGGAGACTAGCCCCTCAAGACTGACTCAAGCAACCGACAGGTTGACTACCCGAGCTTGCGCTGGAGCGGCACCGGATGCGACCACTTGCCGGCACCCAGGTAGACCTCGCACATTCCGTTGCCTAGTCCGACCTGTGTGCCGACAGGCGGATCGTCGCTCCAGCGCTGCGACCAGACGTACGGATGCTTCTCGAACCGCCCGCCGTAGCCGTCGTTCGTGCTTCATTGCACGGGTTCGCGCTCAGCTCGGCGCATCGGACAGAATCGCTCTCGATCCCCGCTGTATCGGGGAGAGATTTTCCAGAGCGGGGGTGGTTGCGCTCGGGCCCATCACAAAAATTTGGCTTGAACGCTGAGTTTGCGGCGCGCTCACACACGCACCCCTTCTGCCCCACTAGGCAACGCCCAACGCCAGGCGTAGAGTCGCCCGGCTAGCAACTGGGAAGGAGTGCTCATGGCCCCGCAACCACGCACGAAGCAGGTGCCTGCCAACCCGCAGGCGGAGCTCAATCAACATCCCGCGCTCACCAAGGCGATCGCCGCGGCTGCCATGGAAGCAGCGGGCGACATCACGTCACCGACCTTCTACAAGGTCGACGAGATTCTGATCGAGGTCAGTCCGAACCCAGGCCCGACCTCGTACAAGGTGACAATTCGTCCTGCGTAGCGACGAGCATCAGCTAACCCGTACCGGCGTCTCGAAGTAGCGACGAATCAGCCCCGGCCTGGGCGGGTCACCAGCGGCTCGGCTATCGGCTCCCGCCGCCGGTGAGGGCTTTGCCTCGTCCATCCGGATGAACAGCACCTCGGCGAGAGGCTCGGCCGGCTTGGTGGCGCCGGTGAGTACGCTTACCTCCGTCACGAGCGCACTCGCGACGACGTCCGCCTTCGCGGAGAGCTGGACCGGCGCGCCGAATGTGGTTGAGCGTGAACGGCGGCCTCGTCGTGCGCTCGACACTCGAGACGAGCCTTGGCCGGAACGTGTACCGGGGACTTACATCGAACGCCGGTTGCAGAACCATCTCGGCGATGATTCGGGTCGCCTCCGACTGGCAGCTACCGAGAAGCACGTTGAGACACGGAGGCTCCGCCACGTTGCCGAACACAAGCGTTCCCCCGACGCGCGGCGTCTGCGCGCCACCCGCTCCCGAGACGGCTAAGAGACCGACCGCCATGGCCGCGAGCAGTGCACTGGCCGACTCACGAGCTCACTAGGTGGATCCTCTGCCTCGGATCCTCGTTGGTCGATGGAGGCGAAGAAGCTCTGCGTCTGGCCTCACCATTCACGCGACCTCGGCTGCTCGAGATAGATCTCGCGGAGCTTGCGGTGCCGAGACGTGTACGGATTCCACCTCGCTGCTCTAGCCGAAGCGCTGCTCGACGGCTTGCCGCGTCCGGTTGAGAGCCTGCGCGACCTGCGACCACGTAGCGCCTTGCGCGCGAGCCTCCTCGACCGCAGCGCGCTCAACGTGCTGCAAGATCTCTTGCATCTCCGCAAGCGAGTCAAGGATCACGAGCGGCTCGTTGCTCGACCGGACGCGGAACATCGCCTTTCGGTAGCGACCGAGGATTTCCTCAGGAATCCGCTCGATCAACCAGGGGTGGTCGAAGTCGTCTCCAGACCGAGGGTTCATGGCTCGATCCTATCAGCACATCGGGCTTGACGTGCTTACGCGCATCATCTTGTGCTCTCGGTAGTAAGAGCAATTGACATAACCGGTCAAGCTATCTACCCTGCAACGCGTGCGGGCACTAATGCGTGGCCGCCCGCTCGTAACGACCACAAGGAGGCAGCAGTGATCAGCAAGGGCCAGACCCTCGTCAACCCCGTCACGGGCGAGCGGATGACGTTTCTCCGGACCTCTGCGGAGACCGACGGCGAGTGCGTGCTGATCGAGCTTCACGCAGAGCCGCAGGCATTCGTCGCGGCAGCGCACGTCCACCCGGCTCAGGTCGAGACCTTCGAGATCGTGTCGGGCACACTCGGCGCGAGGGTCGCAGGCAAGGAGATCACGGCGCACCCCGGCGATGTGCTCGTCGTGGAGCCGGGACAAGCGCACAAGTGGTGGAACGCCGGCGAGGGGGAACTCGTGTTTCGCTGCGAGGTGCGTCCGGCGCTTCGGTTTGAGTCGTTGATCGAGACGATGTTCGCGCTCGCAGCCGCGGGCAAGACCAACAAGAAGGGCATGCCGAATCCCTTTCGGCTTGCCGTCATCGCCCAGGCTCACTTCGACACGGTGCGCTTGCCGTTCCCGCCTGCGTTCCTACAGCTCATCAGCCTGGCTCTAGGCGCGCCGCTGGGCCAGCTCCTCGGCTACAGGCGGACCTACACGTCGGAGCTGACACCTGATCCGGCGGGAGCAGCCGCCTAACTTGGTCGAAGGCGGTCGCGGCATGAAGCCCGTCTTGCAGGCGAGGAGGGTCTCGCTGAGCCCCGAGCAGCGCGACCTCCTCAGGAAGCAGATCGACGCGCGCATGCGCGAGCGCCTGGGCGAGCGGGGCTGGCGGCGGATCGCTTCTCCGGGCGGCTACGTCCCGAAGCCGCCGAAGCAGGCGAAGTCGTGATCGCCCTGCAGGAGGAATCCTGGAAGCAGGGAACCGCGGCGCGGACTGCCGACCTTATGCGTTTCTCCGCATGACGATGGACACTGACCGGGTCACCGCGCGGCGCGTTCGCGACGATCTGGCGCGAGGACGCTGAGAAGCCGGGGTTCGAGTTCCCGTTGGACGAGATGGTCGCTCTCGTCGAGTCCCTGATCAACGAGCCCGTCTGGCCGAAGCGGTTCTACGACGACGACGGACGCCTCGTCGAGTCCTGACCCGAGCCGCTAGCGGCCCAGAAGCTGGCCCTTACGCACTTGGCGCAGAAATACCAGGACGCTGAGGGCGAGCCTCAGCCGTCGCCTGTGCCTTATGGCTAGTCGCGCGAGTCGAATCTGCCTTCTGAAGCGGACGGCGAGAAACACAAGGGCGACGACGGCAGCGACGCGCCGGGGAGTCAGAAGGGCAGCGATGCGCCGGGGAGTCGGAGCGTACCCGCGAGCACTCGACTCCTCCGCGGGCTGCTCAGGAACGACCGCATCACCCATGGCGGCAGATACTGACATGGCCGAGACAAGGACTCGGCCGACCGTAAGCCACACGATGCCGACACGAAACCGGTGTGAGCCGCAAACCCACATGGTTATGCGGTTTTTGGAGAGCGAGAGGGATTGGAGACACGCACTTTTCGTGTATCCCCCCGATGGATGCGGACAGAAGAGATCGCGGACGAGGCTCGCCATTGGCGTAAATGGTGACCGCCCTGTACGGAAAGGGGGAGCGGGGCTGGCGATGACAGTCATGTGAAGCCGGTCGGCGGCCGTGGAGGCGGGTGTCCTCGTTGACGGCCATCTCGTGTCGGCGCTCGACACGGCCGAGGCCGAGCGCGTGCTGATCAGGGTCGGCCCGGAGCGGTCGCTCCTGGCGACGTTGCCGGAGGCGACGTTCGTTCGCCGTCGCCAGAGCTTCGCGTCATGAGACGGTGGAGTCGTGCGATGCCCGCTGCGATGACGACCACGTAGACGACGACGAGCGGCAGGCGCACGAGCCCCCACCGGTGGTGCACGTTCAACCAGCCACCGAAGTCGTCGACCCACTGCGGGTAGTCAAATATCGGGTCGGCGAAGGCGCCGAGAAAGGCGATGAACGCGTACTCGAACGCGTACGTCGCGGCGGCGATGAAGTACGCGATGAGCAGCAGTCGCCGCCAGGCATCGTCGAGAAGCACGTAGGTCGCGATCAGAGCGGGGACGAACCAGGGTGCGTAGTGGCCCGCGTACCCGGGGCCGAACGAGGGGATCACCATGAAGACCAGCGCGACGAGGAGGTACAAGCTCTCCGGAGCGAGCGGCGGCTCCTTCCAGAGCCGGTACGCCATAAAAACGACGGCGCCCACGAGGCCCAACGTGAAGACGGAGTCGTACCGGTCCCGTGCCGCGACGCCGAGCGCCTCCAGCGCTTCGACGAGGACTAGCGCGGCGAGCATCAGGGTGGTCAGTGCGAGAAGGACCAAGCGCGTGCCCGACAGCGGCGTGTCGGGCCGAAGTCGGCTGGAGAGCCAGATGACGACCGCGAACGCCGCCAAGGCTGTCATCACCAGGAGCCGTGACCGATAGTCCACGGCCGTAACGCCCTGGAGCACACCTGGAAACCCGAAGTTGCCGCGGGGAGTTCGGTAGCCGAAGACGTGGTCGTAGACGGCGTGGGGGACGAGAACCAAGATGACGCTCAGCCCGATCGTGGCCGGAAGGAGCAGGAACGCGGCTCCGAGCGCCCTTCCGGTGCGTGACGCAAGTCGAGCGCCTGGCGCCAGCACGGGGGCGAGCACGATAGGAGTGGTCTTCGCCAACACCCCCAGGCCCAGAAACAGGCAGCCCACGAGCCAGATCAGGACGTCGCGAGACCGTTCGTGAGCGATGAGCGCGGCGCAGGCGAGACTCACGAGCAGCCCCACGTTCACGTCGCTGTTCCCGTGCTGGCAGACGAGGATGATCATCACCGGATTAACAGCGATGCCGACGAGCAGCGCTCGGAGGACGGCGTCGCGCCGGGCGCCGACGGAGACGAGCGTCAGGTAGAGCGTCACGACCATCGCGGATTCGACGAGGACGAGATACGTCCGGAGCGCCGACAGGAAGGACACGTCGAGGCGGTCGGCCACCGCATCGAGAGCGACGATGGTTTCGAGCCAGAGTGGCGGCCAGTTCAGGAGGCCCGTTTCGTACGGATTCTCCCCTTCGGCCCGGGTCGCGGCGACGAGCATCCACGAGTCGACGTCAGCCGAGTGCGCTTCACCGATGACCACGACGAAGGCGACCCTCGCCAGCCACGACGCCCCGAGCACAATGGCGAGGTCGTGTATCGCGATACGTGACATCTCCGAGACGGCGAGCCTATAGGCCCGTCCTGTCGGGCTCCTGCTCGGGGCGCGTGCCGACGTGTCGCCGCTCCTCGCGGCGGCCGCTGCGCCGCACGGCGGCAATGCCGAGCTTCAGGCGGGGATGGTCGAGCTAGAGATCTCACCGGCGGCGAGTCCCGATCGCCTCGTCGTCGGTGGGCCTGTCATGTCGGGGTTGATCCGTCGCCAGTTCGGCGAAGTGTCGGGGTGAGGTAGTGATCGGCGACGTGACCGAGATCGCGGTCGTCGGCCAGCACCATCCAGCCGTTATTGGTCGCCCCCCGCCCGACGAGGCCTGGCCACAGACGCTCCAGTAGCTCGGTCTTCTTAGTCTCGAACTCCTCTGGCGACACGATTTCGGCGTTTCGTAGTTCGGCGAGCTTGCGTATCTGGTCGGCGACGTCTGGCACGGCAGAGATCGTCTTAAAGTCGACCGCGTTCCCCGTCGCGTGAACCTTGACCTTCGTGTAGTAGCCGTCCTTCTCGGTCTGCACCGCCGAGATCGTGCGGTTTGTTCGCTGCGCAACCCGCAGCTACATGCCTCGATTTTCAGGATTCGGAGCCGAGATGTTGTGCTCGACAGAGTTCGGATGAGCCGGATCACGCTTCCGTCCGAAGTCGTGACCGCATTCCGATCTCAGGAATAGAAGGAACGCGACCAAGGGGACAGTGGCGTCGGCGTCGTGACAGCCGAGCTGCCGCAGTCGTACATCGCTCGTTGGTATGGCCAGAAGGCTTGGTCGAGCCCTCGGCGTCGGTCAAGAGGAACGTTACGGTGCCGATCGGCAGATCCGAGCGCGAGCTCATTCGGGGCGTGGAGCGACGCGAGCCAGGGCCTCGCGGGCGCAGTCGATCGCCTCATCGAGCGTCATCCGCCGCCCTTCGGCCGCAACGCGAGCGAACTCGGGATCTGAAGTCGCTGCCCGGAGCGCCGCGGGCTGATATTCGCGGAGTTCACGGAAGAGCGACGTCTGGACAGGAGACACATATACGGGCCCCCGCGCTTCCCGCCACGCGAGGAACGCGGCGTGAAGGCGCACCGCCGCCTCCAGCTCGTTCGTGCCACCCAGGGCACGAGCTGAGACACCGAGCGCCTCCCAGATTTCGAGCTGACGCCCTTGCCACCGAAAGAGGATCTCGAGGGCGGCCGCGCACGCGCGCACAGCGTCGTCGAACCGACCCTCGACGATCGCCAGATTTGCCACCCGCATGTGTGCGGACGCCTCCGAAAAAAAACCCGTGCCGGATGACGATCGCAGGGACTGATCGAGGAGCTTCCGTGTCTCTTCGCGATTGCCAGCAGCGAACGCGCGAGCCGCCTTAAGCATCAGCAAGAGTGCAGGTCCCCGCGGGTCGCCGCTGTGCCGTGCGCGCTCAGCGAGTTCGTCGAGCAAACGCGCCTCCTCGCCCTGGTCCCCACGGGCGCCCGCAACAACCGCGAGTTGGAACAACGCCCGGTTTTCCCCGAGTTCGCCCCCCACTTCGCGGTACAGGCGAAGCGCGTCCTCGGAGTGACGCCGGGCGATGTCGAGATCACCCGCCATATGCGCGAACCCCCCACACGCGAGGAGCGCGCGCGCACGAAGCCGCGGTCGTGGCGGCGTCGGGTTCGCAAGCGCGGCCTCCAATCGTTGCCGCCCATCCGAGGGGAGCACGGCGTCGGCCCTCTGGTAGAGAGTGGCCAGGTCGAGCTCGAGGGGAGATTGAGTCCGGTGTGCCCAGTCGAGCGCACCGCGGACGTTCGCGAGCTCGCGGTTCAGTCGACCGAGGAGCTTGGGCTCCTCGTTTTCAAGCCAGGGGCGCTCGGCGTCGAGTGGGTCACCGAGGTAGTGCGTTGCATGACGCCGGCGGATCTGTTCTGCCTCGCCACTCTCCTCGAGGCGTTCGAGCGCATACTCGCGGATCGTCTCGAGCATCCAGTAGCGTCGCTCACCGTCCTCCTCCCGGCGCCGCACAAGGCTCTTGTCGAGGAGCGCCTGCAACGTGTCGGGATCTGCGTCGCAGACGGCTTCAGCTGCTTCGAACGTGCACGCTCCCATGAAGACGGCCAGCCGGCGAAGCAGCTGCTGCTCGTCGGGCGAGAGCAGCTCGTGCGACCACTCGATCGTCGCGCGCAGCGTCTGCTGGCGGGGGTCGACATCACGCGATCCCTTGAGCAGATCGAGACGGTTGCCGAGGCGATCGAGCAGTTGACGCGGCGAGAAGAGTACGGTCCGTGCTGCGGCCAGCTCGAGGGCAAGGGGGAGCTCGTCGAGCCGCTCGCAGAGCTCTTCGACCTCGGCCGTCGCCGAGACCTGGGCACCGACGGCGGTGGCACGCGAGACGAAGAGCCGCACTCCGTCCGTCTCGGAGAGCGGTGGCACGCCGAACACTTGCTCGCCCTGCAGCTGCAGGCGCTCGCGACTCGTCGCGAGGACCGTCACGCCCGGAACGTCTCTCATCGCCGCGATCGGTTGTGCGACGCCCGGAAGGAGGTGCTCGCAGTTGTCCACGAGGACGAGCACGCGGCCGCGCGCCACGCGTTCGGCGAAGGCGAGATCGAGCCTGCCTTCCGGAACGTCCTGGGCGCCGAGGACCTGTACGACGCTTGGCGCGACGAGCGAGGCATCCGTAAGCGGGCTGAGCGAGATCCAGGAGACACCCCCTGGAAATCTCTCCGCCACCTCGGCGGCGCTCTGGAGCGCGAGCCGCGTCTTCCCACTTCCTCCAGCCCCGGTGAGCGTCAGGAGACCCACATCCGGCGACCCGAGATGCGTTACGACCGAGGCGAGCTCCTCCTTTCTGCCGAGGAACGGGGTCGCCGGCACCGGAAGGTTCGTCTCGGGCAGGCTCCTCAGCGGGGGAAACTCCTGAGATCCGAGCTGGTAGACGTGCTCCCCCGCTGCGAGATCCTTGAAGCGATGCCGACCGAGGTCGAGGAAGTCGCCCTCGGTTAGGAGAGCGCGGGTCGATTCCGAGACGACGATCTGGCCACCGCTTGCGGACGCGGCAATCCGCGCCGCGCGGTTCACGTCCGTCCCCGCGTAGCCCTCGTCCGTGAGTAACGGCGTCCCCGTGTGCAGACCGATGCGCACGCGGATCGGCCTACCTGCGAGCCGCTCCGTGATCTGCGCGGCCGCCTCGAGTGCGCCAGGTGCCGTGGGGAAGGCGACGAAGAAGGCGTCTCCCTGCGTGTCCACCTCGACTCCGTCCTGCTCGGCGCAGGCCTCCCGCACGATCCGCCGGTGCTCGGCGAGCGCAGCCGCGTACGCCTCCGCTCCCAGCTCGTGCAGCAGCCTGGTCGAGCCCTCGACGTCGGTGAAGAGGAAGGTGACGGTGCCTGTCGGGAGCTCGGTGCGCACGCCGAGATCATGTGCCGGACGTAGCAGGTAGGCAAGACGCGACGCGACAGTCCGTGTTGCCGCCGAAACTGACCGCCTTCGCGCTAACCCTCGGCACAGGCCCGAACTCGGTAACGCGCCCCTCGCTCGCCGCAGTTAATCTGGTCACGGTTCTGGCCGAAAGTGTGACCGTCTTGCGCAGATGCACGCGGGAGCGGAAGCGTCGGTTCACTCGCCACGTTCGGGGTCACGCTGTCAACCGTGAGGAGAATCGACTGCCCTTCCAGCCTGGGCAGTGAGGTAACCCTGGAGGGAGGCCGAAGGGTATGGCCCGCGCGTTCCGCGATGCACTGGGGGTTCGCCCTCTGAGGCTGCCCAGGGCCTGCTGGAGATTGCACGCACAGCCAAGCGACCCGCAAAGCAGCGGCCTCTACAAGGCGGTAACGGACGCGAGCATCGGGGCGAAGCGTAAGACTGCGAGCTATCTGCGGATCGAGGAGCGCGAGCTAGAGACGGGCGGGCTGAACTAGATCGTCGCCAGCACTCTGCGTATGAACAAACCTCGCAAAACGCTGCGATTTGGAGGATGATTTCGTGCAGCAACTCAAGGGGAAGGGAGAGGGTCGGGGGGATGGGTTCTTGACTGGGATTGTTCTTTCGTCGGTGCTTCTAATAGGCGCAGTGGTTTTCATCCTCGTAGTTGGGATGAAGAAGTAGATCGAGAGTTCCCGTCAGACGGAGCTCTCTTCTGCTCTGCTCGAGCACGTCGCCAACGTCACGGCGCGAATACGCCACCGAGCCGCTCATAGAGACTCGAATCCGGCATCGTTACCTCCTTAGCGGGTATCCCCGAACCGACGATGCTTCATTTCGGTGGCCTAGGGCGTGGTGGCGGACACCACTCCCGGTAGTACTCCGAATCGTCCGTCCCGGATTCCGCAGCCGAAGGCTGAGCCGGCACGAGGCGGCGGCTCGGGCCCTATCTCAGCGAGGCTCACGAGCTTGCGGGATGTTGCGAAAGTCACGGCGAGTATTGCGATCGCGAGCCCGAGGCGGGCAAGCCGATCGATCAGCGATCCGGCTCGGACGGAAGCTCCGGTGGTCGCGGAGTCGGCGGCTCCGGGGATCAGGCTCGTTCCAGAAAAGCCAGGCCGACATCCCAACATGCGCCCCCAATGGAGAGGGGAAGGGACGCCGAGAACGGTCGGGCATCTCATGTCTGCCCTTCTCCGCCCCAGGCAAAACTCCGCGAGGGTGGCCGAGCCGGCCACCCAATCGCGTCCCCACCAGGGGAGGAGAAAAGGGACGCCACAGACTCGGCTCGGCCAGGAGTTGGCTTCTCCGATCTTCCGCCCCTCCCTCCTTGTCTCGCCTCCGACATATGGCAACTCGTTTGGAGCGGGACGCAACGGGTAGTGCGACGGCACGGCTAACCCAGTACCCGTCGGGTCGGATGTGTCTGCAGGCACGTACCCTGCACCAACTGCGACTACGAGCTGGACACGAGTTCGGTGAAGAGCTTGCCGCCGTGTCCGAGCTGCTCAGGCCCGCAGGAGTGGGAAGCGGTGTCGGGCGGCGACAGCGGTCGCGATCCGTACCCAGACCGCTCGTAGCGCTCGACTGTCCTGATCCCGAGGACTCACCCAGGCTTCAGCGCTTCGCCGGAGATCACGGAAAGCCTGGCGAAGCTTGAGCACAACTTGATGTGGCGCGAGGTGGAAAACGCGAGACGCTTCGATGAAGAGCGAGCTTCACTTGTCGTCGTTTCGCCGAACCTCGGGTCGGGTAGCCGCCAAGCCAAGACGCGAACTCCACGACCGAGTACCGCCTGGATCTTCCACAGAGAACTTGAGAAGGCGAGGAGGCCAACGCACAATGGCGGCTCCGAATATGTTCGTCCATGCGGTTTACGTCGCTGCGCTGGCGTTCGAGGACCACCGTCGAGCCGATACGCGCGAGCTATATCTGGCCCACGCACTCGATGTTGCTGCAGCACTCGGCACGGATGCGACGGTGCCCGAGTTGAGCACCGCTGTCCTCCACGACGTTCTCGAAGATACGGACTGGACGATGGAAGAACTTGCAGAATTGGACGTGGAACCCACGGTGCAGGAGGCCGTCGAAGCGCTCACTCGGCGGCCAAATGAGGAACATGAGGATTTCGTCGCTCGGATCTGTGCGACGCGGGGAGTGGTCGGCCTTACCGCCCAGCGTGTCAAGCTGGCCGATCTCAGTGTGAACCTCGCGAACGCGGACTCCGCTGAAGAGCGCGAGCGCCTCGAGCGCAGCATTCCTATCGTGCGGAGCGCACTCGAACGAGACCGTGTCTCGGACTAAATGTGCGTCGGCAGTCGACGCTCGTGCTTCCGTGCCATCGCCTGTCGCTCAGCGCCGCCAGTGGAGGGCAGACGCCCCGGGCGAGAAAGCATTCGTGCGGGCAGCTGCAGGGGTTGGACTCTACTCGCCTAGACCCTCGCGTTCATCCTCTGGAGCTGCCTCGTGCGCGATGACCAAGCCGTCTTCAATCTCGAACCGACCCGAGCATGCGACGCAGACGCCCGAGGTTCGATCCCCGTCGGTTTGCTCAGTTTCCTCCCGTGGTGCTTTGCCCGAACCGAGACAGCGGCCAACATCGGGAATCGTCATACGGGCTGCACCTCCGTCAGGTCGCCTGGCGCTTGACGGTCATGTTGCGTCATCGCGGCAGCGGTCCACCTTCCGCAAGGCCAACGAAGGCTGCCACAGCTGTGCCCACCGCCTCGATCGGCTTCGACCCTGAGCTGACCTCCTCGAAGTACACCTCACGGGCACGTTTTAGCCGTCTTCGGCCGCTCGTCATCGCGACCGCATAAACGCCAATGATGACGGCGATGACCGTGGCTGCCCGTCTCACCGTTCTGGCTCCGGTGGTTCGGCTGGTGGGAGTGGCGTCGGTGGCTTAGGAGGATCGGGCAGATTCCACGGCTCCGCAGGATCGGGCGGCTCGGGCACCTCAGTGGTGGGTGGCTCGTCCGGTCGGGTCGGTTGGAGCGGTGGGTCTGGAAGGACGTTGGGCTGTGATTGAACGGCGCTCATATGGTGCAGGATGACCCACGCGAAGGGCGGCGAAACACGGCGCTCGACGACTCGGCGTGCTTCCAAGCTTGCGCCGGTCCTCGAAGCGTGCTACTCGGCGACCAGTTCTCATGGATCGGACGGCGGCGTCAGTTGAGGGTGGTTTGTCGTCGCAAGCGAGTGGGGACCTCAGCACATGGCTCGAAATAGCGGCGCCGGTGATGAGCAGCGCCTGTCCTTCAGCGAGCGTAAGGAAGCCCCACAGCCACAACCGGAGCACGAAGAACCGACACTCCAAGATCCAACACCCACCAAGCTGTCACTGCGCGACTACCGGGCGATCCTGGTTCGAGCCGGCAGGGAAGCCCTCGATGACCACATCACCAACCTCGCGGCCGCTATCGCCTACTACTCGTTCCTAGCCATTCCGTCCCTGCTGCTCGTCGCTGTTGGCGCCTTCAGCTTGTTCGCCGGCCCCGATGCGATCGGGACAATCACCGAGAAACTCGAAAGCGTCGTGCCGCGCGAGGCGCTGACTCTAATCGACGAAAGCCTGACTCGAGTTACCGAAAATCAGGCGAGCTCGGGGATCGCGATGGCGGTCGTGGGGACGGTGCTCGCGGTCTGGTCACTCACGGGCGCGATGCAAACGCTCATGTGGGCGCTCAATAGTGCATACGAGCGCGACGAGACCCGTGGCTTCGTCAAGCGCCGGCTAACTGCGTTCGTGATGGTGGTCTTGTTGCTATTTGCGTTTGCTCTCGCCTTCGGACTTCTTGTGCTCGGCCCGCACCTCTCCGGCTGGATCGGTGACGCCATTGGCCTCGAGGCCGTTGTCGAGTGGCTCTGGTGGACGGCGCAGTGGCCCGTGCTGATTCTTAGTCTTCTCCTCGCTTTCGCAACGATTCTCTATCTCGGTCCCAACGTCGATCATCCCCGCTGGCAGTTCTTGACCTTCGGTACCGGGCTGGCCGTTCTCGTGTGGCTACTTGGATCGGGCGGGTTCGCTGTCTACGTCAGCCAGTTCGGTTCGTACAACAAGGCGTGGGGCTCTCTGGCTGCAGTCATCGTCATGCTCACCTGGCTTTGGCTGAGCGCGCTCGCGCTGCTGTTCGGCGCAGAACTCAATGCAGAGGCAGAGCGCAGCCGCGAGCTGCGTCGCGGCGAGCATGCCGAATTTCAGCTCCAGGCTCCGCCGCGAGGCTAGGCCGCAGCGTAGTGGGGCGTCGTCGCCTGTCGTCATGTGAAAAACGCCAGAAACGGCACTATCAGTGAGACCTGAGCGCGCGAGCCGCGTGGCGGCTCGAAGCCCTCGGGTTCACTGATGTGTACGACTACGCCGCGAGCACGCTCGACTGGTTCGCGTGCGGACATCCGCGCGAAGGTGCGTCGTCGGAGATCCCGTGGGCGGGCGACCTCATTCACTACGACGTCTCGGTGTGCGCTCCCCGCGATCGCACTAGCGAGGTTCGTGGGCGTGTCGCGGACAGCGGATACGACCTCTGCGTCGTCGTCGGAGAGGTCGGATCGTCGCCGGCCTGCTACGAGGTGACGCACTTGCGAAGGACCCCGGAGCGGAGGCAGCGCACGTCATGGAGCTCGGCCCGAGGACGATCCGAACCAGTAGTGCAGTCGAGAAGCTTCTGCAGAAGAAGTCGAGCGACGGCGTTAAGAGCTGATCGTCTCAACGTCGCACGGCATCCTGCTCGGGCTCCTTACCCGCGACGACGCCGAGCTGGCGCTTGCGGATAGCCTCGACTCACAACCGAAGTGAGCGCCACGTTGGCAGGTGGTTGACATCGAATGACGCTTCTCTCAGGTGGCTGATCCCGCTGCTCCAGCCGCTAGCGAATCAGAGTCGAGATGACGGCGTCGCGTGCGATCGAGGGCACGACGCGGTGCCCTCCTTTGAAGCGCCTGTACATCACGGCGTATCCCTCGCCGCGAAGCTCCCGAACGATCACATCACCGCCCTGCCCGACAGGGATCACACTGTCGGCTGTTCCGTGGGCAACGAACACGCGAGGTTTTCCAAGGCGCCCATCCGGGAGCGACCCGCCGCCAGACAAAGCGATCACGGCGCGCAGGAGATTGCCGTTCGAGAGCCCGAGCCAGAGCGCCATCCCCGCGCCAGACGAGAATCCGCCAACGCCGACCCTGCGCGGATCGACTTTGCAGCGCGCGAATGCTCGCTGGAGCGTCCGGTCCACGAAATCGACGTCAACTGCCCCGAGGGTCCACGCAGAGCCGGCTGCCGCCGGTGACACGATCACCAGTCCCGGAACACTCCACGCACTCCGAAAAGCCCAGAGGCCACCGGGGGCTCTGCCGCTCCCGGCGCCGTGCAGCGCAACGAGTAGCGCCCTGGCGCCGCCACCACGAGGAGTAACACGCATGAGAGCTCGACGGTCGGGCGAGATCCGAAGCTCGTACTCGCCCGGCGGGCACGGCTTCGCGTCCGGCCTTGGGCGCGCATCCAAGCGCAAGGACCCGTCGGCGACGTCGACCGGAGGCGCCTCCTCCCGCTGATGTGGCTCGCCGGCACAACCGGCGACCGCGACCGCAGCGATCACGCCTGCGAACAGGCGCTGCATCTACGAGCCGATGAGACTGGCGACGTCCAGACAGAGCGTCCTCACGAGAAATCGCCGTCCTCCTCGAGCCCGAGCTTGCGCCGAACCTCCTCGGCGTCTCCGTCGCCGGCATCCTCGCCTCCCTCGAGCACGCGCTCGCGCGTGTCCGCCTCGTCCTCCACGTCGGGTGCGTCAAACGGATCGTGCTTGGGCGGGAGATTCTCGGTGGGGTTGGAATCGGGCATGCCGCCGCTTTTCCCCTATCTGCCCGCCGCAAACACGGTTATCGAACGCGATCGCCGGCAATAACCACGTCGTGATTCGCATCGGCTGCTCCGGCTGGAGCTACGAGCACTGGCGGGGCGTCCTTTATCCGCGGTCGAGCTCGAGCGCCCGCTGGCTCGAGATCTACGCGCAGTCCTTCGACACGGTCGAGATCAACGCGACCTTCTACCGCCTACCGACGGCGAAGACGGTCGAGGGGTGGGCGAGACGAACACCGGAGGACTTCCTCTTCGCCGTCAAGGCCAGCCGATACCTGACGCATGTCAAGCGCCTCCGAGAGATCGTGGAGGGAGTGAAGCGGATAGACGCGTGCGTCGAGCCGCTGCGGCACGCTTCCAAGCTCGCGCCGATCCTCTGGCAGCTGCCGCCGCACTTCCCCCGGGATGATGAGGTTCTCCAGTCGGCGCTCGACGCGCTGACGCCGGGGCGCCACGCCTTCGAATTTCGCGACCCGAGCTGGTTCGCGGAGGACGTGTTCGAGCGTCTTCGCGGGCACGGTGCCGCGCTGGTGGTCGCAGACCGTTCGCCCGGCCCGCCATCGCCGTGGGTGGACACCGCAGGCTGGAGCTACCTGCGGTTCCACTCTGGACGGGCTCGCGACGGCGACTACAGCGTGCGGGAGCTCCGCTCCTGGGCGAAGCGACTGACCGGGCGAACGGTTGACGTGTTCGCCTACTTCAACAACGACTGGCAGGGCTATGCGATCACCAACGCGCGGACGCTCCGCGCGTTCGTCACGGATCCGCCTTCGCCCGCGACGTCGCCTTCTTCGTCGAGTGCTTCGCCTGCTCCTCGAGATCCGCCACCAGCCCCGTCGGCTCCTTCGGTAGACCGGCCCGCTCGCGCAGCTTCGTTGCGATCTTGGCGGTAGAGCACCACCGCTCGGCCCTCCCACAGGGCAAGCGTCGCGGCAACCCCAGGACGCCGCCGCCGCCGCCGAAGAGCCGACTCAGCGACCGCGAGAAAAGGGGGAACACTGATGGGAATCAGTCTCAGCATTCTTCTGATTGCCGTTGGCGCGATTCTGGCGTGGGCTGTAAGCGCTGAAGCGTCGGGCATCGATCTTCAGGTCGCCGGGATCATCCTGGTCGTCATCGGCGCGATCGGTTTCGTCGCCTCACTCATCTTCTGGTCGAGTTGGGGCGGTTTTGGCAACCGCGATGCTGCAGCCGGCGGGCAGAACACGACCATCGTCGAGCGCGATCGCGCTGCAAGCAACCACTAGCTCAAGACAAGGAGGTCGAGATGCCCGTCTGGGCATGGATTCTGATCATTGTGCTGTTGGTCCTGTTGCTGACCGGTGGCGTCTACGTACGCCGTTAACCCAAGAGGACAGTTTTCATCGAAGCGGCCGCGATCACAGCGGCCGCTTCGCTGTCTCGCTCGAAAGCGGTGGTTTGCCGCAAGACAACGACGTATCAATCAGGGAAGCCTCGCTCGCATGAGCGGGGCTTCTCCTCCTGGTCGTGCTTCCCGAGCGCGCCCTCCAGCTCACTACCGTGACCTGCTTCGAGCGTTTGCTGAGAGCTGCTCAGGGTAATCCCGAGACACTCACCAAAGGGAGGACACGATGATCAGCCTCACCAGAGAGACACAGATGGACAAGGCCAAGAAGAAGCTGCGGGAAGTTGTCTCGTACGCCGACGAAATCGTCAGGGACGAACGTCTGCGGGCCGATATCCGCTCTGCAGCCGGACATGGGGCGAATGCGAGCGAGCGGGTCAAGAAGGATATTGATGGTGTCAGCATCTCGAGCCGGCTAGCCGCCGATAAGAAGCTTCGAAGGAACCTCCGAGCGATGCTGGACGACCTCGACAATGCAAGCGAAAGAGTGCGTCGCAAGAAGAGCCATCGTGCGCGAAACGTCTTGTTGATGCTCATAGCTTCAGCCGCCGCCGTTGCAGCCGTTCCGAAAGTTCGCCTCTGGCTCTCGGAACGAACGTCCGAGGACACCGGCAGCGACCAGGCTGTCCCACTCGTATGAGCTGTCAGTAACTGGGGCTCGTCGTCAGTCGGCTTGTCCTCTGGGTCGGAGTGTGCAGCTGGGTGTGCAGGGAGCCCTAAAACACGCAATCGGCAGACTGTGCGCGATGAGTTTAACCACCGCGCAGTAGATTTCTCTCCCCGAACAGATGCCTAACTGGCCAACATCGAAGCGGCGCAGGAAGAAGCGGCTCTATCGCCGTGAATAGGGCGCAGCGCATCGCGCCAAGCGCAGAGCACTCGTCCCGCTCGTTGCTTCGGGGGCTCATGGAGTGCGCACGCTGCCATGAGCGCATCAACCCGACCAGGAGTGGGAGTTGGCGACGTGGACGGAGACCGTCTGGGCTACGCAGGCCCGGAGCACCGGCACTCGCGTGATTGCAGCGAGGGTGGGAACCGAGCAACGTCTCGCCACCGCAAGCTCCGCGAGATGCATCTCAACGAGGGCGGGCGGCGGAGGTCGCGGGAGTGGTGAACCCGTTGGGGAAAGCGAACAGTGCGGACGCCAGGAGGGGACGGGGCGAGGGCCGAGGCTCGATAATCCCGACCTCGCCCAGGCCTTTCAAACGTCTGAGCGGAGCTCGGCCAGCGCACGGGTCAATCGCGATGCGCCTTAGTCGTCGCTTCGGTCGACTGGACGCAATCTCAGAACTCGATCACTTCCGAGTAATAGTCGACTTCATCGGGACCGACCCCGACTGGGTCGACCTCCGGGCGTTGGGCGAGGGCGTCGCCGACCTTGTCCAACGCCTCCGGGCTCTCGAAGAGGGTGAACGAGACTGCTCTTCCCGTCTCCGGGTCGCGCAGGTGAAAACCGGCGACGAAGCCAGGAGTGCTCTTGAAGATGCTGCGGAACTGCCCCACGGCGGCCGGATCGAGCTTGTCCGTGTCCAGCTGATGAAATGTCGCGACGCGCGCGATCATTGGATTAGCCTCCTGATTCGGTCAGTTTGCAGCGCTCCATGAGGACCCAGCGGTACGCGTGCTCGTCGTCTGGTTCGCGTTCCTGAACAGGACGGAAGCCTGCTTTGAGCCAGCAGCGGATGGCGTGCCTCGATCCACGCGAGCACGTGAGCGAGTCGCGTCAGGTTGTCGACGTCCAACGCGGGCGTGATGTCGAGGTCGCCCGGCACCAACGGGACACCGTGCAACATGGCGGCCGCGGAACCCGTGACACACGGATTCGACCTCGGCTTCGCCGAGAACACGGAGCAGCGTGGTCACGTCTGGTGTTGGCGCTTCAGTCGACTCTTGAAGGTCGAGTTCTTGTTTCCGTGCCGCCCGTGCCGGGTACTCGAACGCGAGATAACGCCACCGTTGAGAAGAGGAGGGGAGACCATGCCGGCATGGGCCTGGAGCCTTATCGTGATCGTGGTTGCCGTAGTCGTCGCCGTGGTCGTTTGGCAGGTCGCGTCACGGAGGCGCAGTACGCAGTTGCAAGAGCGTTTCGGACCGGAATACAACCGAGTGACATCGTCAGCCGACAGTCGGCGTAAAGCGGAAGCAGAGCTCGCCGGACGCGAAGAGCGGCACGAGACATTCGACATCCGACCGCTCTCGGAGCAGTCGCGAGCGACTTACGTCGAGGAGTGGCGGATCATCCAGGCCGAGTTCGTCGACGAGCCGAGACGCGCCGTCACTCGAGCGGACAGCTTGCTTCAGAGAGTGATGGCGGATCGAGGATACCCAGTCGAGAAGTTTGATCAGCGAGCTGCCGACCTCTCCGTCGACCATCCTCGCGTCGTCGAGAACTATCGCGAGGGCCACAGACTCGCGACGAATGCCGACGACAACGGCTCTGCTACCGAAGACCTGCGACAGGCGATGCGGCATTACCGAGCGTTGTTCGACGAGCTCGTGGAACGAGGCTCGGAGAATCGCGCAGGACGCGAGGAGGCGAGACATGAGTGAGACGCAGACCCCGCTTCTGAACCAGGATCAGAGTGATGAGCTCACGCAGCGTTGGCAGGAGATCCAGACGAGCTTCGTCGATCGACCACAGGAGGCGGTCGAAAAAGCTGACGCGCTTGTCGCAGATCTCATGCAGCGTATAACCAGCAGGTTCGCGACCGAGCGCGAGCGGCTTGAGAAGCAGTGGGCGGAAGGGGATGACGTTTCGACCGAGGACCTTCGGGTCGCATTGACGGCCTATCGCTCATTCTTCGACAAGTTGCTCTCGACATAGGCGCCCTCCGACCTCCCGGACTCGCCGTGCGGGAGGAACGGGTCGAAGCTGATCCAGACCTGCCGGCTCGGGCCTGGGGCATCGAATCTGTAGCTCAGATGGATGGCGCCGCCCTTCCTTACGGTTGCGGGTCCTGCACCGTCGTCCAGATCGATCCGCAGGACGGTAGGGTTGTTGTAGGCGCCTCATTCCGGTTGGCCACGCGCCGACCGACGTGGCCTCCTGGGACGGGACCATCTGCGCCTCGATACAGAGCGAGAGCGCTATGTGACCGAGCTCGCGATCGGGATCTTCCCGGCGACGATCTCGGCCCTGACGTCCTCGATCTCGGCCTCGAACGAGCGGGGCACGGCCGCGCTGATCGTGCCGAGGCCGACACCGCGGTTCTCAAGGGAGAAGCGGGACGTGCGACCGGTCTCGAGCGTCCCGCGCACGAGCTCCTCGATCGTGTCGAACACCGCTACGTCCAGCCTCTTCACGGCGCTCGTCAGGATGTGACGGCCGAGGTGGGATTGGTCGACATCGACTCCGATCCCCCAGATTCCACGCTCTTTTGCCGCCTCCAGCGCCCCGAGGCCGCAAGCGCTGGCGACCTGGAAGACGACTCGAGAGCCCTTCGCGATCTGGCTCAGGGCGACCGACCTGCCTTTCACCGGGTCGAGGAAGCTGTCCGTATAGCTGTTCAACGTCGTGACGCGAGGATTGGCTCCTCTCGCGCCTGCCTGGTAGCCGGCGATGAACCGCTCGACAGCCGGCACCCGCTGGCCGCCGACCGAGCTGATCACCTCCTCCCCGGGAGAGAGCGTCAATACGAGCGCAGCCAAGTGGCCGGCCAGATAACCGGCTTGCTCTTCCCGGAACACGAGGCCCACGACGTTCTGCGGGCGATGCGCCAAATCGTCGTGGGCGAAATCGATGCTCGCGAACCTCGTTTCGGGAAACTCGGTGGCGACTCTGTCGATCGCGGCGGCGGCAGAGAAGCCGAATCCGATGACGAGGTCGTATAAGAAGCCGAATCCGATGACGAGGTCGTACTTCTGTCGCGCGAGAAATGAGAGGCTCGGGACGTAGCGTTCCTTCGGGGCCGGTGTCAGCACTCGCCCTCTGATCCCCAACTCGCGGACGGCCCGCTCGAGCCCGAGGTAGGCCCCGTGGATATACGGGTTCTCGATGCCTGTCGGCTCTGTGACGAGTCCGACTCTGAGGCGCCTCTCGCTCACCAAACCAGTTTCATCTTGTCCGCTGCGCGTTGGTTGCGGATAGCCGGCCCGACGGCGGTTGACCGCGACCGGAAACCGGCATCTGTCGAGCATACGCCGGTATCCGGCACCAGTCTCGACACCGCAGGAGTCAAGGGACATTCCCGCGCGCTCGGGCACCGAGCGAGATGCTCCCGAAGTGCCGCAGTCCTTAGAGGAGTACGTCCCCGCTAATCCCACAGCGCGGCCTTGGCTGGTCGTCAATCAGCCGAGGACGCACTTCGCCCCGCAGCTGCGGATCGAGGAGCGCGAGCTCGAGGCGGGCGGGCTGAACCAAGCCGGGCAGGTGGGCAGCTACTTGTCGGGCATTCGCAGTGCGAAGTACTCCACGAGCTGGGAAGCTGCGGGCGGATCGAGGTTGCTGAGGCTCACCACGACGTAGCCGAGTTCGGGGAACACGCGAAGCTCGCCGTTCATGCCGGGTGCTCCGCCGCCGTGACCATAGCTCCGCAACGACCCTTCTCCTTGTACACCGAAGCCATACCCGTACTGCTGCTCCTGGGGGCGGGTCGCCTCGGCGAGCATCTCGCTCGAGGTCAGCTTTTCAGACTCCAGCGCTTGCGCGAACCGCAGAAGGTCGCCGACCGTCGAGTAGCCGCCACCCGCAGAAGTGCCTCTCCATGGGAGCGAGTCGGTGTTCGGCTCCCAATCAGCGCCGGGAAATGGCCTCATGTACCCCGCCGCACGGTTCGGCACCTCCACGGACTCTGGGAGCGAGTCCGTGGAGGTCATGCCGGCCGGGGCGAAGACGTTGTTGCGAACGTACTCGTAGTACGAATCCCCGCTCACGGCCTCGATGAGCGCACCGAGCAGGATGAAGCCGTAGTTCGAGTACTCGTGTCGCGCGCCCGGCTCGTGAACGAGCCCGCGCGAGCCGTAGATCTTCACGTAGTCGGTGTGCTCGCGCAGCTCGAGGCGGTTCCGCTCGAACTCCGGTCCGAAGATGTCGCCGGTCCCTGCAGTGTGCGTGAGCAGATGCCGCACCGTGACTTTCGAGGCCACACCCTTGTTCGGATAGTCGGGCAGGTGCATGCCGATGGGGTCGTCCAGAGCCACCTTCCCCGCCTCGACGAGCTGCAGCATGGCCACGGCCGTGAACATCTTGTTCATCGAACCGATGCGAAACCTCGTCTCCGGGGTGTTCAGCGTGCCGGCCTCCCGGTCCTCATGGCCCCAGGCGTCCTCAAGGAGGACCTTCCCCTCGCGTGCCACGAGCACGGCACCGGAGAACTCGTCTGCGCGCGCAAGCTTCCCCGCATGAGCCGAGAGCGCCGCCAGCGCGTCCTCCTCGCTGAGCCTGTGCAGAACGAGATTGAGGGCGCTCGAAGGCTCAGGCGTGTCGAGAAGCTCGATCCGTCCGGCGCCTTCGGTACCGAGTTGCTCAAAGAAGATGTTGTCCACGCCGACGCGTAACGGTCCTCCGTTGTCGGTCACGGCGAGACGGAGCCGTACCGTCTGGCCCGCCCAGCGCGACACGTCCTCAGTTATGTGGGCCGGCTGAAGGCCAAACAGATCAGCCGACGAGGTGTGGAAGACATTCACCAACACGTCGCCACTTGCGAGCGAGTCGACGGGCGCAGAGGGACGAACGAGGTCCATCCGGAACTGTTGGTTCGGCTCGCGCACGTCGTAGGCGAGCGTCTGTGGGCTGTTGAAAGGGACGCTGCTTGCGTAGAACAGCGTCGCGTGAAGTTTGAAGCGACCGGCGAGCCTGAGGTCGCGGTAGAGGATGCGCGTTCCAGGACCGTTCATGTCGGTCACGACCGCGAACTTTCCCTGCGGTGGGTCGTGGACGTTGAAGGGAACGTTGGGGTCGGTCTGGGAGGGATCCGGGGCCTCCTGGCCGTCGCTGTACACGAACCAGCCGCCCGAGCCGCCGACCACGACCCGCCACTCAGCAATTGAGCCGGACTCGAAGTCGTCCACGAGGAACGGCCCGCCTCGTCCGTTTGGCCGATCGTCGCGTGTGACGAGGAACGCGCCTAGAGCGACTGCAGCGACCAGTGCTGCAGCAACGATTGCGCTCCTGCGTCCCGGCATGCTTTTCATACGGTCGGCGCCTCCTCGGTACTTTCGAGCGTCACCGTTCATTCGTCAACCACGGCGACGCGTGCGGTGACGGCCCAACTCGCGAGCTACCTGCGGATCGAGGAGCGCGAGTCGGAAACTAGGCGGACTTCGTTGGGCTGCAAGTCTCAGGCCGCGACCGCAAACAATCGACGCGGACCTGGAACTCCCTTGAGTTCGTGCTCACCGCGGTCCTCGAACACAAGCCCTGATCCGGCGACGAGGTCGACGACGGTGCTCGAAACGAGGACCTCGCCGGAGCCAGCAAGCGCGCCGACTCGCGCGCCGACGTTGACCGCGATTCCGGTCAGCTTGTCCCCCACCTTCTCGCACTCGCCCGTGTGCAGCCCGGCTCTGATCTCAAGGCCGAGCGATCGAACGGCGTCGCGGATCGCCACCGCGCAGCGAATGCCGCGTGCTGGCCCGTCGAACGCGATGAAGAAGCCGTCACCGGCGGTGTCGATCTCCCTTCCGCGAAACCGCTCGAGCTGACGACGCACAGCCGCGTGGTGGGCCTCCAGCATTGCTGCCCACCGCTGGTCGCCGGCGGTGGCTGCCTGCTCGGTTGAGCCGACGATGTCCGTGAACAGGATCGTCGCGAGGATCCGATCCGGCTCGGGGCTGTGTCGAGCTCCTGTCACGAACTCTTCGACCTCGTCGAGGAGTGCGTGCGTGTCTCCTGCGATCCACAGATGGTCATCACCCTGGAGTTCGACGTAGCGCGCGCCCGGAATGTGCTCCGCTAGGTATCGCCCGCAGGCCACCGGCACAACCCGATCGTCTGCCCGGTGTAGGACCAGCGTCTCCGCGCGGATCGCCGGCAGGATGTCGCGCACGTCGATCTCCGGGTAGAGCTGGAGGAGACTTCGCACCATCCCCGGGCTCGCGGCGGCCCGCTGCAGCCGAGCCCATGACTCGCGGGCGCGAGGGTCGGATGCGAGGCTCGGCGCGAACGAGGACAGCGCGACCCCGTCACCCCAACGATCGGCAAGCGCGACGAGCTTCGCCAGCTCCTTCGGCTCGACACCGAACGGGAAGTCGGGCGCGCGGAGCATGCGTGGCCACGCGCCGTACAGCACGAGCGAGGACGTCCGCTGCGGAAACGTGGCCGCAAAGAGCGCAGCCATCGAGCCACCTTCCGAGATCCCGAAGATGGCGGCGCGTTCGCTCTCGGCGGCGTCCATGACCGCAAGGAGATCGTCCGTCCGCTCCTCCAGCGTTGCCGGGCCTGAGACAGGGTCGGATAGTCCCGTCCCCCGCTTGTCGAACAGCACGAGGCGGCTGAAGGACGCGAGACGCTCGTAGTACGGCGACCACAGCGGGTCCTCCCATGTGAGCTCGACATGAGAGATGAACCCCGGTGCGAACACCACGTCGACCGGCCCAGCCCCTACGACCTGATAGGCGACGCTGACATCGCCGGAGCGGGCGTATCGCGTGGTTGGTGCCACCGCAACAGAAGAGTCACGTACGACGACGGAGCGGGTCAACTCGGAGTGGACGGTTGACGTCGCCGGAAGGCGACCATGATTGCAGTCTGGGCCACTGAGACGCCGCCCGCGAGCTCCCGAAAGTGCCGCTCGAGGACGCGCAGCAGCTCGTGCATCTCTACTTCGAGCGAGGTCACCGAAGGCGGAGCCGGCGGCGAGGCGGCGGCTCGTGCGCTACCTCGGCGGGCTGATCGAACTTGCGGTACGTCGCCAGGTTACGGCGAGTCTTGCGGAGGACGAGAGCGAGGCGGGCTGAGCTGACCTGCCGCGAGAAACGCCGGCAATGGGGAGCGCCTCAGGACCGACGAGCCGCATCGACGGCGGCAATCTCGCACTGGGCGCACCTCTCGACGCCAGCTCCTAGCCGCGCCGACCTTCGACTCTCGCGATCCAGTAGTCACCTGCCTCGGCGATCCTCGTACACACATAGTCGCACTCCTGGGTGCGACCGAGAGCGATCGATCCGGCAGGCGGAATGCCGCCGTCCGCGAGCCGGACGACTCGCGACTGATCGATCCCCTGCTCGAGCGCGTACCAACGCGCGAGGCCGAGCGGCTCCAGGTCGTCGTAGTCGACGTACGCTGTCCCGTCGCTCGCCCATGCCACAGTGAGAAGGTCCGGGACGCCTGCCTCGAACCTCCCCGTGCGAAGCGGCCCCTCGGTTCGGTACACGTTGACGAAGAGGGCAAACTGGAAGGCGGCGAGAACGGCGAGGACGATCGCGAGCGCCCGCGCCCACCGCGCTCTGATCACGGCATCCCTCAGGGCAATCAGGGCCGGAATCGCGACGACGATGAGCATGATCACGAACGGCGCGAGCCGGACCGCGTGGTGTCTATCGATCGTCACCGCCGCGGGGATCGGCGACATGAGCAACCCCGCCAACGCATAGCGCCAGAAGGGGTCGTTGCGGTGACGTAGGAGGATGAGGACCAAGCCCGCGACCGAAAGCGCGACCGAGACGCCGAGCAGCGCGCTCGCTCCCGGCGTGTGGGCGTACGGCTTGACGTCGCCCGACACGACGTAGTGCCAGAGCTGGAGGTCCTGCAGGTAGTTCACGGCGCCGTGCCAGGCGACCTCCCAGAAGGGCATGTCGTCGGTGACGAAAGTCGTCGCCTCGTAACGGCGCGAGAGTGCCCCAGGATGTGCGCGGGTATACAGCAGCAGGGGGACCTGGGTGAGCGCGAATCCGAGCCAGGCCGTGACGACCCACTCCCAGCGCCGTAGCCCGACCACGGCCAGCGCGCCGGCGAGGAGCGGGGCGAGAAGCCGCCCCCCGGCATACACGTAGGTGAGGGCTCCGAGCGCGAGCGACACGGGTATCGCAGATGCGACACCCCAGCGGTCGAGCCGGCTCGCACGTTCGACACCGAGCAGAGCGAGGCACAGGAACAGCGGCTCCATGGCCACCTCGAAGGCGACTCGTCCGAGCTCGAAGAGCCACGGCGACGTGCCTGCAAGGACGACGGTCGCGACGCCGACTGACGCCCTAGACGAGCGGCGATACGCAAGCCAGCCGAGAAGGAGGACGGCGACGAGAACGCACGCCGCGGCGAGTCCACGTGCAACCTCGCGATCCGCACCGGTGACCAGGAACACCCCGGCGAGGCCGTATGTGAAGATGGGACTCTTGTAGTCGAGAAAGGACGAGAAGTAGAGCGGGAACCGTGCCCCGTACTCGTCGCGTCCCTCGCTCGCAATCGTGTGCGCGTTGTACGCGATCGCCGCTTCGTCCCGGAAGAACCCCGGCGGATTGTGCGGCGAGATCCAGAGGTGAAAGGCGGCGATGCCGATCACGACGCCCAGCCCGATGAAGACTCGCCAGCGCACGCGTCAGGGACGGACTGCTCGGACGAGGCGGTAGTCCTCCCAGCTCGCGATCTCCTCGCACTCGTAAGCGCAGTCCTGGAATCGGATGAAGGCGAGCGAGCCCGGAGGTGGGATTCCGCCTTCCGGGAGGATCACAACGCGATTCGAAGGCAGACCGGGCTCTGCGACACGCGGGCGTGCCTGAGCCTGGGCTCGCAGGTGCGCGTTCACGCTATTCCGCAAATCGCACTGAGTCGCAATCTCGCGGTGCGCGACTGAGTAGGCGTCGCACAGCTCCGCGAGCGGCCTCAGGCACGTCCGTGAGGATGACCAGATCGTCGCCTGCCCCACATGAGAGGAAGTCGACCGAGCGACCTTCGACGTATCCGGCGGACAGAGTGTCGTCCCCCTCCTGTCCCGAGAGGTAGTCCTTCCCGCTGCCCCCGGACAGGGTGTCGTCGCCTGGCCCGCCGAAGATGACATCGAAGCCGCCACGGCCAGCTATTTCGTCGTTTCCACCCAAGCCGTAGATGACGTCGCCGCCCGGCGTACCTTGGATGTCTTCGCCTTGCGCTGTGCCTTTGATGACGGCTGTCGTCGCGCTCTGGGCTGCCGGGCTCCCGAGGACAAGGGCGAGGGCTCCGACGATTGCGGCGGCGGTCACGCTTCGCACTGAAGGATCCTCCTGCTCGTGATGCACGCCGTCAATCCGGAACCCACAGTCAGGTCTGTAGTCAGGTTTTCTGTCGGTTGCTGACGGTTCCAGACGCCGAACCCGCCTGAGAATCCATAACTAGGCTGCATGTCGGTCCCTGACGGCTTCAGTCGCCTCGCGCCCTCTCCCATGCAGGCGGGGCGACGCACTCTGAGCTCACGCTCGGCGCCCACCCACGCTGGCCTAGACCAGTCGAGGTTCAGCACGTGAGACCGTCGATCGCCCCTCTCCAGTGAGTGGGAGTATGGCGACGAGTAGGCAGGTAAGCCCAATGAACGCGACGAACTGGGCGGCGCCCCTGGCGCGAGTTCCTGGCAGTCGCGGAGAAACCAGAGGTTCTGCTCACCACGGTGTAGATGGCTCGCGCGGCAACGCGACGAGGCGAAGTACGCTCGCCCGGAGCACCGCGGAACTCGGAGGCGGCTGGCACCGATCGTGGCGCAAGGCTGGGTGCGCTGTGCTCGAGGCGCCGCCTGCAAACGCGCCGAGCTCGTGGACGGTGAACTCGTCGGGGGCTTCATCGAGCCCGGTGAGCGATGGCATTTGGGACACGCGGACGGCGAATCGGTCGGCGGCCCGGAGCACGTTGCCTGCAACACGGCGGCACCCTCGCGCCTCCGTGCAAGAGTGAGGCGACGATGACGCAGACGGTGGTCGTGTGGGGCACAGAGCCTCCGGCGTTCTCCATCGGTTACTGCGAGCCGATGTGGCCGGGAGATTCGGGGCTCACCGTGTTGTTCTCCGACGCGCCAGATCCAGACGATGTCGAGGTGCCGGAGCATCCGGGGATCTCGCTGGCCCACCTGAACTGCCTGCTCGACGACCACCCGGAGATTGGCCGCGGTCTCGACATCGCGCGCGAGTACGGAGTCGCGGACCTGGACGAGAACGACGAGTGGGTCGTCGGCGACCTCAGCCGACTCGAGCGCGACTAGCCGTTCGCCGAAGCCGAGGATCCCTTCTGGCGTGGGACGGCTGCCGCGCTCGTCGCCTTCTCCGAGGACACGGCGAGCGTCGCCTAGAGCGCGGGTCGGCTCCCGACTATCAGCCGCTGAGGAATGTCCCGATCAGCCAGTGATGGCCTTCGGGATCAGCGACGCGTCCCTGTCGCATCCCGTAGGGCTGGTCGCCCACGGGAAAGACCTCGACAGCCCCTGCGCGGAGCGCCCTGGCCGTCGTCGCATCGGGATCTTCGACAACGAGGTTCATGCGAACTGTCGTCCCGCCCAGGGCTGTCGGACTGACGTTGAACGCTTCGGGGTTTTCATCGACAACGAAGAATCGCAACCCGTCGATGGTGAGTTCCGCCACGACCTGGCCGGTCGGCGTAGAGAACCGCGCTTCTTCGACCGCGCCGAACGCGTCGGCGTAGAACTGGATCGCAGCGCTTGCGTCTTTGACGGTCAGCATCGGCGTCAGCGAAGACGCGGCCATGCGGCAAACCTACCCAGCACGCCGCTGGTTCATGCCTGCCACGTCTTTAACGCGTCCGTGTGACCGGCTGCTGGGTGCCATGAGGCGCGACTAGTTCTTCGCGCGGTGCGCGTTGCTAGGTTCGCGCCTGGTGCGTGTCGAACAGGTGGACTTCATTTCGATCCCGACGCGCGACGCCGCGCGCGCAACCGCGTGGTACAGCGACGTACTGGGACTGCCTGCCAGCAACGTGACTGACGGCGAAGTGGAAACGCCGAACGTGACGCTTAGCTTCTGGGAACCCGAACGTGATGACCTACCGTTCGTCCCGAACCAGGCTGGCTTTGCCATCCGCGTGTCGGACGTGTCTGCGGCAAGGGCAGAACTAGAAGCAAAGGGCATTGAATTCATCGCGGAGACGTGGGATTCGGGCGTCTGCCACTTCGCCGCCTTCCGCGACCCGGACGGAAACACGGTCATCCTGCATCGGCGTTATGCGCCGCGTACTCCGCGCGGCTAGTTGGCGTAGTCGCGGAACGTGGCTACTAAGGAAAGCCGTCGTCCGTGGCTGGGCGGCGTCCCAGAGTCAGGTAGTACACGAGGAGGCCGACGAGTGGGAAGAGAAGGATCAGGACGATCCAGAGCACCTTCGTGCCCCCGCCGATGTCGTCTCGCTCGATGACACGGTACGCCACCACGAGCCAAACGAGGATCCAGGCGATCAGCCCGACAGTCGCGAGCAGATACATGCGACGCAGCCTATGCGGTTTCTTGGATAGCGAGACTGCTTCCTGACGCGCCCTCGTTTCTCTCCCCAGAGAGATCGCGATGACGCCCGAAGCTCGCGACTACGGAACGGCTCATCAGAAACGGCGCGCGAGGTTCGCCGCTCAGCAGCGCGGCGGTCGCCGTAGCGACGCCGCAGTTATCCCTTTGCCGCAGTGTCGGCGACCTCTGACCCTCGGTCGGTGTCTCCTGAACCCACCGCTTTCGCGGGGGGTGGATCAACGTTGCGTGCGGCTTCTGCGAGGCGCTCGCTCAGCGCCTTTGCGCCCTTGACATCCATTCCTTGACCTCCTGGCCCTTGGTCTGCCTGGTGCCTTGCGTTCTTGCGCCTGACCTCTTCGACCAGGCGCCATCGAACGAAGCCTGTCCTTCCTGCGCCTCGCCCGGTAGGACACAATTGGGTCAATTCGTTCCCCACGCCTCCGGTAAGCCGGAGATCGCGGAGGCTGCGGGCGTCTCTACCGGGGTCGTCTCGCGAGCGAAGCGGCCCGGCCGGGTGCTAGACGCGAAGACGGCCGAGAAGATCCTGGGCGTCGCCGTTCGCTGAAGATCGCGGCGGGGGATTCGGGTCACCGTCCCGCGCCGCTCGCGATGCTACGACGCTATGGAAGGATGGGTGGCAGCACCGCCCCGCGAGCCTGGGGTGGGCACTCTAGTGTGCCCGGGGGAGGCGCTCGCGGGGCGAGCTGCTGACGGAGAACCCCCACGGTCCTCCGCATCTGGTCGTCGTACGCCCTGTCGATGCCTCCGCGTTATCGATGCTTCAAAGGCGTGAACGCGAGTCCCGAGCAGAGCCTCGACGCCAAGGCCGCACAACGTGTATCCGACGGACCCACCCATCACCGAGTAGGACCGCCGTCGTCTGGGACCTTACTGCATTGGCGTCTCAGGTGCAGCCGTGCACGAGGCGGGAAGAAGTACGACGCCGTTCCCGTCCAGTAGGTGGTGGTGGTGCCACACGCGCGCCACGGGGCTGGTGGCTCGTCTCCATCCGACGGAGGCGGGCTTCCAGCTCGTTTTCGCGCTTGCGAGTGCGGCACGTCAATGAAGCCATTGAGTTCCTCTCTCTGCCTGGCGGCGCTCTCGTGGTAGGCGCGAGTCGCTAACGAAGCTCCGCGAGCGGAGAGACGCGAAGAGCGCGAACGCCGCGTTCCCCATTGGGGAATCTGGGCGCGGCGCTCTCAGACGAACGGGCGCCTCGCCTGGGACGCCCCTTCGCACCTCCCCTACCGTGGTACTAGGAGATGATGAACCCCGCGCTCACGATACGCGGCGGGATCGAAACGCCCCGAAGGGCCCGTCGTCGCCGCTCTCAACCCGTCACCTACGCAGGACGGCATGCGCGAGTCCAACTCCCGAAAACTCGCGCTCGTCCCGACGGGCTCTCAGCCTGTAACGATTTGTTGGACTCAGCGAATCTCGTACGACCGCAGAGAACCTCAATCGAGCGTACGAGCCGAGACGAGCGAAGAGACGCGGGGTAAGGGAACCCGCTCTTCTAAGCGCCAGGAATCCTCGAAGTAGTCGCTACAATCCGCCGCCGTGTCTGGCGACAGGTTGAAGCTCGAAGTGCGCGAGCGCGATGAGATCGGCTCGCGCCGAACCCGGCGACTGCGTTCGCAGGGTCTCATCCCGGGCGTGCTGTACGGGAAGGGCCACGCGCGCGCGATCTCCGTTCCGGAGCGCGAGTTGCGCTCGGCGATGACCGGTCCCTCGGGGCTTCACGCCATCCTGGACGTCGTCATCGCTGGCCAGAAGACCGTGCATCCGTCGATCCTCGCCGAGTACCAGCAGCACCCGATCCGCGGCACGATCATGCACATCGATCTGCGCGAGGTGAGGCTCGACCAGCCGATTCACGCAACCGTCGTCGTTCACCTCGTGGGTGAAGCGGTCGGCGTGAAGTCCGGCGGCATGCTCTCGCTCGTCGCTCGCGAGGTCCAGGTCGAGGCGCTGCCGACGGACGTCCCCGAGCACATCGACGTCGACGTCACGAGCATGGAGGTCGGCGACGTTCTTCGACTCGCCGACGTTCGGCTGATCGAGAACGTCACGTTCCTCGACGACCCGCACGAGACGGTGATCGCAACTGTCTCCGTGCCTCGCGGCTTCGCCGAGCTCGAGGAAGCCGAGGCGGAGGCTGCGGCGGAAGCCGAGGCCGAGGCCGAGGCTGCGGAGGAAGGCGAGGCCGAGGGCGAGGCGCCCACGGCCGAAGCCGACGCCGGCGAGAGCTCCGAGCCCGAGGAGTAGCCCGTGCGTCTCTTCGGTCGAGGCGAGCGCGCCTCGACGCTCGACTTGCTGGTCGCAGGTCTCGGCAATCCCGGGCCGCGCCACGAGCGTGATCGCCACAACGTCGGCTGGATGGTGATCGACGAGATCGCTCGTCGCCGTGCTGTGTCCTTCAAGTCGAAGTTCAACGGCAGGATCGGCGAAGCGCGAGTCGATCAGTCCCGGGTTGCGCTCCTGAAGCCGGAGACGTATATGAACGAATCCGGCCGCTCGATGTCCGCGGCCGCGCGCTACTACAAGGTCGACCCCGAGAACGTGCTCGTGGTGCACGACGACGTCGATCTCGAGGTGGGACGGCTACAGGCTCGGGCGGGAGGAGGGTTGGCCGGGCACAACGGCCTTCGGTCGATCGCGCAGGCACTTGGAACACCCGACTTCCTGCGACTTCGGATCGGCGTCGGACGTCCAGGGCGAGGTGACCCGCGCGACGTCGCTGATTTTGTTCTGGCGCCGTTCGAGGCTCATGAGGATCGGGACGGGATCGTCGAGCGCGCGGCCGATGCGATGGAAGCGCTCGTCGTCGACGGGCTCGAGGAGACGCAGCGCCGGTTCAACTGATCGCGCGCGGTGAGGCGATGTCGTCGCGGTGTCGGCTCGTGCGTGGATGAATTGATGGCGTTCCTTGGCGATCGCTTGTCACACTCGTGACGCGATCGCCGGTAGCGTCGACGTAGGGACACGGGAGTGCCCCTGGGGGTGTTTGTCGATTTGTCCGCGGCGTCGCGGGGGTTCGTAGGCGAGGCGGCCGCCGGCGAATTCGAGTCCTTCGGTTCGCCCGGTTACCATCAGCCCGCGGGACGCGATTCCCGCCAGCTGTATGGACCCGACTCGAACCCCACTCGCCGGTCTCGTCGCCGAGCTTGCCTCGAGCGAGCGCTTCCGCGCGTTCGTCGATGACTTCCCGGCGAACGCGCGCGTGTCCGAGGCTGCGCTCCCGCTCGTTCTCGCGACGCTCCACACGACCCTCGACCGCCCACTCGCTCTCCTCCTCGCCGATGACGAGGAGGCCCGCGATGTGGCCGAGGCCATCGGCTGGTACGTGAACCCGGCTCGAGTCGGGCTGCTGCCCAGCCGCGGCGTTCGTGCCGACTCCGGCCTCGAGCCTCCCGCCCATCTCGTGGGCGAGCGGGCACGGGCGCTCGACGTGCTCACCGCAGGCGGGCTCGTCTGCGTCTCAGCCCGAGCGCTCGCAGAAGGCACGCCCCCCGAGGAAGCACGACCAGAGGTCATCCACGTCGCTCGCTCCGGCAGTTCCGGCCTCGACGCGCTCGTCGAGGGGTTGGCGCTCTCGGGGTACGAGCGGGTCGAGCGAGTCGAGGAGCGAGGACAGATCGCCGTCCGGGGAGGCCTCGTCGACGTCTTTCCGAGCACGGGGCGCGAGCCGCTTCGCATCGAGTTCTTCGGAGACGACATCGAGCAGATCCGAGCGTTCTCGCCGTTCACGCAGCGGGCGCTGCATTCGGTCGAAGAGGCATCGATCTATCCCGCCAGCGAGCGGGTCGACTCCGACCCGGAGCTCGCCACGGCGATCGACGAGGGAGACCGCGTCGCGCTCCTCGATGCGCCGCCCGATCTCGTCTGGCAACTCGACGACGTCGCTCGCCTCTGGGAGGAGGAAGGCCTCGACGCGCCGAGCATGGAAGGGGCGGCACGGCTCGACGCCCTTCCGCGCTCACAGCCACACGTCTTCGAAGCGCAGCGTCCGGCGATCGCCGCACGCGGGCTTGCAGAGGCGGAGAACGAGCTGGCCGCGATGGTCCGTCATGGCCGTCGCGTGGTGGTCACCTTCCCGCACCAGGGCGAGGCTCTCCGCACCCGGCGGCTCGTGCGGAAGGTCGAGGCCGACGTCGTCGAGCGCATCGACGTACTGCCCTCGGACGCGTCGCTCGCGTTCGTCGTCAGCCCGGCCCGTCGCGGCTTCGTCTGGCGGGACCTCGGCGTTGCGCTGCTGCCGGACACACAGGTCTTCCGGAAGCGGCCGCCGCGGGTCGACGCGAGGCTCGGCCGCGCGCTCCAGTCGTTCGCAGACCTTCGCGTGGGCGATCACGTGGTGCACGAGGATCACGGCGTCGGCCGGCTCCTCGGGTTCGAGACGAAGGACGTCGCGGGAGTCACGCGCGACTATCTCTTCCTCGCGTTCCGGGGCGAGGATCGGCTGTACGTCCCGCACGAGCAGATCGCGAAGGTCTCGCGATACATCGGCGCGGACGCGAATGCCCCCGCGCTGTCGAAGCTCGGAGGGAAGGCGTGGCAGAACCTCAAGAGCCGCGCGCGCGCGTCGGTACGCGAGCTCGCGGGTGAACTCCTCGCGCTCTACGCGCAGCGCCGCCAGGCGCCGGGGCAGGCGCTCGACCTGACGAACGACTGGCTCGAGCGCCTCGAAAGCTCGTTCCCGTATCGCGAGACGGAGGACCAACAGCAGGCGATCGAGGCCGTGAAGGAGGACCTCGAGGCTGGGAGGCCGATGGACCGCCTCGTCTGCGGCGACGTCGGCTTCGGCAAGACCGAGGTCGCGGTACGCGCAGCATTCGCGGTCGCGATGAACGATCGGCAGACGCTCGTGCTTTGCCCGACGACGATCCTTGCCGAGCAGCACTGGAACACGTTCCGCGAGCGCTACCGCGACTTCCCGGTGCGAGTCGAGATGGTCTCGCGCTTTCGCAGTCGAGCGGACCAGAAGCGCGTCCTCGACGACTTCCGCGAGGGAAAGGTCGAGGTGCTCGTCGGGACGCACCGCATCCTCTCCCGCGACGTCGTCCCGAAGAACCTCGGCCTCGTCGTGCTCGACGAAGAGCAGCGCTTCGGCGTGGCCCAGAAGGAGCTCCTCCGCTCGCTGCGGCTCGAAGTCGACGTGCTCGCCCTGTCGGCGACGCCGATCCCCCGCACGCTCCACATGTCGCTGGCGGGGCTCCGCGACATCTCGATCATCGAGACGCCTCCGACCGGGAGGCGCCCGATCCGTACGACGGTCGGGGAGTATGACGAGGATCTGATCAAGGCGGCGCTCGAACGCGAGCACGCGCGCGGTGGGCAGGCGTTCTACCTGCACAACCGGGTCGAGTCGATCGACGAGGCGCGCGAGAAGCTCGAGGAGCTCTGCCCGGGCTTGCGCTTTCTCGTCGCCCACGGGCAGATGGCGGAGAAGGAGCTCGAGGAGCGCATGCACGCGTTCCTCGCGGGCGACGCCGATGTTCTCGTCTCGACGACGATCATCGAGTCGGGACTCGACATCCCTCAGGCCAACACTCTCGTCGTCGAGCGTGCGGACGCCCTCGGGCTCGCCCAGCTGTACCAGATTCGTGGGCGCGTGGGCCGTTCCGACGTCCTCGCCTACGCCTACCTCTTCTACCCCGACTCGTCGGAGCTGACGCCGGAGGCACGCGCGCGCCTCGCCTCGCTCGCCGACCACACGGAGCTCGGCGCCGGGTTCCAGATCGCGATGCGCGACCTCGAGATTCGCGGGGCCGGCGACCTGCTCGGCCCCGAGCAGTCGGGACACGTTGCCGCGCTCGGCTTCGAGCTGTACGTCGAGATGCTCGACGAGGCAGTCGCGGAGCTCACCGGCCGACGCCGGGCGGCTGCCCGGCCAGTGCGTGTAGATGCACGGGTGGACGCCTACGTCCCGGCGTCGTACGTCGCCGCCGAGGCGCTGAAGATCGACCTCCACCGTCGGATCGCTCTCGCCGAGGACGACGACGAGCTGCGCGAGCTCGTGTCGGCGACGGAAGACCGCTACGGGCCGCTTCCCGAGCCTGTCGAGAACCTGTTCGCGATCCAGGAGGCGAAGCTGAAGCTCGCACGGCTCGGCGCGGACTACCTCGTCTTCCGTGGCGGCCGTGTGACGGTCGGTCCGCTCGCGCTCGGCTCCGCGGAGGTTCGCTCGCTCGTGGGAGCGGCGCCGACGCTGATCTACTCGACGCAGAAGCGGGAAGTATCGCTTCGTGTCGAAAGCCTCAAGGATGCCCTCGAGCTGCCCGATGCTATCGTTGAGGCTCGCGTGGCCGCATAGCTGCGGCCTTTCTTTCGGTCCGATGACCTCACCGCCTCTCGAAGTGCGCAACCCCTGCCTAACACCCCCTCGGCTATAAGGGACGGGCTTCGATGACCGCTGCGCGCCTCGCATTCGGACTGCTTCTCGCGACTCTTGCCGTCGCCGTATCCGCTTGCGGTGGAGGCTCCGACGAGGTTCCGTCCGGCGCAATTGCCGTCGTGGACGGCACCGAGATCTCGAAGACGGAGCTCGACGAGCTCCTCGCTCAGGCCGAGAGGGGTTACGAGAATCAGAGCCAGGAGTTCCCGAAGGCGGGCACCCCGGAGTACCAGAGCATTCAGACGCAGTACGTCGCGTACCTCGTGGAGCTCGAGGAGTTCCGACAGGCGGCGGACGACGTCGGCGTGAAGGTCACGGAGAAGGACATCGATGCCGCCGAGAACGATGTCATCAAGAGCCGTTTCGAGGGGAAGCGCTCCGAGTACGAGAAGGCGCTGAAGCAGCAGGGGTTCACGGCGGAGCAGTATCGGGAGAAGGCGCTCGAGGTCTCGGCGCTCTCGAAGAAGATCTTCGACGAAGTCACGAAGGACGTGAAGGTGGCGGAAGCCGACGTCTTCCAGTACTACACCCAGAACCAGTCCCAGTACGGCACGCCGGAGTCGCGCGACGTGCGCCACATCCTCATCGCGGAGAAGAACGGCGAGCAGGTCGACTTCGCGGCGAGCAAGGCGAAGGCGGACGACATCCACGCGCAGCTCCAGGGCGGCGCCGACTTCGCGGCGCTCGCCAAGGCGAACTCGGAGGACCCGGGCAGCAAGGACTCCGGCGGCAAGCTGACGATCTCACGCGGGCAGACCGTGCCCGAGTTCGACAAGGTCTCGTTCGAGCTGGACAAGGGAGAGCTCTCGAAGCCCGTCAAGACGCAGTACGGCTACCACGTGATCGAGGCGGTCTCCGACGTCAGGAAGGCGAAGATCACGCCGCTCGAAAAGGTCCGTGCATCCATCAAGGCGACGCTCCTTCAACAGAAGCGCAACGAGGAGATGCAGGCCTGGGTCGAGGGCCTTCGGAAGGACTTCGAAGGCAAGGTGAGCTACGCGGCCGGCTATGAGCCGCCGGAGCTCCCCGAGGCGCCGACCGAGACCGAGTAGTCTCGGTCCATGAGCCTCGCGGAGGCGCTCCTCGACCTCCAGGAGCTGACCCGGCACCTCCGCCGGGAGTGTCCCTGGGATCGGGAGCAGACCGAGAGCACGATCGTGCCGCACACGGTCGAAGAGGCATATGAGGTCGCCGACGCCGCGCTTGCCGGCGACCCGGCCGCGCTACGCGGCGAGCTCGGCGATCTTCTCTTCCAGGTGTACTTCCTCGCGCTCCTCCTCGAAGAGCGTGGCGAGGGCGACCTCGAGGCGGTCGCCCGCGACGTGCACGAGAAGCTCGTACGGCGCCATCCGCACGTCTTCGGCAATGCAGACGCGCGGACCCCGGGTCGTGTCCGCGAGCGGTGGGAGGAGCTCAAAACGGAGCAGGAGGGGCGCGAGGGGATCTTCCACCACGTTCCCGAGGCGCTCCCCGCGCTGCTGCACGCCCGCAAGGTGCAGCGCCGCGCCGCGGCCGTCGGGTACGACTGGCCGGATCTCGCTGGCCCGCTCGCCAAGGTGCGGGAGGAGCTCGGCGAGCTCGAGTCGGCGATCGAGCGTGCCGACGAGCCTGCGCCCGAGACCGAGCCCGATGCCCATGTCTTCCACGAGCTCGGCGATCTGCTGTTCACTGCGGTCAACGTCGCGAGGCGGCTGAACGTCGATCCCGAGCTCGCACTCCGTGCGACGACACAGCGGTTCACTACGCGTGTCGAGCTCGCCGCCGACCTCGCAGGCCGAGACGGCGAGGAGTGGACGAGCCTCGACCTCGCCGGACAGGACGCCTACTACGAGCGCGCGAAGGAGAAGCTCGCATGAGTGCAATCTCACATGTCCATGCCCGCCAGATCCTCGACTCGCGCGGCAACCCGGCGCTCGAGGTCGACATCCGGCTTGCATCAGGGGCGTTCGGTCGGGCAGCCGTGCCGTCGGGTGCGTCGACCGGCGAGCACGAGGCCGTCGAGCTGAGAGATGGCGATCCCGCTGTCTATCTCGGGAGGGGCGTGCTACAGGCGGTCGGGAACGTGAACGGGGAGATCGCCGACGCGATCCTGGGCTCGGATGCCGACGATCAGCGTGGGCTCGACCGGATGCTCGTCGGGCTCGACGGGACGCCGAACAAGAGCCGCCTCGGCGCGAATGGAATCCTCGGCTGTTCGCTCGCTGCGGCGAAGGCGTCCGCGGCCGAGGCCGGTCAGCCACTGTACCGCCGGCTCGGTGGTGACGGAGCCAACACGCTTCCGGTGCCGCTGATGAACGTCGTCAACGGCGGTGCGCACGCACAGAATCGACTCGACTTCCAGGAGTTCATGGTGGTGCCGGCCGGGGCCGAGACGTTCTCGGACGCGCTTCGAGTCGGTACCGAGGTCTTCCATGCGCTGAAGGCGGTGCTCCATGAGCGCGGCCTTGCCACCGGAGTTGGAGATGAAGGTGGCTTCGCTCCCGATCTCGAGTCGACCGAGCAGGCGATCGAGGCGATCCTCGAAGCGGCGGGGCGTGCCGGGCATCACGAGCTGGTCGGGATCGCGCTCGACCCCGCTGCGAGCGAGATGTATCGCGACGGGGCGTATCACCTCCCCGGCGAGGGCCGCACGCTCGAGCCGGCGGCGATGATCGGGCTCTATCGCTCACTCGCCGATCGCTTCCCCCTCGTCTCGGTCGAGGACGGCCTCGACGAGAACGCCTGGAGCGACTGGCGTGACCTGACGCAGGAGGTCGGGGACAGTGTTCAGCTCGTCGGCGACGACTTGTTCGTGACCAACGTCGATTTCCTGCGCCGAGGCATCGAAGAAGGAGTTGCAAACGCGATCCTCGTGAAGGTGAACCAGATCGGGACGCTGACACAGTCGCTCGACGTCATCGAGCTAGCCCGCAGCGCGGGCTACACCACGGTCATCTCGCACCGCTCCGGCGAGACGGAGGACACGACGATCGCCGACCTCGCCGTCGCGGTGAACTCGGGCCAGATCAAGACCGGAGCTCCGTCCCGCACCGACCGGGTCGCGAAGTACAACCAGCTCCTGCGGATCGAAGAAGAGCTAGGTGACGAAGCGGTGTATCCGGGCTGGGCCGTGTTCCGCGGGCGATAGCCTGCGCAGGTGTCCGCCCCCGACAGGCGAACGAAGATCGTCGCGACCATCGGCCCTGCGTCGAACGACGAGGCGACCCTCGCGGCTCTCGTCGAAGCGGGCATGGACGGGATCCGGCTCAACTTCTCGCATGGGAGGCACGAGGACCACGAGCTGAGCGCGCAGCGTGCTCGTGCCGTCCAGTCGGCTGCAGGCCGACCACTGGCGCTGATCGCCGATCTCCAGGGCCCGAAGATCCGTGTCGGCGAGCTCGATGCTCCGGCCAAGCTCGAGCCGGGCGAGGCGATCGTCGTCGCCGGTCAGGAGACATGCGGTGCCGACGACCTTCCGGTCGCGCCCGACGTCCTCGGTGCCGTGCTCGAGCCCGGCGACGAGATCCTCATCGACGACGGCCATGTCCGCCTGCGGGTCGAGCGGATCGACGGTGCGAGAGCGCTGTGCGAGGTCGTCACGGGCGGTGTGGTCGAGCCGCACAAGGGCGTGAACGTGCCCGGCGTCCCACTCCCGGTCCCCTCCCTCACGGAAAAGGACCTCGCCGATCTCGACTTCGCCCTCGGGCTCGGCGTCGACTACGTCGCCCAGTCGTTCGTGCGCACGCACGAGGACGTCGCCGCGCTGAAGTCGCGAATCGAGGACGCGGGCTCGCAAGCATGGGTCATCGCGAAGATCGAGCTCAAGGAGGCGGTGGCGCAGCTCGAGTCGATACTCGAGGTCGCGGACGCCGTGATGATCGCTCGCGGCGACCTCGGGGTCGAGATCGGCACAGCCGAGGTTCCCCTCCTCCAAAAACGGATCATCCTCGAGGCGCTCGACCGCGGGAAGCCGGCGATCACGGCGACCCAGATGCTGGAGACTATGATCCACCGTCCGGAGCCGACGCGCGCCGAGGCGTCCGACGTCGCGAACGCCATCCTCGACGGAACGTCGGCGCTCATGCTCTCGGCCGAGACTGCGGTCGGCGAGTATCCCGTGGACGCTGTCGCCACCATGGCGCGGATCGCCCGTGCGGTCGAGCCGAGCCTCGGCTACCGCCATCAGCTCCCCTCCGCTCTCGAGGATCCGACCGTCGGCCGCGCCATGTCGAACGCGGCCTGTGACCTCGCCGAGGCGCTCGGTGCGAAGGCGATCCTCGTTCCGACCTTCACGGGCCGCACTGCCTCCGCGGTAGCCCGCCTCCGGCCCAGGCGGCCGGTCGTCGCGCTCACCCACGTCCAGGCTTCCCTCCAGCACATGGCCATCGAGTGGGGCGTCACGCCGCTCCAGATCGAGGAGGTGACGGACGTCGAGGAGTTGTGGGGGCGCTCGATCGATGCAGCCCGTCAGGCCGGGATCGTGGCGTCGGGAGACCGCGTGGTCCTCACCGCCGGGACGGCCGTGAACATTCCCGGCTCGACCAACGTGATCAAGGTCGATGTCGCCTAGATCTCGGTTCAGGATCATCACCCTCGTGGGGGTGCCCGGGAGGTCCCGGCCCACCCGCGTTGAAGAAGGCGGCTGTGCCAGGGAGGGCGAAACGAACCACGGCGAAGGCGCGCATCGGACGGCGCCGCCTACGGCTGCTGTGGACGATCGGCATCGTCTCGATCGCCGTCTACCTCTACTACCGACCGATCGCCTCGTACCTCGAGACGCGGAACGACCTGTCGACCCGGCGCGCCGAGGTGGAGTCGCTCCGCCTCGTCCGGGCCGAGCTCGAGCTGCGGCTCGTCAACTCGACGAGCGTCGACTCGATCGAGCGCGAAGCACGCCGCATCGGCTGGGTGAAGCCGGGTGAGCGCCTCTTCGTGGTGAAGGGGATTCCCGCCTGGCGCAAGGCGAGGAGCCAGCGCCGGAACCGGCCATAGAGCGGCCCCTAGTCTTCTGATCATGGACGATCGAGCGGTGGTGGAGCGGCAGCTCGGACGGACCCCGCGCGCGTTCAGCCGCGTCGTGGCTCGGTGCCCCTACGGGTTGCCTGCGGTGACCGAGCAGGCGCCGTACGACTCCGACGGCGAGCCGTTCCCGACGACGTACTGGCTCACGTGCCCTCACCTCGTCGCGGCCGTCGCGCGGCTCGAGGCGACCGGCGGTGTGGAGCGGTGGAGTCGAACGGTCGCCGAGGATCCGAGATTCTCGGCATCCCTCGACCGTGCGACGGACGATCAGCGTCGGGTACGGCGCGAGCTCGCCGGTGGTCCCGTCAGCTCGGACGAGGGTGCATCGCTCGACCTCGGCATCGGCGGGTCTCGCTCGCCGGGGCATCTCAAGTGCCTGCACGCTCACGTTGCGTTCGCGCTCGCACGCCCCGGCTACGCCGTCGGCGAGCGGATCCTCGAAGAGGTCGTCGAGCCGTGGCCGGCAACGCGCTGCTGCTCGGAAGAACTCCGAAACGGCGACTAGTCTCAGCTCGTGCCGGCGGACGTCGAGAGCGCAAGGTTGGAGTGGGAGGACGCGTACCGCGACTTCAAGGAGGTCGCGCGTGACCCCGTTCTCGAGGGGCGAGTGCACGAGCAGCTCGACGTGGTCACGACCGAGCTCCGCCGCAGGGTGGGAGGGACGTACACGCTGCGTCAGCTCGCTGCGGAGTACGTCGTCGCGGACCGGTGGGCGCGTGACGTCCTCTCCGAGCACGGTGCCCCAGGCTGGGTCCGGACGCTCGCACTCGTCGAAGGAGCGGCCTTTCATCTCTATGCGCGCGGTGCGGTCGACTACCAGCCATGACCGAGGTCCGGCGTCAGGCTTCGAGGCAGCCGCGTCTTCGAGAGCGATTCGGGCGCATCGTGCTGCTCGTGGTCGGCCTCGTCCTCGCGTTCCTCGTCGGCATGGCCTTCGCGCGTACGCTCGACGAGCGGCCGAAGTCGAGCGGCACGGTGACGAGCGTTCGCACGCTGACGCCAAGCCCGCAGGAGGCACCGCCCCGCACCGTCACCGTGACGGTGACCGGCCCGTAGGGGCGAGTGGGTCTCGACTACAGCTCTTCGGAGGCTTCGAGCAGCCCGGAGAGGATGATCCCGACGCCGCAGGCGAGGCTAATCCAGATTCCGGCGCCGCGGCTCGCGAAGAAGAAGCTGTCGGGTATCGAGATGATTCGGACGAGTACGAGGATCGTCGCCACCGAGCCGATGCCGATCGCGAGGAGGCTCTCCGGCACCGAGGCAGGCATGTTGACGCCCACCTCGCGCAGCACGACGAGGAGCACGGCCAGGAGCCCGAGGAAGAGCACGATCTTCCCGATCGTGCCCGTGTGCCAGCCGATCACGGACACGGTCGTCCCGTTGCCCTCGCCCGTGTACCAGCCCGTCAAGGCTGATAGGGCGAGGAGCAGGCCGAACATGAACGTGAGGCGCCCTCCCATTCCGGAGAGCTCTCCGGCGCCTGGAAACGACATGCGGCCGCGACCTCGGGGGCTCTCCATCGCGCGAAGCATATGACCTGTCGCAGACAGGACGGACTTCACGTGACTCCGCCGCGTTCCTAGAATTCTCCCGTGGCCCATCCCGCGCCCTCGACGCCCGAGCGCTCCACGCTCGAGGACGAGCCTCCGCTCGATCCCGAAGCCGTCTCGCGCTCGTATCGCCACCACCGCGCCCGGCGGGCAGCGAAGGCTCGCAGGCACCGCGAGAAGCGCTGGGCCGGCGTTCGCTTCTGGCTCGTGCTCGCGATCGTCGGCGCCGTCGCGATCGTCCTTGCGGCGCGAACCCTCGGCGAGATCGAGCGCGTCTTCGGCCTGTAGATGTCCCGCCATGTAGCCGGGGAGCGGCCGGGGAGCCTGGCGCTCGGCGCGCTCGTCTTCGGGGCCGGCATCGGCGCGCTCGCCACCGAGATCACGGCGTCGCGGTTGCTCGCGCCGTACTTCGGCTCGTCCACGATCGTCTGGGCCAACCTCATCGGAATCGTCCTCGCCGCACTTGCACTCGGCTACTGGCTGGGCGGTCGCCTGGCCGACAGGCGGCCGGAGCCAACTCTGCTCGGGTACATCGTGCTGGGAGCTGCGATCTGTGTCGCCATCATCCCCTTCGCCGCGAAGCCGTTCCTCGACTTCACGGTCGAGGGTCTCGATACCGCCTCGGCCGGCGCCGTCATCGGAAGCTTCCTCGCCGTCCTCTTGCTCTGCGCACCGCCGGTCGTCCTCCTCGGGATGGTCTCACCGTTCGCGATTCGACTCGCCGTTGCGTCGGTTGCGACCGCGGGCGCCGTCGCGGGCCGCCTCTACGCGCTGTCGACCGCAGGCTCCTTGCTCGGCACGTTCCTGCCGGCGCTCGTGCTCATTCCCGCGATCGGCACGCAACGAACGTTCCTCGTCATCGCCGCCGTCCTCGCGGCGTCCTCGTGCTTCCTGCTCGGCGTGCGCTATCTCGTCGTCGCGGGAGCCCTCGCGGCGCTGCTCGTCGTGCCCCCCGGCGCGATCAAGGCGGAGGAGGGGCTCATTCACGAGGAGACCTCGTACCACCAGTACATCGGTGTCGTCGAGCGCCCGGACGGGCGTCGCCTGCTCCATCTCAACGAAGGGGTCGCCGTTCACTCGGTGTGGCGGCCCGACTCAGTGCTGACAGGCGGCGTGTGGGACGCGTTCCTCGCGCTGCCGCCGCTCCTCGATCGCCCGCTCGAGCGGGTTGCCATCCTCGGAAACGCCGGCGGCACGACGGCACGTGCGCTCGGCGTCTACTACCCCGAGGCCGAGGTCGACGGGGTCGAGCTCGACCCGGCTGTGAGCCGTGTCGGGCGCCGCTACTTCGGGATGAACGACAATCCGCGCCTGACCGTGCACGACGCCGACGCGCGCCCGTTCCTGCGCTCGACCGACGAGCGCTACGACCTCATCGTCGTCGACGCCTACCGGCAGCCCTACGTGCCGTTCTACCTCGCCACGCGGGAGTTCTTCCGCCTCGTGCGCGACCGGCTGGCGCCGGGTGGGATCGTGGCACTCAACGTCGCGGCGGTGCCGGACGACAAGCGGCTCGTCGGCGCGGTGGGCGGCACGCTTGCCGCCGAGTTCCCGCAGGTCGTCGAGTGGCCCGCGCTGCGATTCAACACCATCGTCCTCGGGCTGAGAGAGCCACTCTCTGTCGAGGAGATGGCGCAGCGCCTGGCCGAGGGCCCCAGGGATCTCGCCTCGATTCGCGAGCTTCTCGCCCGCGACGCGCGCGCGCTCGAAGTCTCCGACCGGCCGTGGACCGACGATCGCGCACCGGTCGAGTGGCTGACCGACCGGATGATCGTCTCCTACGCCATCGAGGGCGGGACGCTCGACGAGGACTACCTCCCAACGAGGCCGGCCCCGTGATCTCGCTCGAGCGGCGCGACGGGCGGCCGCTTCGCATCGCGCACAGGGGCGCGTCGACGGTCGCACCGGAGAACACGATCGCGGCATTTCGGGCTGCACTCGGGGTCGGCGTCGACCTCGTCGAGTTCGACGTCGTCGCCCTGGAGACAGGCGAGCTCGTCGTCGCACACTCGCCCCGTGAAGTCATCTCGGAGACGCCGTCACTCGACGAGGCATTGCGCTTCTTCGTCGACGAGGCGCCCGGAGTGGGTCTCCACCTCGATCTGAAACTGACGGAGCGCGAGTGGGACGTCGTCGAAGCCGTCCGCCGACACGGCCTTTCCGAGAGGACCTTCGTCAGCTCGTATTACTTCGGCACTGCACGAAGTATCGGTGCCCTCGACGGCGGCATCCGAATCGGCTTCACCGTTCCGCGCCGTATCTTCCGTATCTCCGAGCACGGCGGCAGCGCGCCGATTGCCCGGATCGCCCTCAGGCTGCTGCGTTGGCTGACCCCGCTACTCGTCGGACCGCTCTTGAAGGCGACCCGGGCGACTGCGCTCGTCCTCCACCATTCCCTGGTGACGAGTGGAAGCGTCCGTGCGGCGCACGAGCGCGGGGCGGCTGTCGTCACGTGGACGGTCGATGATGTCTCCGTGCTCGAGCGTGTCGAGAGAGCGGGAGTCGACGCAGTCGTGTCGAACGATCCCCGGATCTTCATGTCTACACTTTCGACGTGAACGCCTCGGCGCGAACGTTTGGCGCTGCCCTGCTCGTGATCTGCGCCCTCGGCGGCCTCGCGGCCGCGTTCGGCCTGGCCGCGGCTACCGGAGCGCCTGCGCAGACGGAACCGCCGCCGACGACGGTCCCGCCTCCCACTGAGCCTCCGGTCGAGCCGCCGCCGCCTCCGGCGACTCCCGCCCCTATTGCGTTCGGAGTGAGTGTCGGCGGTGTCAGGGTCGGCGGGCTCATGCCGTTCCAGGCGGGCAAAGCGGTGCAGAGGGTGTACGCGAAGCCGCTCGTGCTCGTGGTCGACTCAACACGCAAGGAGAAGCTGGCGCCAACGATGCTCGGCGCGCAAGCGAACGTACCGAAGGCGATTCGCCGCGCGCGCGTCGCGCGTCCCGGCGCGATCGTCCCGCTCGACGTCGAGGTCTCCCAGGCTCGGGTCCGGCGGTACGTCGAGCGGCTTGGCCGCCGGCACGACCGTGAGGCGCAAGACGCCCGGATCGTCGTGGACGGATTTAAGCCACGTGCCGTCAGGTCACACGAGGGGCGGCACCTGAAGCGTCTGGCGATCGGGCGCACCATCCGGAACGCTTTCGCCACGAACAGCCGCGCGCCGATCCGCCTCCCATTCGCCGTCCTTCGCCCGAAGGTCGACACGGCCGAGCTCGACGAGGCGGTCGTAATCATGCGCGGGTCGAACCGGCTCCTCTTCTTCGACGACGCGAAGGTCGTCCGCTGGTTCGGCGTCGCGACCGGTCAGTCGGCGTTCCCGACTCCGCTCGGCAGCTACGAGATCGTGACTCTCCAGCGTGACCCTTGGTGGTATCCGCCTCCCTCCGACTGGGCGAAGGACTCCGACCCCGTCCCGCCGGGCCCCGGGAACCCGCTCGGCACGAGGTGGATGGGGATCTCGGCGCCGTACGTGGGGATCCATGGCACGCCGGACGCGGCCTCGATCGGCTACTCGGCCTCGCACGGGTGTATCCGCATGCGCATTCCCGACGCCGAGTGGCTCTTCCGCCGCCTGGAGATCGGCACGCCGGTCTTCATCATCTCCCGCTAGACATGGCTTCTCGAGTACGGCTCGTGGCCCAGGGCGTGGCCATCGGCCTCGTCGCGCTCCTCTTCATCCTGCTCGCCTGGTCGCTCCTGGACAACGAGGGCGGAGGCCTGGCGGCCGCGGCGAATCGCGGCGAGCGTCCGACCGCGCCCGACTTCACGCTCGAGCGGCTCGACGAGGAGGGCGATTTGCAGCTCGCGTCACTGCGTGGGAGGGCGGTCGTGCTGAACTTCTGGGCTTCTTGGTGCGGCCCGTGCAAGGAGGAAGCCCCGTATCTCGAGCAGATCTGGCGAGCGAACCGCGTCCGTGGCCTCGTGGTCGTCGGCCTCGATGCGAAGGACTTCCGCGGCGACGCCCGACGGTTCGTGAAGCGCTTCGGGCTCACCTTCCCGATTGTCTTCGACGGCCCGGGGGGAGTCGTCGATCCGTACGGCGTCACCGGCTTTCCAGAGACGTTCGTGATCGACCGCGAGGGACGGGTAGTCGAGGCGTTCGCGGGAGCGGTCAGCGCCGAAGACGAGCGCGTGCGCCTGCGTGCCGCGATAGGCGAAGCTCTCGTGGGATGACTCGCCTCGCACGGATCGCGGCGCTCGGTGCGCTCGTCGTCACGGGCATCGCACAGGCAGCGCCTCCGAACGCCGCCGACCTCGAGGCGGAGCTCGTCTGCCCGGTCTGCGAGACGACGCTCGATCAGTCGAACGCCCCGGTCGCCGAGCGCATGAAGTCGTTCATTCGCGCGCGTATCGCCGCCGGCGACTCGGAGGACGAGATCAAGGACGCGCTCGTCGCTGAGTTCGGGCCTGAGGTGCTGGCGGAGCCGCCGGGAGGTGGCTTCGGGCTGCTCGCATGGCTCCTTCCGCTCGCAGCGCTCGCGGGTGGGGCGATTGCAGTTGCTCTCCTCATCCGCAAGTGGAGCAGGCGCCGCGAGCCGCCGACGACCGCCGCCGATCAACTCGATCCGCAGCTCGAGCGCCTCGTCGACGACGAGCTCGCCCGCTTCGACTCGTGAGGTGAGCTGGACCTCGATTCCGGTTGCGTTCCTCGCGGGAATGGTCTCGTTCCTCGCTCCGTGCGTCCTACCGCTCGTGCCCGCGTACCTCTCGGCCGTGTCTGCGGTCGACGCCGACCGACTCGGGCAACCGGGAACCGCGCGCAGGGTCGTAACCGGCAGCGTTCCGTTCGTCGTGGGCTTCACGGCGTTCTTCGTGCTCCTCGGCGTCGGCGCCGCGCTCGTCGGCGGACGGATCCTGGGCGACCAGTTCCTCCTCGAACGCATCGCCGGTTTCGTCCTCGTCGTCTTCGGGCTCGCGTTCATGGGCCTTTTCCCCTGGCCCGAGCGGCTAGTCGGAGCGGGCCTCGTTCAGGAGGCTCGCGGTCGCGGATCGCGCGTCCTCCTCGGCGGCGCGTTCGCCGTCTGCGCGGCGCCGTGTATCGGCCCGGTGCTGGCCGCGATCCTCGTGCTGGCCGGCTCGTCCGAGACGCGTTCTCCAGGGAGCTGCGCTCCTCGGCGTCTACTCCCTCGGCCTCGCGGTGCCGTTCGTGCTGGCGGCCGCGCTCTTTACGCGGGCCATGTCCGCCTTCCGCTGGCTGCGCGACCACTACCGGGTAATCCAGTTCGGCGGCGGCGCCGTCATGGTCGCGCTTGGCCTGCTGCTCTTCTTCGAGCGCTTCTACGTCCTGCGCGTGTACCTGAACCGCTTCCTCGAGTGGCTCGGCGTCGAGCCTGCGTTCTGATCAGACGCGGGGGCGAGGCAGCTCGAGCGAGCCGGCCGCGACCCGCGCCTGCGCTGCACTAACGTCGTCCAGCACCAGCGCGACGTCGACTCCACGATGCTCCGGCCTGTACGCGTCGAGTCGCCGCGCGGCCTTTTCGAGCTGACGCTCGCAGCCGGGCTTGTTGCCACGGCCAGCGTGGAGCCAGGCGACCGAGACGTGCACGAGCCCCTGGAGGAAGTCCCGCTCCGCGTGAGGGGCGTCCCGCCATTCGTCCTCGAGCTCCTCGTGCGCCTCGAAGTACGCGCCGTGGCGGATCAGCTCCAATCCTCGCTCGAGGCCCATCGCGACCGATTATCGGCATCCGCGTTCGGTGCTAGTGTCGGCGCGTGACGACGATCCTGCTCGTTGGGGTCGACCTCTTCTTTCGAGGGAAGCTGGAGGGCTTGCTCCCTGGGTACCGATTCGTCACGAGCGACAGCGTCGACCCGCCCGACCTCGTGATCGCGGACATCGCGCGCGTGGAGCCCGACGAGGTCGTCGATGCGTGGCCCGACGTCCCGATTGTCGGCTACACGAACCACACCGACACGTCTGGCCTCCAGCGCGCTCACACGGCCGGCTTCGACCAGGTGATCGTCAAGTCCGCGCTCGTCGAACGCGCACCCGAGCTCGTCGAGCAGCTCGCGGGCGCGGGCGTGACCGAGCCTGAGTAATCGCCGCAGGCGGCGCGGTTACACTCGCCCGTGTGACGTACATCATCGCCGAGCCGTGCATCGACATCAAAGATCGCTCCTGCGTCGATGTCTGCCCGGTCGACTGCATCCACGAGTTCGAGCGGATCCTGATCATCGATCCGGAGGAGTGCATCGACTGCGGGGCATGCGAACCGGAGTGTCCGGTGGAGGCGATCTTCCCCGAGGACGCGCTCCCGGACAAGTGGAATGCGTTCGTCGAGATCAACTACGCATTCCCGGACCCCGCCAAGATCAACGCGCTCACCGACGCCTACGCGACGGAGTACAACGTCCAGAACCCGCCGCTGGAGTAGCCGCCTAGGCGGGTAGCAGGTAGGCGCACGGCCGCGGGTCGCCGGGAAGCGGCGACGGCGCTATCTTCGTCACGAGGTAGCGCTGGTCGCCGTCCTCGACCTCGGTGCCGGGGCGCGGCGGGTCTCCCGTTCGCTCGATCAGCGTGTACCCGGAGGGTGACCAGACGAAGAAGAGGAAGCCGCTCCGCCCGTTGGTCTCCACACCGCGATCCTAGCGGTGAGCTGCCGCCGGCGGAACGTCGATCCTGACCGTCGACCCGCGCGGATAGCGGCCCTCCGAGCTGAACCGTGCGTTCAGCGTCGCCGCGCGGTCGGCGAGCGCCTCGAGCACGGCTGCCCGGCGCTCGGGCGGGCCGTCGTCGGCGACGACGAGCTCGACGCCGCCGGCGTCGGTGGGGTGGAGCGCGATCTCGATCCGCGAGGGCGCCCCGCGCTTCACGGCCTGCTCGGTCGCCTCGCGAAGGATCTGGTAGAGGGCGACGGCGGCGTTCTCGCCGAGCTCCACCTGATCGACGTCGAGGTCGATCTCGACCTCGTGTCGTGACGAGATGCGCCTCGCGAGAGCTGCAGCGGCAGCCGCGAACCCCAGCTGGTGGAGCACGCGCGGCTCGAGGTCGTCCACGAGCGCACGCATGTCACGAACCGCATCCCGAGCCAGCTCGAGCCCACGCGACATGACGTCGGTTGCACGCTCGGTGTCTCCGGAGGTCAGGTCGGCGAGCCCTGTATCGAGCATCTGCGCGATTGCCGAGAGCTGCTGGATCGGTCCATCGTGGAGAAGCTCGGCGAGCCGGCGGCGCTCCTCCTGCTCCGCGAGGATCCGCTCCGCGATGAGCGCTCGCTCGGCGTCCTCGGCGGTCAATCGATCATGGCCTCGCGGAGAGCGATCGCGACCGCCTGCGTGCGCGTGTCGGCTTCGAGCTTCGCGAGGATGTGCCGCACGTGGCTCTTCACGGTCTCCTGACTGATGAAGAGCTTCGTTGCGACGTCTGCGTTCGACATCCCGTCGGCGAGCAGCTGGAGGATCTCGCGCTCGCGCGGGGTGAGGATGTCGGCCTGACCCTGGCCGGCCACGAACTCGGCCATGAGCCCGGGATCGACGAACGTCTCGCCGGCGGCGACCTTCTCGATCGCGCGTAGCAGCGTCTCGTGCGGCGCCTCCTTGAGGATGTAGCCGCGCGCACCCGACTCGAGCCCGCGCTGGAGCAGCGAGCGCTCTCCGTATGCGGTGAAGATCAAGATGCCCGTGTTGGGCGCCTTCTCGAGCACCTGCTCGGTGGCCTCGAGCCCGTCCATGTCGGGCATGCGCAGGTCCATGATCACGACATCCGGCCTCCGGCGCTCGGTGAGCGCGACGGCGGATGCGCCGTCTGCCGCTTCCCCGATCACTCTGATTCGAGGCGAGCGCGACAACGCGAGTCGAAGCCCCTCGCGTACGACCTCGTGGTCGTCGGCGATGAGGCAGGTGATCTCGTCGGCCACGTGGCGATCATACGGCGCGCGTCGGCAGGCTCCTCCCTAGCTAGACAACGAGTTGGAGCTGTCGGGGTGGTGCCTGCTGGCGCGGGCGGCGGTGACGAGGGGTCGGTGCGGCAGCGTTTGCCCGGCGGACGGGCTCGAGCAGCGGGGCCGTGACGCTCGACGGGAGATACGCGCGGTTCGCGAAGAGAGCCTCGTACCGAGCCACCTCTTCGGGCCAGTCCCGGGCGAGAGCCGCGACGAAGTGCTCGCGAACTCCCGGCCTGAGGTGGACGACGGCCGCCCACACCGTCCGTGCGCCCGCATCCCGCGCTGCCCGCACGATCTGCTCCAGCTGCCTCGGATCGTCGGACAGCCCAGGGAGGATCGGTGCAATGCCGACTCCGACGTCGATGCCGGCGCCGGCTAGGCGGCGCACCGCCGCGAGCCGGCTCGCGGGTGGGGCGGTCCCGGGCTCAGTCGTTCTCCAGACACGCTCGTCGAGGGTCGGCAGCGAGAAGAAGACTTGCGCTCCAGCCCGTCCAGTCGCTTCCTGCAGGAGGTCGGTGTCGCGCACGACGAGCGGCCCCCGCGTGACGATCGAGAACGGCGTCCACGACGCATCGAGCTCGACGAGACATGCCCGCGTGAGCCGGAACCGGCCCTCGGCGGGCTGATACGGATCCGTGGCGGTTCCGAGTGCCACCTCTTCTCGCCCCCACGACTTGCGCGAGAGCTCGCAGCGCAGCACCTCTGCGACGTTCGACTTCACGCGGATCGACCGCCCGTAGCGGTCGTCCGACGGGCGGTCGGCGCGCTGCTCGAAGTGCCGGACGTAGCAGAACGTGCACCGGTGCGCGCAGCCCATGTACGGGTTGAGCGACCACTTGAACGGCATGCCGCGAACCTGCGTCAGCGCCGACTTGCACGGCTCGATCCGGTACTCGACCCGCATCCGACCAGGATAGAACATATGTTCGATCACGGCAAGCCGGGCCGTCTATAGGGTCAGCCGATGGACGAACTAGGCGACGGGATCCTCCGCGTCACGCTGCCGCTGCCGACCAGGCCCGGCCACGTCCACGCGTACCTCCTTCCCGGGGAGGAGGGTTGGACGCTCGTCGACACCGGAATCGGCCTCCCCGATGCGAAGGAGACGTGGGCGGCCGAGCTGGAGCAGGCAGGCGGGCGGGTGGCGACCGTCTTCGTCACCCACTTTCATCCCGATCACGTCGGCGCGGCGGCGGACCTCCACGAGCTGACGGGAGCCCCCGTGGTTCAGGGCGTGCTCGACTACGCGCAGTGCGAGCTCGTGTGGGGGAACCCGGCGTGGTCCGAGCGGCTCGTCGACTGGTTCGACCTACACGGCGCCCCCGACGACGTGACCGCGGAGCTCGTGGGGCAGAGCTCGTTCTACCGGCCGTTCATCCGCTACCAGCGTGATCCGATCCTCGTCGAGGCGGGCGAGCACGTCGACGGCTGGGAGCTCGTCGCTGCGTCCGGACACGCCGACGGGCAGCTCTGCCTGCTGCGCGACGGCGTGCTCATCGCCGCGGATCACCTCCTCGGCCGCATCACGCCTACGGTCGGCCTGTGGCCCGCCAGCCGGCCCGATCCGCTCGGGGACTACCTCGCCGCGCTCGACCGGACCATCGAGCTCGCGCCGCGGATCGCCCATCCTGGGCACGGCGAGCCGATCGAGGATCCGGCAGGCCGGGCTCGGGAGATCCAGGAGCATCACCGCGAGCGGCTCGAGGAGACGGTGGGCGCGCTCTCTGGTGAGCCGCAGACCGGCTACGAGCTTTCGTTCGCGCTGTTCGGCGCCGAGTTGTCTCCGGCGGGCCGGCGATTCGCGATTGCCGAGACGCTGTCGCACCTCGAGCGCCTCGTCAACGACGGAGCGGCTCGGCGACAGGGGGACGACGGAGCGGTTACCTATACTCGGGCCTGATCGATGGGCGACGAGATCCCGCCTAGTACCGGCGCCCTTCGCGGGCCATGAGCACACCTCTGCGAATCCTCGTCGTCTTGCTGCTGGTCCTGGGCAACGCGATCTTCGTCGCCGCCGAGTACGCGCTCGTGACCTCGCGGCGGAGCCGGCTCGAGGAGCGCGCACAGCGCGCACAGCGCGGAGGTCGCGGCGCGAAGACCGCGCTGCGCCTCATGGACGACCCGGTTCGCTTCATCTCGACCGTCCAGGTCGGGATCACCGTGTCGGCCATCCTGCTCGGCGCCATCGGGGAGCCGCTCGTCTCCGAGTTCTTCGAACCGCCGCTCTCAGCCGGCGTCTCGTTCCTGATCGCCTTCGCGATCCTGTCGTACCTGTCCGTGGTCCTCGGTGAGCTCGTTCCGAAGGCTGTGGCGCTACAGCGGGCCGAGGTTCTTGCGATTGCGCTCGCCGTCCCGCTCGACTGGCTCGCCCGGCTCGCCTACCCGCTCGTCTGGCTCCTCCAGAAGTCCGCGAACCTCGTCCTCCGCGTGCTGCGCGTCAAGCCTGCGCCGGCCGGGATGATCGCCTACACGCGCGAGGACATCCGGCACAGCGTCGCGGCTGCAGAGGACGTCGGCGAGCTTCACGAGGCGGAGGAGGAGATGCTGTACAAGGTCTTCGACTTCGCGTCCAAGGAGGTCTCCGCGGTCATGGTGCCGCGGCCGGATGTCGTCGCCATCTCGGTCGAGATGCCTCCGGAGGAGGCGCTGCGGGCGATCGTCGACTCGCCGTTCACCAGGTATCCGGTGTTCCGCGACTCGCTCGACGACGTCGTCGGCATCCTCCACGTTCGCGACCTCTTCGGCGCGATCCACGACCTAGGGATCGCGGCCGTCGAGCTCGAGTCGATCGTCCGTCCCGCGTACGTCGTCCCCGAGACGAAGGACCTCGCAGCGCTCCTAGCCGACTTCCGCCGCGAGAAGCAGCACATGGCGATCGTCATCGACGAGTATGGCGACGTCGACGGGATCGTCACCCTCGAGGACGTCCTCGAGCAGATCGTCGGCGAGATCGAGGACGAGTTCGATCTTCCGGACACGTCGATCGAGCGCATCGACGACAAGCACATCAGGATCGACGGGACGTACACGATCGACGACTTCAACGAGCAGTTCGAGACCTCGCTCGAGCAGGAGGACTTCCACACGATGGCCGGGCTCGTCTTCGGTGCGCTCGGCCGCGCGCCGGAGGTCGGGGACGCAGTCACGGCAGACGGGCTGCGGCTGAGCGTGCTCGAGGTTGACGGCTCGCGGATAATGCGGCTCGAGGTCGAGTTCGGCGTCGAACCCGAGGCGCCAACGGACGACTCTGTTGGCGCGAGCCCGGAAATCCGCTAGCGCGGAGCTTCCGGGCGCGCGAGATCCCTAAAGGCGGTCGCTGCGCGACCGCTGTCGCTGCGTTTGCACGGCATCTAGGCTGCCGCCGGCGATGACCCCATCCGCGTTCCGTCACCGCGACTTCGCGCTCTTCTGGGTGGCGCTCGTGACCGAGGCGCTCGCGCTGCAGATGGCGATCGTCGCCATCGGCTGGCAGGTCTACTCGGTGCGCGAGAACCCGCTCGACCTCGGGCTCGTCGGGCTCGCCGAGTTTCTCCCGCTCCTGCTGCTCGCGCTGCCTGCGGGGCACCTCGCGGATCGCGTTCCGCGCCGAAACCTCCTCACGGTGATGGTGTCCATGAACGTCGTCGTGCTGGGCGGGCTCCTCGTGATCACCGTCGCCGACACGGGACGGGTCTGGCCGTTCTTCGCGCTTGCCTTCGTCCAGGGGATCGGCAGCGCGATCGGCGCACCCGCCGGTCGTGCACTCACGCCCTCGCTCGTCCCGCAGGAGATCCTCGTCAGCGCACTCGCACAGCGCTCGATCGCGTTCCAGGGATCGGCGGTCGTCGGGCCAGCCCTCGGCGGGATCCTCTTCGCGATCCAGCCAGAGCTCGTCTACATCGCCGCGATCGGCCTGTCGCTCGTCGCCCTCGGGTGCGTTCTCGCGCTCCGGAGCGGTCGCCTACCGGCGACAGAGGGCGTCGTCGGCTTCGACGAGGTCATGGCCGGCGTCCGCCTCATCCGCCGGACGAACGTCCTCCTCGGAGCGATCTCGCTCGACCTCTTCGCGGTGCTCCTCGGCGGAGCCGTCGCACTGTTGCCGATCTTCGCGAAGGACATCCTCGAGGTCGGCCCGACCGGTCTCGGCTTCCTGCGGGCGGCGCCTGCAGTCGGCTCACTTGTGACGGCGCTTCTGATCGTGCGCTTCCCGATCCAGCGCAGGGCGGGCCCGAAGCTCTTCGTCGTCGTCGCGGGCTTCGGCGCCTGCATGGTCGCGTTCGGGTTGTCGCGACAGATGTGGCTGTCCATGCTCGCCCTCGCCCTCGGCGCGGGGTTCGACACGGTGAGCGTGGTGCTCCGCTCGACGATTCTGCCGCTCCTCACGCCGGATGAGCTACGGGGCCGTGTGACGGCGGTCGAGATGGTCTTCATCAGCGCCTCGAACGAGCTCGGTGCGTTCGAGTCGGGAGTCGCGGCGGCTTTGATCGGCGCGGTGCCGGCGGTGGTGCTCGGTGGGGTTGCCACGATCGGCGTCGCGGCGGTCTGGTGGAAGCTCTTCCCGTCCCTCGCCCAGGTCGACCGCCTCGACGAGCTGCGACCCGTCAGCGTCGCGCCGAGCTGAGGAGCTTGCCGGCGCCCACGTTGCGGATCGACGCGTCGACGAGCTCGATGGGGTGGAGGGCCGGGAGCTGGTGTCCGGCTCGACGCAGCGCCTGCGAGACCTGCACGAGGCAGCCGGGATTGGCGCTCGCGTACGCCTGTGCGCCGGTCGCCAGCACGTGCGAGGCCTTGCGGTCGCCGAGGTCGCGCGCCGCCTCCGGCTGCACGACGTTGTAGATCCCTGCCGACCCGCAGCAGAGATCCTGTTCTGCGGGCTCGACGATCTCAAGCCCGGGAACTCGGGTGAGCGATGTGCTGGACGAGAGCGGCAGGCGCTGCGCGTGCCGGAGGTGGCACGAGTCCTGCAGCGCGACGCGCAACGGAAGGGGGTGGCGACGCGCTCGCGGCGGCGTCTCGGCGAGGAGCTCGCCGACGTCACGCACCCTGGCCGCGAACCCGGCGGCGCGCTCGTCGTCGAGCAGCCAGCCGAGCTCCTTCAGGTGCGAGCCGCAGCCCGATGAGTTTACGACGATGAGGTCGACGTCGCCGAATGCTTCAAGCAGGCCGCGCGCGAAGGTCTTGCCCTCCTCGAGACGCCCTGAATGAACGGAGAGTGCCCCGCAGCAGCCCTGCGGCGGCGCGACGACCTCGAAGCCGTCAGCGGCGAGAACACGGGCCGTTGCGACGTTCACGTCTGGAAAGACCGCGCTCTGGACGCAGCCGGTCAGGAGCCCGACGCGCGCTAGTGGCGTCCCGGCTGCAGGCGTGACCGGGGCAACGTCGCCGGTGCCGCGCCAGCGCGGGGCGATGTCGACCAGCGGACGGAACCGCTTCGGCATCGGCAGGGCGCGTCCGAGCGGCGCCAGCCTGAGCGCGGTCCGCATGCGTCCGGGGTATGGGAGTAGACGGAAGAGGAGGCCACGGACAAGACGGTCGCCGAGCGGACGCTCGAGCTCCTGCTCGACGGCGGCACGCGTGCTCTCGATCAGCCGGTCGTAACGAACCCCCGACGGGCACGAGGAGACGCACGCCATGCAGCCGAGGCAGCGGTCGAAGTGGGTCGTGACGGTGGCGTTCAGCGCAATCGCGCCGTCGAGTCGCGCGTCCATGAGATGGATGCGGCCGCGCGGGGAGTCCATCTCCTCGCGCCAGAGGACGTATGTCGGGCAGGTCGGCAGGCAGAAGCCGCAGTGGACGCAGTCGGCGGTGTATTCGCGTATCACGCCGCCAGCACCCCCCGCGGGTCGAGCTCGCGGGCGATCCGATCGAGCAGCAGCTTGCGGCCGGGCTCTGAGTGGCCTTGTAACAGCCTGTAACTAGCCGTGGTGTAGGCGACACCGGAAGCCGGCCGGACGACGGCTTCGGAGAGGCCGGCCAGCGTCTCGGCGAGGTCTCCGGGTGCGAAGCAGATCCGCCCGGCCGCCTCGGCCTGCCGCTCTCGGGACTCGTCCCAGATGCTCCCGTCGACCTCGGCGCCGCCGGCGAGCGTCTGCGCCGCGGCCAGCTGCGCGGCCACGGCGCGCTCCGTGCCCTCGAACAGCAACGCCACACGGCCTGGGTGCAGCACGTCGAACGCACTGGGCTGGAGTTGCGAGGCAAGGAGCCGAGCCGCCACTCCCGCGGCGTCGTCCGTTTCGATGACGAGCGCTCCCGACGCTTTCGGCAGCGGGTGGAGCCTGAAGCTGACGCGGGCGATGAGCGCGAGACGTCCCTCCGATCCGCAGACGAGGCGCGCGAGGTCGTACCCCGCGACGTTCTTCACCACCTTGCCGCCCGAGCTTGCGACCGTGCCGTCGGCGAGTACGAGCGTCGCGCCCAGCACGAGGTCGCGCGGAGCGCCGAAGCGGTGGCGGAGCGGCCCGGAGAGGTTCCGTGCCAGGACGGCGCCGACGGTCGGATCGCCGGGAGGGTCGAGCGAGAGCCGCTGGCCGCTCGGTGAGAGCGCGTCTCGCAAGCTCGAGAGTCGGACTCCGGCCTCGACCGTACAGGTCAGGTCGCCGGGGTCGTGCTCCAGGATCCGGTCGAGACCCGTGGCGGCAAGGTCGTCGCCGATCCGCAGCCGTCGCCCCTCGGCGTGAGCCGTCGCGAGGAACGCAGACGCCTCCTCGAGGCTAGAGACGCTCGGCAACGCCCATCCTCTCGAGCGCGTGGATGCGGTATGGCCCCGGAACCTCCCCGCACAGACGTGGCGTGGGGATCACCTTGCCCGGGTTGCAGATGCCGGCGGGGTCGAAGGCCCGGCGCAGCCGTTCGAACGTCTCGAGGTCTCGTTGCGAGAACATCTGCGGCATCGAGCACGCCTTGTCCATGCCCACGCCGTGCTCGCCCGTGAGCGAACCACCGGCCTCGAGGCAGGCGTCGAGGATTGCCTCTGCGAGCTCCCGCGCACTCTCGGTCTCTCCGGCCTCCGCGTCGTAGAGCACGAGTGGGTGGAGGTTGCCGTCGCCGGCGTGGAACACGTTCCCTACCCGTAGACCGTGCCGCGCCGACAGCTTCTCGATCTCGCGCAGCACCTCGGGGAGCCGTGTTCGCGGGACGACGCCGTCCTGAACGTAGTAGTCGGTTGCGATGCGCCCCATCGCGGCGAAGGCCGACTTGCGGCCCTTCCAGAGGAGGACGCGGTCGGCCTCGCTCGTCGCGTCGCGGATCTCGAATGCACCGCACTCGCGGCAGATCCGCTCGATCTCCGCCGCGTCGTCGTCGACCTGCTCGACGACACCGTCGAGCTCGACGAGGAGCACGGCACCGGCACCGGCTGGGTAGCCGGGAGCGACGGCCCGCTCGGCGGCCTCGATGGTGAGCTCGTCCATCATCTCGATCGCGGACGGCATCACGCCTGCCGCGACGATTCCGGAGACCCCCGCGCCCGCGGCGTCCATCGTGGGGAACCCTGCGAGGAGCGTCCTGATCGCCTGCGGCGTGCGCACGATGCGGAGCGTGATGCGGGTCGCGATCCCGAGCGTTCCCTCGGAGCCGACGATCACGCCGAGCAGGTCCGGGCCGTCCGGGTCGAGCGCCTTGCCACCGAGCTCCACGACCTCTCCGTCCGGCAGCACGATCGTCATGCCGGTGACGTGGTGGACGGTGAATCCGTGCTTCAAACAGTGTGCGCCGCCCGAGTTTTCGGCGAGGTTGCCGCCGATCGTGCACACCTGCTGGCTCGAGGGATCGGGCGCGTAGAAGAAGCCGTCCGCCGCGACCGCGCGTGTGACGTCGAGGTTCGCGACCCCCGGCTCGACGACGACGCGCTGGCTTGCCAGGTCGATCTCGAGGATCCGGTTCATTCGCGCCAGCGACACCACGACTCCTCCCGCCATCGGAGTCGCGCCGCCCGACAGGCCTGTCCCTGCTCCTCGTGCCACGAACGGAACCCCGTCGCGACTACATGCCCGAAGCACGGTCCGGACGTCCTCCGTCGAGCCGGGGAGTACGACCAGCTCGGGGATCGCTCGGTGGCCGGTGAGCCCGTCGCACTCGTACACGCGAAGCTGCTCCGGCTCGGCGATGACGTGCACGGCGCCGAGCGCGTCCTGCAGCTCCCGCACGAAGGCCTCGGACAAGCTCACCGGGCCACTATAGGGTTGCTGCGGTGCTGCCCATCGAGCGTCCGGGGAAGATCGTTTGCGTCGGGTTGAACTACCGCGACCACGCCGAGGAGCAAGGGGCCGAGCTGCCCGAGGCGCCGCTTCTCTTCGCGAAGTGGACGACCGCGCTGATCGGGCCCGGCGACGCCATCGTCATCCCGCCGATCGTGACGAAGTGCGATTACGAGGCGGAGCTCGGGGTCGTGATCGACGCGACTGTCAAGGGCATCTCGAAGGAGAACGCGTTCGAGGCGGTCCGCGGCTACGTGTGCGCGAACGACGTGAGCGCACGCGACCTGCAGTTCGGCGACGGTCAGTGGACGCGCGGGAAGTCGCCGGACACGTTCTGTCCCGTCGGGCCGATGACGCCGCGTGACGAGATCGCCCACCCGCACGCGCTCCGGATTCGCGCGATCGTCAGCGGTGAGGTGCTCCAGGACTCGACGACCGCGAACCTCATCTTCGGCGTCGACGATGTCATCGCGTACGCGTCGCAGACGACGAAGCTCGAGCCGGGTGACCTCATCCTCACCGGGACTCCGGCGGGCGTCGGTGTGTTCCGCGACCCACAGCGGCTCTTGCAGCCAGGTGACGAGGTGACGATCGAGATCGAGGGACTCGAGTCGCTGACGAACCCGGTGGTCGCGGGATGAAGCTCGGGCTCCTCACCGCGCCGTTCCCTCGCCGTTCGCTGAAGCAGGTCGCCGCGTGGGCAGCGAGTGAGGGCTTCGAGATGCTCGAGGTCGCATGCTGGCCTGCCGCGGGCGGTGAGCGTCGGCGCTACGCGGGCACCTCGCACATCGACGTCACTCGGCTGGACATCGGCGCCGTGCGCGACGAACTCGACCGGAACGGGCTCGAGATATCCTCGCTCGCGTACTACCCCAACAACCTGCACCCGGATCCCGCCGAGCGCCGCGCGGCGAACACGCACCTGCGGAAGGTGATCGACGCCGCCGCGAAGCTCGACGTCGGCATCGTTGGGACGTTCGTCGGCCGCGACCAGACGAAGAACGTCCCGGACAACTTCCGCGAGTTCAGGAAGATCTGGCCGCGTCTTGTCGACCATGCCGAGTCCCGCGGCGTGAAGATCGCGATCGAGAACTGCCCGATGATCTTCAGCTGGGACGAGTGGCCGGGCGGGACGAACCTCGCTGCGTCACCGGCGATGTGGGACGAGATGTTTTCGATCGTCGACAGCCCGAGCTTCGGGCTCAATCTCGACCCGTCACATCTCGTTTGGCTCATGATCGACTACGAGCGCGTGGTGCGCGACTACGCGCCGAAGCTGTTCCATGTCCACGCGAAGGACATGGAGATCGACCGCGACGGCCTGTACCGCAACGGAACGGTCTCGCTCGGGATGGGCTGGCAGGTGCCGCGGCTACCAGGGCTCGGCGAGGTGCGCTGGGATCGTTTCATCGCCGCGCTCTACCGCGAGGGGTACGACTACGTCGTCTCGATCGAGCACGAGGATCGTGCGTTCGAGCGCACGGAGGAGCTCGTCAAGCGCGGCTTCCTCGTCGCTCGGGACGCGCTCAAGCCGCTCTTGCACTAAGCGCTGCCTGCCGCGCTGCTATCGTTGTTGCACGGTCGGCAATCCTGTCGGCCGGTGAGACGAGCTTCTCGTTCCTCCTTCGGACGGTCGGGGCAGCAGATCTCGACGCAACAGAAGGAGTTGAACAACTTGTCCCAGCAGTCTTTCCGCGAGCTCGGCGTGTCGCCGCGTGTCGTCGACGCCCTCGCCGCTCGCTCGATCCTGGAGCCCTTCGAGGTCCAGGCCTCCGTCCTCCCCGATGCCCTCGCCGGGCTCGACGTTCTCGTGAAGTCGCCGACCGGATCGGGCAAGACGCTCGCGTTCGCCATTCCGATCGCGGAGCGCACCGACCGCACGGATGACGACCCGCGAGCGCTCGTCCTCGTTCCGACGCGCGAACTTGCCCGACAGGTGTGCGACGAGCTGATCGCCGTTGGCCGACCGAGGGGCCTCACGGTCGCCGCGATTCACGGAGGCGTTCCTCTGGCCGCCCAGGCGAAGCACGCGCGCCAGGCGCAGGTGCTCGTCGCGACCCCCGGTCGTCTCATCGACCTGCTCGACCGCCGACTGCTCGACCTCGGGCGGATTCGCATCCTCGTCCTCGACGAGGCCGATCGCATGCTCGACATGGGGTTCAAGCCGCAGGTCGACCGGATCGTGAGACGCCTCCCGCGAAACCGGCAGACGATGTTCTTCTCGGCAACCCTCGACGGTGCTGTCGGGGAGCTCGCCCGTGGGTACACGAGCTCTCCGTCCCGCTTCGACGCTGGCCGCCAAGGCACGCCCGAGGACGGCGAGATCACTCACCGCTTCGTCGCGGTCGCACACGACACCAAGGTCGAGTCGCTCGTCAAGCACGTTCGTGATGTCGACGGCCGGACGCTCGTCTTCGTGCGGACGAAGCGAGGCGCCGACCGGCTCGCACGCAAGCTCGCGGGCTACGACATTCGCGCGGCCGCGATGCACGGCGACCTTTCTCAGTCGCAGCGGCAGCGGGCGCTCGCGCGCTTCGATAGCGGAGAGGTACCGGTGCTCGTCGCTACCGACGTCGCCGCTCGCGGCCTCGACATCGAGCACATTGCGCACGTCGTGAACTACGACCCGCCTGCCGAGCACAAGGAGTACGTGCACCGGACCGGCCGGACCGGCCGTGCGGGTCGGGACGGGACAGCAGTTACGTTCGTGCTTCCGGACCAGCAGGCGGACACGAGCCGCCTCGCCAACCGCCTCGGGCATCGTCGCCAATTCGAGGACGCCGGGCTTCGATCCTCGCGGTCGCGAGTCGTCTATACGAGTCGCAGGGGTCGCAGGTCGAAGTGGTAGAGCTCCGTTAGACCGGGCGGTCCGGATCAGCCGGCCGCAGGTCCGGCTGAAGCGTGGCACCTGCGGCCTTGGCCTTGCGCTCTGCCGCCGCAGCATGCTTTTTCTCGAGCCTGCGCGCGCGACGTTCCTTGACCTCACGCTCGCGCGTCATCTTCGCCATCGTTTGCTGCCGCTTGCTCGTCATCCGTCTCCTCTCGCAGATGCCTCTGTCACGGTGGCCACGGCGTCGGGTGGCTCTTCCACGAACTGGCTGAACGCGCCGCCGTGGTGTGTCGCGATCGCGTGGAAACGACTGGAGTACCGGTCGCGCTCGTCGCCTGGGAAGGGAAGTTGCCGTCTCGCGACGGCGATCCATCCCGTCGGATCTTGCTGGACCTCGACGGCGAATCCAACCGCGCGCGCATCGCGGGCCGCGGCTCTCGCGGCGTCCACGTCTTCGAACTGTGCTTCGAAACGTCCGTTCAGTAGAGATCGCGCCGCCAGGGCTCTCCTCCGTATCGGGCTCAGACCTGGCGCGACTCGCGGTGAGTCAGCAGCGGAGGAGCGAGCTTGTGTGTACGAGCCAGGGTATCGGACTCCCGAGTGTTGCATTTAGCCTAGTAGTTAATTACACTATTGGCTAAATGAAGAAGGACCACCTCAGCGAGACGTTCGCGGCCCTCGCCGACCCGACGCGACGCGCGATCCTGGGTCGCCTCGCCAAAGGCGAGGCGACGGTCGGCGAGCTCGCCGCACCGCACGCGATGAGCCTGCCGTCGATCTCGCGGCACCTGAAGGTCCTCGAGCGGGCAGGGCTCGTCGTCAAGGGCCGGTCGGCGCAGTGGCGACCATGTCGTCTCGAGGCGGCGCCGCTGGACGAGGCCGACAGGTGGTTGGCGCCGTACCGCACCCTCTTCGAGGAGCGGTTCGCTCGTCTCGAGCAGCAGCTCGCAAACGAACGACAACACGAGGACTCATGACCGAAGTCGACACTCAGCGCCGGAAACTCACGTTGACCCGGACGCTCGACGCGCCACGCGCGCAGGTGTTCCGGGTCTGGACGGACCCGGACCATCTCCAGTCGCACTACAACGACGGTCAGCCCATCCCGGACGAGCCGATCGAGGTCGACCTGCGAGTCGGCGGCGCCTGGCGCCAGCGCATGGTGATCGACGAGCGCACCAACTACGTCACTGGCGGTGCCTACCGCGAGATCGTCCCCGACGAGAAGCTCGTGTTGGCGTGGGGCGCGACCGACGGCTGGCCGAAGCTCGATCCGGACGATCTCGACGAGAGCCCGCGTGTCACCGTCACGCTCGACCAGTCGGACGGTCGGACGGAGATGACGCTGCATGTCGAGCGGCCCGCCGGCCTCTCGGTCGAGGAGGCGCAGGAGCTCTTCGCGATGGGCGGCCGCGAGGGTTGGCGCGACACCGTCGATCGCCTCGCAGCCGAGTTGTCGCGCGCTTCGGCCTAGTCCATCCCGCGATAGAGCTCGATCGTCGCGCGGACGCCGTCGGCGAGGGACGTGCTGTGCATCGGGCCGATGAGTCGCTCGAGGAGCCGGCTCTCGAGCGACTCCGGGAACGGAAGCTGCCCCTCCTCCCAGAACACCTTGCCGGCGACCGCGGGCGCAGCCGCCTCGATCGCGTCGACGACCTCCTGCATCGACGAGGGCTCGCCCGGGAAGTTCGCGACATGCGCGCCGTCGGTGGCGGCCCGCGCCGCGCGCGCGAACGCGCGCCCGACGTCCGGAGCGAAGTCGTACTGCGCCGTACCGCCGTAAGCGATCGTGTAGCCCTCGCCACGCGCCGCACCCGCCATCGCGAGCGACGGTCCCGACGTGAGCCCCTGGTCGCGGGCGGGCCCGTACACGATGTACGGGCGAATCCCGATCGACGCGACATCGTCGTCGTGCCAGTAAACCCGGGCGGTCCCTTCGTTTGCCAGCTTGAAGACGCCGTAGAGCGTCGACGGCGCAGTCCCGCCCGACTCGGGAGCGGGGGAGCGGTCGGCGACGTTGTAGACGGCTGTCGAGCTCGCGTATGCGAGGCCGCGGATGCGATTCAAGCGTGCCTTGACGGCTTCGAGGACGACGACCGTGCCGTGGACGTTCACGCGCGCGCCGCGCTCGGGATCTGTTCGGACGAACGGCACCTGCAAAGCCGCGAGGTGAACGACGTTCGTGATCTCGTGCTCGTCGAGCGCGCGTCCCACCGACGCCGCGTCGGTCACGTCGCCCTCGACGAGCGTGACTCGGGATCGCTCATCCTCGGAGAGGACGAGCCGGAGCCGCGCGTCGTCCGAGCCGAGGTCGAACCCGACCGGCTCCTCGCCCATGTCGAGGAGCGCCTTCAGTGTCCAGGCGCCCAGGCAGCCGAGCGCACCGGTGACGAGCGTGCGCTCAGGCAAGCGGCGCGTCCTGGTACACGGTGACGGTCTCCGTGTAGAAGTCGATCGCCGCGCGGCCCTGCTCGTGTGGCCCCCAGCCGGAGCCCTTGACGCCGCCGAACGGGACGTGCACGTCCGCACCCGCTGTCTGCGAGTTCACATGGATGATCCCGGCCTCGATCTCGTTCGTGAAGCGCTGCGTCTCGCGGAGGTCGCGCGTGAATATCGACGCTGAGAGCCCGAAGCGCACGGCGTTCGCGCGCGTGATCGCCTCGTCGAACGTCGAGTAGCGATACAGCGAGGTGACGGGTCCAAAGACCTCCTCACACGAGAGCTCGGCGTTGTCGGCGAGCCCCTCGAAGACCGTGGGCGCGATCAGGTAGCCCTCGACGTCGGCGCGCTCGCCCCCGGCGAGCACCGTGGCGCCGTCGGCTCGTGCCCGCTCGATCGCGCCGAGGATCTCCTCCAGCGCGGTCTCGTTCACGACGGGGCCGACCTCGACCTCGGGATCCGCCGGGTCGCCTACCTTCCCTGCCGTGACGCGAGCCAGGAGCTTCTCGCGGAACGTCTCGTAGACCGAGTCCTGCACGAGGACGCGCCGCGTCGCCGTGCACTTCTGCCCGGCCGACCAGAAGGCGCCGGCGTACACGGCCTCGACCGCGCGATCGAGCTCGGCCGCCGCGGTCACCATCAGCGGGTTGTGCCCGCCGAGCTCCAGCTGGACGCGGCAGTCGCGCGCCGTCGCCTCCGCGCGCACCGAGCGGCCGACGGACACCGAGCCCGTGAACGAGATCGCACGTACGCCAGGGTTCGAGACGATTTCGGCGCCCGCCTTCGACCCTGACCCGGTCAGGACGTTCAGAACGCCGGGCGGAAGGCCAGCATCGGCGAAGCACTCGGCGATGTGCAGCCCTGTACGCGGAGCCTCGTAGCCGACCTTCAGCACGACGGTGTTCCCGTAGATGAGCGCGGGCGCGAGCTTCCAGACCGGGATTGCGATCGGGAAATTCCAGGGTGTGATGAGCCCGACGACGCCGAGCGGCCGGCGCAGCGTGTAGAGGCGCTGGTCTGGGACCGACGGCTCGTACTGCTCGCCGATGGGTCGCCACGCCTCGCCGGCCGCATACCGGAGGATCGTGGCAGCACGCAGCGTCTCGAGGCGGGCCTCGCGCAGCGGCTTGCCCATCTCCGCGGTCATGTCCTGCGCGACCTGCTCGGCGCGCGCCTCGATCGCGCTCGCCGCCTTGCCGAAGAACGCGGCGCGTTGCCCAGCAGGCAGCGACGCCCAGGCTGTAAATGCGTCGCGCGCCGCGTCGATCGCCACGCGTGCGTCCTCCGCCGTCGAGGCGGGGTAGACGCCGGTGACCTGCGACGGCCGCCAGGGATTGCACTTCTCGTACGTCTCGCCGGCGGTGCTCTCTCGCCATTCCCCGCCGACGTAGTTGCGCGCGGGCGCGCTGGACATGGTGTCGGTCATTGCTCGGGCTCCTTCTCGATCAGCTCGGAGGCACGTACGACAGGATTGACGAGGGTGCCGATCTCGGGGACGTGGATCTCGACGAAATGGCCCGGAACGAGCGAGAACGTGTCCGGCGGAACGACGCCGGTGCCCGTCAGGAGGATGCTTCCGGGAGGGACGGGGTTGTCGAGCACGAGCCATTGCACGAGCTCGGCGAACGTCCTCTTCATCCGGGCCGTGAAGGTCTCGCCCTCGAACACGATGCGTCCCCACTCGTCCGTGACGCGTGTCGAGATGTGCAGCGGGGCGTCGAAGCTGTCAGGCACGTAGACCGCCGGGCCGATCGCGCACGCTCCCGCGTAGATCTTCGCCTGCGGGAGGTAGAGCGGGTTCGCGCCCTCGATGTCCCGTGACGAGACGTCGTTTCCGATCGTCAGCCCGGCGATCCGGCCGTGCCTTCCGAGGACAACGCCGATCTCGGGCTCGGGCACGTTCCAGGTCGAGTCGTCGCGGATGCCGATCGGTCGCCCCGGACCGACGGTGCGGCGCATGCCCGCGTCCTTCATGAACAGCTCGGGCCGCGGGGCGTCGTAGACGAGGGTGTAGACGTCCTCGACCGCGCTCTCCTCGATGCGAGCGTCGCGGGAGCGCTCGTACGTCACGCCTGCGCACCAGACCTCGGGTGCCTCGATCGGCGCGAGCAGGTCGTACGCGTCGGGCAGCTGCAGCGTCTCGGGGTCGAGCAGCTCGACCGTCGTTCCCCCGGCCAGCGCCACGTGCTGGTTCTCGACCGTTCCGTTCTCGATCCCCTGGGGACCGCGCACACGGACGTGGCGTGTTCCCGCCACTAGTAGACCGCCCGGCCGCCGGAGACGTCGTAGGTCGCGCCCGTCGAGAACGAGCACTCGTCGCTCGCGAGCCAGCAGATGAGCGCGGCGACCTCCTCCGGCTCGCCCATGCGCCCCATCGGGATGCGATCGACCATGTATCCGATGTGCTCCTCGCTGATGCCTTCGAGGATCGGAGTCTCGATGACTGCCGGCGCGACGCAGTTCACGAGCACACCGGTAAGCGCCAGGTCCTTTCCGATCGCCTTCGTCAGCGCGATGACGGCAGCCTTCGAGGCCGAGTAAGCGCCGGCCATCGGGTTGCCTTCCTTCCCCGCGATCGAAGCGACGTTCACGATCCGCCCGTAGCCACGCTCGACCATCCCCGGGATGACCGCCCGGTTGCAGAAGAAAACGCCGTCGGCATTGATGCCCATCACGCGCCGCCACTCCTCGTCCGTGACCTCGACGGTCGGCAACGACGCGCCGGGGACACCGGCGGAGCAGACGAGGATGTCGATCGGGCCGAGCTCGGTGCGCGTCGTCGTCACGGCTGCAGCGACCTCCGCAGAGCTGGACACGTCGCCGGCGAGTGCGAGGACGCCGTTCGGCGACTCGTCCTCGACGTCGAGCGACGCGACGCGCGCGCCCTCGTCGTGGAGGCGCTGGGCGACGGCTGCGCCGATGCCGCTCGCACCGCCCGTAACGAGCGCCACCCTGCCCGAGAATCTCCCTCCGTTGCCCATGTCTCGCGCCCAAGCCTAAAGTCTCGACGAGTGGCGTTCGACCCCCTCACCGACTATCCGCTGGGCACGAGGCGTCCCGACCTCGTCACCACTCCGGGCGGCGTCCCACTCGGCGACGTCACGCTCGACGCGCTCCGCGCCGGGACGCTCGCCTCCGAAGAGATTCGCGCCACGTCGACGACGTTGCGGCTGCAGGCGGAGGTCGCGCTCGCGGCCGGGCGAGTCCAGCTGGCCGAGAGCCTCGAGCGCGCGGCCGAGCTCGCGGCCGTTCCCGACGATCTGCTCCTCGACGTCTACACGGCGCTCCGACCGCGACGCGCGACCGCTGCGGAGCTCGAAGTGTGGGCTTCGCGCCTGGACGAGCACGACGCGACTAGGACGGCCGCGTTCGTCCGGGAAGCCGCGGCGGTGTACGTCGAGCGAGGACTGCTCGCCGATGGCTAGCCGCCGGTTCACGTCCCGTGCGGGCCGCGACCTCCACCTGGAGCAGCTCGTCTCACCGCTGCCGGAGCTCGGCCTCGTGGCGGCCGACGGCCCGAATGACCCGGAGCCCGAGCTCGTCGTCGAGGACGGCGTCGTGACGCGCCTGGACGGCCGTGCTGCTTTCGAGTTCGACGTCATCGACCGCTTCGTCGTCGCCCACGGCCTCGATCTCGAGATCGCCGCAGGGGCGATGGCTCTCGACGACCTCGCTCTCGCCCGTATGCTCGTCGACCTCAACGTCCCCCGCGCTGAGCTCGTGCGGCTCTCGCGTGGCCTCACGCCGGCGAAGCTCGCCCGCGTCATCGGGCTCCTCGACCCGGTCGAGCTCATGCTCGCGCTCAAGAAGCTGCGCGCACGGCGGGCTCCCGGGAACCAGGCGCACGTCACGAACCTGAAGGAGAGCCCGGCGCTCCTGGCCGCCGACGCCGCTGAGGCGTCGCGACGCGGATTCTCGGAGATGGAGACGACGGTCGGCGTCGCGCGGTACGCGCCGCTGAACGCGATCGCGCTCCTCGTCGGCTCGCAGACGGGCCGGCCCGGCGCCATGACCCAGTGCGCCGTCGAGGAGCGGCGCAACCTCGAGCTCGCCATCCGCGGTCTCGTCACGTACGCAGAGACGCTTTCGGTCTACGGCACGGAGCCGGTTTTCGTCGACGGCGACGACACGCCGTGGTCGAAGGCGTTCCTCGGGTCCGCGTACGCATCGCGCGGGGTCAAGGTGCGCTTCACCTCGGGTACGGGCTCCGAGGCGCTCATGGGCTACGCGCAGGGCTTGTCGATGCTCTACCTCGAGGCGCGCTGCCTCGCGGTCGTGCGCGCCGCCGGCTCGCAGGGCGTGCAGAACGGATCGATCTCGTGCGTCGCGCTCGTCCTGGCCGTGCCCGGCGGGACGCGGGCGATCCTCGGTGAGAACGTCCTCGCGGCGTGGCTCGACCTCGAGGTCGCGTCCGGCAACGACGCCATCGCATCGCACTCGGAGATCCGCAAGACGGCCAAGCTCATGGGGCAGTTCCTGCCGGGGACCGACTTCGTGACCTCGGGGTACTCGGTGATGCCGCGCCACGACAACACGTTCGGCGGCGGGAACTTCGACGCCGACGACCTCGACGAGTGGCTGACCATCCAGCGCGACTGGCAGGTCGACGCCGGGATCGAGCCCGTGTCCGAGGAGGAGCTGCTGCGCGTGCGGGAGCGGGCGGCGCGCGCAGTCCAGGCCGTGTTCGCCGAGCTCGGGCTGCCGGCGATCTCCGACGAAGAGGTTGGCGTCGCTGCAGCGGGCTACGACGCGCGCGAGATGCCCGACCGTGATCGCGCCGGCGACGTCGAGGCCGCCGACGCGCTGCTCGCGCGCGGCGTCTCGGGTCTCGACGTCGCTCTCGCGCTCGACCGCAGTGGGTTCGCGGAGGTCGCCGAGGCGGTGCTCGGGATGCAGCGCCAGCGCCTGTCGGCGGACTACCTGCAGACCTCGGCAGTCATTGCTGCAGACGGTGTCGTGCATTCGGCGGTGAACGACCCGAACACCTACTCCGGGCCCGGAACTGGCTATCGACTCGAAGGCGAGCGCTGGGCGCTCCTGCAGTCGCTGCCGCAGGTGGTCGCGCCTGCCGACCTCCTCGGCGACGACGGCGCGGTGGAGCCCGTCGTGGTCGAAGGTGAGGTAGCGCGCGTCGGAGACGACGCGGCCGAAGTGGTGGTCGCGGTCGGCCCGGCGTTTGCATCGACGATTCGCCGGACGATCGCCGACCTCGACCATCGCGACGTGCTGGAAGCCGTGTGCGAGGGGGTCCGGGAGGGAGGAGGCGAGCCGCGGCTCGTGCGTGTCCGACGCGTCGCCGACGTCGCCTTCATCGCGCACGACGGCGCCGGGCTCTCGGGCTCGGGGGTCGCGCTCGGCCTCCAGTCGAAGGGCACGGCCGTGATCCATCGCGCCGATCTCCAGCCGCTCGACAACCTCGAGCTCTTCGGCATGTCGCCGCTCTACACGCTCGAGTCGTATCGCGCCATGGGCCGGAACGCGGCAGGCTACGCGCTCGGACAGAGGGTCGGCCCCGTGCCGACGCAGCTCGACAACTTCGCGCGCGCGAAGCTCATCGTTCGCACGGCGCTCCTCCATGCGCGCGAGACGCAGTCGATCGTCCCGGGCGTGGAGCCGGTCGAGCTCGAGCTCGTCGTACCTGTTCCGGGCTGAACGTGACGATCGAGCTCTACTTCTGGGAAGGCTGCCCGTCGTATCCCGAGGCGCTCGCGCTGCTGCAGGAGGTGCTGGACGAGCGCGGCATCAGCGAGCCGGTCCAGTTGCGCGAGGTGTTCACGCGTGAGGAGGCCGTGCAGCTCCGGTTCCCCGGCTCGCCGACGATTCGTATCGACGGCCGCGACGTCGATCCCGAAGGCGCGAACGCTCCGCCTGCCCTGAACTGCCGCATCTATCGTCTTCCGGACGGGCGCGTATCGCCCGTGCCGAGCCGTCAGCAACTCGAGGAGGCCGTGAGATGAGCGTCATCGAGGAAGCACCCGCATTCGATCTGCCCGGCGTCGACGGGCGCAACCACACACTCGACGAGTACGCCGACGCGGACGTGCTCGTGCTCGTCCAGTCGTGCAACCACTGCCCCTACGTGCTCGCGTGGGAGGGGCGACTGAACGCTCTCGCTCGCGAGTACACCGATCGTGGCGTGCGCGTCGTGGCCGTCAGCTCCAACGACGTCGAGGCGTATCCTGCGGATTCCTTCGAGGCGATGGTCGAGCACGCCCGCGAGGCCGGGTACGTCTTCGACTACCTCTACGACGAGAGCCAGGCCGTTGCGAGAGCGCTCAGCTCGGAGCGCACTCCGGAGGCATTCGTTTTCGATGCCGACCGCAGGCTCATCTACCACGGCGCGATCGACGACAACCGCGACGAGGACGCCGTCACGACGCACTACCTCCGGGATGCGATCGCTGCGGCGCTTGTGGGCGAGATGCCGCCGGTCACGGACACGCCGCCGGTCGGCTGCACGGTCAAGTGGCGTAGCTGACGGCCGAGGCAAGCCTCGCCCTACGTCCTGCGCTCGCGGTGTACGGCGACCGCGGCGACGACGAGACCGACGCCCAGGACCTCCGGGGCGGTGGGAATCTGCGCGAGGACGACGATGCCGACGACCGTCGCGGTCGCCGGCAGGATCGACACCATCAGCGAATACGCCGCACGGCTCAACCTGGCCATCGCCAGCTGGTCGCACACGTACGGAATCACCGACGAGGATATGCCCACGCCGATACCCGCGGCGAGGGCGATCGGGTCGAGCAGCGCGGGGGCCGCGCTCCACGCTCCGATCGGCGTGATCGCTACCGCCGCCACGAGCATCGCCGCTCCCAGGCCGTCGATGCCACTGAGCTTCGGATTCCGTGCGATGCGATGGGCGAGCACGATGTAACCGGCGAACAGCGCGGCGTTGGCAAACGCGAAGGCGACGCCCAGCGGCTCACCTCCGATCCGAACGTCCGTCAGGAGGTAGACGCCGACGACGGCTGACGCGAGCGCGAGTGCGTTGCGCGGCGAGCGCATGCCGACGGCAGCGAGCACGATCACGGGGAGGAACTCGATGGCCGCAACCGTCCCCAACGGAAGGTGGTCGATGGCCACGTAGAAGCAGGCATTCATCAGGGCCAGAACCACGCCCATAGCGGCAATGGTTCGCAGCACGGCTCGGTCGAGCGTCGCCAGTGCACGCCACGGCCGCCTCCAGACCGCGAACACGGCCGCCGCCGCCACGATTCTCAGCCACGCGACGCCGAGAGGCTCGACGAGCGCGAAGAGGAGCACGGCGAACGCGGGCCCGAGATAGTGAAAGACGGCGCTCCCGACGAAGAAGCCTTCCGGTGGAATCGCCGCTGCAAGGCGGGTGAGCCCGGAGGTCCGCGGCAAACGCGCGGTCGCGCTTTGCATGACGTAACTCTCGCCACCCAAGCCTGTGGATGCCATACTCGAGCTAAGCCAGTTCGCCCTGATCGGCTACGAAACGAAGGATGCCGAGGGTCATGCCCAACGAAACACAGCTGCTCGACCCGATCAACCGACGACTCCTCCAGGAGCTCCAGGCGGACGCCCGCCTCTCGATGGCCGAGCTCGGCCGTCGCGTCAACCTGTCCTCGCCTGCCGTTGCCGACCGCGTTCAGCGCCTCGAACGCGCGGGCGTGATCATCGGCTACCGGGCCGAGGTCGATGCGAAGGCCGTGGGCTTTCCCATCGGAGCCGTCGTTCGGGTCAGACCGACGACGCGGCAGCTCCAGAAGATCCCCGAGCTCGCACGTCAGATCCCCGAGGTCGTCGACTGCCACCGCATCACGGGAGAGGACTGCTACTTCATGCGGCTGCAGCTTCGCTCGATGGACGATCTCGAGGGCATCCTGGACCGCTTCCTGGTCCTCGGGCAGACGACCACGTCGATCATCCACTCGTCGCCCGTCGCGCGACGCCCACTGCAGCTCGACGACGAGTCTTGAGGCTACGTACCCGGCTTGCCGCCCTGTCCCCAGTGCTGCGCCGGGACGCCCTGGATGATCACGTGGATATGCTCGATCGCGGCGCCGCTGGACTCGTGCAGGGCGTTCGTCAGCGCCTCGATCATCTTCGGCACCGATTCGTCGGTGACGCGGCGGTCGTACAGCTTGACTTCGATGACGGGCATCGCAGTTCTCCCTTCTAGGACGCGGGTCCAGGCGGCATCTGGTCGACCGGCCATGGCTTGCCGCCGAGGCCCCAGTTCTTCGGATTGTGGCCTTCCACGATCACCCAGGTGTGATCGCGCAGGCCGGGATTTGTCGCCTCGCACAGCGCGTCGGTCAGCTTCTCGATGAGCGCCGCGCTCGTCTCGTCGTTCATGCGGTAGTCGAAGAGCTCGACCCTGATCAGCGGCATCGCGCCTCCCTCCGTCGGTGCGGCGAGGTTACGGTAGGCGCCGTGTCGATGCGTATCCAGCACGTTGGTCTGGTCGTCGCGGATCTCGACCGCTCACGCCGCTTCTACGCCGAGGCGCTAGGGCTCGAGGAGGTTCCGCGCCCGCCGAACTTCACGTTCGACGGCGCGTGGTTCCGCTTCGGCGGCACCGAGATCCATCTCCTTTCGGACGCACATGCGACCGGGGGCGCCGGGCAGCCCGATGCCGGAGCCGGGGCCGAGCGGGGGATGACCCACCACTTTGCACTCGAGCTGGACGATCTCGAAGCAGCTTGCGTACGCCTGGCCCAGAACGGTGTCGCTCTCCAGGGTGGCCCGATGCCGCGTGGCGACGGCTACGTTCAGGTGTTCTTCCGCGATCCCGACGGCCACGTGCTCGAGTTCTTCCAGTTCACGGGAGAGGATCAGAGCGAGGCGCCTGCGCGTGCGCCGATCGCTCGGTAGGTCTCGCGCGCCGCGGCGACGCCGAGGGGGAACGTCTCGAGGAGCATGCGCTCGTTCGGCGAGTGGGTGTGGCTGTCCGGCAACGCGAGGCCGGCCATCACCGTTGGGATGCCCCGCGCGGCGAGCGCTGCTGTGATCGGCAAGGTGCCCCCGGCTCTGACCATCAGCGGCCGTCGAGCGAAGACGCCCTCGAAGGCTTCGCGGGCGGCGTCGAGCACGTCGGTGTCACGCGGGAGCACCGCCGGAGGGGTGAGGTCTGCGTTCTCGATCTCGAGCGACGCTCCGGCCGGGAGAGCTTCGCGGAGGAGCTCCTCCGCGGCTTTCGCGAGCTCGGCGGGATCCTGGCCCGGTGCGACGCGAATCGTGATCCCCGCGGCCGCGCTCGAGACCAGCGTCGTGTTCCGCAGACCCGGCTTGCCGCCGAGGATCCCAGTGACGTCGAGTGACGGCTCGACGAAGACCCGCTCGTAGAAGTCCTCGTCCGCCCGCTCGTCGAGCGGCACTGCGCCTACCCGTGCGAGCTCCTCCGCGCCGGGCGGAAGCTCGAGCCAGCCCTCGGCCTCCTCGGCGCTCGGGTGGACGACGCCCTCGCGCAGCGCCTCGGGAAGCCGCCCGTCGCGGGGGAAGAGCGCGGTCAGCGCTTGGGCGAGCGCGTGGATCGCGTTCAGCGCGGTCCCTCCGTAGTGACCGGAGTGGAGGTCGCGCTCACCGGTTCGCACCTCGACGTCCAGCGCCACGAGCCCACGCGTGGCGAGCACGAACTCCGGCGAGTTGCGCCGCTTCATCCAGCCGTCGAGGACGACGCATGCATCCACGCGACTCTCGTCCACCGCGAGGAAGCGATTGATCGCGTCGCCTCCGGTCTCCTCCTCGCCGTCGCAGACGACGCGGAAGGTCACCGGCAGCGTCCCCTCGGCGACGAGCTCCTCGATCGCCTTCAGCTGCATCCAGAGTTGACCCTTGTCGTCGGCGACGCCGCGTGCGTACAGCCACTCGCCGCGAATTTCGGCCGCGAACGGGTCGCTCTCCCAGAGCTCGAGCGGCGCCGGCGGCTGGACGTCGTAGTGGCCGTAGACGAGTACGGTCGGCGCCTCGGTAGGCCCGGTGATCTCGCCGACGACGAGCCGTCCTTCCTCCCGCACCGCCGCCTTTCCGCCAAGGCTTCGGACCTTCTCCGCGACCCAGTCGGCCGCCCGCGCGACGTCTTTCGCGTGCGCAGGGTCGGCGCTCACGCTCGGAATCGCGAGGAAGCCGCTCAGCTCGTCGAGCCAGCCGGCCGTCAGCGCTGCGCCAGCGGCCATCTCAGACCCGGGCGCCCTCGAGCGGGAGCCCCGCAGCCTTCCAGTCCTCCTTGCCGCCCGCGTAGTGGAGGACGTTGCGGTAGCCGAGCTCGACCAGCCGCTGGGCGACCTCGACGGAGCTCTCGCAGCTCGGGTTCGCGCAGTACACGACGACTGAAGTGTCGAGATCCGTAATTCGTCGGTGGGCGAGGTCCTCCACGCGGTCGGGAGGGATGTTGATCGCACCGGGGAGATGAGCCGCTCCGTACGAGATCGGCCCGAGCGCATCGACGAGCACGAAGTCGTCGTCGCCCTCCAGTCTTTGCTGGAGGTCTTCCCGGTCGATCTCGACGAGCACGGCGCCCACGCACCGCGATCGTACGTGGTCGCTTAGGTTTCGAGCCCGACGACGAGCTCGCGCTCGCGTCCGCGCCAGGTGACGTCGAGCGAGCCGATCCGCTTCATGAGCGCGACGATGCGCGCGTTGTCACCGCAAACCGTCGCGACGAGCTGCGTGATGCCGGCCGCGCGCGCGTCGGCGGCCAGCTCGCTGGCGAGGATCGAGCCCAGCCCTCGGCTCTGGTAGGCGTCCGCAACTTCGAAAGCGATCTCGGCGGACAGGCCCTCACGCACCAGACGTGCAATGCCGACGGGCTCAGAGTCGCCGTCGACGTACCCGACGAGGACGTGATGGTCGTTGTCGACCCGCGCGAGGTGCCCGAGTTCGGACGCCGACAGCCTCGGCTTCGCGCCACAGAAGCGGCGCTCGCGCGAGCGGTCGCCGAGGCGGTCGAACAGGGCGGAGACGGTCTCCGTGTCGCCGTTGCGGAGTGGCCTGATGGTGAGACCGTTGACGTAGCGAGCGTGCATGTGTTGAGCGTAAACGCCGACCATGGCCCGATGCTTCCCGGCGACGGGCCATCTTGTTGACATGGCCCGTTCGGGCCAGGAACACTGCGGGTGATGGAGCAGGGCATCCGCTTCTGCGCGCTCGACGGCAGACGAATCGCGTACGCAACCGTCGGCGAGGGGCCGTTGCTCGTGTTCGGGGCGAAGTGGGTCTCGCACCTCGAGGAGGAGTGGGACGACGCGCGCGCGCGGAGCTTCTACGAGGATCTCGCCCAGGGCCACCGCGTCGTGCGCTACGACAGGATGGGCGCGGGACTTTCGGATCGCGCGCTTTCCGCGCCTGCCTCGATCGACCTCGACACCCGCACGTTGCGGACCGTGATCGAGGCGAGCGGCGGCGGCGAGCCCGCGACCATCTTCGCGTGCTCGTGCTCGTCGATGGGGACAGCGAGCCTCGCCGCTCGCAGCCCTGAGCTCATCCGGAAGATCGTCTTCTTCGGCAGCTACGTCTCCCGCGACGACCTCCCCGAGGTGACCCGGAGATCGATCGTCGACTTCGTTCGCGTCAACTGGGGGCTCGCGGCTCAAATGCTCGCCGGCCTCGTCCTCCCGCATGCGAGCGGTGACGAGATCGCCGCACTCAGCCGCCACAAGCGTCGCGCCGCGGACGCTGACCTGGCGGCCGCGTTCCTCGAGCTCGACCTGTTCGGCGACGCGCGGCCGTTCCTCCCGCACGTGACGATGCCCGCGCTCGTCCTGCACCGCCGCGGCGACCGTGCCGTCCCGATCAGCCGGGGCCGCGAGCTCGCGTCGCTCCTGCCGAACGCACGCTTCATCGCGCTGAGCGGAGATTCGCACCTGCCGCACGTCGACGACCAGCGCGAGGTCCAGCGCGCTCTTGCCGGCTTCCTCGACGACGCGCCGTCCGTCGACGCCAATGGCGACTCGCCGCTCAGCAAGCGGGAGGCGGAGGTGCTCCGACTCGTCGCCGTCGGCCTGTCGAACCGGGAGATCGCTTCGTCGCTCGTGCTCAGCGAGCACACCGTGCACCGGCACGTAGCGAACATCCTGTGCAAGCTGACGCAGTCGTCCCGCGCGGCGGCCGCCGCGCAGGCGACGCGGGCCGGCTACATCTAGCCTGGGTCGCCGAGCGGCGCGAACAGATCCACCGGCACACCGTCGGGATCGCGGAGCTGCGCGTAGCGCTGGCCCCAGAAGGCGTCCCACGGCTCCTTCTCCGCCTGGAATCCTGCCGCACGGACGCGTTCGAAAACCTCGTCGACCTCCGCCGGGCTTGCACACTCGAACGCGAGCGCCAGCTGGTTTCCGGTTTCGCGCGTCCAGTCGGGCCGGAAGCTCTTGACCACCTCCTCGGCGTCGAGCATGAAGCGGACGCCGTTCGGGAGAGCGGCTTCGATGTGGCCCTCGCCGTCCTCGGGGAAGTCGACACCGAGCAGGCGGTAGAACGCGATCGAGCGAGCGGTATCGGAGGCAACGATCCCGATGGCGTTCAGGTCGGCCATGCACCAGGACCCTAGCGCGCTGCGACACGCTGCATGAGCGACTCGATCGCTCCGATCACTCACGAATACGACCTTCCGCGCAGTGCCGAGCACGTCTTCGAGACATACGCCGGCCGTATCGGCGAGTGGTGGGACCCACGCTACACGGCAAACGCCGAGACACTCGAGACGGTCACCATCGAGCCCCGCGTCGGCGGCCGCGTATGCGCGACGCACTCGGACCTCGGCAAGGACCACTGGGGCGACGTCACGGTATGGGAACCTGGACGCCGACTCGTCCACACATTCACGTTGGCTCAGGATTCGACTCATCCCAGCCAGGTCGCCGTGGAGTTTTCGGCGCATGGCGACGGGTGCACGATGCGGTTCGCGCACGGCGGGTGGACCGAGGCAAACGCGGCCGCGAGGCCGAGGTTCGGCGACTGGCGCGTTATGCTCGACAGGCTCGCTGCGCTTGTCCAGGTGTGATCGGGTCGAATCGGGGGTAAACGATGACCGTGAACAGGCTGGCCGAGATCCTCGAGGAGAAGGGCTCGGAGGTTCTGGAGATCGACGCGGACTCGTCCGTGCTCGACGCCGTGCAGACGATGGTCGATAACAACGTCGGATCGCTGCTCGTTACCGAGGGCGGCGAGGTCACCGGGATCGTGACCGAGCGCGACTATCTTCGCCGTGTCACTCTCGAAGGGCGCACGGAGGAGGCGCCGGTCCGGGAGATCATGTCGTCGCCGCTCGTCGTGGCCACGCCCGAAACGACGGTCGACGAGTGCATGGCGATGATGACCGACCGCCGCATCCGGCACATCCCCGTCGTCGACGAGGAGAAAGTCGTCGGGATAGTCTCGATCGGCGACCTCGTGAAGTTCAAGTCGAAGCTGCAGTCCTTCGAGATCCAGTTCCTGAACGACTACATCACCGCGGGCTGAGTCTCACGTGGCCCGGTTGATCGTCCTCCTGCGAGGGGTGAACCTCGCTGGGCGGAACCGCGTCTCCATGGTCCAGCTTCGCGAGGCGCTCGACGAGGCCGGGTTCGAGGGCGTGAGTACGTACGTCCAGAGCGGGAACGTCGTGCTCTCGAGCTCGAAGTCCGCGAAGCAGTTGCGAAGCGACGTGGAGCGTCTTCTCGCCGACCGCTTCGGCCTGGATGTCGCGGTGGTCGTGCGCACGCGCGCCGAGCTTGCGAAGGTGGTCGAGCGCAACCCGCTCCGGAAGGTCGTGACGAACCCGAAGCTCTACCAGGTGACGTTCCTGGAGAGCGCGCCGGACGCGGAGCTCGTGCGCAAGCTCGAGGCTGCTGCCGTAGGGAATGAGCAGGTCGTCTCCGGTAGACGCGAGCTCTACGCGTGGCACCCCGACGGCGTCGGGCGATCGAAGCTGGCCGCGCTCATGTCGGGGAAAGGGCTCGGAATGACGGCGACCGCTCGGAACTGGACCACGGTCACGAAGCTGCTCGCCATGGCCGACGAGTAGCTACCGGTCGGCGTGCAGAGAGTCGCCCTGTTCGCCGAGGACGAGGTCGCGCTCGGCGTCGGGCACGTGGTCGCGTAGCACCGGCGCGAGCGCCTCGACGAACGTCATGCCGCCCTCGGAGAAGAGCTCGTGCTCGACGCCGCGGTTGACGACTGCGACGTCACCTGCCTCGAGCGTCTTCGTCTCGTCGCCGATCGTCATCGTCACGTCGCCGTCGACGATCCACATGACCTGCTCGGCGGTCGGATGCGAGTGGCGGGCGACCCGAGTGCCCGGGCTCGTACGTGACGTGGCAGAGCATCACCTGCTCCCCGCCGATCGCGTGGATCGCAACCCCCGGGAAGAGGGAGTGGCGATCCACACCGCTCCAGGTCCTGAACGGAGTGGTCAGGCAGGAACCTCGAACCGCATCCCACCCGACGAAACCGCATTCACGGAGAGCTCCTCGTCGAACACGACCTTCTTCCCCTCGCGCCGCGGCTCCGCCTTCGCCTCGAGCGCGCGCAGGACACGCTCGGGCGTGATCGGCAGCTCAGTGATCCACACGCCGATCGCGTCGTGGACCGCTGCGGCGATCGCCGGCGGCTGCGGGTTGTTCGCCATCTCGCCGATGCCCTTCGCGCCGTAGGGACCGTCGGCGGACGGGTTCTCGATCATGATCGTGTCGATCTGCGGCATGTCCTCCATGGCGGGCGCGAGGTAGGAGCCGAACGCGCCGCCGCGGTGATCGACGGAGGGGTAGTACGGGTAGCAGTTCTCGAGCACGCCGAGCCCGAGCCCCATCATCGCGCCGCCCTCGATCTGGCCTTCGACGAGGGTCGGGTTCATAGCGCGGCCCACGTCGTAGCACTGCTGCAGGCGTGTCACCCTCACCTCGCCCGTCTCGTCGTCGACCTCGACCTCGGCCGAGCACGCAGCGTACGAGATCGCTGAGTGGGGCGGGAGATCGACCATGCCGGTCTCCGGGTCGACGATCGCCGCGTACGGCTTGAGCTGCGCGCCGGTGCCGGTGATGAGCTCGCCGTGTCCGAACGTGGCCGCGCCGGCGACGTCCGCGACGGACATCTTCTTCTGCGGGGCCCCCTTTGCGATCACCTCGCCGTCGACGATCTCGAGGTCGCTCGGGTCGATCTCGAGCTCCTTGCCCGCGATCTCGAGGAGCTTCTGCTTCACCTGCAGCGCGGCCTTCTCGGCCGCTTTTCCGGCGACGAACGTCGCGCGCGACGCGAACGTCCCCGTGCAGACGGGTGACGAGTCCGTGTTCGAGTTGTCGTACGTGATCCAGTCGTAGGGGACGCCGATGGTCTCGGCGACGATCTGCGACTGGATCGTCTTCGAGCCGTTGCCGATGTCGGCTGTGCCCGCGAAGACGTCGATGCGCCCGTCGGGCTTGACCTTGATCCAGCACTGCGACGGGTCGCCATTCTGGTTCATGCCGGTCGGATACTCGATCGCCGCGATCCCGCGGCCCGTGTGCTTGGCCATCAGTGATCCTCCGGGTTTCCGACCTGGGCCACGAGATGCTCGGGGAGCAACTCGCCGGCTCTGGGCTCGTTGGTCATGGTGCGGAAGTCGGCAGGCAGCTCGTGGCCGATCGACCCCGCGATCGCCTTCAGCGTGTCGATGGTCGACGGGTCCGTGTACACGACGCCGTTCGGCGAGGTGTCGCCGATCCTGTTCGCGTTCTTCATCCGGATCTCGACGGGGTCGAGGCCGAGCTCGAGGGCGGCTCTGCTCAGGTGCGTCTCGACCGCGAACGACACGGAGGTCACCCCGAAGCCGCGCATCGCGGTCGTCGGCACGCGGTTCGTGTAGACGACGTACCCGTCGAAGTGCAGGTTCGGGATCGAGTACGCGCCCGTGTGGTGGAAGCTGTGCTTCGTCAGGCCGTACGGCGAGAACCGCGAGTACGCGCCCGAGTCGTGCAGCGTCAGCATCTTCTGGCCGAGGATCCAGCCGTCCTTCGTCATCGCCGTGGCGATCTCCATGTGCCACGGCGCGCGGGTCGACGAGCAGAGGAACTCCTCCTCACGCGTCCAGCGCCACTTCACGGGGCGCCCCGACTTCATCACGAGGAGGCACGTCATCGTCTCCGTCGCCGTGTCGACCTTGCCGCCGAAGCCGCCGCCGGTCGTTCCGCCGACCAGCTTGAACTTGTTCAGCGGCAGCTGCAGGTGCGCCGCGACGACACCTAGAGAGAAGTAGAGCGCCTGGGTGCACGAGTAGATCGTCAGCCGGCCGTTCGGCTCCGGGACGACCTGGCAGACCTGCGTCTCGATCGGCACGTGCTCGATCGCCGCGGGCCGGTACACGCCCTGGACGATCGTGTCTGCCTGCTCGAAGGCCCGGTCGATGTCGCCCTTGCGGATCTGGCGGCGGTCCATCTCGTTCTCGAAGTGCGGGTACCAGTTCCCCCACTGATGGATCTTCGGGACGTCTGCGTCGAACGCCTGGCGGACGTCGAGCAGCGCGGGACGCTCCTCGAGCTCGAGCTCGATGGCATCGACTGCTGCCGCAGCGAGCTCCTCGCTCTCGGCGGCGACGAGCGCGATCGGCTGGCCGAGGTAGCGCACCTCGTCCTTCGCGAGCAGTGGCTCGTCGGCCGGGATGCCGAGGGCGGAGAGGTGCCCGTACTCGAGGAGTGGGACGTCCTCCCAGGTGATCACGGCATGCACTCCCGGCATCGACTCCGCCTTGCTCGTGTCGAGCCGCGTGATCCCGGCGTGGTGCGCGGGGGAACGGAGCGCCTTGGCCCAGAGCGTGCCGGGGATACGCACGTCGTCGACGTACGTCGTCCGTCCGGTGACGTGGGCGACGCCGTCGTAGCGTGGGATCCTCGCGCCGACGACCTTCATTCTGCACCTCCTGTTGCCATTGTCGTGTGCTTGCCGACGGCTGTCGTCGTCAGGTCGAAGGAGTCGCCGCGGGCAGCAGCCGCCACGGCGTCGATGATCTTCGAGTAGCCGGTGCAGCGGCACATGTGGCCGCCGAGCGCGTGCTGGATCGCCTGCGGGTCGTCCGAGCCGCCGCGGTCGATGTACGCCTGCGCGGCGACCATCATCCCCGACGTGCAGAAGCCGCACTGTGCGGCGTAGTAGTGGACGAACGCCTGCTGGATCGGGGAGAGCTTCTCGGGCGGGCCGAGGCCCTCGACCGTCGTGACCTCCGTGCCTTCCGCATAACCGGCCGGGAGGAGGCACGAGCGCCGGGGCTCGCCGTCCACGAGGACGGTGCACGACCCGCAGCCACCCTGGTGGCAGCCGGCCTTCGGGCCGGTGACGCCGAGCTCGTCGCGCAGCACGTCGAGCAGGGGCGTGAGGGGAGCGCCATCGACCTCGTGCGCGATGCCGTTGACGGTGAGATTCATGAGGCCTCCTCGAGCGCGGTGAGGACACGGCGCACGAGCGCGGGCAGCACCTTCGTTCGGTACCAGGCCGACGCGAGCGCATCGTCGTGCGGGGTGACGTCGTTGAGTGCGGCGTCTGCGTCCCCGCCCTCTGCGGAGGGAAGCCGCTGGCCGTGTGAGCCTGCTCCGGTCTCGGCGAGGCGGATGCTGCCGTCCGCGGCTCGCGCACCCGACACCGCGAGCGCCGTGTAGTCGTGCGTGTGCGGGCGGTCGAGCCCGGCGAAGGCGCCTGCGGCCGGCTCCTCGAAGCTCACGCTGAGCAGTAGTCGCTCGTGCCGCTTCGGGAGGAATTCCTCGAGCGGCTCCTCGGTGACGTCACCGCCGGCGGCGGAGCGGACCGTCGCGCCCAGCGCGAGGAACGCACCCTGGAGATCGCCGCGCGGCGCTTCGGGGCTCTCGCCGGCGCAGAGGTTCCCGCCGACGGTGCCCTGCGAGCGGATCTCGAGGTCGGCGACGTTCGACGCGCACGGGCCGAGCGGGGACGGCATCTCGACGAGCTCCTGGACCGGCGTCATCGCCCCGATCGTCACGCGGGAGCCGCTCCTCACGATCCCGGCGAGCCCGGCGCCGCCGAGCATCAGCGCCCTCGACGGCCGGATCCGCCGGTACGTCAGGTCCGGGACGACGATCGTGCCTCCACCTACGACGGTGACCTCGGCACCGTCACCGAACGCTGCGATCGCCTCGTCCTCGGAGCCTGGCCTCAGCATTCGATCGCAGCGTCGGAAGCCACACTCGCTACAGCCATCACCCCACCCTTCTCGGTCGCGAGTTCAGTGAGGCGAGTCTAAACGGGCGGCTGTGGGCGTGGGAAGCGCGTATGTACGCTGCGGTTGATGACGTTCCGCACGATCGACGAGCTCGAGTCGGCGCTTCGGGAGGCGGACTATCTCCCCGATCGCGGGCTCGCAACGGCGCTCTTTCTCGGGCTCGCGCTCGAGAAGCCGGTCTTGCTCGAGGGTGAAGCAGGGGTGGGGAAGACGGAGGCCGCGAAGGCGCTCGCTATCGCACTCGAAGCGCGGCTGATCCGGCTCCAGTGCTACGAGGGCCTCGACGTCTCGCACGCCGTCTACGAGTGGAACTACCCGCGCCAGCTCCTCCATATCCGTGCTGCGCAGGAGGGGACGGTGTCGGAGGAGGAGCTCTTCGGCCCCGAGTTCCTCATCCGCCGGCCGCTCCTCGACGCGATCGACACGGACGAGCAGGCGGTGCTGCTCATCGACGAGATCGACCGCGCGGACGAAGAGTTCGAGGCGTTTCTCCTCGAGGTGCTGTCGGACTTCCAGATCACGATCCCCGAGCTCGGCACGATCCGCGCACGGCGGAAGCCGGCAGTGATCCTCACCTCGAACCGCACCCGCGAGCTGCACGACGCGCTCAAGCGGCGCGCGCTCTTCCACTGGATCGGGCATCCGTCCATCGAACGTGAGGTCGAGATCGTGAAGCTGCGCGTGCCAGAGATTCCCGAGCGGCTCGCCAAGGAGGCAGCCGCGTTCGTCCGCGGCCTTCGCGCGCTCGATCTCGCGAAGCCGCCGGGCGTCGCGGAGACGATCGACTGGGCCCAGGCGCTCGCCGCGCTCGGGCGCGAGGAGATCGACGCCGAGGTCGTCGAGCAGACGCTCGGCTCGGTGCTGAAGTACCGCGAGGACATCGAGACCGTGCGCGACGAGACGCTCGTCGGCCTCATCGAAGAGGCGCGCGAGACGGCGAGGACGTAGTGGTTGAGTCGTCGCTACGACCGCGGCCGCGAAGCGGCCGCGCTTTAGGGGTTTTCGGCGCGACCGGGATCCGCGCTCGCGGATTCCGGACTTGCGCGAGGTAGTCAGCCATGCAAGGCAGCGCGATCGTCCGCCACGTCGTGACCTTCGGGCGAGTGCTGCGCGAGGTCGGTATCGAGGTCGGTCCCGGGCGGATAGCCGATGCGGTACGCGGTCTCGGCGCGGTCGATCTCACGCGACAGGACGACGTCTACTTCACCCTCCGCCAGACCCTCGTCTCGCGCCATGACGAGCTCGAGCTCTTCGACCGCGCCTTCGCCGCGTGGTTCATGCGCGGGCCGGTCGCGCCGCTCGTGCGCCAGAAGCAGACGCGCAGCTTCGCGGACCGAGTCGTCAGGGACACCCTCGAATCGGACGCGGACGGTGACGAGGCGGACGACTCCGACATGCGGCGCGAGCTGGGAGCCTCTGCGCACGAGCTCCTACGGGAGAAGGACTTCGCCGAGATGACTCCGGAGGAGTTCGAGCGGGTGCGCCGCCTGATGGCCGCGATCGCGAGGACGCGGCCTCGACGCACGTCGCGGCGTCGCTCCCCCGATCCGCGTGGAGACCTGCTCGATCTCCGGCGGCTCTGCCGCAAGTCGCTTCGCTCCGGAGGTGAGCCCATCGAGCAGCCGTGGAAGGCGCGCAAGACCGTCCCGCGGAAGCTCGTCGTCCTCTGCGACATCTCGGGCTCGATGGACGCGTACGCGCGCGCGCTTCTCTTCTACCTGCACGCGATCGTCGGTACCGGTCACGGCGTCGAGGCGTTCGCTTTCGGCACCCGGCTGACGCGGCTGACCCCCGATCTCGCGACGCGCGATCCGGAGGCGGCGCTCGCACGGGCCAATGAGATCGCCGTCGACTGGGGCAGCGGGACGCGCATCGGCGCGTCGCTCGCAGAGTTCAACACGACGTTCGGGCGGCGAGCGCTGTCGCGCGGCGCGGTTGTCGTCGTCGTCTCCGACGGCTGGGAGCGGGACGACCCCGACCTGGTCGCGCGGGAGATGGCGAAGCTCGCGCGCGCCGCCTACGCGGTCGTCTGGGTGAACCCGCTGAAGGGCAACCCCGAGTACCAGCCGCTCGCGGGTGGCATGCGCGCGGCGTTGCCCTTCGTCGACCGGTTCCTCCCCGGCCATAATCTCAGGAGTCTCGAAGAGCTCGGCGCAGTTCTGGCCGGCATCGAAAGGAGGCACGCGGCGTGAAGGAGATCCTGCCCGAGATCGAGCGCTGGAAGGAGGACGGCGAGAAGGTCGTCGTCGCGACGGTCGTGGCGACGCGGCGCTCTGCGCCACGTCCGATCGGCGCCAGCCTTGCCGTCTCCGAGTCGGGGAAGATGTGCGGCTCCGTCTCCGGCGGTTGCGTCGAGAGCGACGTCTTCGAGAACGCACAGGAGGTTCTCGCGACGGGCGAGCCGAAGATGCTCTCGTACGGCATCGACGACGAGCTCGCGTTCAGCGTCGGGCTGCCGTGCGGCGGCGAGATCGACGTATTCGTCGAGCGGGTCGAATAGGTGGGGCTCATCGAGCGGCTCGGGCGCTTGCGCGAGTCGGAAGAGCGCGGGATCCTCTTCACCGGCGTGGAGGGCAACGGCGTCGGGACGAAGGTGCTCGTGCTCGAGTCCGGCGAGCAGGTGGGCGAGGGGCTCGACGAGGCGGTCGCGCAGTTCGACGAGCTCATCCGGCGCGGGCGGAACCAGCTCCTGGCGCTCGAGGACGGCTCCAAGGTCTTCGCCGAGTGGTACGGGCCGCCGCCGCGCATCTTCATCTACGGCGCAGTGGACACGGCCGAGGCGATGTGCCGCGGCGCAAAGCTCCTCGGCTGGCACACGATCGTCGCCGACGCCCGCGGGAAGTTCGCGACCCCCGCGCGCATCCCCTCCGCCGACGAGCTGATCGTGAAATGGCCGCAGGAGGCGCTGCAGCAGGTGCAGCCCGACCACCAGACCGCAATCGTCGTCCTCACGCACGACGACAAGTTCGACGAGCCGGCCCTGATCGGCGCGCTCGAGACCGAGGCGTTCTACATCGGCGCGCTCGGCTCTCGCCGGAACCAGGAGCGCCGACGCGAGCGGCTGCTCGAGGCGGGCGTCGAGGAGGCCGCGCTCGAGCGGATCAAGGGCCCGTGCGGTCTCGACATCGGGGCCGACACGCAGGAGGAGACCGCGCTCTCGATCCTCGCGGAGATCCTCGCTGTGCGAGGGCAGCGCGAGGGCGGGTTCCTGAAGGACGCGAAGAAGCGCATCCACGTCGAAGTGGAGTAGCGATCTCGCGCGTCGCCTGGCTGTCCTTCACGCCCGTGCGGTCGATGCGGCTGGCGACGGTGGACGAGATCGAGCTGGAGGCGAGCGAAGTGGACACGATCGACGAAGCGCGCGAGTGGCCCGCCAAGGTTCCAGCTGCCCGCTACGGTTCGGTCGAGGCGCGGGCCCGTGCTGCCTGTTGGCGTCGCAGCACCCTCGTAAGCTCGATCGTCCCCTGACGCGGAGGCGTCGGCGTACTAGAGTCGCGCCGACTACTCCGTCACGAAAGGGGGCGCGGGTGACGAGCACGGAAATGGGCCTCGGAATCGAGGCGAAGTCGGACGCGATCTACGAGCTCGTCGAGCGGGGAGCGCAGGTCGAGCGCGTGGCAACCGGCTTCACGTTCACGGAAGGGCCGATCTGGCACCCGAAGGAGCAGTACCTCCTCTTCTCCGACATGCCCGGCGACGTTCGCCGCAAGTACACGCCGGACGGCACGGTCGTCGAGATGAGGAACTTCGCGAACAGGTGCAACGGGATGACGTACGACGCCGACCTGAACCTGCTCGTATGCGAGCACGTCACGAGCTCCCTCGTCAAAGAGAGCCCGGACGGGACCCGCGAGATCATCGCCCAGGAGTTCGAGGGCGAGGAGCTCAACAGCCCGAACGACGTCTGCGTCCATTCGTCCGGCGCGATCTACTTCTCCGACCCGTGGTACGGGCGCATGCCCGGCTTCGGTCACCCGCGCAAGCGGAGGCTCGGCTTCCAGGGCGTCTACCGCATCCCGCCGGGCGGGGGCGATCCGGAGCTCATCGTCGGCCGCGACGAGTTCGAGATGCCGAACGGCATCTGCTTCTCCCCCGACGAGACGCTCTTCTACATCAACGACACGCCGGGGGCCTACATCAAGGTCTACGACGCCACCCCGGACGGGTCGATCTCGAACGGCCGCATGTTCTTCGAGGGCGTCGGCTCGGGCGTGATCGAGGAGGGCATCCCCGACGGAATGAAGTGCGACGAGCGCGGGAACATCTGGGTGACCGGGCCGGGCGGGATCTGGGTGATCTCGCCCGCCGGCGAGCACCTCGGGACGGTGCTCGTGCCGGAGAACACCGGGAACCTCACGTGGGGCGGCGAGGACTGGCACACGCTCTACATCCCGAGCTCGACGTCGCTCTACTCGATTCGGACGATCGTCGGGCCGCGACAGGAGCCGTACATGGGCCAAGGAGGCGCTAGATGAACGACGAAGGACTGACCCTGGACGCCGATCGCTGCGTGTTGATCATCCAGGACCTGCAGAACGACGTGATGATGGACGGGGGCGCCTTTGCCGATACGGGAGCGCCGGAGCACGCGAAGGAGCAGAACGTCGTCGAGAACGTAAGAGGCCTCGCGGAGACGTGCCGGAGCAAGGGCATTCCGGTGATCCACGTCCACTACATCGTCGAGAAGGGCGCTCCCGGCCTGAAGCTGAACGCGCCGCTGTTCCAGGGCGTGAAGGACACGGGCGCGCTCGTCCGCGATTCCTGGGGCGCCGCGCCGGCCGAGGGGCTCGAGCCCCAGGACGGTGACTTCATCGTCCAGAAGATGCGCATGAGCGCGTGGCAGGGGACGCGCCTCGAGAACCTCCTCACCGGGCTCGGGCGCGACACGATCATCGTCACCGGGGCCTGGACGAACATGTCCATCGAACACACCTCTCGGACTGGTGCCGACAAGGGGTTCTTCATGGTCGTGCCCGAGGACTGCTGCTCGACGATGAACGCCGACTGGCACAACGCCTCGATCAACTACGCGCTGCAGAACGTCTCGACCGTGACCGCCTGCGCGGCGGTCACGGAAGCGCTCGCCGGGGTTCCGGCAGGAGTCTGACCAACGCTGTTGCCGGGTCTTCCGTTCAGGAAGGCCCGGCTGCCAGCTCACGGTCGAGGGCCTCGAGGGTGCTCGCGAACGCGCGCTTGATCCCGCGCGGCAGCAGCGTGCGGTCGACGACTCCCTTGAGTCCGCTCCGCGGCTCGTATTCAACGACCAACCGGTAGACGAACCCGTCGCCGTCGGGCTCGAAGTGGCGCTCGTGGCTCACGTCCGGAAGGCCCGGTTGGGTGCTCGTGTACGTGACGAGCCGGTTCGGCTCGAATTCGGTCACCGTCATCGCGAGCTCACGCTCTCGCCCGAGGATCTTCGTGACGAGACGCGCAGTGTCACCGCTCGCGCCCCAGCGCGATCCCGGCTCGAGTCGAACGTAGCCCGGCCAGAACTTCGGCCAGTTGTCCGTGTTCGTGATGAACGCGAATCCCTGCTCGACCGGAACCCCGAACCTGTGGACGCTCTCGACGCGCGTCACGACGGGGCTTCCCAGCGCTCGAGGTAGTCCTCGCGCACCGGCGTGAACACGTCGAGGACGAGAGAGCCCTCCGGCCCGGCGTATGCCGAGTGCTCCACGCCGCCGGGTAGGACGTACGCCTCGAACGGCGTGAGCTCGTGAGCGACGCCGTCGACGACGAGTGCCTGCATGCCCTCGAGCACGAGGCCGAGCTGTTCGTGCGGATGGCTGTGAAGCGGCACAGTCGCGCCGGGCTCGAAGCGGATGAGGTTCAGCATGGCGCCTTCTCCGAACAGCGGTTGTCCCCTCACGCCCGCCGCCAATTCGAAGGCGCGCACTGCGTCGAGATGCACGAACTGCGGCTCCATGAAGCTCGATTATCGTTCTCCGCGTGACCGCGGTCGAGCTTCCCCTCCTGCAGCGGCAGGCGTACGTGGACGGGAAGTGGGTCGACGCCGACTCAGGTGAGACCTTCCCCGTCTTCAATCCGGCGACCGGTGAGGTCGTCGCCGAGGTGCCGCGGATGGGCGCGACCGAGACGCGCCGCGCGCTCGCTGCGGCTGAGCGGGCGCTTCCGGGATGGAAAGCGACGACAGCGAAGGATCGCGCCCGGGTCCTGCGCGCCCTTGCTGATCTCATGCTCGAGCACGAGGAGGATCTCGCCCGCCTCATGGTGGCCGAGCAGGGGAAGCCGCTCGCCGAGGCGCGGGTCGAGGTCCAGTACGCCGCCTCTTTCTACGAGTGGTTCGGCGAGGAGGCGAAGCGCGTCTACGGGGACACGATCCCCTCGCCGTGGCCCGACAAGCGGATCCACGTGACGAAGGAGCCCGTCGGCGTAACGGCGGGGATCACGCCGTGGAACTTCCCGGCCGCGATGCCGACCCGCAAGTCCGCGCCTGCGCTCGCGGCCGGCTGCACGATGGTCTTGAAGCCCGCGGAGCAGACGCCGCTCTCCGCGCTCGCGATCGCCACTCTCGCCGAAGGGGTGGGGATTCCCGCCGGGGTCTTCTCTGTGGTCACGGGCGCCGCCGAAGACGCGCCCGCGATCGGCCGCGAGATGACCTCGAACCCCTCCGTCCGCAAGCTCGGCTTCACGGGCTCGACCGAGGTCGGGAAGCTGCTCATGGCTCAGTGCGCGCCGGGTCTGAAGAAGATCTCGCTCGAGCTCGGGGGCAACGCGCCGTTCATCGTCTTCAACGATGCCGACCTGGAGGAGGCGGTCGCCGGCGCGATCATCTGCAAGTTCCGCAACTCGGGCCAGACGTGCATCTCGGCGAACCGGATGCTCGTCCAGGAGGGGATCTACGACGACTTCGTGCCGGCGTTCACCGAGGCCGTGCGAGGGCTGAAGGTCGCCGACGGCTTCACCGAGGGCGTCAACGTCGGGCCGCTCATCGACGAGCCCGCGGTCGAGAAGGTCGAGCGCCACGTCGCCGACGCGCGCGAGCGCGGCGCCGAACTCGTCGTGGGAGGCGAGCGGATCGAGGGTCAGTTCTTCCAGCCGTCGGTGCTCACAGGCGTGTCGGCCGAGGCGGCGATGAGCACCGAGGAGACGTTCGGCCCGGTCGGCGGGATCGCACGCTTCGCGACCGAGGACGAGGCAGTGCGCATCGCCAACGACACGCCCTACGGGCTCGCTGCGTACTTCTTCTCGCAGGGTCTCGGGCGCGTCACGCGCGTGGCGGAGGCGCTCGAGTACGGGATCATCGGCATCAACACCGGCCTCATCTCGACCGAGGTCGCGCCGTTCGGGGGCGTGAAGGAGTCGGGGGTCGGGCGCGAGGGTTCTTCGTACGGGATCGACGAGTGGCTCGAGCTCAAGTACTGGGCGATCGGCGGCGTCGGAGCTGCCCCGTGATCGTCGAGCAGCGCGACTACCACGTCTACACGGGGAAGCTGCCGGAGCTCGTGCGTCTGTACGAGACCGAGGGAATCCCGCTGCAGAACGAGATCCTCGGCGGCCTCGTGGCAGCGTTCACGACCGACGTCGGCGCGCTCTCCACGTACACGACGATGTGGCGCTACGACTCGTTCGCCGAGCGGGAGGAGAAACGCGCGCGCCTGCAGGCGGACGAGCGATGGACGGCGTTCCTCGCGAAGGTACAGCCGCTCATGCACACGCAGCAGAACCGGATCCTCGTGCCGACCGCCTTCTCGCCATTGCAGTGACCGCCCTCGACAAGAAGGTCGCAATGGTCACCGGTGGGGCGCAGGGGATCGGGGCTGCGATCGCGTCCGGCCTCCAGGCGGAGGGTGCGACGGTCGTGATCGCGGATCTCAACCCGCCCGACGGCGGGATCCGCGCCGACGTCTCCTCCGAGGAGGACGTGGCCGGAATGGTCGAGGAGACCCTCGCTCGGCACGGCCGCATCGACATCCTCGTGAACAACGCGGGGCTGTACGCCTCGCTCGAAATGCGGGCGTTCACCGAGATCCCGCTCGAGGAGTGGAACCGCGTGATGCAGGTCAACGTCGCGTCGATGTTCCTCACCAGCCGTGCGGTAGTGCCTGTGATGCGGGAGCAGGGTGGCGGCAAGATCGTGAACATCTCGTCGGGCACGCCGTTTCGCGGCGTCCCGTTCCTCCTGCACTACGTCACCTCGAAGGGCGCGATCGTCGCGCTCACGCGCGCGCTCGCGAAGGAGCTCGGGAAGGACTCGATCCACGTCAACTGCATCGCGCCCGGGTTCACGATGTCGGAGGGCGTGAAGTCGAATCCGAAGGTCGTCGAGGCGCTCCGCGACGTCTCCGTCGCAGCTCGCACGATCCAGCGGGACCAGGTCCCCGAGGACGTCGTCGGCGCAGTCGTGTTCCTCTGCACCCCGGCGGCCGACTTCATCACCGGCCAGACGATGGTCATCGACGGCGGCCAGTACTTCCATTGATCCTCCAGCTCGAGGAGCATCCATCGGGCGTACGCACGCTTGACGGCCCCCGGGTCGTCTACGACCTCGACCGGAACGTCGCCTTCTTCGGGCTTGCGCGGGTGGACGGGCCGGCGCTCGTCTGGGAGCTCACAGGTGACCCCGGGCCGGGCGGCTGGGTACTGCGCTGCGATCGCGTCGACTTCACGCCCGGCGCCATCGCGTATCGACACGTGCATCCGGGCCCTGGAATCCGGCGGATTCTCTTCGGGGAGCTGACGATCGACCGCGGTGGCGGGGAGGCTCGAACGTACCGCACGGGCGAGTCCTGGTACGAGGCCGCCAACGATCCCGTGCTGGCGACCGCGTCGTCGGCCGAGGACACCGCGTTCGTCCGCGTCATGCTGCTCCCCGCCGAGTGGGCGGGCCGCCGCACGATCCACTACCTCGAGCCGGCCGACGAGGAGAAGCCCAAGCTCCAGCGCGCGACCGTCCTCCTCGAGGAACTGCTCGCCTCGTGAGGACGGGCGGCCGGATCCTCGTCGACCAGCTCGAGCTGAACGGCGTCGACCTCGCCTTCTGCCTGCCGGGCGAGAGCTACCTGCCGGTGCTCGACGCGCTGTACGACTCGCCGATCCGGCTCGTCACCTGCCGCCACGAGCAAGGCGCGGCGAACGCGGCCGAGGCGTACGGGAAGCTCACGGGGCGGCCGGGCGTCTGCCTCGTCACGCGTGGCCCCGGCGCTTCGCAGGCCGCGGTCGGCATCCACACGGCGAAGCAGGACTCGTCGCCCATGCTGCTCCTCGTGGGGCAGGTGCCGCGCGCGTTTCGCGGGCGCGAGGCGTGGCAAGAGCTCGACTACGCGCAGGTCTTCGGGGGCATCGCGAAGGCCGCCTGGGAAGTGGACAGCGCCGCGAGGATCCCCGAGCACATGGCTGAAGCATTCTCGATCGCGGTTTCCGGGAGGCCGGGACCGGTGGTGATTGCGCTTCCGGAAGACATGCTCGCCGAGGAGGCCGACGTCGTGGACGGCGCCCGCGTCGAGCCCGAGCGCGTCGCGCCGCGCCCCGAGGATCTCGGGCGGTTGCGCGAGCTCCTCGCCGCCGCGGAGCGCCCGCTCGTCGTTGTCGGCGAGGGCGGGTGGACGGCCGGGACGAGCCGGGACGTACTTGCGTTCTGCGAGGCGAACGCGCTTCCGGTCGCATGCGCGTTCCGCTGCCAGGACTTCGTGGACAACCGCTCACCGAGCTACGCCGGGGTGCTCGGGGTGGCGATGGACGAGGCGCTCGCCACGCGCATGCGCGATGCGGACTTCGTGCTCGCGATCGGCGGTCGGCTCGGCGAGGTGCCGACCCGGCGCTACACGCTCCTCGAGCCGCCGCGGCCGCGCCAGGCGCTCGTCCACGTCCACCCCGACCCGGGTGAGCTCGGCCGCGTCTACGAGCCGGACCTCGCGATTGCGGCGACGCTGCCGGAATTCGCAGCAGCGCTGCGTGCGGACAGTCCAGTCCAGCCTCGCTGGCATGAGTGGACTGCCGCTGCCCGCGGGGATTACGAGGGGACGCTCCAATACGAGCCCATGGAGGGCCCGGTCGATCTCGGCGAGATCATGGCCGTCCTTCGCGACCGCCTGCCCGGCGACGCCGTGCAAACCTGCGGTGCGGGCAACTTCACGGTCTGGGCGCACCGCTTTGCCCGGTTCACCGAGTTCGGCACTCAGGCGTGCCCGCGCAGCGGCTCGATGGGCTACGGCCTCGCGGCGGCTGTCGCCGCGAAGCTGATCCATCCCGACCGCATCGTCGTCTGCTTCAGCGGCGACGGCGACTTCGTGATGAGCTCGCCCGAGCTCGCGACCGCCGTGCAGTACGAGCTGCCGATCGTCATCCTCCTCGTCAACAACGGCATGTACGCGACGATCCGGATGCACCAGGAGCGCCAGTTCCCTGGTCGGGTCATCGGTACCGATCTCGAGAACCCGGACTTCCCGACGCTCGCGCGCGCGTACGGCGCCCATGCCGCGCGGGTCGAGCGCACCGAGGACTTCGAGGCTTCGTTCGAGCGCGCACTCGCGTCCGGGAAGCCGGCCGTCATCGAGCTTCCGGTGGACCCGGAGCGAATCAGCCCGCGGGTGAAGCTCAGCGAGCTGCAGAAAGGGGCGGCATGAAACGCGAGGAGATCCGCGCCGACGGGCTCGCAGAGCCGATCTCGCACTTCACCGACGCGGTGCGCGCCGGCGGCTTCCTCCACGTCTCCGGGATCGTTGCGGTGGACGGCGTCGGCAAGCTGGTCGGCGGAGACGACGTCGTCGCCCAAACTCGGCAGGTCTTCGAGAACATGCGCGCCGTGCTTGCCGCGGGCGGCTGCGGCTTCGAGGACGTGGTCAAGGTGACGATCTTCCTCACCGACATCGACGACCGCCCGCTCATCAATCCGTTGCGGCAAGAGGTCTTCGGATCGACTCGGCCGGCGTCGACGCTCGTCGAGGTGTCGCGCCTCGCCGTCGAGGGTGCGATGGTCGAGATCGAGTGCATGGCGCTCGTTCCGTGATGGACGACCCCTACAACGCGTTCATCACGCAGGTCGATCCGGGCGACGCGATTGCGGGCTCGCTGTCGGGCAGGACCCTGGCGGTCAAGGATCTCTTCGATACGGCTGGTATCCGCACGACGTACGGCTCCGGCCTGTACGCGGCGCATGTCCCGGCACGCAACGCCGTAGCCGTCCAGCGCCTGCTCGACGCAGGTGCCGTCATCGTCGGGAAGACCCATCTGCCCGAGTTCGCGTGGGGCGTCCTCGGACAGAGCGAGTGGTACGGGACGTGCCACAACCCGGCGCATCCGGGGAGGACGACGGGCGGCTCGTCCTCGGGCTCGGCCGCCGCGCTGGCCGCGGGCTTGTGCGAGCTCGCGCTCGGCTCGGACACCGGTTGCTCGATTCGCCTGCCGACCGCAGCGTGTGAGGTCGTCGGGCTGAAGTCGCAATGGGGTCTCATCTCGACGGACGGCGTCTTCCCGCTGGTGCCGACGCTCGACACCGTCGGACCGATGGCGCGAAGCGTCGAGGACGTCGCGCTCATGTGGTCGGTGCTCACCGGGAGACCGATACCCGAGCCCCACCTGGCTGGTCGCACGGTCGGCCTCCTGCGGCAGCCGCCAGGCATCGGCGACGGCCGCGAGATCGAGCGCAGCGATGCCGCCGAGGGGTGGGTGGCCGACCTCGAGCGGCTAGGCGCCCGCGTCGTGGAGGCCCGGGTGCCCGAGCCGTCGGCGAACACATGGCCCCAGTTCCAGCACGAGGCGCTGCAATCGCACGCCGAGACATTCCCGAGTCGTGTCGACGAGTACGGAGAGCTGATGCAGAAGAAGCTTCGGGCGGCCCAACGTGCCACGCCCGAGGACGTCGAGGCGGCGTACCGCGCGATCGAGGAGTGGCGCCGCTACGAGCCCGAGGTCGACCTCTACGTGAGCCCGTGCTACGCAGTCGAGCTACCCGACGAGGATGCCGACGAGCTCGAGGTCCGCCTTCCGCTGACGTCGTTCCTGCGCTGGACGAACCTCACAGGCTGGGCAGGGCTTGCGATCGGCAACATGCAGCTCGTCGCGCCGCGCGACGAGGTCGCGCTCGCGGCGGGACTCGCCTGGGAACGCCGCTAGTCGCCGCGGAACTCGGGCTTCCGCTTCTCGACGAAGGACTCGACGCCCTCGCGGAAGTCGTGCGTCTGCTGCAGGAGGCCGTACGCAAGCCCTTCGAGCTCGAGGCCCTGGGCGAGTGGGCCCTCGTAGGCCTGGTTCAGGACACGCTTCGCCATCGCGAGTGCCAGCGGCGAATGTCGCGACAGCTCCTCGATCAGCCGCAAGACCGCCGCGTCGAGCTCATCGGCTGCAACGACCTCGGTGACGAGGCCGAGGGCAAGGGCCTCGTCGGCGGCGACACGGCGCCCACGCATCACAATGTCCTTGGCGCGACCGAGCCCGACGAGCCGGGCCAGGCGCTGCGTGCCGCCGCTCCCCGGGATCATCCCGATCGTCACCTCCGGGAACCCGAGCTCGACGTCGTCGGCGGCGACGCGGAAGTCGCAGGCGAGCGCGAGCTCGAGGCCGACGCCGAAGCAGTAGCCCTGGAGCGCCGCAATCACGGGCTTCGCGCAGCGTTCCGGTGCGGCGACGTTTTCGGCGAGGCGCGACACGTCCCAGGCCGAGCGCTCGAGGAAGCCGGGGATGTCGCCTCCCGCAGTGAACGCACCCCCGGCACCCCCGAGCACGACGAAGCGCACGGACTCGTCCCGATCGAGCTCCTCAAAGACACCGCGGAGTTCGTCGCGGGCGGTCATCGAGACGCGGTTGAACTTCCCCGGGACTTCGAGGGTGATCGTCGCGACGCCGCGCTCGGCGTCGTGCTCGACGCGGAAACCGTCGTGGTCGCTCACGTGTCTCGCAGCATGCGCCGCAGGATCTTCCCAGACGGGCTCTTCGGGAGCTCGGTCACGAAGCGGTACTCGCGTGGGCGCTTGAACCGGGCGAGCGTGTCGGACGAGAGGCAGTACTCGTCGAGAGCCTCGGCCGTCACGCCTTCGTCGGCGACCACGTAGGCCACGACGCGCTGCCCGAGGCGCTCGTCCGAGGCGCCGATCACGGCGACGTCGCGGACGCCCGGCGCGCGCGCGAGGACGTCCTCGACCTCGACAGGGTGGACGTTCTCGCCGCCCGAGATGACCATGTCGTCGACACGGCCGACGACCCAGAGGTCGCCGTCCTCGTCGATCCGGCCGACGTCGCCCGTGTGGTACCAGCCGTCGCGGATCGCCTTCGCGTCCGCGTCAGGTCGGTTCCAGTAGCCGGTGAAGGCCTCGTCCGAGCTCATGTGGCAGAGCACCTCGCCCTCGCCTGGCGGGTCGAGGCGGAGGCGGGCGTTGAGCGCCGCATGCCCGGCGCAGCCGGGCTTGGCGCGCTGGTTGCGATGAACGGAGAAGGTGTAGATCTCGGTCGAGCCGTAGTGGTTGACGAATATCTCGGGGTCGAATGCGGCCGCGACCTTCTCGACGAGACCGCTCGTCATCGGCGCTCCCGCGTATGCAACGGCGCGCACGGATGACGTGTCGAAGTCGGCGAGACGAGGGTGATGAACGAGGTCGTAGTAGAGAGTGGGAGCGAGGTAGAGGGCCGTGATCCGAGCTTGCTCGATCAGCCCGAGGGCCTCCTCGGGATCCCACGACGGCTGCGCGACGTAGCAGCCGCCTGCGAGCGAGGCAGCGAGCAGCGAGTGGATCCCCATGGTGTGGTAGAGCGGCATCACCCCAAGCGCGCGATGGCCGGGACGCAGCCCGTGCTGCACGACTTGCGAGAGGCCGCCTGCCCGCTCCGCGCGGTGCGAGCGCGGGACGCCCTTCGGCCTTCCCGTCGTGCCCGACGTGTACAGCTGAATCGAGGTTGGGCCGTCGTCGAGGTCGAGAGCGCCAGGATGCTCGCCCGCGGCGACGAGGTCGCCCACCCCGGACGGCTCCCGTATGACGACCACCGCAGCGCAGTCGGCGATGCAGTAGTCGAGATCGGCCTCGGAGATGCGGTGCGAGAGCGGCACGAAGCAGGCGCCGAGCCACTGGCAGGCCCAGTACAGCTCGACCGTCTCGGCCTCGTTTGCGAGGACGCAGGCGACCCGGTCTCCCCGTTCGACACCCCGGCCCGCGAGGCCGGCGGCGATCCGAGCGGCGCGCTCGCGGAGATCGGCGTAGGTTCGGCGCACTCCTTCGGCCACGAGGGCCTCTGCCTCGGGCGTCCGCTCGGACGCGTAGAGGAGGCTCAGCGCGAGGTTCACGCGCCGGCGACCTCTGCGATCGCGTCCACGATCGACGTATAGCCCGTGCACCGGCAGAGCTGGCCGGAGAGCATGTCCACGATCTCGTCTCGCGTCGGCGCCGTCTCGCGTGAGAGGAGGTCGTCGGCCGCCATCAGGATCCCAGGGGTGCAGAACCCGCACTGGAGCGCGTGACACCGTCGAAATGCTTCTTGCAGCGGCGTCAGGGCGTCCGAAGTCGCGAGCCCTTCGACGGTGACGATCTCGGCCCTGTCGACCTGCGCTGCGAGGATGAGACACGAACGAACGGCTACGCCGTCGAGTCTCACCGTGCACGCACCGCACACGCCGTGCTCGCAGCCGACGTGCGTCCCCGTGAGCCCGAGGCGGCCGCGCAGGAAGTCGGAGAGGAGCAGCCGCGGCTCCACGTCCTCGCGGTACCGGTGTCCGTTCACGGTCACGTCGACCGAGATCACGCGGCTACCGCCCTCGCTCGCGCAACCGCTCGATCCACGAGCACACGCACGAGCTGCTTCAGGTACGCCGGCGAGGCGTGCGTCGATCCCCACGGCTCGACCTGCTCCGCAGCGGACTCGCCGGGACGGTCCGGATCGACCTCGAGGACCGTCGGGCGATCCGTGACCGCTCCGACGACGACCCGCAGCCCGTGGCCGTGAACGCGCGCCGCGGCCATGCAGAGCGCGAAGTCACCGCCACGCTGCGCGAGCTCCTCGAAGGCGAAGCCCTCGCCCTCGCCGAGGTGCGGCCACGTCGTCTCGACGAGCAGCTCGTCCGGGGCGAGCGCCGTCGTGAAGGGGCCGAGGAAGAGCTCTTCGGCCGTGATCTCGCGGCGGCCTCGCGTCGAGGCAGCCACGACAGCTCCTCCGACGGCCACGAGCGCGACTGGAAGCTCCGCCGCGGCGTCTGCATGTGCGATCGACCCACCGACCGTGCCCCGGTTACGGGTCACGAAGTGGCCGATGTGCGGAAGAACCTCGCCCAGCACGGGATGCGTTTGCAGCCGCGGATCCGCCTGCCGGACCGTGGCTCCCACCCGCAGCGCGTCATTCTGGACGGTCACGCCTTCCAAGGCCTCGATGCGATTGACGTCCGCGACGAGACCGGGTCGTAAGAGGCGCATGTTCAGCGCCGGCACGAGACTTTGTCCTCCGGCGAGCACTTTGGCCTCGTCGCCGCGCTCGGCGAGGACGTCGAGTGCATCCTCGATCGACTGAGGCTGAACGTAGTCGAACGGCGCGGGCTTCATGGCTCGAGCAGCTCCCAGACTCGCGCTGGAGTGAACGGCGGCTCGACGTCGTCCCGTCCAATCGCGTCGGCAACGGCGTTCGCGATCGCCGCAGGGACGCTCATCGTCGTCCCTTCGCCGAGCCCCTTGGCTCCGAGCGGAAGGAACGGCGACGGCGACTCGCGATGCCCGATCGTCGGTGTCGGGAGGTCAGGCGCGGTCGGCGCAAGGTAGTCCATGAAGGACCCGGTCACCAGGTTCCCGTCCTCGTCGTAGACGTGGCGCTCGAAGAGCGCTGCCGCGGTCCCGTGGGCGAGGCCGCCGCGTACCTGGCCTTCGGCGAGTAGTGGGTTGAGCAGTCGCCCCGCGTCGTGGACGGTCACGTAGTCGAGCACGGTGACTTTACCCGTGTCGGCATCGACCTCGACCACGGCGACGTCGGCCACGAAGCCGTGCGCTGCCGAGGAGGCGACGCGGTCCTCGTCATCGGGCGGGAGGAGGTTCGGCGCCGCGTAGTAGGCGGTCACCTCGAGTCCAGGCCCCAGCTCCGGAGGAAGCGCTTCCGGGTTCCAGTGTGCGGTTCCGGCGACGCGTCGGAGCGACGCCGCTTCGTCGCCGAGGTGCTCGCGGATCGCGGCGATCCGCTCGGCGAGGCGATCGGCCGCGGCCGCGACGGCTCCCGCGCCGACGCCCGAGAAACGGGACGAGTAGTTGCCGGAGGCGATCGTCCACGGCGAAGTCGAGGTGTCGACGTCGGTGAGCACGCCGACGTCGTGTGGCTCGACTCCGAGCCGGTCGGCGACGATCTGGGCGATCACGGTCCGGTGGCCCTGCCCTTGCGGCGTCGTCGACGTGCGTACCGTGATCCCGCCGAGCGCCGAGATCGAAATCGTGCAACCCTCCGCGTTGCCTGACTTCGGAAGACCGCGCGTCTCCGCGGGCTCGGCCAGCGTGATGTAGCCCATGTTAGAGATCGAGGGCTCGACGACGCACGCGATCCCGACTCCGACGAGCCGTCCCTCCGCGCGTCCGGCCGCGGCTTCGGCGCGCCGCCCGTCGTAGCGTGCGAGCGCGAGCGCGTCGTCGAGGCACGCTGCGTAGTCACCGGAGTCGTAGAGCGCGCCGGAGGGCGTTCGATAGGGGAAGGCATCCGCCTCGAGCAGGTTCCGGCGACGCAGCTCGGCGGGGTCGAGCCCGAGCCGATTCGCGGCCATCGTCATCGTGCGTTCGAGCGCGAGGTAGAGCTGCGGGCCGCCGAACCCACGGTTGAGCCCGCTCGGCATCGTGTTCGTGAGCACGACCCGGTTGCGGGCCGCGACGTTCCGGACGCGGTAGGCGCCCGAGAGCGAGCCGTGCATGCGGTAGAGCGTCGCCGGCTCGGGCGCCCGCACATACGCGCCGACGTCCTCGATCGCGTCGTAGCGGAGCGCGACGAGCTCGCCCGTGGATGTGAACCCGCCCTCGACCCGGGTCAGGCGACCGCTCGACGACGAACTCGCCGCGAGGTGCTCCAGGCGATCCTCGATCCACCGGACGGGCACGCCGAGCTTGCGCGAAGCAATCCCAATGAGCACGACGTAGGCGAACACCGCCGACTTGATCCCGAACGATCCGCCCGAGTCGGGAGGCGTGATCAGACGCAGTTTCGACCCTGGCAGCCCCAGCGCGCCGGCGGCCACCGAGTGAAGTGTGTACGGGCCCTGGAAGTTCGCCCAGGCCGTCAGCGACCCGTCGGCGCGGTTCCAGTCCGCGACGACGCCATAGCACTCGACAGGTGTGCAGCTCCAGCGCGGGAAGCGGAACCTTTCGCGGACGACGAGGTCGGCTCCGGCGAGTGCGGCGTCGACGTCGCCGTAGACGAAGAAGCGGTCGGAGACGCAGGCTTCCGTCTCGGCTGCGGCCTCGAGGTCGAGCACCGGCGCGAGCGGCTCGTATTCGACCTCGATCAGCTCGAGTGCGTCCTCGGCGACGTAGCGATCGCGTGCGACGACGACGGCGACGGGCTCGCCGACGTAGCGCGTCGTCTCGTACGCTGCGGCGAAGTGAGGGATCGGCGAGTCGATGCCCGCGGAGAATGGACGGGATAGCTCGGCGACGTCGGTCCCCGTGAGCACGCCGACCACGCCTGGCAGCTCGAGCGCCCCTCCCGGATCGAGCCGCGTGATCCTGGCGTGGGCGTACGGCGAGCGCAGCACGGCCGCATGGCGTGCGTTCGGAACGGGGTCGAGATCGTCGATGAATCGGCCCTCGCCGCGGAGCAGAGCCTCGTCCTCGAGCCGGACGAGAGGCTGGCCGACCCACGTCTCCGAGGCGGCCTTGGCTCCCACGCGACTACCTTACTATCGCCCTATGGCCGGGCTTCGCGACGATCTCCGCGAGCTCCTCGAGGCCGTTCGTGCCGGGACGACGAGCCCGGACGACGCGCTCGAGCGACTGTCCGACCTCCCGTTCCGTGACCTCGGGTTCGCCCGCATCGACCTCCACCGCGAGCTGCGGCAGGGTGCTCCGGAGGCGGTGCTGGCGGAGGGGAAGACGCCCGAACAGGTGGCGCACATCTTCGCGGCGCTCCTCGAGGGTGGCGCCGGCAGCGTGCTGGCGACTCGTGCCGACGAGGCCGCTCGTGACGCCGTACGCGAGGTTGCGCAGGATGCCGAAGAGGACGCGCTCGCCCGGTGCATCTGGGTTGCGCGCGCGGTGCCGGAAGCGCGCGGCCTCGTGGTCGTGGTTTCGGCCGGGACGTCGGACGGGCCCGTCGTACGTGAGATCCGCATCCGCGCGGAGCTGCTCGGTACGAGCGTCGTCGTCCATGAGGACGTCGGTGTTGCTGGCGTCCACCGACTGACCTCGGCACTTCCCGACCTCGAGCGTGCGGACTGTGTCGTCGTCGTCGCGGGCATGGACGGCGCACTCGCGAGCCTCGTGGGCGGGCTCGCCCGAGGACCTGTGATCGGCGTGCCGACGAGCGTCGGCTACGGCTCCGCCCATGGAGGGACGACGGCGCTCAACGCGATGCTCGCCTCGTGCGCTGCCGGTCTCGCCGTCGTCGGAATCGATGACGGGATCGGAGCGGGCACGATCGCCGCGCGCATCGCGCGAGGCCGGGAATGAGCCGCATCGCATACCTGGATTGCGTCGGCGGTCTCGCGGGCGACATGCTCCTCGCAGCGCTCGTGGACGCAGGCGCTGAGCTCGAGACGCTGCGCGCTGTGCCCACGAATCTCGGGATCGAGGGCGTCGACATCTCCGTCGACCGCGTCGAGCGGCAGGGAATCGGCGCGCTCCACCTTCGGATAGACGCCGCGGAGGACCACTCGCATCGTGACTATCGTGAGCTGCGCGGCCTCGTCGACGCCGGGGACCTTCCGGAGCGGGCGCGTACACGCGCCCTCGAGACGTTCAGGCGGCTCGCGGAGGTCGAAGGAGCGATTCACGGCGTGTCGCCCGACGACGTCCACTTCCACGAGCTCGGCTCGCTCGACGCGCTCGTGGACGTGTGCGGCGTCTTCGTGCTCCTCGAAGAGCTCGGCGTCGAGCGGGTGGCGAGCTCCCCGCTCCCCTTCGCACGGGGCTTCGTCTCTGCAGCACACGGCGTCCTTCCCCTTCCTGCTCCCGCAACGCTTGGACTCCTGGAGGGCGCACCGCTCGTGGGCGTGGAGACGGAGGCGGAGCTCGTCACGCCTACCGGCGCGGCGATCGTGGCGACCGTGGTCGAGGAGTGGGGATCGCTCCCGCCGTTGACTCTGGAGCGTGTCGGGTACGGCGCGGGCACTCGAGAGCTCGCCGACCGCCCCAATGTCGTTCGTGTGATTCTCGGCGATGAGGCAGGGCGTCCGACCGGCCGGGTCGTCCTCCTCGAGACGAACCTCGACGACTTCCCGCCAGAGCTCGTGCCTGATGCGATCGAGCGGTGCTTCGAGGCAGGTGCCCTCGACGTCTGGACGGTGCCGGTGCAGATGAAGAAGGGACGGCCCGGATTCGTGCTCTCGGTCCTCGCGCGGCCGGAGCTGGAGGACGCAGTCTCGCGCGTGCTGCTCGAGGAAACGAGCGCTCTGGGCGTCCGCGTATCGCGGCTCGACCGCTATGAGCTCGAGCGCGAGGAGCGGCACGTCGACATCGAGGGCGGCAGAGTGCGCGTGAAGGTCGGCCTGCTCGACGGCCGGGTCGTCAACCTCGCTCCCGAGCACAACGACTGTGCCGCACTTGCCAGCTCGACCGGACGCTCCGTAAAGTCGGTGTGGGCCGAGGCGTTCGCACGAGCCCAGGGGCTATGACGAGGATCGAGGAGCTCGAGGCACGGATTCGCCCACTCGGGAGCTGCGTCGTCGCGTTCTCCGGCGGCGTCGACTCGTCGCTCGTCGCCGCCCTCGCGGCGCGCGCGCTCGGGGAGCGGGCGCTGGCCGTGACAGCGGTGTCGCCCGCGCTTGCGACGGGCGAGCTGGATGGCGCGCGGAACGTAGCGCGGGTGATCGGGATCCGGCACGAGACGATCACGACCGCCGAGCTCGAGCGGCAGGGCTATCGGGCGAACGGTCGCGACCGGTGCTACCACTGCAAGACCGAGCTCTACGACCACCTCTCCGCGCTCGCCGCGCGGCGCCGATGCGGCGCCGTCCTCTCCGGCGCGAATGCGGACGACGTGGGCGACTGGCGGCCCGGGCTACGAGCCGCCGAAGAGCACTCGGTGATCCATCCGCTCCTCGAAGCAGGCGTAGGCAAGGCCGAAGTTCGCCGTCTGGCGCGAGATCTCGGCGTACCGAGCGCCGAGAAGCCCGCGTCGCCGTGCCTCGCTTCGCGCATCCCGTACGGAACCGTTGTCGACCCCGCCGTGCTCGCGCAGATCGACACGGCGGAGCTCGCACTCAAAGGCCTCGGCTATCGCGTGCTGCGCGTTCGTCACTACGGCGAGCGCGGGCGCGTCGAGCTGGCTGACGAGGATCTGCGCACGCTCACGTCGGAGGCTCGCGCGGCGATCGTCGTAGCGGTGCGCTCTGCCGGCTACGAGGACGTCGAGATCTCGGACGAGCCGTTCCGCTCGGGCTCGCTGAACGCCTCGTTCACGAAGCGCCTCGCCGTCGCCGGCTCCTAAGCCACGCGCAGCCTCGCGGACTCGACCTGTGCCGCGCTCGGGCCGTCTCCCTCGAGCGCGCGGAACGCTTCGAGCACGGAGCGCGGATCGCGGCGATGCCGCTTCGCCGCCATCGTGAGCGGCTCGTGGAACGCGCCACCGCAGTGGGCGCACGGCATCCGCAGCTCCGCGAGCAGGCGTGCAGCCTCCCCTTCCGGAAACATCCGGAGCAGCTCGACGATCGTCGTCGAGCCCTTGATCTCCCGCGATCCCGGAGCCTCCGCGGACGTGCCGCGTGCGTCGAGACCCGGGACGGCACGCTGCGTCAGTGCGCCAGGACCTCCTCCGGGTACCTCAGCGGCTCTGCGTCCATCCGCACCATGTTCGCGGGGAGTTGATAGCGGGCGTACGGGAGGACGATGACCTTCGCGTCCGGTCCGTGCCGCTCCATCGCAGCCGCAAACGCTTCGTCGAGTGACGTGGTCGCGTCGATCCCGATGTCCGCCGCCAGCTCGAGGTTCTCCTCGATCGTGACGAGCGAGAGGTGCTTGCGCGTCATCACCTCGTAGATCGGCACCCAGATGCAGCCGGCCCACATCTGGATCGCGCGCGCGTGGATGTCCTTCAGCACGGACTGATAGTTCTCGGGCGTTGCGGGCATGTACGGCTTCATGAGGTCCATGAGCGCGAGGCCGGGGAAGTCCCCGATCGCCGTCGAGACGCCCGGCGACGGCGAGCAGTAGATGATCGTCCCGCCGTCCCTCACGACGAAGTCGGCAGACATGCAGCCCCAGCCCGTGTGGAAGAACAGGTGGTCGGTGGGTGCGAAGACGCCGCAGATCGCGATGTCGGCTTGTGTGCCGGGGTGCTCGTAGGCGTAGATCTCGTTGAAGCTCTCGATCGCATGGCGGTGCGCCTCAGGGTGCGATCCGAAGGTGCACTCGATCACGCGACCGTGTGTGTCAAGGACGACGTTCATCGTCGCCGAGAGCCCGCACATCGTCGCGACTTCGTCGATGTCGGAGCGCATCGGGCCCGCGTACGCCCCGTAGTGGGTCTGCGGAGACGGCACGAACGCGCAGTGGTTCGACTCGATCGTCTCGTCGGAGACGACGCCGGGGAGGATCAGCTTGCCGCCGCCGCCTGCGCCCCAGTGGTTCGACTGCGCCTGCCCGATCGAGATCTTCACGTCGCAGGCGGCGACCTCCTTGTGCAGCCACACCGGCGTGCCGCGTGACGAGACGCCGACGTACTCGTAGTTGTCGGCGTTTCGGGGGTCGTTCTGGTGGAACTCGATGCCGAGGCGCTCCATGCGTGCGAGGTTGTCCGCGCCGATCTTCTGCGGGATGTCCGAATCGGACATCGGGAACACCTTGCCGTTGGCGCACACGATGACCGCCGGCTTGCCAGCCGCCTCGATCACGTCGAGCACTGGTGGGAGCAGCTTCGACTGCGGCGTCGGGCGGAACTGGTTGTCGATGATCACGCACACCTTCGTCGCCGAGGCGACGAGCTCGGAGAAGCGCGGTCCCGACACCGGCGCTTCGAGTGCCGCACGGGCTGCCTCGGTGGCGTCCGCGACCGGAGCCGGCTCGTCCGGATAGATCGCTGCGAGCAGGTTCGCGTCCGGGATCTCGAGTTCGAGCGTGTCGCGGGTGACTTTGTCGTCGTCACCCGACGCACCGATCGTGAGCGGGTCGAGTGACTCGTACGGGATGACCGCCTGATACGCCATCTCTCCTCCTGTAGCGGGCCTCCCAGCCAGGCTATGCCCGACCGGGGAGGCCAGTCAAGCGGCGCCGCCCCCCGGAAAACCGCCGCGTTGAAACTGTTGTGTCAGATTGGTACGTTCGCCAGGCCGGTGGCAGAGCGAATCCGCGCCTGGGGAGTCATTGGAACCGTGCCGCGCGCCGCCGCGGCCGCGCTCGTCGTCTTCGCGATCCTCTACGTGCTCGTCATCGCCGATCCGCCCGACGAGTTCGGCGCCGGTAACTGGCGCACCACGAACACCGGATCGGCGCTCGATGATCCGAGCACGTTCCTGACGACGGTGCTCGACGGGATCACGTTCGCGGGCCTCCTGTTCATCGTGGCCAGCGGCTTCTCGCTCATCTTCGGGCTCATGCGTGTCGTGAACATGGCCCACGGTGCTTTCTACCTCCTCGGCGGCTACATCGCGTACGAGATCCAGCAGCGGATGACCGGGTCCGGGTTCGGACTGAACCCGACCGAGGTGAACACCTGGGAGTGGGTCGTGCCGTGGCTCGTGGCGATGGCCTGTATCGCCGTCTTCGGACTCGGGGTCCAGCAGCTCCTCCTGCGCTGGAATCAGGGGCAGGACTTGCGACAGGCACTGATCACGATCGCCGTGTCCGTGATCGTCGCCGACCAGGTCATTGCGCACTTCCCGCGCACCGTGCCCGCAGGCACGCAGCAGTTCGGGGGCAACGCCGTGAGCATCACCTGGCCGGGCTGGACCAATCGACTCGTCGACCTGCACGTCGGGGGCGTCAGCTACTCGCTCTCGCGGCTCGTGATGCTCGGCCTCGGGATCCTGGTCGGAGTCGTGCTCTGGCTCTGGCTGCACCAGACGAAGACCGGGATGGTCATCCGCGCCGGAGTCGACGACCGCCAGATGACGTCGGCGATCGGGATCAACATCCAGACGACCTTCGCGATCGCCTTCCTCGTCGGCTCGGCGCTCGCAGCGTTCGGGGCCGTTGTTGGAGGCTCGCAGGCGTCCATCGCGCAGGGGCGGGACGGGGAGTGGCTTCTCTTCTCGCTCGTCGTCGTGATCATCGGCGGCATGGGCTCGCTCGCGGGGGCGGCGGTGGGCTCGGTGCTCTACGGGCTCGTCTTCGCGTTCGCCGTCGCGTACCTCCCGACCACGGGCAACGAGTGCTGCACGCAGTACTCGGTGGTCCTCACCTTCGCGCTGATGGCGCTGGTGCTGGCGTTTCGCCCGCAGGGTCTCTTCGGGAGAGCAGCGTGACGCTCGACAGGACGAAGGCGTTCACGGAGCGCGGGATCGGGCTCGGTGCGCTCGTCGTCGCGATTCTCGCTCCGGCGATCTTCAGCGGTTTCTGGCTCAACTCGATCCTTACCCAGGCGCTCATCCTCGGCATCGGCGCGGCGAGCCTCATCTTCCTCTCGGCGTACGGCGGCATGATCTCCCTCGCGCAGACGGGGCTGATGGGAATCGCGGGCTACGCGCTGGCGAACATGGTCACGCAGCGGGTCCCGGGTGGGGAGACCAAGGGCTTGCTGCTCGGTTGGGATCCGACGCTCGCCCTCATCGCCGCAGTTCTCTTCACCGTCGGGATCGGGCTCGTATTCGGCGCTGTTGCATCCCGGAGTTACGGCATCTACTTCCTGATGCTGACGCTCACCTACACGGTTATCGCGTTCCTGTTCGTCGGATCGGTCACGCTCATCGGTGGCTTCTCGCCCGTCGCCGGCGTCGACCGCTACACGCCCGGCTTCATCGGCGACATCGCCGACGATCGGGAGCGCCTCTACTACATCACCCTCATCACCGTCGTCTTCGTGTACCTGCTGATCCGGTACCTCGTCCGGACGCCGTTCGGGATCTCGCTCCAGGGCATCCGCGACGAACCGGTCCGGATGGCGTCGCTCGGGTACAACGTGGCGCTGCATCGCACGCTCGCGTTCGGGATCGGGGCGTTCATCGCGGCGCTCGCCGGGGTTCTGTACGCCTGGTGGTTCGGCCAGCTCTCGCCGACGACGATGGGGCTCGACGCGACGATCCAGATGCTCGTCATCGCCGTCATCGGAGGCTTGCGCCGGATCGAGGGCGCATGGCTCGGCGCGATCGCCTTCCTGATGATCAACAACGAGATCACCAACCGCATCCCGTCTTCGGGCCTCCCCGTGATCGGAGGGACGTTCAACACGGTCATCGGGTTCATCTTTCTCGCCATCGTCATCATCTCGCCCGACGGCCTCATGGGTCTCTGGGACCGGGCGTGGGAGCTCGCACGCCGTCGCGGACATCCACCCGCAGCCGCAGACACGCAGCAGCCAGTCACCGAAGCGGGCTCGTCGTGAGAAGAGGTGGAACCGGGCCTGCGGTTGGCGTAGGCTCACCCCACGTGTGCAGGCACGAGAGGAGGAACTATGAAGGTAGGTAGGTGGAAGCTCCTGCTTCCCCTTGCGGTGCTCGCAGTCGGGGCGACGATCGTGACCTCGGGAGCCCTCGCCACACCGGCGCAGGCGAACGAGGTCAGGGTCGCGATCATGACCGACTGCAAGGGCGCGTTCGCATTCGGCTTCGAGGTCGACACGGCGGGCACGATCGCCGCGTTCTCGCAGTACGCCGGTGCGAAGCCCAAGAACAAGAAGAAGCCCTCCGCGGGCATGACCGGCGGCACGGCCGGAGGCAAGGCGCTCAACATCGTCGGCATCGGCTGCGGCGACGAGACTCCCGCGCTCGCGCTCAAGGAGACTCGTCGGCTCATGGTTCAGCTGCGTGGCGACGTCATGATCGGGCCGCTCTCGGGCGATGAGTCGGTCGCAATCGCCAACTGGGCCAAGCAGAACCCGCAGAAGACCGTGATCATCGGCACCGCCGGAGCGCAGGATCCGACGATGCAGATCGCACCGAAGAACCTGTTCCGCTACCACGGTGACGGCGCTCAGTGGAACGCCGGCCTCGGGGAGATCGTCTACAAGCGGCTCGGGTGGCGGACGGCCGCGATCATCGGTGACGACTACAGCTTCCCGTGGACCTCGGCCGCAGGCATCGTCGCCGACTTCTGCGGGGTCGGCGGCAGGATCACAAAGCGCGTCTGGACACCGCCCGCCGGTGGCGACTACGCGCCGTTCATCCGCCAGCTGCCACGGCCGGATGCGGTCGACGGGTACTTCTGGCTCGTGGGCGGAGCCAACACGAGTGCGGCGCTCACGGCGTTCGAGCAGGCCTACGGTCCGCTCAACGCGAGGCAGCATTCGGGCAATCTGTTCCTCTACTTCCTCGGCGCCAACACCACCGTCGCGCCGCGCCTCGTCGGGGCGTACTTCGGTGGCTTCGGCACGTTCCAGACAGGAGGGTTGAGGACGCCACAGGCTCGCGCATACGTCAGGAACGCGAGCAAGTGGTTCACGGGGTTCAACGTGAACGACGGGTTCTTCTACAACTACTGGAACGCCGCCTGGGCCCTCGTCCAGGGGCTCAATAAGTCGAACGGGCAGCTTGGAGCCGCGCTCCATCGTGCTCTGCCGAAGACGCTCAAGCCTGGGTTCCAGGTTGCGAACAACGGCGTCCTGAGGCTCGACAGCAGGCGTCAGGCGATCCAGGATCAGTACCCGCTCCGGATCACGAGGGCAGCGGGCGAAGGAACGGTCACGGCGACGATTGCCGGGTACGTCCCGAACGTCGACCAGACGTTCGGCGGCTACTTCGCGCCGAACAAGCCCGCGCCGGGCCGGAACGTCCCGGCGTGCGTGAAGCGCAAGCTGCCGTGGCAGGGCAAGATCAAGGTCGTCCGCAACGGCGTCATTACGAACCAGGTCATCAGATAGGTCGGTGACCGAGGCAGCACCCGCCGTCGAACACGCCACGCCGACCCTCCGCTTGCGGGGGGTCGGCCGGCGTTTCGGCGGACTTCTCGCCGTTCACGGCGTCGATCTCGACGTCGTGAGCGGCGAGAGGCGTGCGATCCTCGGGCCCAACGGCGCCGGCAAGACGACGCTCTTCAACGTCATCTGCGGCGACATCCCGGCCTCCGCGGGCACCGTCGAGCTGTTCGGCGAGGACGTCACGAAGCGCTCTGCCCGGTACCGCGCCAAGCTCGGGCTCGCGCGCACCTACCAGCAGTCGCGGTTGTTCAACGGGCTCTCCGTCGAAGACTCGATCTATCTGTCCATCGTCGGCGTCGATGGTGGTCGCCTCCGCCCGGTCCTGCTCCCGGGCAGGGACCGCGCGATCCGCGAGCGTGCGCGAACGGCGGCCGGCCAGGTCGCCATCTCCCACAAGCTCGGTGAGGTCGTCGGCTCGCTCTCCCACGGCGAGCATCGGCAGGTGGCGATCGCGATGGCTCTCGCCGCCGAGCCGAAGGCGCTCATGCTCGACGAGCCCGCTTCTGGCCTCTCTCGTGGCGAACGCCAGCTCCTCACGGAGCTCCTGCTCGGCCTCGATCGGGACATCACGCTCATCCTCATCGAGCACGACATGGACATCGCTCTCAACGTGGCCGAGCGGGTGACGATGATGCACGACGGGCGCGTGATCGTCGAGGGAACGCCGGCGGAGATTCGCGCCAACGAGACCGTCCACGACCTCTACCTCGGACGCGGGTACGGGCATGAGTGAAGCGGCGCCGGCCGAAAGCCATGTCGGGGCTGTCTTGCTGGAGATCTCCGGGTTGAGCGCCTTCTACAGGAGCGCGCAGGCGCTCGAGGACGTGAGCTTCACGATGGGCCACGAGTCGGTCGCGATCGTGGGCCGGAACGGCATGGGGAAGACGACGCTGTGCAACGCGATCATGGGGATCTCCCCGCCTCGCGCCGAGGGGTCGATCAGGTTCGAAGGCAACGAGCTCGTCGGCGTGCAGTCGCACAAGATCGCACGGCGCGGGATCGGGTACGTCCCCCAGGGCCGCCGCCTCTTCCCCTCGCTCTCGGTCGACGAGCACCTGCGGATCGCAGGGCGCGGCAGCTCGTCGAACGGAGGCAGCGAATGGACGCGCGAGCGGGTCTACGGGCTGTTTCCGCGCCTGGGCGAGCGCAAGGGGAACGGCGGCGCGCAGCTCTCCGGAGGCGAGCAGCAGATGCTGGCTATCGGCCGAGCGCTCGTGACGAACCCGAAAATCCTCGTGATGGACGAGCCCTCCGAGGGGCTTGCGCCGGCAGTCATCGAGCAGTTGATCGAGACGTTCAGACACCTCGAGGAGGAAGGGCTCGCGATCCTTCTCATCGAGCAGAACCTCGGCGTCGCGACGGCGCTGGCAGAACGCCAGCTCGTCATGATCGGCGGGAGCATCGCCGCCGAGACGACTGCGACCCGGCTCGCGGAAGACGCCGACCTCCAGCGCCGCTACCTCGGCGTCGAGCCTCTCTCTCACTAGGCTTCCCGTCCCCGTGTTCCAGGTCGCCCTCTTCCTGGTATGCCTCGCTGTCGGCGCGGCCGTGACCGCCGGATGCGCCGGCGACGAGACGGCGAGCCCGGACATCGCGTTCGTCAGCAGCCGCGACGGCGACTATGCGATCTTCACGATGGCCGCCGACGGGGGTGGCGAGCATCGCCTCACCCAGGCGGGGGGCGAGGCCGATGCGGACGACCTGTTCTTTCAGATCGAGCCTGCGTGGTCTCCCGACGGCACGAAAATCGCGTTCGCGAGCGGCCGGAGCGGTTCCTCGGACGTCTACGTCATGAACGCCGACGGAACCGGGACGAGGCGGTTGACGTCGACCGGGCAGAACGACACGCACCCGACCTGGTCGTCGTCGGGGCAGCGCATCGCGTTCGCTCGCGACGGCGACATCTACACCGTCGCCGCGGACCGCTCGGATCCGCGAAGGATCTCGGACGTCCTGGTCGAGGAGTCCGATCCGGCGTGGTCTCCGGACGGTGCGTGGATCGCGTACGTGCGGAGGACGCCGGGCACTCCGGTGCGAAACGTGTGGGTCATGCGTCCCGACGGGTCCGGGCGTCGCGCGCTGACACGGCAGAACGGACGGGCATTCACCCCTGCGTGGTCTCCGGACAGCAGGCGCATCGCGTTCACCACGAACGCGGACGGCGATCTGTACGAGCTCTTCACGATCGGCGTCGACGGCAAGGGACTGCGCCGCGTCTCGCCTACGACGGGCGACAACTTCGAGCCCTCGTGGTCGCCGGACGGCGCGAAGATCGCGTACCAGGAGGCCGGGGCGATCTTCACGATTGAGCTGGGTGGCGGGGACGTAGAGAAGCTCACCGAGAACTCGACGAACGACTCGAGCCCCGCCTGGAACCCGCGCCCTCCCGAGGGCTAGGCCCAGAACGCCTCGAACGCCTGCGGGTCGCTCGGAAGCGCGAGGACCTCGCGCACGAGCCCGTCCGCGATGCGGAAGACGAGCAGCTGGTCGAGCTCGAGCGTCCGGCCGTGCCGTTGCCCGCGAGCGCGGTAGAGGGCGGCGGCGCGGTCCTCGCTCACGAGGACGTCGATCAGCTCCGAGCCGTACGTCCCGTCCGTCTCCCTGGGCAACTTCGCGAGAAAGCGGAAGATCGCCTCGCGACCGCAGTACGTCCCGGCCATCACGCCCTGGCCGGGGACGAACCAGACCGCGTCCTCGGCGAAGAGCCCGCGCAGCGCGAGACCTTCCTTCCGGGCGAAGGCGTCGAAGATCCGCCGGACGACCGCTTCGTTCTCAGCCGCCGGCACGCCCGTCCTCCCAGCGCGAGATGAGGCCCTCGACGTGCCGGCGCTGGGCGTCGGTGAACGGCGCGAGTGCGACGAGGCGACGAACCTCGCCCGGATCGTCGTTTGCGACCGCGGCCTCCAGGTGCTCGCGCTGAGGTGTCGGCTGGCGAAGCTGCCGGCGCAACCAGCGCAGCAAGCTCACGGCTGCCTGGTCGGCCATGCGGCTTACGCTATCGCGTGCTCAGCTCTCGTCGTCAGAATCGGACGACTCGTCCTCGCCAGGCTCGGCTTCGGTGTCCGCTGCGCCTTCGGAGAGGCTGTACGCACTGAGGCGGTTCGAGAGCCCTGCCATCCAGCCGACCTCGTTCGCCTCGTCGCCCGGCTCGGCCGGCTGGCTCGAGCGCTTCTTCGTGGAGCCCACGTCCGCGCCGGCCGATCGACGTTGTGACGCTGGGCGCTCTCCGCGATCGACGCCGGTTCGGTGGTCTCCGCTGATGGAGAACGAAGCCACCGACGGGAAGTTCAGCTCCGTCGACGACGCGTCCGTGCCCCACGTGGGATCGGGCGTCACTTCGACGGTGGGCTTCGGCGCCATCTCGGGCGCAGCGGGAGCAGGTCGCGGTGGAGGTGCCGGCCTGAGCTCGGGCGGCAGGTTCGGGTCGATGACGTAGTCGGGGAGCGGGCCGAGATCCTCTCCCTCCTCCTCCGGCTCGGGCTGCACCGGCTGGGCCACCGGTGGAGCCGCGGGCGCCGAAGCTTCGGACTCGAGGACGTAGTCCGGCAGCGGGCCGACCTCGGGCTCCGGCTCGGGCTCCGGCACGACGACGGGCGTCGGCTCCGAAGGTGCATCGACGACGTAGTCCGGCAGAGGCTCGGGCGCGGTCGAGAACTCCGGCCTGTGCTCCGGCTCCGATGCCAGCTCGGGTTCGGGTTCTGGCGCGGGAAGGACGACGAGGTCGGGGCTCTCCGACTGGACGGCCGGCCCAGGCTCGACCTCGGGCACCGAGACGGGCTCGGGCTGCAGCGCCGCTTCGGCAACCGGCGCAGGCTCTGGCTCGGGTGCACGCTCCGGCTCGGGCTCGGGGGCCTGCACGAGCTGCGGGGCCGGCTCAGGCTCAGGCTCCGGCTCCGGCAGCGCTTCCGCGACCGGCTGCGGCTCCGGCTCGACGACTTGTTGCTCGGGCTCGGGCAACGGCTCGGCCATTGGAACCGGTACGGGCACGGCCTCGGCGACCGGCTCGGGCTCGAAGACCGGCTCGGGTTCGACGACAGGTGCGGGCTCGAGCACGACCGGCTCGGGCTCGACGATCGGTTCCGGAGCGATCGGCTCGTATACGAGCTCCCACTCCGGCTCCGCGACGGGCGCGGGAGGCGGGGCGGCAGCGGCGGCTGGAGCGCTCACCTCCCCCGTAGACGGCGTTTCCCAGAGCGGTCTTCCGGCGAGCGGCTGCTCACGAAGCTCGTGCCGGCTGATCTTGCCGCCGATCCGCGGGAGCTCGTCGACGAAGACGATCTCGCGGGGCACCTGCTGATCGGGCAGTGTCTCGGCGACGAACTGGCGAAGCTCGGCTTCGAGCTGCTCGGACGAAGCCGCGCCGCGCCTCGCAACCACGAAGGCGCGGATGAAGTGCCCACCGCGCTGCAGGTCGCGTATGCCGACCACAGCCGCCGAAGCGATAGCCGGGTGGCCCGTGAGCACGCGTTCGACGTCGAACGGCCCGAAGGTACGACCGTTGCTCGTGATCACGTCCTCCGCCCGGCCGACGAACGTGATGAAGCCCTCGTCGTCCATTTGCGCGACGTCGCCGGTCAGGTACCAGTCGCCGAGGAAGGCGGCCTTCGTCTCCTCCGGAAGCTCCCAGTAGCCCGCGAACAGCGTCGGAGGCCGACCGCGAACGGCGAGGTCGCCTTCGATGCCCGCAGGACGTTCGTTCCCCTGATCGTCGATTATCGCGACGTGGTGGCCGGGGAGCGCGCGGCCGAGGGCGCCGGGCTTCGTTGCGCCGTCCGCGAGATTTGCGATGAGGATGTTCGTTTCGGCCTGTCCGTATGCGTCGTTGATGGTCATTCCCCACCGCTCCTCGAACACCGCTACGACCTCCGGATCGAGGAAGTCGCCGGTCGAGACGAGACGGCGGAGGCGAGGAGAGCGGAAGCGCTCGAGCTTCGGGTGCTCCGCGAGCGCCGCGTACTCCACCGGAGACTGGCAGAGGATGCTCGGCCCCATCCGGAAGAGGAGATCGAGCCGTTCGTCCGGGGTGAACTCGCCGTCGCAGAGGACGACCTCGGCCCCGCGGGACCACGGCCCGATGACCGTGTTCCACATCGTCAGCGCAGAGGCCGTCTCGGCCGGGCACCAGACGGCGTCACCGCGGCCGACGTCGAGCCAGTGCTCCGCCTGGACGCGCGTCGCGAAGACGGAGCCGTGCGAGTGCGCCACATCCTTGCGCGTCCCGCCGACCCCGGGCGTGGAGACGATGAACGCGAGGTCGCGGGACGCCGTGTCGTGGGTCGCCGCGGTCGGTGTTTCCTTCGTGCTTCGTCGGACGCCCTCTTCGTAGTAGTGGACATCGGGCGTGAACCCCATCTGCTCGACCGTCGGTTCGAGCGAGCGGTCGGCGACGACGAGCGCTGCGTCGGTGGATGACACGTGGCGCTCGAGCATCGACGAAGAGACGGCGGGCGGGCACGGCACGACGACCGCGCCGGCCTTGAGGGTGCCGAGCACGATCTCGAGCCAGTCCACGGTGCTCCCCGACACGACGATGACGCGGTCGCCCGGGTGGACACCCTGCTCGCGTAGCGTCGTCGCCCACGTCGCCGCGCCGCCCGAGATTTCGAGGAAGGTGCGCGGCTCGATGACGCCCTCCTTTCCAAGGAACGTCAGGGCGCGGCGCATGGGATCACGGGCCAGCGCCTCGACGAGGTCGCGCGTGAAGTTGAACTGGTCCGGTACCTGCCAGCGACCGTCGACGAGCGCGGGGCGCAGCGCGTTCTCGAGGGGCGAAACCTGCGGTTCGAGACCGCGCCCGCGACGCTTGCCGATGCGAAGTCCCTTCACGACCTCCCCTTTATCGACCTGTATCCCCCGAAAGATGAATCCAGATCTCGGGATTGTTGCACTCTCTGCAGCGGGCGCCTACTCGAGCCCGAGCTCGGCCCAGAACGGCGCGTCGGGCGGGAGCCGCTCGGGAAGGCGGAATCCACCCGCCTCCTCCAGCGTGGCGATTCGCACATCGATCGGCGGATGTGTGTTGAAGAGGCTCGAGAGGGCGTTGACGCCTGAGCGCTCGGTCTCGACGCGATCGGTCGGGCTCTCGACCCAGAGATGCGCTGTCGAGGTGTCCGCATACCTGACCGTCGTCGGATCCTGCTGCAGGCGGCGAAGGGCGAGCGCCATCGCCTCGGAGTCGTTCAGGATCTCGGCTGCGCCGGCGTCGGCGAGGAACTCGCGACGTCGCGAGAGGCTGAGGCGGAGGAGCAGCGCGGCGTACGGCGCCAGAAGGAAGCCGACGAGCGCCGCGATGACGGCGATGATCCCTCCACCCCGGTTGCGCCCGCCGCCGAACACCAGCGCTCGGAAGCCGATGTCCGCGATCAACGCGATCACGCCAGCGAAGATGAGCGCCATGGTCATGAGGTATGTGTCGCGATTCCGGATGTGTGACACCTCGTGGGCGATCACGGCCTCGAGCTCCCTCTTCGGCATCGTCCGCAGGAGCCCGGTCGTGACCCCGACGTAGCTGGACTCCGGGCGCAGGCCGGCGGCGTAGGCGTTGGGAGCCGAGTCCTCGACGATGCGGATCTCAGGCGTCTTCGGGAGGCCGGCGGCGATCGAGACGTTGTCGACGAGGCGGCGGAGTGGCCGGATGGCCTCCGGATCGGCCTCGTGCGCATGAGTGAGGCTCGAGACGATGCTCCGATGACGGAGGAGCGCGAAGATCCCGTAGATCGCGGCGCCGATAAGGGCGATGACCCCGAGCGAGAGGTCGAAAACCGCCCCCACGAGCCCGGCGAGGACGAGAAGCAGCAGTACGAACCCGGCGACGACGATCCCGCTGCGGAAGCGGTTGCGCCGGATCTGTTGCTGGAGGGTCACGTCGCCGGGGTCAGCGAGACCTGCGGCGGAGCCGTGTCGCCCTCTGCCGAGAAGACCTCCTTCGCCGAAGGCACGTCGCTTGCCTTACCTAAGCTCGTCTGAGGTGCTCTAAGGTCGTCGATGGTCGCTCCAGAGCTACTAGGTGTGGGTAGAAACTCGGGTAGAAGATTCTGCCCAAACGAGAGGGCCCCGGAGGGCCCTCTCGTCGTTTCGGCCGAAACGAAGTTACGCGACGGCGACCTCGTCTCCGAAGAGCCGCGCCTCCAGGCGGTCGGCCTCGTTTGCGAAAGACGACGCCCGCGACGTGAAGGTAGGTCCGCGTCGTCTTCATGTTGGAGTGACCAGCCTTCGTCATCAGCGCGACCGGGTTCGCTCCAGCAGCCGCGTCGTGCGTGATGCTCGTGTGCCGGAGGTCGTGGAACCGGCGAACGTAGTCGTTGATCCCGGCGCGCTTCAGCGCCGCGTTGAACTCGAACTGGAACGCGCCGGCGCCGTAGTAGGTTCCCCTCTTCGAGTGACAGAACACGCGCTCGTGTCGCCCTGGAAGTTCGAGCGGCGACTGTGCTGCCACAGCTCTTCGGCGAGCGTCTTCGAGATGGCGATCGAGCGGATGCCGTCCTCTGACTTCGAGTCGCGAACCCGGAGGACGTTCCTCTACGAGATCCACGTCCCGCCAGCGAAGCGCCTGAAGCTCCGAGCGACGGATCGTGGTGAGAACGAGCGTCAGGAACGCCGTACGCGCCTGGTCGTCGTCGAAGGCTCGGTAGACGCAACGACCTCCACCGGCTCCAGGATCCGCCACTTGCGCCGGGGACCTTCAGCATCAGCGAGCGCAGTCGTCGTCGTAACGGTTCGACTCCCCGCTGCGAGACCTGTCGACATCCGACACCGGAGCCGACCGACGCCGACCGCGCTGGGCGGAGTACCGAGAGCGTCGCCGTCGTGGACGCTGCGTTCGCAGCGCTGGCCTGAGCTCGAAGAGGCTTGCCGGAGACCTTCGCTTAAGGCGTACCTCGACACCGCACGTTCACCACCCGTTTGTTGCCATGGGTTGGCGGGTAGCCCATAAGTGTGGCCCTCGGGGAAGGGCCTGGGCGAGATTCAGGGTGGGATCGCGAGTCGGCGGGCTCAGCGAACTTGGAGCGGCTAGCGCAGACTCAGCCGGGCTCCTGTGCTCGACCTGGGCCGGACGCCGGGCTCCGCCGCGCTGGCCTGAACGCAGGTTTTCGGAAGTCGCTTCCCAACTTCCCTTTCGGATGCGGACTCCCTATGCTCATAGACGGGCCGGGCGTTACTGGACGGCAGCGATCCCGAGGGGGCATCGCCCTCCGCCTTCCTCCCCGGCGTCCGGCCACTCACCCGTTCGGGTCACGCTGGCGATTCGGGAGCACTAACGCTGAGTACGCCCGGGCGTCCGGGTATGCCTAGCCGCAGGGCCGCCCTCGCCCGGGCACTTAGACGAACCTGGCTGACCGAGCGGAGCGCATTCGGGGATCTCGCCGGCAGCCGTGACATGCTGCGCTGACACCAATCCGACGAGCAATTCGTATTTCAGAAGCCGCTTCCGTTAGGAGGCTCCGGATCGATGCCCTACCCTCGGGGATCGCCGCATGACTCCCGCCTCCTGTGGCGTCTGCACGAGTAGGGCTCGCACGGAACGGTACGGCGACGTCAGGCCCTCTTTACGGGCTGGGCTGAACTGTTTCGGCCGAAACGCGTCCTCGCGACGAGCTACGCGTCCCGAATGGGTACCGATTTCGGGTACCAAATCGACGCTAGGGGCTTCGGTATCGCCTTCCGCTGAGAAGAACTCCTTCTCACGGAAGCCGAGCGGCCGGGCGACGAGTACCCACGGGATGCTCTGGATCGCCGTGTTGTAGTGCATGACCGTCGAGTTGTAGTAACGCCGCGCGGCGCCGATCTTGTCCTCCGTGTCCGTGAGGTCCTCCTGGAGGCGGAGGAAGTTCTCGGAGGCCTGGAGCTCCGGGTAGGCCTCGGCGACTGCGAAGAGCCGTCCGAGCGCGGCGCTCAGGATGTCGTTCGCCTCGCCTGCGGCTCCGGGCGTGCCCGCCTGCTGCAGTGCTGCCCGCGCCTTCGTGACCTCCTCGAAGACGGCGCGCTCGTGCGCCGCGTAGCCGCGCACGGCTTCCACGAGGTTGGGAATGAGGTCGCCGCGGCGCTGGAGCTGGACGTCGATGTTCGCCCAGCCCGTGTTCGCCTCGTTGCGGAGCCGGACGAGACGGTTGTAGCCGAGGACGGCGAGCAGTACGACCGCAAGGACCGCGGCGAGCAGGATCCAGAACCAGAGCACTACATCTCCAGGGCTCGCGCAAGGGCGCGGCCGCCGCCGGTGAGGACCGGCCTCCCGTGCGAGACGAGGACGCGACGGACCGGGAGGTCGAGCAGCGGCCGGAGCGACGCGGCGAGGTCGCGGTGCGACTTCGACTCCGGCAGCCACGACTCGGGGCACATCTTCGCGCCGCCCTTGCCGTCGCCGATGAGCACGTCGCCGGGCACGAGCGCCGAGTGCTCAGGAATCCAGTAAACGACCTCGGCCGCTCTCGCTGTCCGGTACGCCTCGACCCCGCCGGGGAGCGAGTCGCCGGGCGTGAACGGGTCGCTGACCACTCCGGCGCGCCGGGCGATCGCGGCCTTGCCGGACTTCGGCGCCCAGACCCGCGCGCCGTAGCGCTCGACCATGGTCGCAGCGCTGCGCACGTGCCAGAACACGGTGACGAGCACGTGGACCTGCTTCCCCTTGACCTCCTTGTCGAGCGAGCCGAAGAAGCGCTTGCCGTTCTCCGCCGGGACGAGCGGATCGATGAGGACGACGTCGTCACCCACCTCGTGGTAGATGCAGCCGACGTCTTCCTGCCACTCCTCGTGGAAGGCCGTCCAGCGCCACAGCTGCGGTGCGATTTCGAGGACGTCCACGGGTCGAGACTCTAGTCTCGAGAGCCGCAGCGATGCGGCCGCGAAGCGGCCGTCTCCAGGGATTCACGCGCGGCTGGAAATCCGCGCTTGAGCGGATACCAGCCTTGCGCACAACTTCAGCCGAACCGATTTGCAGGATGCCGCGTATCGTCCGTGCAAGCGACGAAAGGAGGAGTGGGCATGACGCGCGCGCGGATGGGTCTCGTCGTCGGACTTGCCGTCGCGGCGCTGGCTGCGGCCGGCTGCGGCGGTGACGACGAGGCCGCCGACACCGAGACGACCGACACGGCCACGGTCACGCTGCCGGTCGAGCCGAACACTCTCGCTGGCAGTGTCGGCCCGGGCTTCGAGATCAGCCTCGCCGACTCGGGCGGCGCGGACGTTGACACGCTCACGGCCGGGACGTACACCCTCACCGTCGACGACCAGTCGGACATCCACAACTTCCACCTGACCGGCGAGGGCGTCGACGTCACGACGGACGTGGGCGGGACCGGGACGGAGAGCTTCGACGTGGAGTTGACCGCCGGCACGTACACCTTCGTCTGCGACCCGCATGCGAGCCAGATGACCGGCAGTTTCGAGGTCTCGGGCTAAGCCCCCGGCCGAACCAACATTCCGCTCTCGGCAGAGCGGAAGAGCGCCTCGATCGTCCGGGCCTGCCCGAGCGCGTCCTCCCGTCCGAGGAGGAGCGGCGCGCTGCCGTCGATGGCATCCGCGAGGTTCTCGAGCTCCAGGCGGTAGGAGTCCACGGGCTCGAGCTCGATCCGCTCGACGCCGCCGTCACGGCGAAGCTCGATGACCGGCTCGTAGCAGTGCCACGGGTCGTCGAGGAACAGCGATCCCTCGCTCCCGATCGCCTCGAGCTCGTCGCGCTCGGGAAGACACGTGCCGCAGTCGAAGAGCGCGAGCACGTCACCGGGGAAGCGCAGTGACGCGGTGAAGACCCAGTCGGTGCCGGTCGGGCCGATGTAGGCGCTGCCGAACACGCTCTCGGGCTCGCCGGCGAGGAGCCGTGACCCGCTGATGCAGTAGCAACCCACGTCCATGAGGCTGCCGCCCTCGACGTCAGTACGGAGGCGGATGTTGTCGGCGTCGTACAGCGCATAGCTGAACGAGGAGCGGACGAGGCGCAGCTCGCCGATCGCTCCCTCCTGGACGAGCTCGGCGACCCGCTTCGTCTGCGGGTTGTGCCGGTACATGAACGCCTCGGTGAGAAGGCGGCCGGAGCGCTCGGCCGCGTCGAATGCCTCCTCTACGTCCGCTGCACGCTTGCTGAACGGCTTCTCGCAGATGACATGCTTGCCCGCCTCGAGCGATCGGATCGACCACTCCCGGTGCATCGTGTTGGGGAGCGAGATGTAGACGGCGTCGATATCGGGATCCTCGAGGAGCGCCTCGTACGAGCCGTACGTGCGGATGCGCCAGGCGCGCGCGTACTCGTCGGCCCGCGCCTGGTCGCGGCTCGCGACGGCGACGAGCTCGACCTTCTCGGACGCGTGGGCACCAGGGATCACCTTCCGGTTGATGTCAGCGGTCGAGACGATTCCCAGTCTCATGCCTGCTCCTCCACTCCTCGGATTGCCGGATACAACGCGCGAAAGCGAGCGTAACCCTCACCGTATCGACGCACCCACGCCGGGTTCGGCTCGACCGTCTCGCGGACTCGAACGCACTCGGCGACCGCTTGCTGCGCGCTCGAGAACGTGCTTCCGGCGATGCCTGCGAGGAGAGCGGCGCCGTACGCAGAGCCCTCGTCGACGACGCTGCGCTCGAGCGGCAGATCGAGCACCGACGCGACGATCTCCAGCCAGAGGCAGCTGTGCGCACCTCCACCCGACACGCGGCCGCTCGTCGGCTCGACGCCGAGCGCGCGGAGGAGCTCGAGCGAGTCGCGCAGGCCGTATGCGACGCCCTCGAGCACCGCCCGCACGAGCGTGCCGCGGTCGTGTTGGAGCGCGAGCCCGGTGAAGGCTCCCCTCGCTTCCGGGTCGGCGTGGGGCGTCCGCTCTCCCTGGAGATAGGGAAGGAACGTCACGTCGTCCCCGCCGGCCTCGGCGCGAGCCGCCTCCGTGGTCAGCTCGTCGAACGACGCACCCGGTGCGAGGGCATCGCGAAACCAGCGGAGCGACCCCGCAGCGTTCAGCATCACGCCCATCGCTTCCCAGGTGTTCGGTATCGCGTGGCAGAACGCGTGGACGCGAGCCTCGGGATCGTGCGCGTACGTCGGAAGCGCCGCGAGCACGACGCCCGAAGTGCCGAGGACGACCGAGACGGTGCCGGGCTCGATGACGCCGACGCCGAGCGCGGCCGCCTGCTGGTCGCCGGCGCCGGCTATCTCGGTCGACTCGCTCACCGGCGGGAGCCATTCGGCGGGGATCTCCAGCGCGGCCAGCACCTCGTCGCTCCAGCGCCTCCGCGCGACGTCGAAGAGCAGCGTCCCGGAGGCGTCGGCGGCGTCGATCGCCCACTCGCCGGTCAGCCGCAGGCGCACGTAGTCCTTCGGCAGCACGACCCGGTCGATCCGTGCGTACACCTCGGGCTCGTGGCGGCGGAGCCAGAGGAGCTTCGGGGCGGTGAAGCCCGTCAGCGCCCGGTTGCCGGTCAGGGCGATCAGGCGCTCGAGGCCGACGCGCTCCTCGATCTCCGCGCACTCCGCAGCGGTGCGCTGGTCGTTCCAGAGAATCGCCGGGCGAAGGACCTGCCCGCGCTCGTCGAGGCACACGAGGCCGTGCATCTGGCCCGAGAGGCCGACTCGATCGGGCTCGACGCCGAGTTGGGCGAGGGCCGCCTCGCTCGCTCGCCACCAGTCCTCGGGATCCTGCTCTGACCAACCGGGCTGCGGCGTCGACAGGCCGTAGCCCTCCTCGGCCGAGGCGATCACGTTGCCGTCGGGCGTGATCGCGAGAGCCTTGACGCCGGTCGTGCCGACGTCGAGGCCGACGAGGACGTCGGTCACGCGCCGAGGGCTGCGTACACGAGCTCGTAGGCGCGAACTGCGTCCTTGGCCTGCTGCGCCTCGCGGAGCGCCGCGTCGTCGATCTTCGCGGCCACCGAGTCGATGAACTGCCATTGCAGCACGCTGCGCCTCACTGCCTCCACGGCGTCCTCGGTGTACGGGTAGAGGTCGAAGCCGAGCCGCTCGCCGTTCTCGCCGTAGCCGGCGCGGCGCAGCTCGACCGCGAGCTCGAGCGTCTCCATGAACGCGGTCGCGCCCACCATGTTGTCGTCGTCGAACGTGCCCCAGCCCGAGTTCGCGTGCTGGTGGCCGAGAAGACCCTCCGGCGGCGAGGAGCGCCGCGTACTCGGCGAGCGACTCGCCGTTCATCAGCAGGTGCTGCCAGTCCATGTTCACCTTGACGCTCGTGATGCCACGGGCTCTGAGCGTGTGGATGACGTGGAGCGTCATGCCGATGTTCCGCATGAGGATCTTCATCGCCGGCTCCGAGTTCTTGTGCTCGAGGAAGAGCGTGATGCCGAGCTCCTGGCAGCGTGTGGCGACCTCGCCGACGCCGTCGATGAACCGCGCCCAGGCCTCCGGGTACGGCGTCTGGAAGGGGTAGTTGTAGCCCTCGACGCCGGGCCACAGGATCATGTGCGCGCCGACCGATCCGGCGAACTCGGCTGCTCGCAGGGCCTCCTCGAGCGCCGCGGCGCGCACGTCGTCGGCGGGCGACGAGAGGCCGCCCTTCCCGAACAGCGGGTTCAGGTGCGTCCCCGTCGCGATCGGCGTAGATGCCGTGCCCGTCGAGTGCGGCGCGGACCTCGTCGAGGTTCTCCTCGGAGAGCTCCTGCGGGTAGTGGAACTCGTAGTCGTCCATGAGGTCGCCGAGCCCCACGACGGCACGCGAGACCTTCACGGCCGTCGATTCTCCTGCGTGCTCGGGCTGATACCCGCCGGGGACGAAGCGCGTGACCATCGGCCCGAGTGCCCATATGCCGAGTGAGGTCTTCATGAGCCGCTTAGTATCCCGCGCGTGGCGACCTCGGGCGACCCCAAGCAGATCGGTGTGGCGATGCTCGGCTACGCGTTCATGGGGAAAGCGCACGCCAACGCGTTCCGCAAGATCTCGTACATGACGTGGCCGCCGCCGCTCGAGCCGCGGCTCGTGGCCATCGCAGGGCGGAACGAAGAGGCCGTGAGCGAGGCGGCGCGGCGCTACGGCTTCGATCGCTGGACGACGAGGTGGGAGGAGCTCGTCGCCGATCCGGACGTCGGGCTCTTCGACAACCTCGGGCCGAACTCGCTCCACGCGGAGCCGACGATCGCCGCCGCCGAGGCGGGGAAGCACGTCGTCTGCGAGAAGCCGCTCGGGCGCGACGCCGACGAGAGCTTCGAGATCTGGCGCCGGGTGGCGGCGACCGGAGTGAAGCACCTCTGTGCCTTCAACTACCGCTTCGTACCCGCGGTCAGGCTGGCGCGCGAGATGATCGACGCCGGCGAGCTCGGCGAGATCCGCCACTTTCGCGGGCGATATCTCCAGGACTGGGGCGATACGACCGAGCAGGTGTGGCGGTTCGACAGCGCGGCCGCGGGGTCCGGCGCTCTCGGCGACCTCGCCGCCCACGTCGTCGATCTCGCCCGCTACCTCGTCGGCGAGATCGACGAAGTCGGCGGGTTCCTCCGCACCTTCATCCCCAACCGTGAGGTGGACGACGCCGTCGAGGCGACCGCCGTGTTCGCGAACGGCGCCGTCGGGACGCTCGAGGCGACGCGGCTCGCGCTCGGCCGCCGGAACGCGTTCCAGTGGGAGATCAACGGGACGAAGGGCTCGCTCGCGTTCGACATGGAGCGCCTGAACGAGCTGCAGGTGTTCCGGGCAGACGACGACCGTGCGCGTGGGTTCCGGACCGTGCTCGTCTCGGAGGCGAGCCATCCGTTCTGGGAGCACTGGTGGCCGCCGGGCCACATCATCGGGTGGGGCGACACGTTCGTGCACGAGCTCCACCACGTGCTCGCCGCGATCGCCAGACGACACCGACGTCGCGCCGCACGGCGCGACGTTCGAGGACGGCTACCGCGCGGCCGAGGTGTGCGACGCGATCGTCCGTTCGAGCGAGAGCGGCCGCCGCGAGACGCTCGACTACCGGACGCTCACGTAGCCGACGGTTTGCGCGAGCGCCGTTCCGTAATAGAGTCCACGCGCAGGCACTTATCAAGCAAGGAGGGTGCAGTGAAGTCAGGTCTCAGGAAGTCCTCGGCGCTCCTCGTCGGAGTCGCCGCGGCCGCCGTAGCCGTCGCAGTCGTCGCGAGTGGCGCGACCGCGCGCACGACTCAGACAGGCTCGGTGTGCGTCCTCTTGCCGGACACGAAGTCCTCGGTCCGGTGGGAGCAGTTCGACAAGCCGGCATTCGTCAACGCCTTCAAGAAGGCCGGCATCAAGGCGACGGTCGTGAACGCGCTGAACGACCCGCAGAAGCAGCTCTCGCAGGCCGAGCAGTGCATCTCCGCAGGTGCGAAGGTGGGCATCATCACCTCGCTCGATACCGGAACCTCGATCGCGATCCAGAAGAAGTTCACGGCAGCCGGCGGCAAGACGATCGACTACGACCGCCAGATCGTCGGCGGCACGGGCTCCGTCTACATCGCGTTCGACGGCAACCTGGTAGGACGCATACAGGCTCGCGGTGTCCTTGCGGGCATGAAGGCGAAGGGCACGTACGGCCCGAGCGGCGTCGTCGCGCAGCTCTGGGGCGGCCCGACCGACGCGAACGCCTTCTGGTTCAAGAGCGGCAACGACGACATCCTGAACCCGCTCTTCAGGACGAAGAAGGTCAAGAAGGGCCCCGCGAAGTTCGTTCCAGAGTGGGACTCGAAGAACGCGCAGACGATCTTCGAGCAGTTCCTCGTCCGGACGAACAACAACATCCAGGGTGTCGTCGGCGCGAACGACAACATCGCCGGCGCAGTGGTTGCCACGCTGAAGGCGAAGGGGCTCGAGCCCATCGCGCTCTCGGGGCAGGACGCGACCGTCCAGGGCGTCCAGAACATCATCTCGGGCTGGCAGACCAACACGGTCTACAAGTACGTACCCGACGAGGCGAACGCGGCCATCGCGGCTGCGATCGCCCTGTACAAGGGCAAGAAGCCGCCGTCGAACGCGACGCGGCCGAACGGCAACAAGAAGCAGCCGACCTACGTGATCCCGGTGTACTCGATCACGAAGGCGAACTACACGCGGCTCTTCAGGGACAAGTTCCTGAAGCGGAGTGAGGTCTGCTCCGGGGAGTACAAGCAGTACTGCAAGTAGTCGGATAGCAACGCGATGGAGGCGCGCTCTGCGCGCCTTCATCGTTTCTCTCGTCGGACCCCGTCACTCGTGAGCGACACACCACTCCTCGAGATCCGCGACCTCACGAAGACGTTCGGCTCGGTGCAGGCGCTGACCGACGTCGACTTCGAGGTGCGCTCCGGAGAGGTCATGGCACTCGTTGGCGACAACGGCGCCGGCAAGTCGACGCTCATCAAGTGCATCGCCGGCATCCACGGCTACGACTCCGGCGAGATCTTCTTCGACGGCAAGCCCGTCACCATCCACGGGCCGAAGGACGCGGCCAATCTCGGGATCGAGGTCGTGTACCAGGACCTCGCGCTCTGCGACAACCTCGACGTCGTCCAGAACATGTACCTCGGCCGGGAGATCCGGGACTTCCTCTTCCGGCTCAAGGAGCCGGCGATGGAGCAGCGCACGTTGGAGACGCTCAAGGGTCTCAGGGTGACGACGATCCAATCCATCCGTCAGCCGGTCGCCTCCCTCTCGGGAGGGCAGCGCCAGTCCGTCGCCGTCGCGAAGGCGGTGATGTGGAACTCGCAGCTCGTCATCCTCGACGAGCCGACCGCGGCGCTCGGCGTCGCGCAGACCGAGCAGGTCCTGGAACTCGTGAACCGACTCGCCGACCAGGGCCTTGCGGTCGTCCTCATCTCCCACAACCTGCACGACATCTTCGAGACGGCAACGCGGATCACCGTCCTCCGCCTCGGGCGCAACGTCGGCATCTACGAGCGCGCCGAGACGACGCAGCAAGAGGTCGTGCACGCGATCACCGCAGGGATCCCGACGAAGGTCGCCGGTGTCGCCGAAGTGGACGCCGGAGATCGTGGCATGAGCACGGTCGACGTCGTCGCCCCCGACCTCGGTCTGCCGGAGACCGAGGAGCAGGAAGGCATCTGGCAGCGCGCGCTCGGCAACGTCAAGTCGGGGAACCTCGGCGTCCTGCCGGTCGTAATTGGCGAAATCCTGATCGTCGCGTACTTCAGCTTCACCGCGACGAACTTCTTCACGGCGTCGAACTTCGTGAACGTCATCCTCCAGATGGCGGGCGTGACGATGATCGCGTTCGGTGTCGTCTTCGTCCTGCTGATCGCGGAGATCGATCTGTCGATCGGCTTTCTGAGCGGAATTGCCGCGCTGACTGCGGCGGAGCTGCAGCTCCCCGACGGTCGCAACTACCCGGGCTGGCTCTGCATCCTCATCGCGCTCGGCGTCGTGGCGATCATCGGAGCGGCGCAGGGCACGTTCGTGGCGAAGGTCGGCGTGCCGTCGTTCGTCGTGACGCTGGCCGGGTTACTCATCTGGCAGGGCGTGATCCTGAAGGTCCTCCAGGTGCGAGGAGTGATCATCATCGAGGAGGACTGGATCAACAAGACGGCGACGTACTACTTCTCGGCGCGGAACAGCTGGATCATCGCGACGGTCCTCGCGGTGGGGTACGCATTGATGGTCCTCGGTGGTGCCTTCGCCAAGCGGCGGGCCGGCCTCGTCATCAGGCCGGTCATCACGCTCGCGAAGGTCGCGGGAGTCGCGATCGCGGCTTTCGGCATCGTCGCGATCTGCACGCACGCGACGAGGCCGAAGGCCTGCCCGGAGGGCACGCCGCTCACCGTGAACTGCACGCAGCCCCTCGGGCTACCGCTCGCCGCAGTCCTCATGCTCGTCTTCCTCGTCGGGCTGACGTTCCTCGCGAAGCGCACGACCTTCGGGCGCCACGTCTACGCGGTCGGCGGCAACGCGGAGGCGGCGCGACGCGCGGGTATCAACGTCGCGCGTGTCCGGATCCTCGTCTTCGCGATCTCGGGGATCATGGCCGGCGTCGGCGGGCTCGTCCTCGCCGCGCGACTGCAGTCCGTGAACCTGAACGTCGGAGGCGGCACACTCCTGCTCGACTCGATCTCGGCCGCGGTCATCGGCGGCGTGAGCCTCTTCGGGGGCCGGGGCGAGGTGCGCGGCGCCCTCCTCGGCTCGCTCATCATCGCGACGATCGCGAACGGGCTGAACATCGGCGGCTACTCGACGGGGACGATCTACGTCGTGACCGGCGTCATCCTGCTTGCTGCAGTCACGCTCGACACCGTCGCCCGCAGGCTGCAGGAACGGTCGGGCCGCTAGCTGTCCCGCCCACACACGTTGTGAACGGCTGAGAGATCTATCCGGGCCTCCTTCGAGGCTGTGGGTCTGCGAAGACCACCCCCAGAAGGAGGCCCGGGATGTCATTTCACCGTAACGCCAAGCTCGGATTGGGCGGACGCTGCGCGCTCGTCGGCGCGATCGAGGGCGGGCTGCTCGATCAGGGCGGCAGCGGCTCGCTTCAACGTCTCGCCCGCGACCGCTCACCGCTGGTGGCGGCGCTGGCGCGAGGCGGACGGGGAGTCACGACGGACGCTTGCCTGCCTCTTCGACCACTCGAGCCGCCCGCACCGCTCGCCACGCGAGCTCGCGGCCGACCTGCAGGAGCGGATCTGCGCCTGTCGGCAAGAGACGGGGTGGGGACCGAGACTCGTCGCGGCGGCGACCGGCTTCGCCCACTCGACCGTGTGGAAGGTGCTTCGCCGCGCCGGTCTCTCGCGTCCGCCGCGTCCCGAGCGCGAGCCGGCCAACAGCTACGAGTGGCCCTGCCCCGGCGACCTCCTGCACATGGACGTCTCTCGCTACGCGCGCTTCGAGCAGCCCGGCCACGCAGTCACCGGCGACCGCTCGCACCGCACGGGAGGCTGGATGCAGCCCGGGACGCGGGTCGGCTACGACTACGCGCACGCGATCGTCGACGACCACTCGCGGCTCGCCTACGTCGAGCTGCACGACGACGAGCGGGCGACGACCGTCACCGGCTTCCTCGAGCGGGCGCTCGTCTTCTTCGCCGGGCACGGGATCACCGCCCAGCGGCTGATGACCGACAACGCCTTCGCCTACGTCAAGAACCGCTCCCTGCGCGAGCTGCTCGGCACGCGCGCCATCAAGCACCTGACCACCGAGCCGTATCGTCCCCGCACCAACGGCAAGGTCGAGCGCTTCCACCAGACGATGGCCCGGGAGTGGGCCTACGGCTTGATGTACCGGTCACATCGACAGCGCAACGAGGCGCTGCCACACTGGCTCGAGCACTACAACCGGCGCAGGCCGCACAGCTCGCTGGGAGACCGGCCTCCGATCAGCCGCGTTCACAACGTCTGTGGGTAGGACAGCTAGCTACCCGACGACGATCCGGTCGGCCGCGACGTTCGTGCGGCGGAGCACGCGACCGTCGGGCAGGCGGACTTCGAGCCTCGAAACGCGCCTCGCGCTCCCGAGACCGAAGTGCACGCGCGGATCCTCGGACGAGAGGTAGCTCGAGCCCGCCTGCACCTCGCGGACGAGCCTGCCGCCCGTCCGGCAGCGTCGCCGTCACGACCGCGCCCGGCGCGAACGCGGCGAGCCGCACCTCGAGCCAGTGCCGCTTCGGCGCGTCGTTGCGAAGCAGCAGCAGCTGTCCCCCGATCGAGTTGACCGCGACGTCGACGTCCCCGTCGTTGTCGAAGTCGGCCGCGGCGAGCCCGCGTCCGTTCACCCTCGGCAGCCCACCCAGTCCGACGGAAGGTGCGACCCGGATGAACTGCGCCGCGCTGCCAGTCCCGGCGAGGTTCTCGAGCACCTGAACGCGCTGCGCGTCCGTCGCGAGATCGACGACCGGAATCGCGCCGTTCGCGACGACGAGGTCGAGATCGCCGTCGAGGTCGAGGTCGGCCCACGACGTGCCCCAACCCGTCGAGCGCGCGCCGAGCACGGCGGCGAGCTCCGGCCTGGCGTCCGCGTACGACGGGCCGGCCGCCCGGGGCGGGCGGCTGCGGTAGGACGCGTGCAGCTGCTCGCGCGAGTTGGTCACGAACAGGTCCGTCCTCCCGTCGAAGCTGAAGTCGGCCGCGGCGATGCCCATGCCGGCGTTCGGGTCGTCGACCGCCTCCGCCTTCGCGACTTCGACGAGGCGGAAGCCCAGCCCTCCCGACCGCGGCACATTCCGGTACAGCTGGTTCGGGTCTGCGTCATTGGCCACGTACAGGTCGAGGCGCCCGTCGAGGTCGTAATCGAACATCGCCGCCCCGAGGCCGTGTCCGAGCCTCTGCCTCTCGATGCCGGCGGCTCGGCCGACCTCGCGAAACGTCGCCCGGCCGTTCGTGTCGACGCCCTGGTTCAGGTACAGAACGTCCCGCACCGCGCGGTAGTTCGACGGGAAACCGGACGACGAGGACGCATTCGGGATGTTCGTGTCCGTGTATCCCGCGACGAACAGATCCGGAAGCCCGTCCTCGTTCACGTCGCCGACCGCGGCGCCGGCGTGCCAGCCGCGTGCGTCGATACCGGCGCGGCGCGCGCCCTCGGTGAACGTCCCGTCGCCGTCGTTCCAGAGCAGCGCGTCGTAGCCGTCGGTCGGTACGTTGTAGCCCGCGCTGGTCACGTACAGGTCCGTATGGCCGTCGAGGTCCAGGTCGGCGGCGACGCAGCCGTTCCCACGCAGCGGAAGGTCGACGCCTGCGCTCGCACTCACGTCCTCGAAGCGGCCGTGCAGATTGCGGAAGAGCGCGCTTCGCGGAAGTCCGCCGCGGGCCTCCCAGGCGAGCGTGTCGCTCGGCACGTACGAGTTCACGACGAAGAGATCGAGCCAGCCGTCCGAGTCGTAGTCGAGCCAGCAGAGCCCGCCGCCCATCATTGCGGTCACGTCGTTCGAGACGCCGAAGCGGAACGCTCCGTGGCGGAAGTCGAGTCCCACCTCCGCGGCGACGTTCTCGAGCATGACGCCCCCGAGTTCGCTCGCGGCCTGCGACGAGGCGACCTCAGTCGCGGCGCCGCCCTCCGAGCGCACGATGCGATAGCGCCCGTTCTCGAGCGCGAGCTCGACCGTCCTCGGGGCCATGCTCGTCCCCTCGAGCCGCGCGACGACCGTCGGCGGGCCCTGATCGTCGCCCAGCGAGAAGGCTGAGCTCGATCGGTCTCGACGTCGTACGCCGGTACAGCGCGGGCCGGCGTCGATCTGCTGCCAGAGCACGGCCAGCCACTCGCCCGAGGCGCCGTCGGCCGCGCGCTCGCGATCTCGGCGCTCGAGCGCCTCCGCCTCGATGCGCAGGTCGGTCATGACGTCGCGCGCGATCCGCCTGCGCCGCCGAGTCGTCGATCTCCGCGACTCCCTGCGAGTCGACGACGGTGAACTCGGGAAGCGCCTGCGGAGCTCGACTGCGACCGCGAGCTCGGCAGCCCGGCCGCGCCGGGATGCCGGCGGCCACGACGAGGCCCGCGTAGGCGAGCGTCGCCTGCGACGCCAGCGGTGGCGACCACCCCCCGCGTCGGGCGTCGAGCGATCAGCGCAGCAGAGCCGCTTCCGATCCGACGAGCTCGATCACGCCTCGCGCGGCGCACACCGCGAAGAGCGCTCCGAGGATCGCGACCTTCGTCGCGAACTCGGTCGTGAACGGCGCGATGAGCACGGTTGCGAGCAGGCCGACGGCGACGGCGTAGACGAGGCGGCCGCCACGACTCGCCGGGATCGTCTTCGGGTCGGTGATCATGAAGAACAGGAAGACGAGGATCTCCGGCGAGGAAACGAGGAGCCACCAGAACTCCGCGCCCTCGATCGGCCCGACGTGCCACGCCGCCGTCATCGTGTGGCCGCTGGCCGCCAGGACGCCGATGCCGGCGGCGAACGCGACCCAGAAGCCGACGGCGACCCCGACGAGGTGCAGCCGCCGGAGGATCGCGAAGCCGCCGACGACGATGAGCGCCAACGCGAGCACGAGCGCGGGCGACAGCGGGCCCCACCACAGCGCGAGCGGGTCGGCCCGCTCGACGCCGAGCAGCAGGAAGCACAGCACGAGCCCGAAGTTCGACGGATTGAAGATGTGGCGACCCCGGACGCGGATGAGGTATTTCGAGAGCAGCGCGACGGCGGACGTGGCGGCGAAGATCCACGCGCCGTTCATGCTCCACCAGTCCCCGTGCTCGGTGCCGGGCACGCGCAGGACGAAGGCGACGCCGTTCCCGGTCAGGAGGGCGCTCGCAGGCCACATGAGCACGTGCTGTCCCCGGAACGCGATCGCGACCTCGAGGACCGCCGCGACGACGAGCGAGACGAGAATCTGGGCGATCGACAGCTGGAAGTCGAACGCGACCTGCCCGAGCACCTGCAGCGAGACGATCACGCCCGCAAGGTGCAACCGAGGGTCGCGCAGCGTCGGCAGCAGGACCGGGTACGCAGTTCCTCGAATCCGCACCGTCGGCCTCTCCACGCCGACGGCGGCAGGCGTGCTCATCGGGCGCTCATGGTACTGGCGGCTCGCCGGCGTGTCAGCCGGCGTGCTGGAGTACGACCCGCGCGACGACGCCTCGCCGGTCGTCCATCAAGGCGAAGGCGTCCTCGAACCGCTCGAGCGGGAACCTGTGCGTGACGATCGGATCGAGGTCGACGAGGCGGTCGCCGAGGAGCTTCACCATGTGCGCCCATGCGGCGGTCGTGTACCCGACGCTCCCGAGGATCGATAGATCGCGGAGCGGGATGTGGTCGGCCGGCACGGTCAGCTCCTGCCCGCGGCCGGCGATCCCGAGGAGTACGACGCGACCGCCCTCGCGCACGAGCCGGGTCGAGAGCTCCACCGCCGGAACCGCGCCTGCGGTCTCCACGACGACGTCGAGGCCACCACCCGCGAGGATCCGAGTCTCCTCCTCCGCGTCCTGCTGGGCGACGTTGACAACAGCGTCCGCGCCGAGTGACCACGCGAGCTTCAGCTCGTCGTCGCGCAGGCCGTACGCGATGATCGCAGCCGGCGAGCGGAGGCGGGCGAGCCGGATCGCGAGAGCGCCCATCGCGCCGACGCCGACGACTCCGACGGTCTCGGCAGGCTCGAGCCGCGCGCGTCCGAGCGCTTTGACCACACACGAGCCGGGCTCCACCAGCGCCGCCGCCTCGAATGACACGTGGTCGGGCAGCGGGTGCAGGATCCGCGCAGGGACGACGACGAATTCGCCCCACCCGCCGCCGCGCGTGAAGCCGACGGCGTCGTAGCTCTGGCAGAGATGGGTGTCGCCGGCGCGGCAGCGCGCGCACTGCATGCAGCCGATGTTTCCCTCGCACACGACGCGCTGTCCCGGCGTGAGGCCGAACACGCCGTCGCCGATCGAGTCGATCACGCCGCTCCATTCGTGCCCCGGGACGACCGGAAAGCGGACCCAGCGTGGGTCGAGCGCACCCGTCAGGATGTCGAGGTCCGTCCGGCAGACGCCGGCGACGACGCTGCGGACACGAACCTCGCCGCCGCCGGGGCTCGGCGTCTCGACCTCCCGGAGGACGATCTCGTTCGGCTGATTTATGACGATCGCCCGCATCGCGAGTCGAGCCTATCGCTGTCAGGATGGCGCACATGAGACTCGAGCAGGCAACGGCCGTCGTCCGCTTCGTCGTCGAGCAGGCTTCCAGGCCGGTCGCGGTCTTCGTCGCCGACGATCACGGCGAGCTCGTCGCGGCGGCGACGATGGACGGGGCGGCGCCTGACACGCGCATCAATGCGCAGCGGAAGGCCTACACGGCCGCACGCAGCGATGCGACCTCGACCGCCGAGCTCGCAGCCAAGGCTCGGGAGGATGCGGCCGAGCGCGCGAGCTTCGACCCGTTCTTCACGTTCTTCCAGGGCGGCGTCGCGGCATTCGAGGGAGACCGGCGCGTCGGTGCGGTCGGTGTCAGCGGGCTGCCGGGGCCGGAGGACGATGCCCTCGCGAGGCAGGCGATCGCCGCCGCTGGGCTCGCTTCTTCCGACTGAGCCTGGTTTCCCCTGGCTACCCTGACGGACCTGTCACGAATCTGAGGGGGTCTGATGAGGAAGCCCACCACTGCAGTACTGCTCGCGTTCGCAGCGGTTGCCATTCTGGCGCTGCCGGTCGCCGCGGCGACACCGAAGCTGCCGGGCAGCGTCGGCCCCGGCTTCACCATCTCGATGAAGAAGCCGACGAAGGCCGGGAAGTACAGCCTCGTCGTGAGCGACAAGTCGAGCATTCACAACTTCCACCTGAAGGGCCCGGGCGTGAACGTGAAGACGACCGTTGCCTTCACGGGCACGAAGACGTTCGCGGTCAAGATCGTGAAGGGGAAGTACACGTTCGTCTGCGACCCTCATGCCTCGAGCATGAAGGGGTCGTTCACGATCAAGTAGGACTCACTGCGGATTTCAGCTCCAGCGGTTCCACGGAGCCGCTGGAGATCCGCCAACCCGCGAGCTCGCCGGTCCGCACCGTATAGATGAGGTACGGCCGGCCCGCCCAGAGCCCGATGTTCTCGACGTCGGTGCGCGACGGCCGGGGCGGGGAGGAGACGTGCGAGTGGAAGACCGCGAGCTCGTAGCCGTCGTCCTCGAGGAACCACGTCTCGGGATCGACGTCGAGTTCGAAGCGGTATGGAGACGCAGCCGCGTTGCGGCCGGGCACGTAGCGCTCGGCGACCCCCTCTTTCAGGACGACGAGGCCGCAGGCCTCGTTCGGCGACTCCGCCTCCGCGTGCTCCGCGAGCGCCTGCCGCACCGCGGCCGGCATTACCACCAGACGGAGCGCTCCATCGCCTGCTCGACGTTCGCCGCGTCCCAGAAGTCCGCCGAGAGATACTTCCAACCCCCGTCCGCGAGCACACAGGCAACGACGCCTTCGTCGAGCTCCTCCGCGAGGCGGAGTGCTGCGTGGATCACCGCACCCGACGAGACGCCGCCGAACACCCCTTCGCGTTCCAGCAGGAGACGCAGACCCGCGACGGCCTGCTCGTTGGTCACGAGGAGCTTCCGGTCGAGCTTCGAGACGTCGAGGATCGGCGGCACGTAGCCGTCCTCGAGCGAGCGGAGTCCCATCACCTCGTCGCCGGGGAGCGGCTCGGCGGCGGCTATCACCACTCCGGGAAACGACTCGCGAAGTCGCTCGCCGGCACCCATCAGCGTCCCGCCCGTCCCGAGGCCGGCGACGAAGACATCCAGGCGGTCGAGTGCCGCCGCGATCTCCGCCCCGGTGCCACCGTAGTGCGCGCGAGGGTTGGCCTCGTTCGCATACTGGAACGGCATGAACCAGCCGGGATCGCGTTCGGCGAGCTCGAGGGCGAGCCTGACGGCCCCGTTCGACCCTTCGTCGCCGGGCGAGTCGACGATCTCGGCACCGTAGAGCGTGAGCAGCCGACGCCGCTCGGCGGTCACGTTCGACGGGACGACGCAGGTGAGCGCGTAGCCACGGAGCCGCGCGGCGAGCGCAAGCGCGATGCCCGTGTTGCCGCTCGTCGGCTCGAGGAGGCGTTGTCCTGGCTCGAGCTCCCCGGAAGCCTCGGCGGCGTCGAGCATCGCCTTCGCGATGCGGTCCTTGATCGAGCCGGTCGGGTTCTGGCCCTCGAGCTTCGCGAACAGGCGTACGGACGGCTTCGGCGAGAGGCGCGGCAGCTCCACGATCGGCGTCGACCCGACGAGGTCGAGGAGCGACGCGGGGATCGTCCTAGCTGCCACCTGCCATCGCAGGAAGGAGGATGAGCTGGTCGTCGTCGCCCACCTCGGTCTCGAGGCCGTCCTGTGTTCGGACGTCCTCGCCGCCGAGATAGACGTTCACGAACGGCGCGAGCTCACCGCCCTGGAGCAGCTGCGCGGCGAGCGGCGGATAGCGGTCGACGAGGTCGTCGATCACCTCGGCCACCGTCGCACCGTCCGCCTCGAGCTCGCGTGCGCCGCCCACCTCGGCGCGCAGCGTGGGCGGGATGCGAACCGCAGCCATCAGATGTGCACCGGGTTGTTGCAGAACTCGACGTAGTCGACGTACTCGGTGATCGTCGGGCTGTCGCCGCAGACCGGGCAGTCGGGGTTGCGGCGAACCGTGACCTCGTCGAGCGTCGTCGAGAGCGCGTCGAAGAGGAGGAGCCGGCCGGCGAGCGAGTCGCCGCGGTCGAGAATCAGCTTGAGCGCCTCGTTCGCCTGGATCGAGCCGATGATCCCTGGGAGGACGCCGAGCACCCCGCCCTCGGCGCAGCTGGGGGCGAGCTCGGGAGGCGGCGGCTGCGGGAAGAGGCAGCGATAGCAGGGCCCGTGGCCCGGCCAGAAGACCGTGACCTGCCCCTCGAAGCGGAAGATCGAGCCGTGGACGACTGGGATCTCGCTCCACACCGAGGCGTCGTTCACGAGGTAGCGCGTCGGGAAGTTGTCGGCGCCGTCGACGATCACGTCCCAGCCGTCCGCGAGGATACGGTCGACGTTCTCGGACGTCAGGCGCTCCTGGAAGGTCACGACCCGTACGTCCGGGTTCAGCGCCTCCAGCGTGCGCTTGGCGGAGCTCACCTTCGGCTCCCCGAGCCTGTCGGTCGAGTGGACGATCTGGCGCTGGAGGTTCGACTCGTCGACGACGTCCGCATCGACGATACCGAGCGTGCCGACCCCCGCTGCGGCGAGGTAGAGCGACGCGGGCGACCCGAGACCACCTGCACCGACGAGCAGGACGCGCGCGTCGAGCAGGCGCTGCTGCCCCTCCTCGCCAACCTCGGGAATGAGGAGGTGGCGGCTGTAACGGGAGCGCTGCTCGGCCGAGAGGGCTCGCGGAATCGTCACCTCGAAGCCGTTGCGCTTCCAGTCCGAGAAACCGCCGTCTAGGTTGACGACGTTCTCGTAGCCGAGCTCCTCGAGGGCCTTGGCGGCAAACGCAGAGCGCGCACCGACGGAGCAGTAGACGACGAGTGGACGCTGCTTGTCCGGGACGAGGCCCTCGATGCGGGACTCGAGGCGGCCGCGACCGGTGTAGATCGCTCCCGGGATGTGCCCCTCGTCCCACTCGTCGGGCTCGCGGACGTCCACGAAGAGCGTGCCGTCCGGCGAGTCGAGGCGCTCGTGCGCGTCGATGGTGGAGACCTCGTCGATCTCGGTGCGGACCTGTGCGAGCAGCTCGCGGTACGTCGCCATTACTTTCCGAACTATAGCTTCGGGGTGCTGGCTATCGTCCCGCGGTGTCTGCGCGTCGCCGTGTCATGCTGCTCGTTGCAGCCGTCGCGGCGGCAGCCGTCGCGGTCGTGGCAGCGGCCGTCCTCTCGTCCGACGGCGACTCGGCCGGGGCGCCCGCGTCGACGGCGCCGCAGCTCCGCGAGGGCAGACCACCACTCTCATTTGCACTTGGGTTCCGAACCGACGCGGAGGCGCAGGACCTCGCGCGTGGTGCCTCGCTCTACCAGCGCGGAGATACGACGCAGGCAGCTGCCCTCTTCGCGAAGCACGACTCGCTCGAGGCGAAGGTCGGCGCGGCGCTCGCGGCGTGGCCCGAGGGCTCGCTCGACCGGCTCGAGCAGCTCGCGAAGCTCTACCCCGGGGTCGCCGTCGTTCAGCTCCATCTCGGTCTCGCGCGGCTGTGGGCGAACGCGGGCGATCCCGTCGAGGCATGGCGAGCGGTCCTCGACGCCGAGCCCGACACGCCGTACGCGATCGTCGCCGGGAACCTGCTGCATCCCGGCCTCCCTCGAGGTCTGCCCGCATTCATCCCGTCCTTCGCCGCGCCGCATGCGATCACGCGGCTCGCGCCGGCTCGCCAGCTCGGGGCACTCCGCGTGGCCGCGCGGCGAGGAGGCGTCCGAAAGCGGCTGTTGTACGGCATCGGTCTCCAGCGAGTAGGCCGCCCCGCGTCTGCGGCGCGCGTCTTCCACGATGCATCGCGCCGGTTCCCGAACAACGTCGAGGCGCAGGTCGCCGGCGCCGTCGGCCAGTTCGACAAGGATGCGCCCGAGACGGCGTTCGGTCGCCTCGGCCCGCTCTCCCGCACGCATGGCGATGAGCCGACGGTGCGCTTCCACCTCGGCGTCCTCCTCCTCTGGACGGGCCGAATCAAGCCTGCGGAGCGGCAATTCCGCCTCGCCTCCCGCGCCGATTCGGCGTCGCCGCTCGCGCGCGAGGCGGATCGCTACCTCGAGACGATCCGAGAATCCCGCTCGTGAGCTCGCTGCTCAGGCAAGCTTTGACGACCGCCGTCCGTGTAACTACCGTGTGACGGCCGAGCGAGGAATTGGGGGCGGTCTGGCAGCAGAAGAAACTCAGGGCGCTACCACGCGAACGCCGATCGAGGAGATCCTCGCGAGCGACGAGGGCGCGCGGCTGCTGGAAAGCGGCTACCGCACGGGCCAGGTCGACGCCGACGAGCTCGCGCTCGCACTCGACGAGCTGGACCTCGAGCCCGCCCAGCTCGACGACATCTACGCGGCGCTCGACGAGGCGCAGATCGCGGTCGTTCACCCTGGCGACACCGAAGAGGCGGAGCCGGAGGTGGAGCCCGAGCCCGAGATCACGACCGACGCGCTGCAGCTCTTCCTGAAGGACATCGGCAAGGTCCCGCTGCTCACAGCCGCGCAGGAGGTCGAGCTCGCGAAGCGCATCGAGCGCGGAGAGCACGCGGCGAAGCAGGCGATGGTGGAGGCGAACCTCCGACTCGTCGTCTCGATCGCCAAGCGCTACCGTAACCAGGGCCTCCCCTTCCTCGATCTCATTCAGGAGGGCACCATCGGCCTTGTCCGGGCGGCGGAGAAGTTCGACTACCGCAAGGGCTTCAAATTCTCGACGTACGCGACGTGGTGGATCCGCCAGGCCGTCGCGCGCGCGATCGCGGACAAGGGGCGCACGATCCGCATGCCCGTGCACGTCGTCGAGAAGCTCAACCGGATCATGCGCTCGGAGCGGAAGCTTCGCGCCGAGCTCAGCCGCGAGCCGTTGATCGAGGAGATCGCCCGCGACGTCGAGATGTCGTCCGACGAGGTGGAGCAGATCCGGCGTAGTGCGCAGGTCCCCGTCTCGCTCGAGAAGCCCGTTGGTGACGACGACGAGTCCGAGTTCGGGCACTTCCTCGCGGACGAGTCGGCGCCCCTCCCCGACGAGCTTGCGGAGACGACGCTCCAGCGCGAGGCGCTGCGGAACATCCTCGGCGCCCTTTCGGAGCGGGAGCGCATGGTGCTCGAGCTTCGCTATGGCCTTGACGGTCAGCAGCCGCGCACGCTCGACGAGGTCGGCCGCGCCTTCAACGTCACCCGCGAGCGCATCCGCCAGATCGAGCACCAGGGCTTGAAGAAGCTGCGCGCGCTTGCCGACGCGCAGCGCGTCCGCGACGTCGCCTAGCAACACGCCCGCCGACGCCCTCTGCATACACTCCGCAGCCGTGTCGCCGTCCCGCGCCGAGCTCCATGATCAGCTTGCCGAGCTGATCGCCATCCCGTCGGTGAGCGCGGATCCGACGTGCGCATCGGCGATCGAGGAGGCCGGAGCGTGGGTCGCCGAGCGCATCCGCGAAGCGGGTGGCACGGCCGAGCTCGTCCCGTGGGGAACGCGACCGCTCGTCATCGGCGAGGTCGGGGCGTCCAACGGAGCGGGCTCGGCGCCGACGATCCTCTGCTATGCGCACTTCGACGTCCAGCCGCCCGATCCGCTCGAGCTCTGGGAGTCTCCGCCGTTCGAGCTGACGCACCGGGACGGCCGCCTCTACGCGCGCGGAGTCGCGGACGACAAGGGCAACATGTTTCTCCTGGTCGAGGCCGTTCGGCAGCTCGCTGCTGCGAACGAGCTGCCCGTGAACGTCCGCTTTGCATTCGACGGCGAGGAGGAGATCGGCGGCGACTCGGTCGTCGACTGGCTCGAGCAGGACGAGGGCAAGGCGGACGCAGCGTTGATCCTCGACGGCGGGATGATCCGGCGCGGCCAGCCGGCGTTCTACGTCGGCGTGCGTGGGATGCTCTACTTCCACCTCCGCGTCCGGACCGGCGCGACGGATATGCACTCCGGGATGTTCGGCGCGGCCGCGCTCAACGCCACGCATGCGTTGCTGGCTGCGCTCTCGAATGTCGTACCGCGCGCGGACGGGCGGCTCCCGGACGAGCTCCGCGAGGGAGCCACTCCACCATCGGCCGAGGAGCTCGAGGCGTGGGCTCAGCTTCGGCCCGGCGCCGAACAGCTTGCGTCGTACGGCGCAGCTCCGATCGCGCCGGAGGCTGCGGACGAGTTCTATCTCCGCACGTTCGCGGACACCTCGCTCGACGTGAACGGGATCGCGAGCGGATCGCCCGACCTCGTGAAGACCGTGCTGCCGGTCGAGGCGCGGGCGAACGTCTCGATCCGACTCGCCCCTGGTCAGGGTCCCGACACCATCCGCGAGTCGTTCGAACGCCTCGTCCGCGCGGGCCTCCCCGACGGAGCGGAGTTGCAGATCGAGCTGCGCAACAGCGCGCGACCGGCGCTCACGCCGACGGATGCGCCCGCGATCCAGCTGGCGGCCAGCGCGTTCGAGCGGGTCGTCGGCGCGGCCCCACTGCTCGTGCGGACCGGTGGCACGCTCCCGATCTATGCCGGCCTCGTCGGGCGCGGCCTGCCCACGCTTGCGACCGGTTTCGGGATCGAAAGCGAGTGCAACGTGCACGCGCCGAACGAGAACGTTCCCGAGGACGCGATCGAGCTCGGCGTCGCAACGATGCGCGAGGTCTTTCGCAGGCTTGGCGAGCTTGGCAACTAGAGCGTCGTTCACGAGCCCGCTCGCGGAGGAGCTCGCGGACGAGGTTCTCGAGCGCTTCGTGCGCTACGCGAAGGTGGACACCCAAGGCGCGTATCGGGCAGCGAAGCGACCGAGCACGGAGAAGCAGCTCGACCTCTCTCGGATGCTCGTCGCAGAGCTTCAGGAGCTCGGGCTCGAGGATGCCGAGCTGAACGAAGGGAACTCGGTGTTCGCCACGCTCCCAGGGACGGTGAGATCGCCCGTGATCGGGCTCATCGCGCACGTGGACACGACCCCCGACGTCATCGGCGCCGGAGTGTTACCCATCGTCCACGAGGCGTGGGGAGGCGAGCCGATCGTGCTCCCGGGAGATCCGCGGCAGGTCCTCGACCCCGAGGTGCTTCCGGCACTCGCCGCGCGCATCGGTCACGACATCGTGACGAGCGACGGGACGACGCTCCTCGGCGCCGACGACAAGGCCGGAATCGCGGAGATCATGACCGCCGTGGGCTACCTCGCGAGGAGCGGCGACCGGCCGCGCGCCACCGTCCGCGTCGCCTTCACCGTCGACGAGGAGGTCGGCCGTGGCGCCGAGGACTTCGATCTGGAGAGGTTCGGCGCTGACGTCGCCTACACGCTCGACGGCTCCGATCTCGGCGAGCTCGAGGTCGAGACCTTCTCCGCCGCGTCGGTTCGCGTGACGATCCGCGGGCTTTCGGTGCATCCCGGGACGGCGAAGGACAAGCTCGTGAACGCAGTCAAGCTCGCCTCGGACCTCGTCCTCTCGCTTCCGGCGGACCGCCTCTCGCCCGAGACGACAGAGGGCCGCGAGGGCTACGTCCATCCGCATCGCATCTCCGGCAATGCGGAGGAGGCGATAGTCGACTTCATCGCGCGTGATCACGACGACGCGCTCCTTGCGCAACACGTGGAGCTCCTCCGGGAGCTTGCCGCGGAAGTCAAGGTGCGCGAGCCGCGGGCGTACGTCGAGATCGAGGTGCGCGACTCCTACCGCAACATGCGTCCCTTCATCGAGGAGAGCCCGCGGGTCGTCGATGCGGCGCTCGAGGCGATCAGGCGCGCCGGCGTCGAGCCGAGGCTCGCGATAACCCGCGGCGGAACGGACGGTGCCATGCTCTCCGCGCAGGGTCTGCCGACTCCGAACCTCTTCACCGGCGGGCAGGAATACCACTCCGTGCGGGAGTGGGCGAGCGTCCAGGACATGGCCGCCGCGGCCGCGACGATCGTGGAGGTGGCGGGCGTGTGGGCGGAATCGGACGCGTAACCGGTTCGTTCGTCAGAACATGGCGCGCTTCGTTGGCATCAACCACGTCGCAATCCAGGTCGGGGACATCGAGGAGATGCTCGAGTTCCTCGGGAAGCTCGTCGATCGTGTGGAGATGCGGGGGCGGAGCGGCGGGATGGCGTTCGTCGATCTCGGCGACCAGTTCATCGCGCTCGAAGGCTCCCCCGAGCCCGTCACAGCCGGGCACTACGGGCTCGTGGTGGACGACCAGGCCGAGGTGGTTCGCCGCGCCCGCGAGGCAGGCGCGCGAATGATCGGAGGGCACGACTTCCTCGACCCGTGGGGGAACCACTGGCAGGTCGTGGACTACCGCGACGTCCAGTTCACGAAGTCGGACCGGGTGCTCGAGGGTATGGGTCTCGAAGGGCTCGGAAAGTCCGAGCGCGCCTTGAACGAGCTTCGGGAGAAGGGCCTCGCGGACTGACGGCGTGGCGCGCTCGGTCCTCGTCACCGGAGCGTCGTCGGGAATCGGGCTCGCCTCGGCCCTACGGCTAGCCAGGTCGGGCTGGCGGGTCTTCGGAGGCGTGCGGACCGAAGACGACGCGGATGCGCTCCGCACGCAGGGGATCGAGCCGCTCCGGCTCGACGTGACCGACCCCGACGAGATCGCAGCCGCTGCGGAGGCCGTCGGAAGCGAGCTCGACGGCCTCGTCGCCAATGCAGGTATCGCGGTCGCGGCGCCGCTCGAGCTCGTCCCGCTCGAGGAGCTCCGCCGCCAGCTCGAGGTGAACGTCGTGGGCCAGGTCGCCGTCGCGCAGGCGTTTCTTCCTGGGCTGCGCCGCTCGCGCGGACGCATGGTGCTGATGGGCTCGATCGGAGGCCGCAGCGCGCTCCCGTTTCTCGGCCCGTACGCGGCTTCGAAGCACGCCCTCGAGGCTTTCGCCGACGTGCTCCGGGTCGAGTTGCAGCCGTTCGGCGTCGCGGTCTCGATCGTCGAGCCGGCGAGCGTCTCCACGGCGATCTGGGCGAAGGGCGCCGCCCATGCGGATGCGATGCGCGAATCGATGCCATCCGACCGCAGCGAGCTGTACGCGGCGAGGATCGCGAAGTTCAGGGACGTGGCCTTGAAGCGCGGCCCCGGAGTCGACGCGGACGTGGTCGCAAAGGCGGTGGAGCATGCGCTCACCGCAACCAGGCCGAAGGCGCGGTACCTCGTCGGCCGCGACGCGCACCTGCGGGCATGGATCGAGCGGCTGCCGCCACGCCTGCGCGACCGCGTCCTCGCAAAGGCCCTGACCGAGTAATACAGTCGCGCGGTGGAGGACGCGACCAAGCGGCTTCGCAGCGCCGAATGGTTCGAGCGCACGGATCTCGACGGCTTCCTTCATCGGTCGTGGCTCAAGTCCACGGGTGTCTCGGACGAGACGTTCCGCGGACGACCGGTCATCGGTGTCTGCAACAGCTGGAGCGAGCTCGTCAACTGCAACGTCCACTTGCGAGGGCTCGCCGAGTCGGTCAAGCGTGGGGTGCTGCAGGCGGGCGGATTTCCGCTCGAGTTCCCCGTGACGTCGCTTGGCGAGTCGCTGATGAAGCCCACCACGATGCTCTACCGAAACCTCATGGCGATGGACGTCGAGGAGTCCATTCGCTCGTACCCCTTGGACGGCGTCGTGCTCCTGACCGGGTGTGACAAGACGAACCCGGCGAGCATCATGGGCGCCGCCAGTGCTGACATCCCATCCATCGTCGTGACGGGCGGGCCGATGCTGAACGGGCACTGGCGCGGGCGGGAGATCGGCTCGTGCAGCGACTGCTGGCACTTCCACGAGGAGCTGCGTGCCGGCCGCATCACCGAGGAGGAGTGGGTCGAGATCGAGAACTCGATGTCGCGGTCGAACGGGCACTGCATGACGATGGGCACGGCCTCGACGATGGCCTGCGTGACCGAGGCTCTCGGTCTCACGCTCGCTGGTGGAGCCGCGATCCCGGCCGTCGATTCGCGTCGACACCAGCTTGCAGAAGCGGCCGGCCGCCAGATCGTGGCGCTCGTCGCGAGCGACCTCAAGCCCTCGGACATCCTGACGCGAGAGGCGTTCGAGAACGCGATCCGGGTGCTCCACGCGATCTCGGGCTCGACGAACGCGATCCTGCACCTCATCGCGTACGCGGGGCGCGTCGGTGTCGAGCTGCCGCTGCAGCTCTTCGACGAGCTGTGCGCGACGACTCCCTGGCTGGTGGACCTCAAGCCCGCCGGGCGGTTCCTCATGGAGGACTTCTTCTACGCGGGCGGCGTTCCCGCCGTGATGGCGCAGATCGCAGACCTGCTGCACCTCGACGCGGTCACGGTTTCCGGCCGCTCCGTCGCGGAGAACATCGCCGGCGCCGAGGTCATCAACGGGGAGGTCATCCGCGCACGCGACGCACCGCTCGACGCGGGTGGCGCACTCGTCGTGCTCGGGGGGAGCCTGTGCCCGGACGGGGCAGTGATGAAGATCAGCGCCGCCGAGCCTGCGTTGCACCGGCACGAAGGCCGCGCGATCGTCTTCGAGGACATCCACGACCTCGCTGGGAGGGTCGATGACCCCGCCCTCGAGTGCGATGCCTCGAGCGTGATGGTGCTACGCAACGCAGGCCCGGTGGGTGGGCCGGGGATGCCGGAGTGGGGCCACTTGCCGATTCCCGCCAAGCTGCTGCGTGCGGGCGTCACCGACCTCTTGCGCATCTCGGATGCCCGGATGAGCGGCACGTCGTACGGCGCGGTCGTCCTCCATGTCGCCCCCGAGTCGGCCGTCGGCGGCCCGCTCGCCCTCGTCGAAGACGGCGATCTCATCCGCCTCGACGTCGGCGAACGCCGTCTTGATCTCGTCGTCTCGGACGAGGAGCTCGCCTCGCGTCGGGCTCGCTGGGTGCCGCCCTCGCGTAGCGACGTGCGGGGATACCGCTCGCTTCACCTCGACCGCGTGCTGCAAGCGAACGAAGGCTGCGACTTCGACTTCCTGCGCGGCAGGACGCGTGTGGTCGAGGACGCCGTGACGTATCTGTAGACGATCGGTGCCCGCGGCTGGGGCGGTCTACGCGCTCGCGGTGTCGGTGTCGTGGACGCCGCAGCCCAGCCACTCGTGGCCGAAGCGGCGCATCTCGCGCACGACGGGGAGGAGCGCACGGCCCTTGTCCGTCAGCGTGTACTCGACGCGGGGTGGTGACTCCGGGTAACTCTGACGCTCGACGATGCCTTCGGTCTCGAGCCAGCGCAGCCGCTCCGCGAGGGTTCGCGGGCTGATCCCTTCGCACGAGCGCTCGAGTTCCGTGAACCTGCGTGAGCCCTCGGAGAGGTCGTGGACGATGAGCACCGTCCACTTCGAGCCGACGATCTCGGCAGCGCCGGCGACCGAGCAGGTCGGTGCCGCGTGAACGGGGAGCATCGTGCGAGTAGCCACGTGCTGATTGTACGGCCGTGTCGTCACGTCGGCTTGCGCGCGGTGTAGAGCGCGGTCACGATCGGCTTCTCGACGCGGTCGTCGAACTCGTCGCGCGCGATCCGCTCGAGCTCGTCGAGCGTCTTCGTCCGCCGCTCCTCGTCGATGACGAGAAACGGCGAGAAGGTCGAGAAGATCTCGCGGATGCTCTTTGCGTCGAAGGTCTTGCTCCACGGGATCCGCTCATGCGACACGTCCTCGAACCCGTTGGCGTCGAGCGACGACAGCCACCGCGCACTTCCTTCCTCCGTCGGCGTCCTGCCACCGCGATGGCTGCCTACCGGGCTCTTCGGCATCGCGCCGAGCAGCTCCGTCGTCGCGTCGCGAAACGGGTCGGGTCGCGTCGGGTCGCCGAAGCCGGTCCACCAGAGGGCGACCCAGCCGCCCGGCCGCAGCGCGCGAAGCACCGTCCCGAGGCCGGTCTCTTCTTCGATCCAGTGGAAAGAGGACGCCGCCGCGGCGAGGTCGAACGAAGACTCGCGCAGCTCGGCGTTCTCGAGCGGAGTCACGCGGATGTCTACGCGGTCCCCGACCGATCGCCCGAGGTAGCGAGCGAGATCCTCGTTCGGCTCGATCGCGACGAGCGGGTCTGCGCCGAGCTCGAGGAGGCGCCGCGTCGCCTGGCCCGTTCCGGGGCCGACCTCGAGGACGCTGGTACCCGGCCCGAGCCCGCAGCGCTCCTCGAGGATCTCGTAGACGCGGTCGGCGTGACCCGGGCGGGCGCGGTCGTACGTCTCCGGATCCGAGCCGAAGACCCGTCGACCCTCCTCGCGACCGATGACGTCCCCCGGCATCAGTCCCACGGGGGTGGGTTGTGCACCCAGCGCCCGCCGACCATCGTCGCGACGACGTCCACCGACTCGAGCTCGTCCGACGGGCACTCGAGCGGGTCACGGGAGAGGACCACGAGGTCGGCGAGATAGCCGGGGAGGAGCTTCCCTCGGCGCCGCTCGTCGCGGGACAGCCACGGCGGGCTGACGATCGTCGCGACGAGCGCCTCCTCGACCGTCAGGCGCTGCTCGGGGTGCCACGCCGGGCGATGGTCGATCGTCCGCAGGACTCCGGCGCGAATCCCCGCCAGCGGGTCGAGCTCCTCCACCGGCGCGTCAGAGCCGTTCGCGACGAGCGCGCCCGAGTCCCACAGCGAGCGGAACGCGTATGCACCGTCGACCTGGTCGGGCCAATACCGCTCCGCGAGATCGCGATCCGACGGCGCATGGCTGAACTGGACGGAGCACGCGACGCCTACGGCGGCGAACCGTTCGACGTCCTCATGGGCGAGGCACTGCGCATGCTCGACGCGGTGTCGCAACCCGAGCGGTGCCCACACATCGCGTGTCGCTTCGAAGGCGTCGAGCGCCTCGCGGTTCGCCCGATCGCCGATCGCGTGCACACCGACCGGCCAGCCGAGGCGGGCGCCCTCGCGGATCACCTCCGCGAGCTCCTCGCCGCTCGTGATCACCACGCCCGAGCCGTCCAGCATCCAGGCCGTCTGCGACCCGAGCGTGCCGTCCATGAACGCCTTCAGGTAGCCGATCCGCAGGAAGTCGTCGCCGATCCCGGAGCGCACGCTCAGCTCCTCGAGCTCAGGGAGCCGCTCGTAGGGGACGGACTGCCAGACGCGGAGGGTGAGGCCGTCGCGCTCGGCCACACGCTGGAAGATCCCGGGCGCGCCGAGCCAGCCGTCCTTGTCGTGGATCGCGGTGACGCCGCGGCCAGCCGCGATCCGCAGCCCCTCGCGCGTCGCGTCGACGAAGTCGTCCTCGCTCGGCATCGCGAAGCGCGCGCGGAACCGCCATGCCGACTCCTCGCGGAGAATTCCCGTCGGCTTGCCTGCATCGTCGCGCTCGACGACGCCGCCCTCGACCTGGAGATCGCCGTCAGCTTGCGCGAGCGCCGCCGAGTTGAGCCACGCCGAGTGGTAGTCCTTCGAGAAGAGCAGTGTGGGGATGTCGCCCGTGGCCACGTCGAGAGCGGAGGCGGTGGGCTGCTCGTCCCACTCCGCCGCGCGCCAGCCATAGCCGCGTATCCACTCGCCCCGTCGAGGATGCGACCTCACGCGCTCGATGGCCTCGGCGAGCCTAGAGACGCCCTCGAGCTTCACCTCGCGCCTGGAGAGCGCCCAGGTCGGAAAATGGACGTGTGAGTCGGTGAAGCCCGGGAGCACGCAGCGCTCCCCGAGATCGACGACCTCCGGGCTCGGCAGCGCCGTCTCGTGCGCGGAGACGCCCCCGACAATACGGTCGCCGGCGATCGCGAGCGCCCGGGCTGTCGGCAAGGAGGAATCCATCGTGCGGACGACGCCGTTCTCGAGGATCATTCGGCGGAGGCTAGTCGACTACGATCGGCGCGACGTCCGACAGTGGGAGGGGAAAATGAGGCTCGCAGCTCTGCTTCCCGTACTCGCGGCGGCGCTCGTACTAGCCGTCGGCACGCACTACCACGAGCACGACTACGGCGCCTTCGTGCACGACGCGGACGGCAACAACATCGAAGCCGTCTGCCAGACGCCGCAATGACGGTCGCGCACGTCGCCGTGAACGTGAGTGACTGGGGGCGCTCGAGGGCTTTCTACGAGAGCGTGCTTGCACAATTCGGTTATCGAGTCGTGCACGAGGAGGAAGACGCGGTCGCATACTTCGCGCACGCGGGCGGGCTCGACTTCGGCATCGGACGGCGTGATCCCGTCGGCGGTGCGCACGTGGCGTTCGAGTGCCCCGACCGCGATTCCGTCGACCGCTTCTATGAGAGCGCACTCGCCGCGGGCGCGAAGGACAACGGCCCGCCGGGGATTCGCGAGAAGTACTACGCGGGCTACTACGCCGCCTACGTCCTCGATCCCGACGGCAACAACATCGAGGCAGTGTTCCACGGAGAGCCGTAAGGCGAGATATCTCGCCCCTACAATCCGCGCGTGCCCTGGGAGCCGCTGACCGACGAGCAGCTCGAGATCCGTGACCTCGTGCGAACGATCGCACGCGAGCGGATCGCGCCGCGGGCCGCCGAGATCGACGAGTCGCACGAGTTCCCGTGGGACATCGTCGAGCTCTTCCGCGAGCACGGCATCTTCGGGCTCCTCTTCGACGGGGAGCACGGCGGCACGGGCACGGGGACGCTGCTCGCTCTCGTCGCGATCGAGGAGGTCTCGAAGGTCTGCGCGACGAGCGGGCTAATCCTCGCAGTGCAAGAGCTCGGCTCGCTCGGGCTGAAGCTCGCAGGTTCCGACGAGCAGACGGCGCGGTTCCTCCCGTCGCTCGCCTCGGGTGAGGTGCTCACCGCGTACGCGCTGACCGAAGCCGGGTCCGGCTCCGACTCGGCAGCGATGCGCACCACGGCACGGCGCGACGGCGACGAGTACGTCGTCGACGGCTCGAAGCGGTTCATCACGAACGCCTCCGTCGCCGGTCTCTACACCGTCTTTGCGAAGACCGACCCCGATGCCGGCCACGCCGGGATCTCGGCGTTCGTCGTCGAGGCCGGGACGCCGGGCTTCGAGGTGGCGCGGCTCGAGCCGAAGATGGGGATCGCCGGCTCGACGACCGGTGAGCTCACCTTCGACGGCGCGCGCATCCCGGTCGGCAACCGGCTCGGGGAGGAAGGCGAGGGGTTCCGGATCGCGATGCGCATCCTCGACCGCTCGCGGCCCGGAGTTGCCGCGCAGGGACTCGGGATCGCGCAGGGTGCCACCGACTACGCCCTCGAGTACGCGCGCACGCGCGAGACCATGGGGAAGCCGATCGCCGAGCACCAGCTCATCGCGGGCAAGCTCGCCGACATGGAGACGCGTTGCGAGGCCGCGCGCGGGCTCCTCTACCGGTTCGGGCGCATGGTCGACGACGGAGCCGACGACGCGGAGCTGACGAAAGCCTCGGCGATGGCGAAGCTCTACTGCACCGACACCGCCATGGATGTGACAACCGAGGCGGTGCAGATCCTCGGCGGGTACGGCTACATCAAGGAGTACCCGGTCGAGCGCATGATGCGCGACGCGAAGATCACGCAGATCTACGAGGGGACGAACGAGATCCAGCGCCTCGTCATCGCGCGCGAGATGCTGAAGGAGTCGCGCACATTCCTGCTCGCCGGAGTCGCCTGATGCCTAGCGTCGGCAGAAGCGGTTCCGCGGCGTCTTGCCGTTCCAGATGAACCCCTCGGCGACCGCGCGCGTGACCGAGACCGTGTAGCACCCGCGCCTCGAAGGCACGAGCACGCGGCCCTTTCCTGCGGCACCGGTCACGGTCCGTACCCGGGCGAGGCGTCGTTCGTCGAGGCGCGCGACGATCGTGAGCGCCGCGCGAGAGACCGGTCGTCGGGCGCCGTCGACCGTGGCGACGGAGACCTGGATACCGCGGGAGGTTCCGCGGAACGTCACCGCGCCGATACGGAGCGTCGCCGGCCGGACGGTGATGGACGCGGAGGCAGCGAGGGTGCCGCCGTTGGCGGTTGCTGTCACTGTCCCGGTCCCCAGCATGCGACCGGCGCGGAAGGTCACGGCGCCACGGGGTCTCGGGACAAGAGTCCCCAGCGACGCGGGCGTGACCCTCCACGTCACGCTCGTGGAGACGACGTTCCCGAAGGCGTCGGTCGGTGCTGCCGTGAATGTCGTCTCGCCGCGGGCGCGGATCTCTCGTGCGGCCGGGGTCACACTGATCTGCGCCGCCGCGCCTGCGACGACGCTGAGGTCGGCCAGGGCCTGCGTCGTCCCTGTTGCGGATGCCGTCAACGTCGCCCGTCCGGCGCGCGTGTCGCGGTAATAGAAGGGGACGACCGCGCCCGGCGTGACGGAAACTGCCAGCGTGCTCGTGAACGGCCCTGCGGGGCTCGCCGAGAACGCTCCCGCCGGCGAGCTGGAACGAAGCGTGACGGTTGTCGGCCGTGCGATTGCGGAGGCGAGCGACAGCTGGAGCGGCGGCGAGGCGACACCCGCGACGAGCGTGGGCGGCGCTCCCCCGATCGAGAGCGTCGAAAGCGACCACGCGCGAAACGACCGCCAGGCTTCGTTGTGCTGCGCTTCCGGGAGGTCGAGCGCGCAGAGCGTCTCGCCCGGCCCGCATGCGCCACTACCGGGGTTCTCGGGATCGACGACGTCGCCGGAGTCGCGGATCGCCGCTGCGAGCCGGTCGAGTAGAGCGCCGGTCTGGTTCGCGAAGTCACCCGGAGACAGGCCCGTTGCGTTCGTGGGAGCCCAGGCGAAGCCCCAGTGGTCACGCGGCTGCGCGCTCGTCGCGCTGAAGTAGCGGAGCGCGTTCACCTGTGCCGACAGGTACGCCGCCATCTGCTCGAACGGAACCATCGTCCAGCCCCACGCGGTCTCGCGCGGCCACGCTCCGTTCGCGAGCGGGCTGTACGCCTCGCGCAGGAACGCGCGCGCGGGCTCGATCTCGACGGGCCCGGTGCCGGCGAGTACGAGCTTGTGCTGGAGGTAGTCGTTCAGGTACTCGCGGCGAACGGAGGTCGGCTGGCCGGGGACGGCGTGGGCGCGGATGTCGCCGTAGACCTCCTGGGACCAGTCGCTGACGTACGCCGACATGTCCGTCCAGAAGGCCGAATCGGCGAGCCACGACTGCAGCGTGTTCTGGTAAACGCTCACGTCGCCCGTCCGCTGCCCGAAGCCGATGACGAGCACCGCGCCCTTCGTCGGCCGGGAGCCGTCGCCCTCGTACAGGCCGCGAACGAACTCACGGATGTTCGTGCGCGCGTCGCCGTCTCCGCGCCGCACCGCCGAGGTGAGCTCGTTCAGCGCCCAACTGTCGCCGCGCGAGACGTCGTAGCCAGCCTCGGCCATGCGCTGGCGCGCCGTCACGCCCGCGGTGTGCCACGACGAGCCGGTGCTCGCGACCCACCGGTTCCACGTCGTGAAGTGGATCTCCGCCATCGCGTGGAAGCTAGGCCCGAGCGCGCGGATGCGCGAGGCCTGATCGCGGCGGAACTGGGTCTTGTCGGCGACGAGCGGCGGTACCGAGACGTAGTACTCGGCACAGGGCGAGGCGCTCGCGGCGAGCCTCGTCGTCAGTCGGAGCCAGTCGGACGCGGCGTAGAAGACCGCACGTAGCGGGCGGCACTCGGCGAGAGCGCCGGATCGCCTCTGCGGTTGCGACGTCAGCTTCCGCCAGAGCGCCTCGGTCTCAGCAGGCTCGAGTGACGGCACCGGGGTCGGCTCCGCCAGGCGCGGCCGACCCTCCGCGGACGCGGTGGCGCTCGAGAGGCCGAGCCCGAGCAGCACGACGAGGCCGAGCAGGGTCAGGCGGGACACGGAGCGACCGTAGCGGCCGCCTGTAATCGCGGAGTAAATCTCACGCGCCGAGAGCGAGGAGCCGCCCGTGCGGCTCCTCGCTCCTGCTTCTCAGCCGCGCCCGCAGTGAACGAGGGCGTTCAGGCAGTCGTCCACCAGCTTGCGGAGCGCGCTCGGTTTCCACGCGTTCACGAAGTCCGCATGGGCGCTGTGCTGCCCGCCCGAAGCGAGCGAGAAGCCCTCGCCGCCGCGTGACGGGAAGCGGTAGATCTGCGTGACTAGCGTCACGAGTTCAGAATCCCCCGCCCCGACTCACGGAAGTCCTGCAACCGTGCGGAATCTCACGGTCTTGTGAGATCGCCGGGATGGTCGAGGAGCCTGCGTGCGAAGTAGATGCGAAGTAGACCCGCCAGGGAGCATCTCGACCGCAACGGGTGTTAGCCTCACGTCGTCCGCGCGGAAGATTTCGTCAGCCCACGTTCTCGATGATCTCGACGAGTTCGTCCAGGCGGTAACCGTGCTTGCGACCGAGCTCGACAAGCTCGCGTGCCTTCATCACGACGACACCGCGCTCGGGAGTTCCCGTAACCGTGATGCCTCGACCGCGACGGAAGTCGAGAAGTCCTTCGCTCCGAAGGAGTTGCAGGGAACGCAGCAAGGTGTTCTTGTTCACGCCGAGGACGGCGGCAAGATCCTTGGCCGCCGGCAGCCGCTCACCGGGCTTGGCCTCACCGTCCGCAATTGCTCGCCGTATCTCCGCCGCGACCTGCTCGTAGAGATCGGTCGGGTCAGCTTTGTTCACCTTGACACTTATCATGGTCCTAGTAATACTAGATCAATCGGACTACGGAGGAAGTCGTGACCGTCACCGCTCCACCTCGACCACCGCGCCCGAGCGATCCCGTCACACACGGGGAGTTCGACGCCCTCGTCGAGGCGCTGATCGAGGAGGCGAGGCAACGTGGGCGGCGTCGCCGACTTCGGAACGCGTCAGTCGTGACCCTCGTCGCGCTCGTCGGAGTCGCGCTCTTCGCGCTCGTCGGACGGAGCGCGCAGTCACAGACATCATCCCCGGCGTTCTCCGCACGGTCGAGCGTTCCCGCAGCAGCGACGAGCTCGAAGATCGCCTTCATCAGCGAGCCTCCCCGCGCCGGATACTGCGGCGCCGTCTACGTCATGAACGCCGACGGCAGCGGGCAGCGCAGGCTGACCAACGGCGGGACTCCTGGGTGCGGGCACGAGCATGCTCCAGCCTGGTCGCCCGACGGGCGAAGGATCGCCATCGTCGCCAGCTCGTCGAAGATCTACGTCCTGAACGCCGACGGCAGCGGGGAGCGGAGGTTGAGCAGCGGGGGCCGTCCTTCCTGGTCGCCCGACGGGCGGAAGATCGCCTTCGTGCGCCATAGCTTTGGCTACCTCCGAGATCCTGGTCATGAACGCCGACGGCAGCGGGGAGCAGAAGCTGACGAGCAAGGCGGCCGGGCCATTGGGGGCGACGAGCACCTCCGCTCTTGCCTGGTCGCCCGACGGGCGAAAGATCGCCTTCGTAGGTGGGCGCGCCCGCAACCCGAAGATCTACGTCATGAACGCTGACGGCAGCGGGCAGCGGAGGCTGACGCGCAACACCGGACGCGACAGCAACCCTGTCTGGTCGCCCAACGGGCGGAGGATCGCCTTCCAAAGCAAGTGGCAGGTCTACCTCATGAACGCCGACGGCAGCGGGCAGCGAAGGCTGACGCGAAGCGGGGCGCGCAACTTCGCTCCTGCTTGGTCGCCCGACGGGCGAAAGATCGCGTTCGAGCGCCGGGTCGGAAGAGAGAAGTACAGAGCCTCGACCTACCAGGTCTACGTCATGAATGCGGATGGCAGCGGGGCGCGGATGCTGGCGCAAGACGGTGCGCAGCCCTTCTGGTCGCCCGATGGCAAGAAGATCGCGTTCCAGAAGCAGACCGACATCTATGTCATGAACGCCGACGGGAGCGGACAGCGGAAGCTGACGCGAGGCGCTGATCGCGAAAGTCAGCCTGTCTGGTCGCCCGCGCAGAAGAAGTAAGGAGGAGCCGTGACCGTTACCGCCCCGCCTCGCCCACCGCGACCAAGCGATCCCGTCACACATGGGGAGTTCGACGCCCTTGTCGAGGCGCTGATCGAGGAGGCGAGGCAACGTGGGCGGCGGCGACGGCGCCGAAACGGCGCGATCGTGACCCTCGTCGCGCTCGTCGGAGTCGCGCTCTTCGCCCTCTTCGGACGGAGCGCGCAGTCGCAGAGTGCTTCCCCCGCACTCACCGCGCGGTCGAGCCTTGCCGGAGCGGCGAACTCGAAGATCGCCTTCACACAGAGCGCGGCTGGCGGTCAGAGGCATGGTGGGCTTTACGTCATGAACGCCGACGGGAGCGGGAAGCGGAGGCTCGCTGACGGCGGCACCGCTCAAGCTCCCTCGTGGTCGCCCGACGGACGCAAGATCGCCTTCGGAAGTCTTGGGTAGTGAACGCCGATGGGAGCGGGCTGCAGAGACTGACGACGCGGCGGCCTTCCTGCCTGGTCGCCGGACGGGCGGAGGATCGCCTTCATGCGCACCCGCTACGTCCGCAGCAAGGGGATCTACTTGGACATCTACGTCATCAACGCCGACGGCAGCGGGGAGCAAAAACTGACAAGTGGCACGGGAGGACGCCCGTTCTGGTCGCCCGACGGCCGGCAGATCGCCTTCACGAGGCGGCAGCCGCGGTTCTCCCGCAACTTCGACATCTACGTCATGAACGCCGACGGCAGCGGCCGCCGGCGCCTTGCACGCACGACGTATGCCAGCAATCCAGCCTGGTCTCCCGACGGGCGGCAGATCGCGTTCGTCCGCAGCTACGACCTCTGGGTGATGAACGCCGACGGAAGCAGCCAGCGCAGGCTCACAAGCGGTGCCGCGCGCGATCTCGCTCCGAGCTGGTCGCCGGACGGACGGACGATCGCCTTCGATCGCCGTGTCGGAAGGGGAAGCTCCGCCCATCAGGGGCGCAGTGCATCGAGCTACGAGATCTACGTCATGAACGCCGATGGCAGCGGCCAGCGACGGCTCGCGCGGGGCGCAGGGCCTCTCTGGTCGCATGACGGGACGAAGATCGCCTTCTCGAGACCGGTTGGCAATGGGGCGGGATTCCCCACTACACGCGACAACTGGGAGATCTTCGTCATGAACGCCGACGGCAGCGAGCAGCGGAACCTGACGCGAGACCGGCGCTGGGACGACGGCAGGTTCGCCTGGTCGCCAGCGCAGAAGTAGCAGCTAGTTCAGCCCGCCCGCTTCAAGCTCGCGCTCCTCGATCCGCTGGTAGCACGCAGATTGGCGTCGAGGATGCCTCCGCCGCGAACGTCTCCGCGAGCCGGGCGCGGCTGCGAGCTTCAAGCAGCGGTTGAGACTCCCTACGGCGGTAGTTTCGAGTAGCGGTTGAGACGTTGCCGATGTCGGCAGCTACGGCCCGTTTGCAGGGGCTTCCGGCGACTAGCTCGCCTAGCTCGGCGCGCTCGTGACGCGACGTACAAGCGGCACTAGCTCGCGCGCCTAGTCCATTCCGGTCTCCAGCGCGTGGTGGTTGAGGCCCGCGTGTGGCGCGCTTCTCAGTGACCGACGCCAAGCGTTGCTGGCGTGCGCGCCAGATAATCCAGCCATGCCGCTCGAAGCACTGTTGGAGTCCCTGCGCCCCGGGGCCGCGACTTTGAGCGTCTCTGCAAGTGGCTTCTGGAGAACGTCCCTGAGTATGAGCGACGACTGAAGCAGGTCTGGCTCTGGGACGGCTGGCCTGGCGGAGGCAGTTGTGACATCGGCATCGACCTCGTTGCTAAAGGGCCTCATGGAGGCGCAGGGAGACTTCGTCAGCCGATGTCCTCGATGATCTCCACGAGTTCGTCCAACCGGTAGCCCTGGCTCCGGGCGAAGGCAACAAGCTCCTTCGCACGTTGCACGACGGCACCACGTTCGGGCGTCCCTACGACCGAGATGCCGCGCCCGCGCCGGAACTCCAAGAGTCCCTCGTCCCGGAGCACCCGTAGCGAGCGCAGCACCGTGTTCGTGTTCACGCCGAGGACGGCCGCGAGGTCCTTCGCGGGCGGAAGGCGCTCACCCGGCTTCGCTTCGCCGTCTGCGATGGCGCGACGAATTTCGGCGGCGACCTGCTCGTAGAGATCGGTCGGATCGGCCTTGTTCACCTTGACACTAATCATGGTGATAGTAATACTAGCGCGATCGGACTACGGAAGTTGTCGTGACCGTCACCGCCCCGCCTCGCCCACCTCGCCCGAGCGATCCCATGGATCGCGAAGAGATCGACGCCCTCGTCGAGGCGCTGATCGAGGAAGCCAGACAACGGGCGCAGCGCCGTCGCCGCCGGAACGCGGCAGTCGTGACCCTCGTCGTGCTCGTCGGAGTCGCGCTCTTCGCGGTGCTCGGACGAAGCGCGCAGTCCCAGACGGAGTCCTCGGCGCTCTCGGCACGGTCGAGTGTTCCTGCCCAAGTGGCGAAGTCGAAGATCGCCTTCATCCGCGAGCCTCGCGGAGGCTACGCCGGTGTCCTCTATGTCATGAACCCCGATGGGAGCGGACAACGGATGTTGGCCCCCGCGTTTCCGGACATGCGCTGGTCGCCCGATGGCCAGAAGATCGCCTACTCCGGCCTGGAGTGCCGACAGAAGCGACCTCTACGTCATGAACGCCGACGGAAGCGGGATGCAGATGCTGACGAGCGGCCCGGGCTGGGATGGCGGTCCTACCTGGTCGCCGGACGGGCGGGCACTCGCATTCACGCGGAGTCCGACTCTCGGCGGCGGCCTCATCGACATCTACGTCATGAACGCCGACGGGAGCGAGCAACGGAGGCTTACGCGCGGCACGAGGCCGCCAGGCAAGGACCCCACCGAACTTGCCTGGTCGCCCGTTGGGGACAAGATCGCCTTCGTGAGCCGCCGCGACGGCAACTTGGAGATCCACGTCATCAACCCCGACGGCAGCGGGCAGCGAAGGCTGACGCGCAACACGGTGGGAGACAGCCACCCCGTCTGGTCGCCCGACGGCCGGAGGATCGCCTTCGTGAGCAACTCGCAGGTCTGCGTCATGAACGCCGACGGCAGCGGGCAGCGACGGCTGACGCGCAACGGGGCGCGCAACTTTGCTCCTGCCTGGTCGCCCGACGGGCAGAGGATCGCGTTCGAGCGCCGGGTCGGACGAGAGAAATACGGTCGGTGTGATCGGTGCGGCAAAGCGGTGACCTTCCAGGTCTAGGTCATGAATGCGGATGGCAGCGAGGAGCGGATGCTGGCGCAAGACGGCGCGCAGCCTGTCTGGTCGCCCGATGGCCGGAAGATTGCGTTCGAGAGTTACTCGAGGTCGCAGTTCTCAAGCTCAAGGCTGTCCGACATCTACATCATGAACGCCGACGGGACCAGACAGCGGAACCTGACGCGAACGCCAGGCGCGAGTCGTCGCGAAAGCCAGCCTGTCTGGTCGCCCGCGCTGAAGTAGCAGCTAGTTCAGCCCGCCCGGCTCGACATTCGGTGCGGGATGCTCGATTAGGCCGAGGTCGTCGCCAGTCGTGTCGTGGAGGCGGTAGGTCGGCACCGGCCCAGTCTCGCAGGCAGATCATCGCCGCGAGCGAAAGAACTGCTCTCCGGGGGAGCTTCCGTGACGGGCCAGACCACCACGGCTAACTCCCCAGAGCAGACGTCCTGATAGCTAAGACGCGCTGAGCGCCGCGCGTATTCCCGCCTGCGCTGGGTTGTCGAGCGGAACGGCCGACGGGAGCGCGTGACGACCCGACCTGTGGACTTCGCGAGCGCGAGTCGACTGGTGCGAAGCAGATGCGAAGTAGAGGCGGCGATAGGTGGCGAACGAGCCACCGTCCGCTCGCGCCGATTCCGCTCAGATGCGCGGAGTGGGGGTGAGGCGGCGACCCACGGCGGTCCATGCGCTGCCCTGCGTGATCTGCGGCACCTCGATCGGGTGCGTCGACGGGCAGCCGGCCCGCGTCGCGTACGCCACGTGGCTCTTGTGATCCGCGCTGTCGAGGCTCCGCCCATTCCAGCATTCGGGGAAGCGGATGTGCAGCCGGAGGAACGAGCCGCGGATGTTAGGACATGCAGGAACCGTCTCCGAGCGGCCGGCACCGCTGACGACGCCGCAACTCCAGAATGTCACGTGCACTCCCTGCGGGCTCGTCGCGGCGGCGTCCCCGGCGATCATGCGCAGGTTGTTCGGGAACGGGCTGACCTCGGCGAGCGTCCCACGGCGGTAGTAGATCGTGGCCCCCTGGGGGAGCACCGGCGTCGAGCCCTGGTACAGAGCGGGCACCCAGTAGGCGGCCTTGTCGTCCTGGCGCATGCACGTCGTGTCGCCCGACCGAAGCGAGCCATGGTGGGAGAAGGCGTTCGTCGTGGTGTTCCCCACGAATGTGTGCTGGTGCGACGCGCCCGGGTTGCCCGGGAACACGATCGGGTCGTCGGGTGCCTCGTGGCTGAAGCGGCAGTTCTCGATGAAGTTCACGCCGATGAGGTCGGCGCGCGAGATCCCGTTCTGCTCGTCCTCCAGCTTGGGCTTGCCTGCGAGCGCCGCCGGGCCGAGCACCGCGGCGACCGCGAGCATCAGCGCTCCGACCGTGATCAGTGCGACTCCTCTCACTGCGATCTCCTCCTCGGCTGGGTTCCGAGTGAATCCAGACACCGAGCCGTTCGGTTTCTGCGGGCACGGTGTTACGGAGCCGTAAGCGTTTAGTGCGGACGGCGACGAGCGGAGGACGAGATGAAACTCGCCCCTACGATCCCGGAGGCGTCGCGCGCGGATAGAGCGCGCGCACGTCGTCGACGAACGCCGCGAGGCGGTCCGCGAAGGCGGCGTCTCGGACCTCGAGGACGTTCTCGGCGTTCCGCTCGCCCGACCGCGAGAAATTGAAGCTGCCGAGGAACGCGATGTCGTCGGCGACGACGACCTTCGCGTGCATGTAGTCGTGGACCGAGGTCGGCGTCCAGGGGATCGAGCTCTTCCCGTTGAACTCGGCGCCCTCGATGACTCGTCGCAACAGCGGGATCTTCCATTCGCTGACGCCGTTCGTCCTCCACTGCCCGAAGACCTGGTCGACCTGCGTGTCGTCGATGACACCGGCGACGTCGCAGCGGTCCTCGTTCACGACTTCTACGAGCGTGCCGAGGATCGGCCCGGATGTGAGCACGGGTGACGCGATCCGCACGCGCTCGCGCGCCTTGCCGATCTGCTTCGCGACGCGATGGGACAGAGCCTCGCCGTGTTCCGGGCAGAACCAGGCGCGGACCTGTGCCTCTCCGACTTTCTCCGGCCGGGGGTCGACGTTCCCCGATCGCTCCACGATGCCGGTGTCCCAGAGCTGCCCGAAGGCCAGCGTGAAGGCATAGGCGATCCCGCGCGACTCGACGGTCGCAATGACGTTCTCCTGGCGTGACCACGAGTCGTCCGTCCAGTTGGTCGACCCGGTCCAGACGGCCTCACCGTCGCGGACGACGAACTTGTGGTGCATGAGGTCGGGGATCCCGGCGATGCCGCGGGTCTCGACGGGCAGTGCCTCGATCGCCTGCGGCGCGGTCTCGGGCGGCGGCGGCACGGGGATCGGCCCGGGGTGGGCGACGTTGTAGAGGAGTCTGACCGTGACGCCTCGCTGCACGGCAGAGAGGAGCGAGGCGAGCACGAGGGCGCCGGCATCGGTCTCGAAGCGCACGTCGTAGAGCGCAAGATCCAGCGACGCGCGCGCAGGCGAAAGGAAGCCGGCGATTCCGCGTGCGATGTCGGCCGGGCGTTGCCCGCCATCCGTCAGCGTCAGGAGCTCGATCGCGGCTGGCGCGGAGGTCGCCGTCACCCGGCGGTTGCGGCTCGGAGAGCGGCCTTGTGGGCGCGCTTCGCCGCCTGGTACTCGGCGAGCGCCTCGGGCGAGTCGATCTTGCCGAGGCACGGGTAGTCCGGGACGAGCTCCTGCGCGGCCTCGACGCCGAGGCGGAGCGCGAGGACCGAGCCGAGCCCGGTGATCTTCATCGCGCCGAAGCCGGGCAGCGCGCCGATCCGCTTGCGGAGATCGGCGGCATCGCGTGCCTCCGTCCAGACGCGCTCTGCCCGGCCGTCGTACTCCTCGGCGACGACCGCGCACAGCTCCTGCACTCGCCGGGCCATCGAGCCCGGGAAGCGGTGGATCGCGGGGCGCTGGCGGAACGCGGCTTCGAGCTCCGCGGGATCCATCGCGGCGATCGCCGCCGCGTCGAGCCCGCCGACGCGCTCCTTCAGCTTCAGCGGGCCGAGGAACGCCGTCGGCACGGTGACCTGCTGGTCGAGCGCGAAGCCGATCAGGAGGGCGAGTGGCTCGCGCGCGATGAGCTCGTTTGCCTCGACCGAGTCGGTCAAGTACAGCGCCACGGGCATATCGGGATCTTAGATGCCCGATCAAGCATCTAGACGCCTCCAGATACTCTGGGCGAATGGCGCCGCTCGACGTGCTCTCGCCGCGCACGAGGACGTGGTTCGAGCGCGCGTTCGAGGAGCCCACTCCGGCGCAGACGCTCGGCTGGCCGGCGATTGCCGGCGGAGGGCATGTCCTCATACAGGCGCCGACGGGCTCGGGCAAGACGCTCGCGGCGTTCCTCTACGCCATCGACCAGCTGAACACGACGCCGGGGGAGGGCCTGCGGCTCCTGTACGTCTCTCCGCTGAAGGCGCTCAACTACGACATCGAGCGGAACCTCCGCAGCCCGATCGCCGGGCTCGACTCGAACCTCCGGGTCGCCGTCCGCACCGGCGACACGCCCGCCGAGGAGCGCCGACGGATGCTGCGGACGCCGCCGGACATCCTCATCACCACGCCGGAGTCCCTCTTCCTGCTACTGACCTCGCAGGCACGTGAGACGCTGCGCGGGATCGAGACGGTGATCCTCGACGAGGTGCACGCGGTCGCGGGCACGAAGCGCGGAGCCCACCTGGCGCTCTCGCTCGAGCGGCTGGAGCGCCTCGTCGATTCGTCGTTCCAGCGCATCGGCCTCTCCGCGACGCAGCGGCCGATGGAGGAGATCGGCAGGTTCGTCGGGGGCACAGGCCGCGAGATCCAGCTCGTCGACGCAGGCGCTCGCAAGGAGCTCGACCTGCAGGTGGTGGTTCCCGTCGAGGACATGCGCGAGCTCGGGTCGACGGCGAGCGTCGTTCTGTCGGAGCACGCAGCGGCCGAGGAGCGGCCGCCTTCAGGGGTCTTCGCGCAATCGGAATCCGCGCGCGCGGATTCCGATCCTGCGCAGTACTCAGCCGAACGATCGAGCCGGTCGATCTGGCCGTCGGTGTACCCCGCGATCCTCGAGCTGGTCCGCGCACACCGCTCGACGATCGTCTTCGTCAACAACCGTCGGCTCGCCGAGCGGCTCGCGCTGAGGATCAACGAGCTCGCGGGAGAAGAGCTGGCGCGCGCCCACCACGGCTCGCTCGCCCGCGAGCAGAGGGTGGTGGTCGAGGAGTTGCTGAAGGCCGGCAAGATCCCGTGCCTCGTCGCGACTTCGTCCCTCGAGCTCGGCATCGACATGGGGGCGGTCGACCTGGTCATTCAGGTCGAGAGCCCGAAGTCGGTCGCCCGGGGCCTGCAGCGGGTTGGGCGGGCAGGTCACGAGCTGCACTCGGTCTCGAAAGGCCGGATCTTCCCGAAGTACCGGGCCGATCTCCTCGAGTCGGCCGTCGTCGCGCGGGCGATGCAGGCGGGTGAGATCGAGGAGACGCGCATCCCGCGCAATCCCCTCGACGTGCTCGCGCAGCAGATCGTCGCGATCTGCGCCGACGAGGAGATCTCGGTGGGCGAGCTGCATGAGCTCGCGCGACGCGCCTATCCCTTCACGGACCTTTCACGTGCGCAGCTCGAGAACGTCCTCGACATGCTCGCGGGGCGGTACCCCTCGGACGAGTTCGCGGAGCTCCGGCCGCGGGTCGTCTGGGACCGCACGGCAGGCCTCGTTCGCGGCCGCACCGGCGCCAGGCGCCTCGCGGTCACGAACGCGGGGACGATCCCCGACCGCGGCCTCTTCGGCGTGTTCCTCGCAGACGGCGGCGGGCGCGTCGGAGAGCTCGACGAGGAGATGGTGTACGAGGCGCGCGAGGGGCAGACGTTCCTCCTCGGAGCCTCGACGTGGCGGATCGAGGACATCACTCGCGATCGCGTGCTCGTCTCGCCCGCTCCGGGCGTGCCGGGCATCGCGCCGTTCTGGAAGGGCGAGGGCGTGGGCCGGCCGGCCGAGCTCGGAGAGAGGATCGGCCGAACGGCACGCGAGCTCTCGGCGCTTACCGACGACAAGGCGATCCAGCGGGTCGAAGACGACTACGGTCTCGACGCGCTCGCGGCGCGCAACCTCGTCACGTTCCTGCGCGAGCAGGAGGGTGCGACCGGTGTCGTGCCATCCGACCTGACCGTCGTCGTGGAGCGGTTCAGGGACGAGATCGGCGACTGGCGGGTCTGCATCCTCTCCCCGTTCGGCGGCCAGGTGCACGCGCCGTGGGCGATGGCGCTGCGGGCGCGCCTACGCGACTCGCTCGACCTCGACGTGCAGTCGCTCTGGTCGGACGATGGAATCGCGCTCCATTTCCCCGACGCGGACACCCCGCCCCCGCTGGCCGATCTGTTGCTCGAGCCGGACGAGATCGAGGATCTGCTGCTGGTCGAGCTCGCGCAGTCGGCGCTGTACGGCGCTCGGTTCCGCGAGAACGCCGCCCGTGCCCTCCTGATCCCCCGCCGCCGGCCGGGCCAGCGCACGCCGCTCTGGCAGCAGCGGCTGAAGGCGCAGAGCCTCCTCCAGGTCGCGCGCCGCTATCCCCAGTTCCCGATCGTCCTCGAGACGTACCGCGAGTGCCTGCAGGACGTCTTCGACCTCGGGGCGCTGCGCGAGATCCTCCGGGGTATCCAGAAGCGCTCGCTCTCGGTGGTGGAGGTGGAGACGCCGTCGGCCTCCCCGTTCGCGTCGTCGCTCCTCTTCGACTACGTCGCGACCTACATGTACGAAGACGACACCCCGCCCGAGGAGCGGCGCGCGCAGGCACTCTCGCTCGACCGCGATCTCCTGCGCGAGCTCATGGGGATCGAGGAGCTCCGGGAGCTGCTCGATCCGGGCGCGATCGAGCAAGTCGAGTCGTCGCTTCGACTCGAGCCCCGCAACGCCGACGAGCTCCACGACCTGCTGCGCCGCGCGGGACCGCTGCTCGACGGCGAGTACGACCGCGGATTCGCGGAGACGCTGCTGCGCGAGCGCCGCGCGATTCGAATGCGGCTCGGCGAGGCAGAGCTCCTCACCGCGGCGGAGGACGCCGGGCTCGTGCGCGACGCCTTCGGGACGGTGCCGCCGGGTGGGGTTCCCGACGTGTTCCTCGAGCACGTCGACGGTGCGCTGAGCGCCGTGCTCCGGAGGTACGCCAAGACACACGGCCCATTCACGACGGGCGAGGTCGCGGACAGGTTCTCGCTCGAGCACCAGCGCGTCGACGCGGAGCTCGCCTCGCTCGAGCTCGGCGACGAGCTCGTTCGCGGGGAGCTTCGGCCCGGAGGCACGGAGCGCGAGTGGTGCGATCCCGACGTCCTTCGCCGCATCCGCCGCGCGACCCTGGCAGTGCTTCGGCGTGAGGTCGAGCCGGCGGAGCAGGCGGCGTTCGGCCGCTTCCTTCCCGCGTGGCACGGGATCGGGCGGCGCCAGGGCCTGCGCGAGGCGCTCGTTCCGCTCCAGGGCCTGCCGCTTCCTGCGCCGTTGTGGGAAAGCGATGTTCTTCCGCGGCGGGTCCCCTCGTTCCGGTCCGCAGACCTCGACGCGCTCTGCGGCTCGGGTGAAGTGGTCTGGATCGGTGCGGGCCTCGATCGCGTCGCGATCTACTTCCGCGAGGACGCTGGGGTCCTCGGGCCACCCTCGGCGGAGGCTTCTCCCGAGACCGACACGGCGGCGGTGATCCGCTCAGCCCTGGTCGGGCGTGCGCTCTTCTGGCCCGATCTCGTCGCCGTGACCGGAATCGACGCCCAGGATGCGTTGACCGCTCTGTGGGAGCTCGTCTGGGCCGGTGAGGTGACGAACGACTCGTGGGCGCCGCTGCGTGCGTCCCGCCGCTACGAGCTGCCGCGACCCGACCGTGTGGGGCGCCGGTTCGTGCGGGCCCGGAGGACGATGCCGTCGCCGACCCAGGGACGCTGGTCGCTGGCGACTACGCTCTTTGCCGAGTCCGTCGATCGCCGGGCTCTCGCCGAGCTCCTGCTGGAGCGGCAGGGGATCGTGACGCGGGACGGCGTTCGCGGCGAGGGGATCCGCGGCGGGTACGGCGCCGTCTACTCGGAGCTGCGCGCGCTCGAGACGCTTGGCGTCTGCAGGCGCGGGTACTTCGTCGAAGGGCTCGGCGGTGCGCAGTTTGCGCTGCCCGGCGCGGTCGAGCGGTTGCGCGAGCTCCGCTCGTTCGGCCGGCGTGACGACGAGCCCGAGGCGCTGGTGCTCGCGGCCGCCGATCCCGCCCAGCCGTACGGGACGGCGCTTCCCTGGCCGCGGCGCTCGGGCGCTCGTGCTGCGCGTGTCGCGGGCGCGTGGGTCGTGCTCCTCGACGGCGACGCAGCGCTCTTCGTCGAGCGCGGAGGCCGGTCGCTCGTCCCGCTGCGCGAGCCGGACCCGGAGTGGCTGCGACCGGCTCTGGCGGCGCTCGTGGCGCACGTCCGGGCAGGTGGCACGAAGCGACTCGCGGTGGAGCGGTTCGACAGCGTGCCGGTTGTCGAGACCGAGACGATGGCGCTCCTCGTGGAGGCAGGCTTCCTCGCCGGCCCGCGCCGCGCGGTGCTCAGGCCCTAGGCCGGCACCGCCTCGATCCAGCTGCCTTGGTCATCGAGGAAGCGGCTTCGACGGAGACCGGCCGCCTCGAGCTCTGCTTCGAGCTGTGCCTCGCCGACGAGCAGAGCCTCGAAGGCGTGCAGGAGGGTCTCGCCGCCGACGACGTACTCCATCTCGCCACGGAGCCTCGGCCCGTCGAGCTCGAACGAGCGAAGACGCGCCCGAACACCGCCGAGCTCACGCCACTCGGAGTCGGGACTCCAGTCGCGCGGGTATCCCTGAAGGAGCACCTGTCCGTCCGGCAGGACGTGACGCGCGCAGCTGCCCAGGTAGGCCGCGACGCGAGACCGGTCAGGGTCGTTCACGAAGTTGCTTGCGAGCAGTACGACCCGAAACCGACGCCCGAATGCCAGGGTCTCGATGTCGCCGAGCACGAGCTCTGCTCCCTCGATTCGGTCGAGCATGGCTCGGGACTGGTCGACGGCCACGACGGGATGCCCCAGTGCGACCAGCTCGCGGGTGATGCGCCCTGCCCCCGCGCCGAGCTCGAGAATCTCGGCTCCGGCCGGGACGGCCTCGTGGACGATCTGCGGCTCGCCGAGAGACCCGAGCGTGGCATAGAGGCCGATGGGGCTTCCATCGGGCGCGTACTCACCGTCCACGCGCACATGCTGCCTCGGCGAACGGAGGAGAGGGGCGTCCGGCCGCGTACCCGGAGTCGTGCCCGTGCGCGCGCCCAATCTCTATCCGCTCCTCCGGGGCTTCGTCCTCGGCTCCTTCGTCCTGCTCGGCCGCGAGCTCGAGGAGGGGGCAGAGCTGCCGTTCGCCTTCGAGGAGCACGTCGAGCGCCGCGGTCCGTCGCTCTACGAGCTCCGCCCGCTCGTCCGTGGGTTCATCGAGCAGCACGAGGCCGTCCTGCGGACGCGAGAGGACGCAAGGCTCGCTGTCGAGGAGCTCGGACGCGAGCCGGCGGCTGCGATCTTCGCCCGCGCGCACGCGAGCAGACACGCCAGCGAGGAGGAGGCGCTCTTCCGCACCGTGCTCCTAGGGCTGCTCGTCGCGACGGCCGAGTCGTGCGGCGGGTTCGACTGGGACGACGAGGCGTTCGAGAAGTCGTACGCAGAGCTGGAATCCTCGCTCTTCGGCGAACGGCGGCGCTACGTCGCCGTCGCCCCTCTGATCGGGATCTCGCTCGCGAAGCCGGTCGAGCTTGCGCCGCGGCTCGTCGTGCGACCGTTCGTCGCGGGCGAGCTTGCCACTCACTGGCCTGAGTCGAGAGGGCTGCTTCCGCGCGACTTCGGCCGAGAGCCGGATCGTCTCGTTGCTGTCGAGCTCCAGAGCGAGCTCGAAGCCGATGAGACACCGCCCGACGCCGCGGCCGAGATCGCGGATGCGGTCAGCGCGCTGAGGCTGACCACGGCTGCTGCCGTCGCAGGTGGGCCGGTCCTCTTCGAGACCCTTGACGGGCGGCCGTTCGGGATCCAGCCCGTCCTTCCGATTGCGGCGACGCAGCCGCCGGGCGAGTCGTCTCGCCTGGACTCGTTTCGAGCGCCGATCGCGGTCGAGGTGCTCGCGACGCTCGGCGATGCGGACGGTGACCCGGAGCTCTCGGATGCGCTCGACCGCTGGGAGCTGTCGCTCTTCCAGACCGAGCCGTTCCGCGGCGAGCAGCTCCGCGCAGCGATGACAGCGCTCCTCGGCGACACCTGGCCGATGCGGTGCTGCGTCCTACTCGGGGAGGATGCGACGGGTCGGGAGGAGCTGTACGGCGAGCTCACGGTGCTCGCTTCGGGCGACCCCGCGACATCGGCTGCGGTGGACGCGGTACGCCGCGCGGTGGTCGCGGTGCTTCGCTCGCGGGACCGGGATCGGCTCGTGCACGAGCTCGACCGCGAGCTCCTCGGGCTCGATCGCCGCCCGGCGCCGCACGCCGTCGCCGTGTAACCCATCCGGCTCGAAGCCGTTACCCATCCGTGAGCGGCGTGGGGCTACCGTCGGCTCGTGGACGAGTCGCATGCCATCCTGGAGCGGCTCGAGCGTATCGAGGCGCTCGATCGAGCAGGTGTCGGGCCCACGGACCTCGTCGAGGAGCTGCGCGCGCTGCTTGTCGAGGCAGAGGCGTGGTCCCGTCAGGAAGGAGGTGATGCCGGGGCGAAAGCGGTCGAAGAGCTGCGTGTCGCGTTGGACGCGCGCGTGACATGATCGGCGGGTGATCTCGCACTGGGACGAAGTGCGGACCTGGCGCGGCGAGCGCGGCCACATCGCGGGCACGTGGAGCAGTCTCACGGGGCGTGCGTCGCACTCGGTCGGGCTCAAACGAATCCAGGTCGACCCGGGAATGTGGTCGACGCCGCTGCACCTCGAGGGTGCCGAGGAGGAGATCTTCTACGTCCTCGCGGGCTCGGGCATCTCCGTCCAGTGGGAGGAGGAGGAAGCGCCGGTGGGTTACGAGGTACGCGCCGGGGATTGCCTCGTCCACCTTGCGCTCCGGAACGCGCACACGCTTCAGGCAGGTCCCGACGGGCTCGACGTGCTCGCGTTCGGGCAGCGCACGCACGCCCCGGGCGTGACGTGGCTGCCGCGCGCCGGCGTCGCCTGGCTGGGTGAGACCTGGGCGCCGGTCGGCGCCGAGGACGACCACCCCTGGACCCGCGAGGCCGCAGCAGGCCCGCCCGAGGTGAGCGAGCTCGCGCCGCGCCCGTCCAACATCGTTCACGTCCCTGACCTCGAAGCAGTCGAGCGCGACGGCGAGACCGTCGGGCGTCGCGTTCGCTACCCCGGTCGCGACGCCGGCTCCGACCGAACCGGAATCCGCCACGCGGAGGTCTTCCCAGGGAAGCTCAACGCACCTCCTCATTGCCATTCCGTCCAGGAGGAGATCTTCGTCGTCCTGGAGGGCGACGGTCACGTGCTGCTCTGGGAGGAGGACGGTGTCGTAGAGCACCCCGTGCGAGCCGGGGCGGTCGTCGTGCGTCCTCCCAGCTCGGGCGTCGCACACGCGTTTCGCGCCGGCGACGACGGGATGACGCTCCTCATGTACGGCATGCGTGACCCGGGCGAGGTCGTCTACTACCCGCGCTCGAGGAAGGTGTACTTCGTCGGGCTCGGCATCGTTACGCGCGTCGGCGAGCAGCTCGACTACTGGGAAGACGAGGACTGATGTTTGCGCAAGGCCGGAATCCGCGAGCGCGGATCCCGGCCTGCGCGAAAGTCCCTGAAGGCGCCCGCTTCGCGGGCGCTGGCGTTGTTTGCCATACGCGACGAGGTGGTTTGAAGGACTTTCCGCGAGTGGCGGGAAGGAGAGGCGGTCATGGCGCTGTCACGCCTCCTCCCGCGACTCCAGTCGCGACCCGAGCCCGTCCCGGAAGAGCCTGCCCCCGAGGTCGATGAGTCGCCGCCTCATCTCCAGGCGGTACCCGAGCCGGCCCCGGCGCCGCCGCCCGCACCCGCTGCCGAGGGAGGCGTGATGGCGAACGTCATCGCACTCGCGAATCAGAAGGGCGGCGTTGCGAAGACGACGACGACGCTCAACCTCGGCGTCGCGCTCCGCGAGCAGGGGAAACGTGTCCTCGTGATCGACCTCGATCCGCAGGGGAACCTGACGATGAGCCAGGGGATGAACCCGGACGCGATCGACCGCTCGATGTTCGACGTCCTCGTCCACCGCGTCCCCATCTCCGACGTGATCAAGACCGTCGAGGTCGACATCGCGGTGGCGTCGATCGACCTCGCGGGCGCCGAGCTCGCGCTGTCCGCGCTCATCGGCCGCGAGCGCGCGCTCGATAAGGCCCTCGTGGAGGTGCGCGACCGCTACGACTATGTCCTCATCGACACCCCCCCGTCGCTCGGCCTGCTGACGATCAACGCCTTCGTCGCGGCCGACGGCGTGATCGTCCCGGTGCAGTGCGAGTACCTCTCGCTGCGGGGTCTCGTGCAGCTCGAGAACACCCTGGCGATGGTGCGCGAGAACCTCAACCCGCGCGTCCACGTCCAGGGGATCGTCCCGACGATGTACGACGGCCGCACGCTGCACGCACGCGAGGCGATCGAGATCCTCGAGGAGCACTTCGGCGATCTCGTCTACGGAACGCGGATCCGCAAGACCGTCCGCTATGCGGAGGCGCCCGTGAAGGGGAGCTCCGTGCTGAAATACGACCCGTCAGGGCCTGCGGCGCAGGCCTACCGTGATCTCGCGAAGGAGGTGCTCGATGGCGCGCAAACGCGCGACGATGCGTGAGGGCCCGCTCGCCGAGCTCTTCCGTAGGACCGAGGCGGCGCAGCGTTCGCAGGAGGCCGCGCCGGAAAGCGAGACGCCTCCGGTCGAGGATCCCAGGGCGCAGGCGGCGCTCGACGAGACCGTCGAGCACGTCCCGGACTTCGCGAAGGAGCCGGCGGCCGAGCCGCCCGTCTCCGCCGTGCCCGCGGTCGAGCCCGTGGAGGAGCTCGCGCCCGAGGCCGCAGCCTCGCGCGCCGCGGCTCGCTACTTCCAGACGATGCTCGAGCCGGCCCCGCAGCTGCATCGCGTGCCGCCACCGAGGGGCTCCGCGTACATCGCGGCCATCCGCGTCGTCGGTGTGGGAGGGGCCGGGCTGAACGCGATCCACCGCATGATGGACGCGGGGATCGCACAGGTCGACTACGTCGCCGTGAACACCGACCGGCAGGCGCTCGCCATCTCGGACGCGCCCACGAAGATCGCCATCGGCGAAGGCCTGACCCAGGGCCTCGGATCGGGGGCGGATCCCGGAGTCGGCCGCGCCGCTGCCGAAGAGGCGGTCGACCAGCTGAAGCAGGCGCTGCGCGGCTCCGACATGGTCTTCGTCACCGCGGGCGAGGGTGGTGGCACCGGAACGGGCGCCGCACCGGTGGTTGCGCGCATCGCGCGCGAGCTCGGGGCGCTCACGGTCGGCATCGTGACGACGCCGTTCCGGTTCGAGGGGACGCGCCGCCGCGCGGCCTCGGAGAGCGGCGTCGAAGCGCTTCGCGCCGCCTGCGACACGGTCATCGTCATCCCGAACGACCGCCTGCTCGAGGTGCTCGATCGCTCGACGTCCATGGTGGACGCGTTCAAGATCGCCGACGACGTGCTCCGCCAGGGTGTCCAGGGCATCTGCGACCTGATCACGACGCCGGGCCTGATCAACCTCGACTTCGCAGACGTGCGGACGGTGATGCAGGACGCGGGCTCGGCGCTCATGGGCATCGGGTACGCCACCGGGCAGAACCGTGCACGGGAAGCAGCCGAGCGAGCACTCGGCTCGCCGCTCATCGATGCGGAGATCGTGCGTGCACGAGGGATTCTGCTCTCGATCTCGGGCGGCGACGACCTCTCGCTCGTCGAGGTCAACGAGGCGGCCGAGGTCGTACGCCAGACCGCAACGGACGAGACGAACATCATCTTCGGCGCCACGGTGGACCCGCGGCTCACCGGGCAGGTCTGGGTGACCGTGGTCGCGACGGGCCTCGGCGGGATGCGGCGACGTAGCGGCGGTGCGGAGTTCGAGATGTCGACCGAGCCGCGCAGTTCGTCGGATCCCGAGCTCCCGTCGTTCCTGGCTCGGTAGTGCGCAAGTCCCGAGTCTTCGAGCGAAGATTCGGGTCGCGCGAAGATCCCTGAAGGCGACCGCTTCGCGGTCGCGTCGCTCCGGCTCACGTACCGCAGTACCCTCGTCGGATGCGAGGCGCCATCGCAGCGGGTCATCCGCTGACCGCGGAGGCAGGCGCGACCGTCCTGCGCGAAGGGGGCAACGCCGTTGACGCCCTCCTCGCGGCAGCCTTCACGGCCTTCGTTACCGAGGGGCCCCTGACCGGCCCCGCCGGCGGGGGGTTCGCGCTCGTCCACGAACCGAGTGGAGCGACCACCGTGCTCGATTGCTTCTTCGGCGTCCCCACGTCCAGGCTCGGCGAGATGGAGGAGCTCGTCATCGACTTCGGCGACGCAGGGACACAGGTCTTCCACGTCGGAGCAGGGTCGGTCGCGGTGCCGGGGCTCCTCGCGGGCCTCGAGGAAGTCCACCGGCGGTTCGGAACGCGTGCGTGGAGCGATCTCGTCGATCCCGCCATCGAGCTCGCACGCGCAGGCTACGCCCGTGACGAGGCGCGTGTCGTGCTTCACCGCATCCTGGAGGGGATCCTCTTGCGCGACGAGGGCGGCAGGCGCATCTACGGCGATCCGGTGCACGTCTCCACGGCCGACTTCTGCCCGACCCTCGAGCGCGTCCGTGACGCGGGCGCGGCGATGGTCGCCGAGCTCCTGCCCGAGTACGCGGACGACCTTCGCGCCTATCGCGTCCGCGAGACACCGGCGCTCGAGTCCGAGGTCCTCGGACGAACGGTTCGCTCGACGCCGTCGCAGGGAGGCTCGGTCGTGCAGCGGGTGCTCACGCTCCTCTCCGAGGCCGGAGAGCCGTCGCTCGCCGACGAGGCGCGGGCCGTCGCGGACGCATACGGGCCGCTCGGCTCGGGCCCGCTTCCAGGAACGACGCACATCTCGGTCATCGACGCCGACGGACTGGCCGCGGGGCTCTCCTCGACGCTCGGGTCGGGCTCGGGAGTCTTCCGCGGGGGCACCCAGCTGAACAACATGCTCGGGGAGCTCGACGTGATCGGCTCATACGAGAAGGCGCCCGGCGACCGCCTCGCGAGCATGATGACGCCGACCCTCGTGCTCGAGTCGGGACAACCACTGCTCGTGCTCGGGAGCGCGGGGTCGGTGCGGCTCGCCGGTGCGATCGCGCAGGTGACCTGGCGGTTCCTCCGCGGGATGCACGTCGCCGACGCGATCTGCGCGCCGCGGCTGCACGTCGAGGGCACGACGCTTCACCTCGAGGGCGGGTGGCCCGACGAGGACGTCGCAGCTCTCCCTGCCACCTGGAGCGTCAATCGCTGGGGTGCTCTCAATCTCTACTTCGGGGGCGCTCAGGCGGTCGAGCGGACCGGGGACGACGGGTTCCAGGCCGCCGGCGACCCTCGGCGCGGCGGTGTCGGGATCGTGGTGGCATGATCCCGATCCGCAGAGCGACCGCGCACGACGCGCCGGCGCTCGTCGAGCTCGCGGAGAGCGTCGGGCGCGAAGAGGGGCGCTGGATTCTCGGCACGGGCCCTTGGCGCTCCGTCGCCGACGAGCGCAGATACCTCCGCTCGATCGAGCGTTACCCCGACGCCGCCGTGCTCGTGGCCGAGGACGGAGCGCGAATCGTCGGCAGGCTCTCGCTGTCACGTGACCCGCACCCGGCCAGCCGGCACGTCGCCGACCTCGGGCTGATGGTCGCCGAGAGCCATCGCCGGCGAGGGGTGGGAAGGGCGATGCTCGACGAAGCAGTTCTGTGGGCGCGGACAGCCGACGTGCGCAAGCTCGAGCTCCACGTCTTTCCCTGGAACGAGCCGGCGCTCGGCCTTTACGAGACGTTCGGCTTCGAGCGGGAGGGGTATCGCAAGCGGCACTACGAGCGCGGCGGCGAGCTCGTCGACGCCATTCTCATGGCGTATTTCCTCGACGGCGATTAACGGGGCGGTCGCGGGTTGCGTTCCGCGACGACCACCGCAGCGAGCGCGCGATACGCAATCCGGCCGCGTGCCCATGACCCTCGACGGGTAAGGGTGAGAAACAGGGTGTCGAGAAGCCGCAGCATGGTCGGCGCTAGGGCTCGCGCACACGGAGTGGAACGACCGCTGCTGTTTCTCGGTCGACGAGCTCGACGGTCTCGGTTGTCTCGGGCTCGTCGTCCGGTGTCGTTTGCGTGCTTGGAGCTTCGGGCTCCTGTACGGATTCGCGTATGCCCGGCGATACCTCGTCGAGCCGGGCTTCGAGAGAGCGCAGCGCTGCCGGGAGGAGTGCCGATGGCTGCGAGACCTTCGTCGTGACCGTGGCGCCGCGCTGTTCGACCTCGTCCAGTCGACGGCCGAGCTCATCGAGCCGCTGCTCGAACGAGAAGTGCTGCGGAATCGACGCGAGCGCGTTGGCAATCGCCTCGAACTGGGTTTGGGAAGAAGCTCGCTCGCCGTCGAGCGCTTCGAAGCGGGACACGAGGTCGTCGATTCGTTGCCCGAGCTCGTCCGCCTCCGTCGCAGGGGGAGTCTTCTCCAGCGCTGCGGCGAGCGCATCGAGCTTCGTGCGGACGGCTGCACGCTCGACCTCGAGGATCGCCGCGATGCGTGCGACTTCGCTTGCAGTCTCAGTGCGGTCGTCGTCTGCCGAACCGAGTCTCGCGTCCAGCTCCTCAATCCGCCCTTCCAGCTCGTCGCGCGCTCGCGCGACGAGAGGGTCGAGCCGACTCGAGAGTTCGTCGATCCGGTCGGAGGTCGTCGAGAGGCGCTCGTCGACGCTGCTCAGCACGTGGCTGTCGGCCTGCTCGAGGGATTCGGTCCGGGTGTCGAGCGCAGACAGCGCCCGCGTCTGCTCCGCGACGAGAGCGCTCAGACGTGCGCCTGCCTTGTCGACGTAGTCACGAAGCGCAGACACCTCCTCATCGGTCGTCGAAGCCATGGCTGCGGTGGACGTGACCGCAGTTGTCGACAGCTCGAGCCTGTGGGCGAGCGCCTCGAGCTTGTCGCGCAGGTCCATGACGCGGTCATCGAGCTCCCGCGGCACGTTGCCCTCCGACTGCTCGAGCGCCGTGGTGCGCGCACCGATCTCGGACAGCAGCTGCTGTTGCTGCGCGACGAGCGAGCTGAAGCCCTCGCCTGCATCATCAAATTGCCCGCGGACCGTGGAGAGCTCCTCGTGAAGGCGCTCCACGTCCGCGGCGGAGGAGGCGGACGTTCGCCGCTGCTCGCGCAGAGACGCCTCAACCCGGTCGATGGCTTCAGTCAACGACACGGTTCGCTCGGCAACCTCGTCGATACGAGCGGCGAGCGCCGGCTCGATGCTGTTCGGGTCCGGGAGCTCCGCCAGAGCTCGTGAGAGCTCCGCGACGAGATCGTCGACGCGGGTAGTCGCGTCGTGGAAGCGATGCTCCATCGCCTGCAGGGCGCCTTCTCGTGCTTCGAGGCGCTCAGTCGCCGACGTGACCGCGGCTTTCAGGGGCTCGAGCTGACCCACGAAGTCATCGGTCACGGTGCTCGCGTCCGATATGCGCTCGTCGAGGCGCCGCGCGGTGTCGGCGCTGGTTCGCTCCGACGATTCGAGGCGGCCGGCGAGGTGATCGAGCTTCTCGCACACGTCCACGAGGCGGTCCTCCACAGCACGTGCTCCTGCCGCCTCGGCCTGCTCGAGCGCGGTCGCCCGCTCGGAGAGCGCTACGAGTGTCTGACGATGCTCTGCGAGCAGCGCGTTCAGGCGCTCGCGGGCATCGTCGAAGTACGCACGGAACGCCGACAGACCTTGCTCGGCCCCCGAAGCCGTGGATGCGGTGGACTCCAGCGAGGTCGACGACCGAGTTGACGGTGCCTGTCAGCGCGTCGATCTTCGCTCCCGCCTGACCGATGAGGTTCTGAGTCCCGTGCAGCCGGCGCGCAGTCTCGTCGGCGAGCTCCTTGAGCGCCTGGCGGAGATCGGACACCGCGGACGCGTCGATTCCCCGTCGCAGCTCTGCGAGCTCGGCGCCGGTGCGGTCTCGTTCTGCCTCGAAGGTCCGGCGCAGCGCGTTCACGTCACCGTCTCGGCCCGCAAGCCCCGACGCCGTCGTCGAGACCGTCGAGGCGACGGAGTCGACCCGCTGAGAGACGAGCGCGAACTTTGTCGGCCAGCTCGTCGACGCGGCTCTCGAGACCGCGTGGCATGCGTTGCTTCGTGAGCTTCGAAAGATCGTCGAGGGTGCGCCGGATATCGGCCAGCTCGCTCGGGTCGGTCCCCGGCTTGGCTTCCAGGATGGCCGTGTTGATGCGCGCAAGGCCGGCTTCGAGCTCGCGTCGCAGCTGCACGATCTCGCCTTCCTTGGCCGCCACCGAAGCCGACGCGGTAGAGACCGTCTTGGCGACGGTCTCGATCCGGTCCGCGAGGACGTCGACCTTGTTGGTTACGCGCTCCTCGAACTTGGGATCGCGCTTGGCCAGTGCTTCGATCGTGCGACGGAGCTCCTTCAGAGCCTTCTCATCGACGACCGCCGTGGTCGTCCGGAGCATGTCTTCGATCGCGTCGATCCGTTCACCCAGAGACAGAACGAGATCCGCCTCGAGGGCCGCGCCATCCTGATCAACGGGCACCGACGCCAAGTGGTTAATCGGACCCGGCCGCGCGTGCTCGATAGCTCGGTGTCCGAACGCCGCAGGAGCACGAACGAGCGCAGGGTCGCTCTCGCGTCGGGAAAAAGCCCCTCGACGCGAGCGAAGTCGTGGCCAACCCGCCTGCGGACATGCTCTCGAGGCGTATCGGTGCAGTGACCACAGGTCTTGCTCACCCGTTTGGGTGTGCGCAAGATCGGATCTGCCTAGTGCGCTACCGCCCGGCCTCCCAGCCGAGGACGAAGATCCTCTGCTCGAGCGTCTGCGGGCACCCGAGCCCGCGCGCCTCTGCGATCCGGCCGAGAGCGACGTTCGGGTCCACTCCGTGGCGCGCGAGCCAGCTCCCGACCACGACGCCGGTTCTGCCGCAGCCCGCCCAGCAGTGGACGTAGACGAGCCCGCCGGCCTCGAGCTCGGCGTCGATCTCGTCGAGCGTGGCGACGAGCCCTTCGCGTGTGGGGACTGAGAAGTCGCGAATCGGGAGGTTCAGGTATCGAGCAGGTGGCTCCACGAGAGTGGAGTACGGCTCGAGCTCTCCCTCCTGCGTGAGGTCGAGGAAGAGCGTGACTCCCGCGGCCGCCAGTTGCTGCACCTCGACCCATGCGTTCTCCGGCCCATGCGCGCACGGGTGGCGTCCGGCGATGAGCTCGCCCGGGCTCGATGACGGTCGGGGGGCGCACGTTGCGGAAGTCTGCCGCGTCCGATACCTCGTCCGGGGGGAGCGCTCCTCAATCGGCTAGTGGAGGGTGCCGATAGCCCAGGCATGTCCCCACCGGACACATCGGCGATCGAGCTCCGCGACCGCGCGCTCACGCTCGCGTCGGAGCTCGGAGTCGATCCAGGCGCCTGGTACCTGAGGGTGCTCGAGGAGGAGAAGAAGGAGGGGCTGGAGCCCGACCTCGGCGCCCTCGTGCGCGTCTACTGGGAGCTCCAGCGGGTGACCGGCAGCGCGGACCTGCGTGACACGTGGCGCTCGCTCGCGGACCAGCTCTGGTCCGGCGAAGCCGCGTAGAACCGCTCGAAATAGGGCTCCAGAGAGTCCTCCGATCACCGCAGTAAGCTGGCCTTCCCGTGGCCGTCCCGTTCGTCCATCTGCACGTGCACTCGGAGTACTCGATCCTCGACGGGGCCTGCCGGATCCCGGCTCTCGTCGAGAAGGCGGCCCGTCTCGAGATGCCGGCGGTGGCGCTCACCGACCACGGCTCGCTCGCTGGCGCGGTGGAGCTCTACCGGGAAGCGCGGTCGACCGGGGTCAAGCCCGTCATCGGCTGCGAGGTGTACGTCGCGGACGACCGGCGCGCGCAGACGAAGGGCTATGCGCACCTCACGCTGCTCGCGGAGTCGAACGACGGCTACGCGAACCTCATCAAGCTCTCCTCGCTCGGCTACCTCGAGGGCTACTACTACAAGCCGCGCGTCGATTGGGAGCTCCTCGAGCAGCATGCGAAGGGGATCGTCGCGCTCTCCGGGTGCCTCTCCGGGCGCGTCTCGCGCGCGCTCTCGGAGAGCCGGCCGAAGGACGCACACGCCGATCTCGATCGGCTCCTCCAGATCTTCGGCCGCGACTCGACGTACGTCGAGATCCAGAACGCCGGGCTCGCCGAGCAGCAGCAGGTCAATCCGGAGCTGATCGCCCTCGCTGACGAGACGAAGCTCCCGCTCGTCGCGACCGGGGACGTCCATTACCTCGATGCGGATGACGCCTTCGCCCACGAGGCGCTCCTCTGCATCCAGTCGGGCGACACGCTCAAGAACCCGGCCCACTGGAAGTTCGACACGAACGAGTTCTTCTTCAAGACGCCCGAGGAGATGGCGGGCGACTTCCCCGGACTCGAGCATGCGATCGCGCGGACGGTCGAGGTGGCCGAGCGCTGCTCGGTCGAGCTCGACCTCGGGCGAATCCTGCTCCCGTCGTTCCCCGTCCCCGAGGGGCGGGACGCGTTCGATTACCTCGTCCAGCTCTGCGAGCAGGGGCTCGCGAAGCGGTACGGGAAAGCGACGCCCGAGCTCACCGAGCGCCTGCGCTTCGAGCTCAAGACGATCAAGGAGATGGGCTTCGCCGACTACTTCCTCATCGTCTGGGACTTCATCCACTTCGCGAAGCAGAACGGCGTGAGCGTCGGACCGGGGCGCGGCTCCGCCGCCGGCTCGATCGCGGCGTACTGCCTCGAGATCACCGACGTCGACCCGATGCGGTACGGGCTCCTCTTCGAGCGCTTCCTGAACCCTGCTCGCGCGGACCTGCCGGACATGGACATCGACTTCTCGGTCGCGGGCCGCGACCGCGTCATCAACTACGTCGCAGAGAAGTACGGCCGTGACCGCGTCGCTCAGATCATCACGTTCTCGACGATGGCCGCCCGCGCCGCGATCCGTGACGCCGGCCGCGTGCTCGACATCCCGTACGGCGTCGTCGACCGGATCGCGAAGCTCGTGCCCGAGGGGCCCGGCCAGACGCTCGAAGCTGCGCTCAAGACTGGCGCCGAGCTGCGCCAGGCCGTCGACTCTGACCCGGTCGCGAAGGAGATCGTCGAACTCGCGCGGCCGCTCGAGGGCCTGACCCGTGCAGATTCGATTCACGCTGCCGGCGTCGTCATCGGGGCGCAGCCGCTGATCGAGGTCGTGCCCCTGCAGCAGAAGGGATCGGATCAGGAGGTGGTCACGCAGGTCGGCATGCACGACGTCGTCGAGCTCGGGCTCCTGAAGATGGACTTCCTCGGCCTCCGGAACCTCGACGTCATCGACAAGGCGGTCGAGCTCGCCGGCGGCATGGACATCGGCTCGATACGGCTCGACGACGCGAGGACGTACGAGATGCTCGCCCGCGGCGAGTCGACCGGCGTCTTCCAGTTCGAGTCGTCAGGCATGCGCGAAGCGCTCCGGCAGGTGAGGCCCACGGAGTTCGAGGACCTCATCGCGCTCGTCGCCCTCTACCGGCCCGGGCCGATGGGCTACATCCCAATGTACGCAGCCCGCAAGAACGGGCGCGAGCAGGTCTCGTTCGCGGATCCCCGCCTGGAGGCGATCACCGGGAACACCTATGCCATCTGCATCTACCAGGAGCAGTACATGCAGATCGCCAAGGAGCTCGCCGGTTTCTCCCCCGCGGAGGCGGAGACGCTCCGCAAGGCGATCGGTAAGAAGATCCACGCGCTCATGGCCTCGTTGAAGGACAAGTTCCTCGAGGGGTGCGCGGAGAACCAGGTCGCGTCCGCCGTCGCGCAGCAGCTCTGGAAGGACATGGAGTCGTCGCAGGACTACTCGTTCAACAAGGCGCATGCGGCGTGCTACGCGCTCATTGCGTACCGCACCGCATGGCTCAAGGCCAATCACGCCAAGGAGTACATGGCCGCCCTCATCTCCTCGGTGATGAATACGAAAGACCGTGTCCCGTTCTACGTCAACGCGTGCCGCGAGATGGGCATCGACGTCCTCCCGCCGGACGCGAACTCGTCGCAGCAGGACTTCGCGGTCGTGGGCGGCGTCATCCATTTTGGGCTGAACGCGGTCAAGAACGTCGGCGAGGCGGCGGCGGAGGCGATCGTCCGGGTGCGGGCCGTGGGCGGGCCGTTCGAGTCGATCTGGGAACTCACCGAGCGCGTCGACCCGCAGGTCCTGAACAAGCGCGCGCTCGAGTCGCTCGTCAAGTGCGGCGCTCTGGACTCGACCGGCGCAACGCGCATGGGGATGCTCGCCGCGCTCGACGCGGCGCTCGGGCACGGGCAGCGCATCTCGGCCGACCGTCTCGCAGGGCAGGCGTCGATCTTCGACGGCGCGTTCGGCGAGACCGAGCAGCAGGTCGATGCTCACTACCCGGTGCTCGCGACCACGGAGTTCGACGAGCGAGAGCTCCTGCGGCTCGAGAAGGAGGTCCTCGGTCTCTACGTCTCCGAGCATCCACTCGAGCGCGTGCGTGCGGAACTGCGCCGGAAGACCGACTGCGCGCTCACCGACCTCGAGCGTCGGCGCGACGGCGAGTTCGTCACCGTGGGCGGCATCGTCTCGGGCCTCAAGCAGGTCACGACGAAACGGGGCGAGCCGATGGTGTTCGTGACGCTCGACGACCCGACTGGAAGCGCCGAGGTCGTCGTTTTCAACTCCACCTACGCATCGGCACGCGAGCTGCTCGAAGCAGATCGGATCCTCGTCGTCAAGGGCCGCGTCGACCACAAGCAGGCGGGCGAGACGAAGCTCGTCGCGAGCGAGGTCAGCGCGTTCGAGTCGGCGCTCGTGCGTCGCGAGGTGCGCCTTCGCATCGACGCGCGCCAGGCGCCCGCGGGGCTCATCGGCGAGCTCGCTGCGCTCGTCTCCGACTTCCCCGGCGATGCGCCCGTCTACGTCGCTCTCGAGACCTCGCTGGGCGAGCGCACGCTCGCTCTCGGGCCGGAGTACCGTGTCAAGCCCGAGGCCGACTTCTTCGCCGAGGTGCGTGCCTTGCTCGGCGAGGCTGCGATCTCGTAGAGGAGCGACTGGGATCCGCCCGCGAAGCGGGCGGCTTTAGGGATCTCCCGCGCTCCGGAATCCGCGCTCCAGCGGATTCCGGAGCTACGGATGGCGTACGCCGCGATCCCTCGTTCGAGGGACCCGGCTCCCCTGTTGGAGGGGGGATAGGACCCCCGTTTGCGTGACTTATTGAGACCCGCGCATCTCTGCGACGACTCGAAATGCGGAAAGGAGTTCATGCGCATGTTCAAGTGGCACGTTCGCTGGACCCGGCTCGTGATTGTTCTGTCGAGCATCGCGGCCTTCGTCATCGCGTCGGGCGCCGGCTGGCGCTGGAGCTGACGATCGTCCGAGGCACACCACAGTAGGGCTCACCCATGCCTGAGCACGTCTCGTCATCCGGCTATCCGCTCCGGCTGTGCCTGCTGATCGCTAGCGCCGTTGCTCTGGCGATCCCAGTCGTAGTCGGAGCGGTGGTGAGCCTGGCGCTCGGTCCACCCGGTACCGCGGAGGGGCTCGCCATCGCGCTCTTCCTCGCGCTGGCGATGCTCGCCGAGCTGAAGCCCGTCCCGCTCGAGGAGGACGACCTCAGCACTGTCTCGCTCGCGTTCGTCTTCATCCTCGCCGCGGTGATCCTCTTCGGCTGGGACGCGGGAGTGATCATCGCCGCGGTGAGCGCCTTCGTCGCGCAGGTCGCCGAGCACAAGCCGCTCGTCCGCACGACCTTCAATACCGCCGTCTATTCGCTGTCCGCCTTCGCCGCGGCGCTCCCGGTCTTCCTGCTTGGTCCAGACACTGCGCAGAACCCATGGACGATCACGATTGCCGCGCTCGGCGGCGGCGCCGCATTCGTCGGCGTGAACTTCGTGTTCATCTCTCTGGCCATCTCGTTCCACCAGCGCATGGCTCTGCTTCCGCTCCTTCGGGAGGAAGTCCGCCTGGTAGGACCTGCTTTCACGATTCAGGCCCTACTGGCAGCGCTGGCGGCCGCGCTGTGGGCGACCGACGCGCGGCTTCTGGTGCTCATGGCCGGACCGCTCTTCACCGTGACGCTCTATCAGCGGTCCTCACTCGCTTCCCGCCGCGCGACCCGCGACGCACATACGGACAGCCTGACGCGGATCGGGAACAACCGCGCCTACGAGCTCGGGCTGGCGAATGCCCTCGAGGCGGCTGCTGCCTTCGGCTCACGAGTGACTCTCTGCCTGGTCGACGTCGACGACTTCAAGCAGATCAACGACGCATACGGCCACCCGCTCGGCGACCAGGTGCTCGTCGAGGTCGCCCAGCTCCTCCGGACCGAGACGGATTGCATCGGCACGTTCAGGTTCGGCGGCGACGAGTTCGCGGTTCTCCTCGAGTGCGGGACGGCTGCCGCCCGAACTCACGTCGACGGTCTGTATCGCAGGCTGTCGAGCGCAGAGTTCTCACACGGCGAGATCGTCACCGTCAGCGTGGGTACGGCCACCTTCCCCAACAACGCGCGGAACCAGCAGCAGCTCGAGCGCGCTGCCGACAGTGCCCTCTACTGGGCGAAGCAGAACGGGAAGAACCGATCGTGTGCCTACGGCCCCGCGATCACAGCGGCGTCGGCTCCAGGTGAGCTCGAGCGGCGCATCGAGCACCAGGCGCGCCTGCGCGCAGCAGAGAACCTGATCCGGGTCGTCGACGCCAAGGACGAGTACACGGGCGCTCACTCGGAGCGCGTCGCGCTGCTCGTCGAGGCGATCGCGCGATTGCTCGACTGCGAGGATGAGCAGGTCGAGCAGCTCAAGGTCGCAGGGCGGCTGCACGACCTCGGGAAGATCGCGATCCCCGACAGCATCCTGCAGAAGCCAGGTGAGCTCACGCCAGCCGAGACCCGCCAGCTGTCGCATCATCCGGAGCTCGGCGCATCGCTCCTCGACGGCATGGACATCCGCCCCGTCGACGTCTGGATCAGGCACCACCACGAGCACTGGGACGGATCCGGCTACCCGCACGGTCTCGCAAGCGAGGAGATCCCGTTCGGCTCGCGGCTGATCCTCGTAGCCGACGCGTATGACGCGCTCACGACGGAGCGGAGCTACCGAGCAGCCGTTTCGCCGGCGGTCGCGATCGCCGAGATCCGAGCGCACGCGGGCGTGCAGTTCGACCCGCTCGTGGTGGCGGCGCTGGAGGAGCACCTAACCGCTGCCGGCATCCCTCGGCAGTCGGAGCTCGCCGGCGTACCGCTGCACTCGCTCAAGGTTGCGTAGCGCTCGATGTCGCTCGCCCTTCCGGTCCTGGCCGCTGTCGGTCTCGGGCTCCTTGTCGGAGGTCGCCTCGGCTCACTGGCGGACCTCCGACTACGCGCGCCGTGGTTGTTCCTCTGTGCGATCGCGCTGCAGATCGTCGCGTTCCCGGTAGCCCTCCTGCCGTGGACCACCCACGAGACCCTGGCCTCGGCTCTCTGGGTCGTTTCCTACGGGCTGCTCGTCGTGGGCGCGGTGCTCAATCGGCGCGTCATCGGTGTTCCGATCGTTGCGTTCGGCATGTGCCTGAACCTCGCCGCGATCCTCGCGAACCGCGGCACGATGCCCGTGACCCACGAGGCGATGCGCGACGCGGGGCGGACGGCGCTCACGCAAGCGAATTCGACCGCGTCGACGAGCCCGCGGCTCCCGTGGTTGATCGACCGCTGGGCAGCTCCCGACTGGATCCCGTTCGCGAACGTGTTCTCGGTCGGCGACGTCGTGATCGCGGTCGGCGCCGTGGTCATCGTGCTTGCCGCGATGGACGTGCGACGTGTGGCGGGGCGACTAGCTGCGACCCGCCCGCGAAGCGGGCGGCCCTAGAGTCTTTGCGCGAGCGAAGCTCCGCGCTAGCGGACTTCCGGTCTTGCGCAAAGCGGAGCCTCAGCGATGCGCGTCGCTCGCTAGCCGCTCCCCGACGCTCGCGAGCATCTTCAGAGCAATCGACGGCATCGTCTCCACGACGGAGCGGAACCGTCGATCGGTGATCACGAGCACGTCGAGAGGCGACGTCGCGGTGACCGTCGCCGTACGCGGGCTGTCCGTGATCAACGCGATCTCGCCGAGCCAGTCGCCGGGGCCGAGGTCGGCGATCTTCTTGCCATTCTTCGTCACCTCCGCAGTGCCCTCGATCAGCACGAAGAACTCTCGACCAGGCCGTCCCTCGCGGATGAGCACCGTCCCTTCCCTGAGATCGAGCTCGTCCGCGGTCTTGGCGAGCTCGCGCAGCTCGCTCTTCGAGCAGCCGGCGAAGAGCGGCGTCTTCTTGAGAAGCTCGACCTTGGCGTCGCGACGGAGTGCCACGGCGCGATCCTAGTACGTTCGCCGCCCACCTCCAATTCCTGAGCGGAACCCGCCGCCCTTGACTTAGCCGCTGTGAGTCGTGACACTGCCTCACGGACTGGGGACTACTACGAAGGGGACTGGTGTGAACACAACATTGCGGCGTTGGTGGATTCTTCTCGTGCTGGGAGGGTTGCTGGTGCTGTTCGGCGGTTCGGCGTCGAGTTTGGGCGCTGGGGACTGCAACACGGTCACGCGCTTCACCGTGGCACTGACTGGCGGCCCGGTGGACCTCTCGCAGGCGAACCACTCCGTCACGGCGACCGTCACGGCTTTGAGCTCGTGCGACACCATTGTCAACAGCTACAAGGGCCCCGCCAGCCTGAAGGCGAGTGGAACGAGCACCGACGGTAGTTTTGCCAGCGAGGGCGCAGCCGGCATCGACACCGAGAAGCTGAGCTTCAAACAGGGGATCGCGACGCCGACCCTCACGCCGGACCAGGATGCGCTCGGCGTGAAGCTCACGGCCACCGACGATGGAAACGCGGCGATCACAGGGAGCAGCGTCTCCTTCAACGTCTTCGACGACATCACAGACTGTGGTCAGCAAAACTGCAACGGCGCAATCGGCGACACGAAGGGTCCGGGGGGAACGAATGTCTCGGTCGAAATCCCGGGGACGCTCGACGGATTCCTCGGCCTCAGCCTGAGCGACCCCACGTTGACTGCCGAAGACTGCGAGGGGGCACCGGCCGACGCGTCGCGTTTCGGCCAGGCGTACATCATCGCCCCGCCGTCGGATCTGGATGAAGAAACCACTTACACGGCGACGGTGAGGTTCAACAAGAAACAGGTACCGGGAACCGGCGTCTCGAACTTCGTCCACTGTATGGCCTCGCCGACGGTGAATCCGACGACCGGCCAAACCGAGCTGGTCTACAAGATAGTGCAGCCCTGCGTCAACCAGATTGCGGACCAAGTCCCGAAGTGCATCTTGGACCAGCGGCGCAACAACGCCGGCGATCTCATGGTGACGTTCTTGCTCGGCCCCGGACCGAGCGATCCGGGCGGCACCGGCATGAGTTAGCAGGACTCGCGCCCGCCGCTCGCTCAGCCGAGCGGCGGGCGCGTGACTCGCGTGACGCCAAGGCGTTCGAAGAGCTCGACGCTTTCCTGCGCTGCAGCTTCGTCACCGGTGGCGCCGAGGACGTCGAGCGAGAGCGCGAGCTCGTAGCGGGCCTCCGCGGCGCGCGCGATGCGGAGGCTGTCCTCGAGAGCCTCGCGGGCCCGGCCGGGCTCGCCGAGTTGGAACAGCGCCGCGGCGCGCGTTCGCTGTGCAGCCGCTTCGACCGGGGCCATGCCGGACGCTTCGCCCGAGCGCTCGAGCACCGCCTCGACCCACGTGAGTGCAGACTCGGGTCGATCGCCGCGTAGCGCATCGAGTTCCGCCATCCGCGCTTCGACCTCGAGAACGAAGCTCGAGGCGCCCATTTCGCGTGCGACCTCGAGTGCATGGTTGAGCTGCTCCTCTGCCTCCGTGAAGCGCCCCGTCCGGCCGGCCGCTCGACCGAGGTTGGAGTGGGCCAGCAGTACGAGGAACCTGTGGCCCATCACTTCCGCGCTCTTCGCGACTTCAGCGAACAGCGCCTCCGCTTCTTCCACACGCCCTTGATCCGAGAGGATTTCCCCGATGTTGTTCGTCGTGACGCCGACGTTGGGCGCATCGCCGATCCGCGCGTACAGCTTCCGGCCTTCCTCGTAGCGGTCGAGCGCGTTCTCCCAGTCGCCCTCGTAGTAGAGATCGATGCCGAAGTTGTTGAGCGCGCTCGCCTGACCCTTGAGGTCTCCAAGGTCCTCGTAGAGCGCAAGTGCGAGACCCCGGTACGCGGCGCGGTCCGGCGAACCGAGCTGCGAATGAACCAAGTGGAGGAGGAGGTATGCGGTAGCGAGGTTCGCGCTGTCGTCTGCCTCGAGGCACTCCTGCACGACCTCCTTCAACCGGCGGATACAGTCCTTGAACGCGCCCTGCCGGTACCGGGCTTGGGCACGCGCGAGCCGCAGCCGAATGCGTAGGCGCCTGCGGTCGTCCTCGTCAGCGAGCGCCTCGGTCGCCTTGAGGCCGCGGGTGTACCACCGAAGGGCGTCGGCGTAGCGACCCATTTCGTCGCGGAGCAACCCTTGCTTGCTCATGAGCTCGATCTGCTCCGGCGTGTCCCTTGGCGTCAGCTCGCGCGCAGCCGTGAACGCTCGCCCGGCCTCGTCGAGTTCGCCCAGCAAGTGGAGGCACTCCCCGATTGCGCGCCATACGCGTGCGATCTCGAGGGAGTCGAGCTCGGGAACGGCCGGCGCCGCGTCGATCGCCCGGCGGTAGAACTCGACGGCCTCTGCATTGGCCCACTTCGCTTGCGCCCGTTCGCCAGCCGCGAGCGAGTACTGCCACGACTTGGCTGAGTTCCCGGCGCGTTCGTAATGGAGCGAGAGGAGCTCTGCAGAGTCGTCCGCGCGGTCACCCAGCTGCGCTTCGACGACGTCGGCGACACGTCCGTGCAGCTCTCTGCGGCGCTTGTAGGAGAGCCCCTCGTACGCCCCGTCACGGATGAGCGCGTGGCGGAAGCGGAAAGCGCCCGGAACGTCGGGATCACGCTCGACGAACTCGGCGAGGCGGTCCCACGCCTCAGAGTCGGAGGCAGCCGTCGGATCTCCCTCGAGGACGTGGGCGATGAGCTCTCCGGAGAACGACACACCGAGAACCGACGCCCAGCGCAACAGAGCCCGGTCGCCCGGCGCGAGCCGATCGATCCGCGTCGCGACGAGCCCTTCGACGGTGTCCGGCATCTGCTCCGCCGCGTCGGTTGGCTCACCCGGAGACGCGAGCTCTTGGAGAAAGAGTGGATTGCCGGCTCCGCGCTCCATGAGGGTCGCCAGCTCGTCCTCCGTGAGGCGACGGTCGCCTGCGGCCGCCCGAACGAGTGTCTTGGCGTCGTCGGCCGGCAGTGGTTCGAGCCTCAGAGTCAAGGCCGGCAGGGGTGGTGTTCCCTCCGCGGCGGCGAAACCGCCGCCGACGCCCCGACGTGTCGTGCAAGCGAGCCAGGGCCGTGTCGGCAGCTGTGTTCCCAGGTGGCGTAGGAGCTCCGACGAGGCATCGTCCATCCAGTGGACGTCCTCGAACAGGAACAGCGTCGGTGAGTTCAGAAGCTGCCCCAAGAGTGAGCCGACCACGCCGTGCAGGCGGGCGCGACGAAACGACGGGTCGAGGTCGTCAACCTCCGACGTCGACTCGACCTCGACGTCCAGCGGCGCGGCAAGGAGAGGCGCCCACGGCACAAGGTCCTCGTCGACCGCCCTGAGCCGTTCGGTCAGGACGGCTCGGTTGTGGGCCGCGCCGCCGTTCAGGTCGACGTCGAGGATGGAGCGCAGGAACGGGCGGAAGGGGAAATACGCCGTCGCCGACTCGTACTGCTCGCAGCGCAGCGCGAGATGCCGCATGTCCGAACAGTTCTCTCGTAGCTCGTCCGCGAGCCGCGACTTCCCGATACCGGGCTCTCCGACCAGCTCGACGAGCGTGCCGAACCCCATCCGGACGGGTGCGACAGACGCGGCGAGCACGGCGCGCTCCCGCTCGCGGTCGACGAACGGCAGCTGCACCGCTTCGTGCTCGGCGAGGGCCGTCTCGGGCGTGAGCTCGCCGAGCACGACCGCTCGCACCGGCTCGCTCTTTCCCTTCACCTGAAACGGCTCGAGTTCGGTCGCGGAAAAGCGAGCGCCTCCGCGGGCAAACGCGGTCGACGAGACCCAGACCTCGTCCTCACCCGCCCGCGCCATGAGGCGAGCTGCCAGCGCAGCCGTGTCGCCGAGCACCGTGTACGTCCGCCGGAAGGATGCGCCGACCTGTCCCGTGAATACGCGACCCTCGCTGACGCCGATGCGCACGGGGAGCGGGAGGCCTGCGTCGACGACCGCCCGGACGGTCCGCAGGATCCGCTCCTCGTCGTCGCCGAAGGTTTGCGGGGCGCCCGAGACGAGCACGATTCTGGCCCCGTCCTGGTCGATGTCGCTCTCGAGGAACGTCACCCTGTGCTCGTCGGCGGCCGCCTGCACGGTTCGAACCAGGAGGTCGAGCGCATCTGCCGCTGCCTCGGGGCCTTCCGTCGCTATCACCTCGTCGGTGCCCGAGAAACGGATGAACGCGATCGCCGCGTGGCGATGCTCACCTTCGAGTGGTCCTACCTCGAGGAGTTGGGAACGAAGTGGTGCAGGAACCGCGATCTCGAGCGAGAGATCGTCGATGCTGGGCAGCGGCTCGACGGTGCCCTGCACGTCTGGCGCGGCACGGAGGAGGCGTCCCTCTTCCTTTTCCTCGCCAAGGGTCTCGGGTTCGACGAGCTCTGCAGCCTCGGTGCTCAGAAGGATCTCGCCCGCCTCGGATGCGGCCTCCATTTCTACGGTCCGGGTCGCCGCGGGGCCTGTGACCAGAAGTTCGCGGTGCGAATCGCCAACGAGGAAGAAGTGGAAGCGTCCGGCGTGGAGGCCCGCGTGCATCTTCAGTTGAATCGCTCCGGCCGATGTTCTCGGTCGCCCGATGGCTCGAAGCGTCCGCCGCATCTCAAAGGCCGCGCGGGCGGCGCGGCGCGCGTGGTCGTCTCCTTCGAAGAGCAGTAGCAGCGCGTCACCGCCGAACTTGAGCAGTCCGCCACCCTGGGCGTAGGCGACGGCGAGGAGAGCGGCAAATGTCGCGTTCATGACCTCGGTGACTTCCTCCGCCCCCGCTCGGCCACGGCTCGACAGCCGTTCGGACATCGCCGTGAAGCCAGAGATGTCGATGAACGCGATGGTTCCGTCGACCTCCCGCCAGAGACTCTCTGGATCGTCACGAAGCCACTCGATCGTCAGCCTCGGGACATACGAGACGAGCTCAGCGGTAAGCGACCGTGCGGGAGAAACGTCGACCATCGGGACATTCTGAGCCAGCGTATGAAGACAAGGAAGCCTGTTGCGCAGAACGCCTCACCCCGTAGGCCACGCCAGATTCGTTACGGGACGCCGTGTAGCTGTTAGGGAGTTGCAAATCCCCCCGGAAAGGGGGCGTCCGATACGTCCAATTGGACGAATAGCGAGTGACACCGATACCCGAGGCGGAAAGGTCGGCGGTATGTCTGCGGCAGAACTCGAACTCGTCCACGTATCCGAGAAGGACCGAATCGAGCGGTGGCGTCACGAGGCGCTCGAGCGCGCCGGATACGACCCCGAGAGCGCGATCGTCCTCGCAGCGAGCCACGACATCGATCTCCATGCTGCGGTGCGCCTGCTCGAGCGCGGTTGCTCGGTCGAGCTCGCTCTTCAGATTCTCTTGTAGCGACTGCGACGGTTCCCCCACGCCAGGCCTGGCGTGTGGGCAGAATGCCCGCCGGTGCTTCCGCTGCTTTCGATCCCGTCGCCGAGCTCGAGCACGATCGAGATCGGCCCGCTCTCGATCCACTTCTACGGGCTGACGCTGCTCGTCGCGATCGCGGCGGCCGTCGTGATCACGGGAATCCGATGGACGAGGCGCGGCGGCGACTGGGATCTCATCTTCCGAGTCGCAGTCTGGGGAGTCGCGTCCGGGATCATCGGCGCGCGTCTCTACCACGTCGTTACGAGCTGGGACGAGCTTCCGGACGAGTGGTGGGGGCCGTTCGCGATCTGGAAGGGCGGCCTCGGTGTCTGGGGCGGCATCGGCCTCGGCTGCATCGTCGGCGCGATCGTCGCGAAGCGCTCGGGCGCGTCCGTCAGCAGGCTCGCCGACTGCGTGGCGCCGGCGCTGCTCGTCGCACAGGGGATCGGGCGCTTCGGCAACTGGTGGAACCAGGAGCTGTTCGGCGGGCCGACCGACCTTCCGTGGGCGCTCGAGATCGATCCCGAGAACCGGCCGATCGACGACGTCGACCAGGAGACGTTCCACCCGACGTTCCTGTACGAGGCGCTCTGGTGCTTCGCCGCCGCAGGTGTTCTCCTGTTCGTCGAGCGCCGCTTCAAGGGCCGCATCCGTCCAGGCGGTCTCTTCGCGCTGTACGTGCTCTTGTACAGCGTCGGGCGCTTCTGGATCGAGATGCTTCGAGTCGATCCGTCGCACGAGCTCGGCGGCATTCGCCTGAACGTCTACGTCGCCGGGATCGCGATCCTGGCCTCCGCCGGCTTCTTCGTCTGGTGGCAGCGCCGCTGGAGACGCGGCGGCGCCGGCCCGCCGCCCAAGGTCGAGACCATGGCGGTGCCGAAAGGGCGTTGACCCCGGGACCTCTTCCGTCGCTGGCGGTGTAGTAGCCGTAAGCGACCGGAAGGAGATCCCAATGCGTGCTCTCGTCGTTCTCGCCGCTCTCGTCGGCGCCCTCGCGCTGTCAGCGACCGCCGGCGGCGGTGGCTGGGCAGCGGTCGGGTTCGAGCCTCTCCCGGACGGCACGTCCGCGGGCGGTACCTGGAGCCCGACGATCTTCGTCAAGCAGCACGGCGTGACGCCGCTCGAAGGCCTTCAGCCATGGGTCACGATCGAAGACGTGAAGACCGGGGAGACGGCGGAGTACGTCGCAACCGCCGCGTCCGAGGCGGGCGTGTACGAGGCCGACGTCGTCTTCCCCGGGGACGGTGACTGGCGGGTGACCATCGACAGCGGCTTTGGAGATTCACGGGTGACGTACGGCCCGGTCGCGATCGGGCCGGCCGGCGGGACCGGCGATCCCGTGCCTCTTCCGATCGTCGTTCTCGGAATCGCAGGCATCGGGCTCGTCGGCGCGTTCGTCCTGCTCGGAGCGAGGCGAGCGAGACGGCTCAGCCCGGCGAGCAGCTGAAGTTCGGCGCTCGGGAACCGACGATGGCGGACCGGTGTAGAAATGGCCGGTGGAGGACCGGCCGCCGAGCGATGCCGCGCTCGCCGAGCGAGCGAGAGGCGGCGACGAGCGCGCATTCGAGGAGCTCGTGCGCATGTACCAGGGCGCCGCATTCCGCACCGCGTACCTCCTGACCGGATCGGCCGCCGATGCCGAGGACGCTGCGCAGGCCGGCTTCGTGAAGGCGTGGTCCGCGCTCGCGCGCTTCCGTTCGGGCGCGGAGTTCCGGCCGTGGCTCTTGCGCATCGTGGCGAACGAGGCCCACAACCGGCGCCGGTCCTCGAAGCGGCGGGAGTCGCTTCGGCTCCGAGCCGTCGCGGCAGAGGTCTCCGGGGACGCGGTCCCGTCTCCGGAGGCCGCCGCGGTCGAGCGTGATCGCAGGGTCATGCTGCTCGACGCCGTGAACCAGCTCGGAGACCGCGACCGCGACGTCCTTGCGTGCCGCTACTTCCTGGAGCTCAGCGAGGAGGAGACCGCACAGGTGCTCGGAGTGCGGCGCGGGACCGTGAAGTCGAGGACGGCACGGGCGCTCGAGCGTTTGCGAGCGGAGGTGGAGCTGTGAGCGAGCTCGAACGCGCACTCGTCGCGCTCGGCCGCGACCTCGACGTCCCCGAGGCGCCTGACGTCGTGTCTCGCGTCCTCGAGACCTTCGAGAGGCGGCCCGCACTGCGACCTCCGACGCGGAGGAGATTGGCGCTCGCGTTCGCAGTGCTACTCGTCGCTGCGCTTGCGGCGACGCTCGCGATCCCGGATGCGCGCTCGGCTTTCCTTCGCTTCCTGCACATCGGAGGCGCACGCATCGAGATCGTGGACGAGCTTCCTCCGGTGTCGGAGTATCCCACCGAGTTCGACGCCGGGCTCGCGCTCGGAGAGCGCGTGTCACTGGACGAGGCCCGGCGCCGCGCGGGGTTCGACCTGCTCGAGCTCGAGGAGGCTCCGGATCACGTGTACCTCGGAGGCCGGGGGAGCGTCTGGTTCCTGTACGGGCGCCCGGGTGCCGTTCGCCTGCTGGTCGCCCAGACCCCGCGACTCACCGTGGACGAGCCGTTCATCCTCAAGAAGCTTGCCGGCTTCGGGACTCAGGTCGAACAGGCGACGGTGCGCGAACGTCCTGCGTACTTCCTGAGCGGCGAGCCGCACCAGGTGATCCTGGTGGATGAGCTCGGCCAGCCGGTGACCGAGACGGTTCGCCTCGCACGCGACGTGCTCCTCTGGGAGGAGGAAGGCCGCACGCTGCGGCTCGAGGGCGATCTCACGCTCGAGGAGGCACTCGAGCTCGCCGAGTCGCTGCGCTGAGAACGAGCCGGCGCGTCCGGCCACGCGGCTAGCCTCCGCCCGTGCTGCCGACGCCCGTCAGCGAGCTCGAGCTGGAGCTCGACGCCTTCGAGGGGCCGTTCGACCTTCTGCTCACCCTGCTCCTGAAGGAGGAGCTCGAGCCCCGAGACATCGACATCGCCGCGGTCGTTCTCGCTTTCGTCGAGCACATGGCGGATCGCGATGAGCTCGATCTGGAGGCCTGCGGCGAGTTCCTCGTCCTGATCTCGGCTCTGCTCGAGCTGAAAGCACGAGCTCTGTTCCCGGACGAGGCTGCGGAGCTCGGCGAGCTCGAGCCCGAGGAAGCCGCAGATGAGCTCGCGCGCCGGCTCGCCGAGTTCCGGCGGATGAAGGAAGCGGCCGAGTGGCTGCTCGAGCGGCTCGGCGCCGAGCAGGACCGCTGGTTCCGGCTCGGTCCTTCACCACTAGCGCCTCGTGCCGAGCGGCGACTGGCGCGCCAGGATCCGAGCGCCCTCGGCGACGCGCTGCGTGTACTCGCCATTCCTCCCCCGACGGTGTCCCTTGGCCACATGGCGCTTCGCTTCCCACCGGTCTCGCAGTTCGTCGAGCGCTTCCGCTCGCTCCTCGGGCGCAGGCGGCTGTTCGACTTCGATGCCGAGGTCGAGGGGCTCTCGCGCGTCGAGCAGGCCGTCGCGCTGCTCGCCCTCCTCGAGCTGCGCAAGTCGGGCGAGATCGGACTCAGCCAGGCGGCTCCATTCGCACCGATAAGGGTTTCGAGAGCCTCGCGCTCCTGGCCGGCTGCGGCTCCCGCCGGGCGGAGCCCGGCTCCGCCGCAGCCTGACGACGCTGGCGTGGCGATGCCTCCGGGCCGTGCTAGCACTGTCTCCTCCGGCCTCACCACGCCAGCGCCGCCCCAGGAACGCGAGGCAGGGTTCGAGTCAGTTGACGACGAAAGGATGCTCGAATGGAAACGCCGCTCCGCCTGATCGCCGCCAACCCGGTCGACCGGCTCGCCAAGATGGTCGAGGCGCTGCTAGTCGTCGCGTCCGCGCCGCTCTCGATCGACGACCTCGCCGAAGCTACTGAGGACCACCCGGAGCGCATCGAGACCGCGATCGGTCTTCTGCGCGAGCGTTTCAGCGAAGGACGTAGCGGCATCGTTCTCGAGGCGGTTGCGGGCGGCTACGCGTTCCGGGCGAGCCGCGACGCATCCGACGCGTGCTCGCGGCTCTTCGAGCGGCCGGTCGAGCGCGGCCTCTCTCAGGCGGCGCTCGAGACCCTCGCGATCGTCGCCTACCTCGGGCCGTGCTCCCGGCCGGATGTTGCTCGCATCCGCGGCGTCGCCGCGGACTCGGCCGTCGCGAGTCTCGTCGAGCGCGGCCTCATCGCCGAGGCCGGGCGCGAGACCGGTCCCGGCGGTGCGGTTCGCTACCGGACGACGCCGCTCTTCGAGCGGGTCTTCGGGCTCGAGAGCCTGGCGGCGCTGCCGCGGCTCGACGACCTCGGAGATGACGCCGCCGAGCTTCGCGAGCGGCTCCTCGAGGTTGCGGAGGCGCGTGCGTCCTGACGGGCGACCGGCCGCGAGAGCGGCCGCCTTGGCGATCTCTCGTGCGACCGGAGAGCCGCGTTAGCGGCTTTCCGGGCTTGCACAGAACCCTCAGATCTGCCAGGCGCCAGCGCGCAGCACGGGAACCGCGCTGCCGTCGCGCGTGATCCCGTCGACGGCGAGCTCGAGGCTGCCGATCATGAAGTCGACGTGGATCCGGCTCTTGTTGACCCGCGCGCGCTCCGACGGGTCCTCGACCGGGTGGTCGTAGCCGTCGCCGAGCGCGATGTGCGTGGCCGCGTTCTCGTCGATGAGCGTGTCGTAGAACACGCGGCCCAGCGGCCCGATGCGCCCCGCACCGTCCACGATCGCGACCTCGCCGAGGCGAGATGCACCGCCGTCCTGGGCCGCGACGGCGCGTAGTGCTTCGGCACCGGTGTCCGCGTCGATCTTCACGGCACGGCCCTCCTCGAACCCGACCCGTATTCCCGTGATGATGGAGCCCGAGAGCTCCAACGGCATGGTGGCCGTGACGTGGCCGTCGACCCGATCGGGGTCGGGGGTCGTGAAGAGCTCCTCGGTGGGAATGTTCGGCGAGTGGCGACGGCCGTCCACGGTCTCGAGGTCGCCTGCGGCCCAGTGAGCCGAGGGAAGGAGGCCGATCGTCAGGTCGGTGCCGGGGCCGTGGAGCCGGATCGCGTCGAAGCGCTGCTCGGTGAGGCGGGCCGCGTTCGCTTTCAGCATCAAGGACCGCTTCCTCCACGCATCGGCCGGGTCGTCGGCATCGAGCCTGCAGATGTGCGCGACGTCCTCCCACAGCCGCTCGTAGGCGGCTTCCCGTTCGACGTCGGGATGGACGATCTCCGCCCATGACCGCGTAGGGGCCGGGACGATGCACCAGCTCGTCGTCATGCGGTTGACGACGTCGCCGGTCTCGGGCAGGGACGGGAGCAGGTCGCGCCCGGCACGGGCCGGGTCGAGGCCGTCGAGCGCTCGCGGAGCGTGCGGCCCGGAGAGTGAGATGCGAGCGGCGTGCTCGTCGGAGAGGTACAGCAGTCGCTCCCGCATCCACGGCGGGACGTAGTCGAGCGAGTCCTCGTCGGCGAGAGCCACGCGCTCACGCTTGAGCCACTGATCGAAGTAGAGGACGTCGACGTACTTCGCGCCGCGCTCGTAGGCGGCACGCGTGACCTTCCGCGTGAGCTCCTCCTTGCCGATGAAGCTCGTCACCGAGACCAACTGGCCGGGCTGGACGTTCGCGCCGAACACGGCCAGGTCGGCGAGCTTGTCGGTCCACTCGTCGATGCGGGCCACGAAACAGACACTATCCAGGCGACAATCGCCTGGTGCGATCTGAACGCATACCTTGCGCGTTCCGGGTTGGCGTCGCGGCGGCGGGCAGACGAGCTCATCCGCGCAGGGAGGGTGCTGGTGAACGGCGCGCCGGGCGAACTCAACACCGTCGTGGGGAGGCGCGACGTCGTCGAGGTCGACGGCGAGCGCGTCGTCAGCCAGCCGCTCGCATACGTCCTGCTGAACAAGCCTCCCGGCGTCGTAACGACGGCGAGCGACCCGCAGGGGCGGCGCACGGTCGTCGAGCTCGTTCCCTCCGAGCCTCGCGTCGTGCCGGTCGGACGGCTCGACGTCGACACGACGGGAGCGCTGCTCCTTACGAACGACGGCGACCTCGCCCACCGACTTGCGCATCCCCGCTATGGAGTCCCCAAGGTGTACGAGGCCGAGGTGGTGGGCTCGCCGTCGCGGGATGCGATTGCGAGGTTGCGCGAGGGCGTCGTGCTCGAGGACGGTCCGACCGCGCCTGCGCGGGCCCGAGTGCTCCGCCCGGGCACTCCTACCAGTCGCATCGAGCTGACACTGCACGAGGGGCGCAAGCACCAGGTGAAACGCATGTGCGAGGCGATCGGGCATCCGGTGCGGCAGTTGCACCGCGCGCGCTATGCAGGGCTCGAGCTCGACGAGCTCGAGCCCGGCGAGTGGCGAGAGCTCACGGCGGACGAGGTCGCCGCACTTCGCCGCGCGGTGGGTCTGTAGCCGCGATGCGGCTGCGTAGCAGCCGCCTTCAGGGACTTCGCGCGACTGGAGGCTCAGCGATAGCGGCCTCCGGTCTTGCGCAGAACTAATCGAGCCGGACGAAGCCCATGCGCTCGTACATCGCCTCGAGCGTGGGACGGGACGCCTCGGCCGCCTTCTCGGCGCCTCGGGCGAGCAGCCGTTGGAGCTCGCCCGGATCGTCGCGGATCTCGCGGAACCGCTGCTGGAACGGCCCGAGGAGCGCGATGACGGACTCCGCGACCTCCTCCTTGAAAGCCCCATAGCCCTGGCCGTCGTAGCTGCTCTGGATGTCGGCGATCGAGTCGCCCGTCGACACGGTCATGATCTCGATGAGGTTCGAGACGCCGGGCTTGTCCTCGGTGTGGACGATCTCCCGGCCGGAGTCCGTCACCGCGACCTTGAACTTGCGCCTGATCTCGTCGGGTGAGTCGAGGATGTACACGGTTCCCTGCTCGGTTCCGCCGGTGGTGGACATCTTCTTCTCCGGCTCCTGCAGGTCCATGATCTTCGCCCCGACCTCGGGGATGACGCCACGCGGGAGCGTGAACGTCTCGCCGTAGCGCGAGTTGAAGCGCTCGGCGATGTCGCGGGTGAGCTCGATGTGTTGTCGTTGGTCGCTCCCGACCGGGACGATGTCGGTCTGGTAGAGCAGGATGTCGCCTGCCTGGAGCACGGGGTACGTGAACAGGCCGGCCGAGACGAAGCCCTGCGCCTCGGACTTCTCCTTGAACTGGGTCATGCGGCGCAGCTCGCCGAAGCTCGTGACCGACGAGAGCAACCAGTTGGCCTCCGGGTGCGCCGGTACGTGGCTCTGGGCGAAGATCGTCGAGCGCTCGGGGTCGAGGCCGGTCGCCATGAGGATCGCGAGGAGGTCGAGCGTGCGCTCGCGCAGGTCCGCCGGGTCGTACTCCACGCTGATCGAGTGCAGGTCGACGATGCAGAAGAACGCCTCGCCCTGCTCCTGTGTCAGCGCGTACTGGCGGAAGCCTCCGGCGTAGTTGCCGAGGTGCTTCGCGCCCGTGGGCTGGATCCCGGAGAAGATGCGCATCCCGAGATTGTCCCTGGACCCGCGGCGTGCCGTGGGCAGCTCTTTAGACTCAGCGGCGAATGGAGATCGCCGGCTCCCCCGAGCTCCTCGCGTACCCGCTCGTTGCCCGCGGGCTCACTCCCGACTCGACCGTCATCGAGGTTCGCGGGAGGCGGATCGGCGACGGCTTCTTCGGGCTGATCGCCGGCCCGTGCACGGTCGAGACCCGCGAGCAGACGCTCGAGACCGCGCGCGCGGTCGCCGCTGCCGGCGCGACCGTGTTGCGGGGAGGCGCCTTCAAGCCGCGCACGTCTCCGTACGCCTTCCAGGGACTCGGCCCGAAGGGCCTCGAGATCCTCGCCGAGGCACGCGACGAGACAGGGCTCCCTATCGTCACGGAGCTCCTCGATCCCCGCGACGTGGCCCAGGTCGCCGAGGTCGCGGACGTCATCCAGATCGGCGCCCGGAACATGCACAACTTCAACCTGCTCGCGGAGGTCGGCCGCGTGCCGAAGCCGGTTCTCCTGAAGCGCGCGCCCTCGGCGACCGTGGAGGAGCTGCTCATGGCCGCCGAGTACGTCGCGAAGGAGGGGAACGAGCGCGTGCTGCTCTGCGAGCGCGGGATCAAGACCTTCGAGCGCTCGACGCGCTACACACTCGACCTCTCGGCGGTGCCGGTGCTCAAGCGGGAGACCCACCTGCCGGTGCTCGTTGATCCTTCGCACGCAGCCGGGCGCAGCGACCTCGTGCTTCCGCTGGCGCGGGCGGCGGTGGCCGCCGGCGCGGACGGCGTGATGGTCGAGGTGCACCCGCAGCCCGAGGATGCGCTCTGCGACGGGCCGCAGCAGATCCGCGTGGGTGAGTTCGCCCGCTTCGCCGACGAGATCCGCACGCTCGTCGCGCTCATGGGCAAGACCGTCGGCTAGGCCGCGACTGTTGCGGATCGAGCCGGTACCCGCGCTCGTCGGGCACATCGCCGTGCCCGGCGACAAGTCGGTCTCGCATCGTGCCGTGCTGATCGGGTCGGTCTGCGAGGAGGAGATGCTCATCACCGGGTTCGGGCGCTCGGCAGATACAGAAGCGACGATCACGGCAGTTCGCGCGCTCGGTGCCGACGTCGTCGACGAATACGTCGACACGCTGCGAGTACGCGGAGTCGGGCTTCGCGGGCTGCGCGAGGCAGGAGCTCCGATCGACTGCGGGAACGCAGGGACGCTCATGCGCCTCTTGGCAGGGCTCCTCGCGGGCCAGGATGGGCGCCGCTTCGAGCTGGTCGGCGACGAGTCGCTCGCGGCGCGGCCGATGGAGCGAGTCGCAGAGCCGTTGCGCCGGATGGGCGCGATCGTCGAGGTGGCAGACGGCCACGCGCCGCTCGTCGTCGAAGGCGCGGCCCTGCACGCGATCGACTACGAGCTGCCTGTCGCGTCGGCGCAGGTGAAGTCGGCGATCCTCCTCGCGGGCGTGCAGGCGACCGGGAACACGACGGTCGTCGAGTCGATCGCGACCCGTGACCACACGGAGCGTCTTCTCGAGCGGGCGGGAGCCCAGGTCACTCGCCGTCCGAGCAGCGTCACGGTCGAGCACGCCGACGAGCTCCGGCTCGCCGAGGTCGAGATTCCCGGCGACATCTCGTCCGCCGCGCCGTTCCTCGTCGCCGCGGCCATCGTCCCCGGCTCCTCGATCACGGTGCACGGAGTCGGCCTCAATCCGCGGCGAACGGGTCTCCTCGACGTGTTGGAGCACATGGGGGCAAAGATCGCGATCTACAACCGGCGAGCGATCGGCGGCGAGCCGGCGGGCGACGTCGAGGTGCGCGCCTCGGAGCTCGTGGGCGCGACAGTCTCGGCGGCGGAGGTTCCTGCCCTTGTCGACGAGCTTCCGCTGCTCGCCGTGGCCGCCTGCCACGCGCGAGGCGAGACCGTCGTCCGCGGTGCCGGCGAGCTACGCGCGAAGGAGTCGGACCGGCTCGAAGCGGTCGTCGAGGAGCTTCGCCGGCTCGGCGCCCACATTCGGGCGACGCGCGACGGGTTCCGCATCAAGGGCGTTCCCGCCCGGCTTCGCGGCGGCGTCGTGGACTCTCGCGGCGATCATCGTCTCGCGATGCTCGGCGCCGTCGCAGGCATCGCGTCGCGGGAAGGCGTCGTGCTTCGCGGCGCTGAGGCGGTCGACACGAGCTTCCCCGGGTTCTTCGAGGTGCTCGAGCAGGTCGCCCCGGGTGCGGTTCATTACCCTCCCGCGACATGATCGTGGCCATCGACGGCCCGGCGGGCACGGGAAAGAGCACCGTGGCGTCGACCCTCGCCCGGCGCCTCGGGTTTCGGTATCTGGACACGGGCGCGATGTACCGGGCGCTGACGTGGATCGCGCGGCGCGACGGCACCGACCTCTCGAATGGGCACGCGCTCGCCGAGCTCGCGCTCGCGCACCCGGTGTCGTTCGGAGACGATGGCCTCGTCGAGATGGACGGGGAGGACGTGACCGAAGCGATCCGGGACGCCGAGATCGACCGGCTCGTGCCCGGGGTCGCGCGCCATCCGGAGGTCCGTCAGGTCATGCGCGAGCGCCAGCGCATCCTCGCGGTCGGTGGCGACTCCGTCATCGAGGGTCGCGACATCGGCAGCGTCGTCGTCCCGGCCGCCGAGGTGAAGGTGTTCCTCGTCGCCGACCAGGACGAGCGTGCCCGGCGACGGAGTGCGGAGCGCCCCGGCGTCGACGAAGACACCCTCGCCGCCGACCTGCGCAGCCGCGACGAGCGCGATGCGGTCAACACGCGGCCGGCCGACGACGCCGTCCTCCTGGACACGACCGAGCTGTCCGTCGACGACGTCGTGGAGCGGATCGTCGAGCTCGTGGAGGCGACGCGGTGAACAAGACCGACGCCATCTGGTCCGTCGGACGCGTGACCATCGGGACTGCCGTGAAGCTCGTCGCGCCGCTGCGCGTCTACGGCGCCGAGCGCGTTCCCATGGAGGACGGGCTGGTGGTTGCCTCCAACCACTTCAGCTGGATCGACCCGCCCGCCCTCGGCGCAGCGATTCCGCGGACGCTCTACTACATGGCGAAGGTCGAGGCGCATCGCGTGCCCGGGCTCGGTCAGCTCATGCGCACGTTCGGCGCATTCTCCGTTCGGCGGGGGGAGTCGGATCGAGAGGCCGTCCGCATGATGCGCCAAATCGTTCGCGACGGTCACGCGCTCGGGCTCTTCGTCGAAGGAACGCGACAGCGCTCGGGAGTGCCGGGCCCGGTGCAGCCGGGAGCCGCGATGGTCGCGATCAACGAGGAGGTGCCCGTCATCTGCTCCGCGATCTACGGCTCGTTCGAGTGGCGCCTCGGGAGCTTTCGCCCCGTGTCGGTGGCGTGGGGAGTTCCGATGAGCCTCGACGGTCTGCCGCGCGGCGGCAAGGGCTACAAGGAGGCGTCGGTCGAGATCGAGCGAGAGATCAGGAAGCTCTGGGAATGGCTCGGAGGCATCCACGAGCTCGGTCGCCCGCGTCATGCGACACCTCCCACATGACGGAGCTGATGGAGCCGGCCGACGACGTCGAGATCGCCGGCACGGTGGCGATCGTCGGCTTCCCGAACGTGGGCAAATCGACGCTCGTCAACCGTCTGACTGCGACGCGAACGGCGGTCGTGCACGAGACCCCGGGCGTGACGCGAGACCGGAAGGAGCTCCTCTGCGAGTGGTCCGGAACGACGTTCCGGCTCATCGACACCGGCGGCGTGGACCAGGCCGACACCGGCCCGTTCGGCCCGCAGATCGCCGCGCAGGCGCGTCAGGCCGTCGAGGAGGCGGATCTCGTCCTCCTCGTCGTCGACGCGAAGGCGGGGGTGACGCCGGGTGACGAGGAGCTCGCGCAGATCCTCCGCTCCTCGCGCCGGCCGGTGCTCGTGATCGCAAACAAGCTGGACGACCCGCGCCGCGACCTGGAGGCGCTCGAGTTCCATCGACTCGGCCTCGGCGATCCGATCCCGCTGTCCGCGCTGCACGGGCACGGAAGCGGCGATCTGCTCGACGAGGTCGTTAGCCGGCTCCCGGGGCGTGGTGAGCGCCCGGTCGGAGAGGAGGCGATCAAGGTAGCGATCCTGGGCCGACCGAACGTTGGCAAGTCGTCGCTCCTGAACGCGCTCGTCGGGCAGGAGCGCGTCATCGTCTCCGACGTTCCCGGCACCACGCGTGACTCCGTCGACACCGTCCTGCGGCGTGACGACTCGACCTTCGTCCTCGTCGACACCGCAGGCCTTCGCCGCAAGCGTCATCAACGACAGGGGATCGAGTACTACTCTGAGCTTCGCGCGCTCGAGGCTGCCGAGCGAGCCGATGTCGCGCTCGTGCTCGTGGACGCGAGCGAGGGTGTTGTCGACCAGGACCTCGCAGTGGCAGACATCGCAAGGAAGGCGCAGTGTGCGACGGTCGTGGTCCTGTCCAAGTGGGACGCGACGGAGGTCAGGCTCGAGGACGTCCGGCCGCAGATCACCACGCGATTGCGCCAGCGCCCACCGCTCATCGCGGTGTCCGCGCACACGAGCCGTGGACTGGAACGTCTCCTCGGACTCATCCGGGACGTCTTCAGTCGCTACGCCGGTCGCATCCCGACCGCCGAGCTCAACCGCGCGTTGCAGGAGCTGCGCGAGGCGCGTCAGCCGCCCGGTCGGCGAGGGCGGCGGCTGAACCTCATGTACGGGACTCAGGTCAGCTCACGCCCGCCGCGGTTCAGGCTCTTCGTCAATGACCGCGGGCTCGTCACGCGCGACTACGGCTACTGGGTCGAGAACGAGATCCGAGCGAGGTTCGGCCTGGAAGGCGTTCCCGTGTCCATCGACTTCGTCACGTCCGAGTGAACGTCGTCGTCGTCGGAGCGGGCTCGTGGGGAACGGCGTTCGCGTGTCTCCTCCGCGACAACGGCCACGAGGTGACGCTCGCAGCGCGCGATCCCGCGCAGGTGGCAGCGATCGTCGCGACGAAACGAAACCCGCGCTACTCGCCGGAGGCGAGTCTCGACGGCATCGCAGCGACTGCCATCGACGATGCAGCAGTGGCCGAAGCCGAGCTCGTCGTCGTCGCCGTGCCGAGCCGTGTCTTCGCCGACGTCGTGCGGCAGCTGCCCGGAGTGACGCCGCTGCTCAGTCTCACGAAGGGCCTCGATCCGGCGACCGGCGCGCGACTGTCGACGGTCGTCGAGGGGCGTCCCGTCGCCGTTCTCTCCGGCCCGAACATCGCCGACGAGATCGTCCGCGGCCTTCCGGCGGCGGCAGTCGTTGCGAGCGACGACCTCGAGCTTGCGGTACGCGTTCAGGTCGCCGTGCACTCCGTTCTCTTCCGCGTCTACGTGAGCGACGACGTGGCGGGTGTCGAGCTCTGCGCCGCGGCCAAGAACGTCATAGCCCTCGCCGCAGGCGGCGCCGACGGGCTCGCGCTCGGGGACAACTCCAAGGCGGCGCTCGTCGCCCGCGGCCTCGCGGAGATGCGACGGCTCGCCGAGTCGGCCGGTGCGCGTCCCGACACGTTCGCGGGGCTCGCCGGCATGGGCGACCTCATCGTGACCTGCTGGTCGCCTTCTGGAAGAAACCGGCGGGCGGGAGAGCTCATCGCGCGCGGCGCACGTCCGGACGAGGCCGCTGCCGAGATCGGCATGGTGGTCGAGGGGCTTACGACGGCACCGGTGCTCCGAGACCTCGCGCGGCGCCTCGAGATCGAGCTTCCGATCACGGAGGGGGTGTGCGCCGTCCTCGAGGGTGCGGCGCTGACCGATCTCGTCCAGCAGCTCATGAGCAGGGCGCCGACAACTGAGTAACGTCAGAGGCGTAGGTACCCTTCCGGGCCATGTCGGCACGCACCTTTTCTTTCACGTCCGAGTCGGTTACCGAGGGGCACCCGGACAAGATCGCGGACCAGATCTCCGACTCCGTCCTCGACGCGATCCTCACCGACGACCCGAACGGTCGCGTCGCCTGCGAGACGCTGATCACGACCGGGCTCGTCGTCGTCGCAGGGGAAATCACGACCGACATCTACGTCGACATCCGCGCGGTGGTGCGCGACCGAATTGCCGAGATCGGCTACACACGCGCGAAGTACGGCTTCGACTTCGAGACGTGCGGCGTCGTCGTCGCGATCGACGGCCAGTCGCCGGACATCGCCCAGGGCGTCGACCAGTCGTACGAGGCGCAGCACGGGGACACCGATCCGCTCGATCTCATCGGCGCCGGAGACCAGGGAATGATGTTCGGGTACGCGACGCACGAGACCGACGAGCTCATGCCGATGCCGATCATGCTCGCGCACAAGCTCGCGAAGCGCCTCGCCGAGGTCCGCAAGGCAGACGTCCTCCCGTACCTCAGGCCGGACGGCAAGACGCAGGTGACCATCCGCTACGAGGTCGACGAGCACGGCATCCAGCGACCCGTCGAGGTCGAGCGCGTCCTCATCTCGACGCAGCATCGCGACGGGCTCGACGTCGAGTCGCTCATGAAGCCGGACCTGCTCGAGCACGTCGTCGAGCCGATACTCCACTCGTCCGCACGTGACCTGTACGACCCCGCGAGGCTGGGTGCGAAGGACTTCCTGTACGTGAACCCGACCGGCAAGTTCGTGATCGGCGGCCCCATGGGTGACACGGGCCTCACCGGGCGCAAGATCGTCGTCGACACCTACGGCGGCGCGGCGCCACATGGAGGCGGCGCGTTCTCGGGCAAGGATCCGACGAAGGTCGACCGCTCGGCGGCGTACGCGGCACGCTACGTCGCGAAGAACGTCGTCGCGGCGGGGCTCGCAGACCGCTGCCAGATCCAGGTCGCGTACGCGATCGGGGTCGCGCATCCGATGAGTATCAACGTCGAGTGCTTCGGCACGGAGGCGATTCCGCTCGCGAGGATCGAGGCTCTCGTCTCCGAGCACTTCGACCTGCGGCCGGGTGCGATCCTCCGCGACCTCGACCTGACGCGGCCGATCTATGCGAAGACCGCTGCGTATGGCCACTTCGGCCGCGACGACCGCGACTTCACATGGGAGCGGACTGACAAGGCCGATGCGCTCCGAGCGGCGGCCGGCCTGCTCTCCGAGACGGCGGTTTAGGCCAACAACGACGAAGACCCGCGCCGCGGGCCTTCGTCATGGAGGGCAGTCACTCGATCGGAGGGAGATGCGTGGCTCCGATTCAATCGGACCCCGCTGAGACCGTGCTTTGAGTTGCCTAAGAGTTCGCTAAGAACGACGAAGGAGCCCCGCCAGAAGGGCTCCTTCTCGCGCCTCGGTCGTGTCGAGGCTCTGTCGCTGCGGGGTACTGCGAATGCTGGCACCGCCGTGTGATCGGCGGCGAAGGAGACCGTCGGCGATTCGTAAAGCTGGCCCGTTACGCAGCGCGGACGTAGATGCCGTCGGCGGCTCGCTCGCTGATGGCCCGCTCGGCGCCGTCCACGGCGACCATGAGCTGCCCCGCTGCCGGCTGCGCCGAGACCACCGAGACCTGTGAGCCGGGCACGAGCCCCTCGTCGTAGAACCAGTGCAGGAGGTCGCCGTCGTGCTCGGCGAGGCGGACGATCTTGCCGTCGCGGCCGACCTCCAGCTCCGCGAGCGCCACGAGCTCCGCGTTCTCTGCCTGCTCGAACTCGGTATCGACCGGCCAGCCGTGCGGGCAGCGGTCTGGCCCGCCGAGCCTCTCGTTGATCCGCTCGATCATCTCGTCGGTGAACGTGTCGCCGAGCTCGTCAGCGTGCACGTGCGACTCCGCCGCCGTGTAGCCCATGAAGTCGGTGAGGAAGCGCTCGATGATCCGGTGCTTGCGCACGACGCGCTTCGCGCGCTCGGCGCCTTCGGACGTGAGGATCGCCTCCTTCTGCTCGCCGCGCTCGACGAGGCCGTCGGCCTCGAGTCGCTTCAGCATCTCGCCGGCCGAGGCACGCGAGACGCCGAGCATCTCGGCGACGCGCGAGGCGATCGCCGTCGATCCCGTCGCTGGCCGGTATTCGCCGATCGGAAACGCGAGGAAGTAGATCGTCTCGAGGTACTCGTCGACGGAGTGGCCAGCCACGGCACTCATCCTAGAGGCTCAATCCGCAGCGCCCAGCTCCCAGGCGTTCCGCCAGGATAGGAGATAGACGAGCGGGGCGGCGATCGCGACGAGCAGCAGCGCGGACGGCGCGACCTCGGAGTACGCGCCGATGGATGTGCCCTTCCAGATCTCGGTCGCCAGCGTCTCGAACCCGATCGGCTTGAGCAAGAGCGTCGCCGGAAGCTCCTTGATCGTGCTGAGGAAGACGAGCGCCGCGCCCGCGAGGATCCCGGAGCGCGCGAGCGGAAGCACGACGGAGAACGTCGCGCCGAGTGGGCGGCGGCCGAGGGACTGCGCGGCCTCCTGGAGCCGCGGGCTGACCGAGTCCAGCGAGGCGCGCGTCGACGCGAGCCCGTAGGGCATGAAGCGAATGACGTATGCAAGGAGGAGAAGGGCGAGGCTCTGGTAGATCGGTGCGCCGATCCGCGCGCCGACGAACACGAGGGCGAGCGCCACTGCGATTCCGGGAAGCGCGCTCGGTAGGAGGGTCAGCCGCTCGAGCCAGCGCGACAGCGCCGACGGAAAGCGCCAGGCGAGAATCGCGGCCGGGAGCACGACGAGCGCAGCGACGACCGCAGTGATTGCTGCGACGGACGCCGAGCTCGCCGCCGCCGACCACGCCACACTCGCACGACCCGTGATCGGGTCCGCGCTGACGGACCACCAGGCGAGGACGCCGAGCGGGAGCACGAGGAACAGCCCGACGACGCCGGTGCAGAACGCGAGCGCCAGCCAGCGCCAGCGCCCGAGCCGAATCAGGCTTGCTTGTCGACCCGCGCCAGGGGTGCTGCGGTAGATCGCGCCGCGCAGCCTCCACCTGGAGGCGACGAGAACGATCACGAGCGCGAGGGCGACGAGGATCAGCGCGAGAATTGCAGCCGCCTCGAGCGCGAGGAGGGACTCGTAACGGACGTAGATGCCCGTTGTGAGCGTCGAGTACCCCATCAGCGAGACCACGCCGAAGTCTGAGAGCACATACAGCGCGACGAGGAGCGACGCGGCGGCGATCGACGGGCGGACGGAGGGAAGGGTGACCCGCAGGAACACGCGCCAGCGCCCGGCGCCGAGGCTTCGCGCCGCCTCCTCCGCGGTCGGATCGACGCTGCGCAGGCCGGAGGCCGTGAGGAGGTAGACGTACGGGTAGGTGGCGAGCGTGAGCGCGAGGAGCGATCCCCAGTAGCCCGTCACGTCGGGGAGGCTCTCGACACCGAGCGGCTCGAGTGCCTCCTGCACGAGTCCGCGCGGCGCGAAGGCGCCGAGCAGCGCGAGCGCGGCGACGAAGCTCGGTATGACGAGTGGCAGGGAAGCGCCGAGACCCCAGAGCCTGCGGCCGGGGAGGTCCGTTCGGACGACGAGCCAGGCCAACGGAACGCCGACGAGCAGCGTCGCCACGACGACGCCGAAGGCGAGGATCGCGGTGTCCCAGACGAGCTCGAGCGTCGACGCGAGCGGGACGAGGTCTCGGTCGGCCGCGTCCGCGGAGAGCGCCCGCTGCGTCAGGTAGGCGAGAGGGAGGAGGGCGCCGAGCGCGACGAGACCGGCAGCGCCGACGAGCAGTCGCGGCGCGCGGCGGCCGCCGGAGGAGACCGCCGCAGCCGCGCCCGAGCTCACTTGATGAAGCCCTCCTCGAGGAGCAGCTTCACGGCAGGCGCGAGGTCTGCCGCGAGCCTGCCGAGGTTGTACTTCGGTCCCTGGATCGAGGAGAGCGGGCGGAGCCCCGGTCGCCGTGGCACGCCGTTCACGAGGGGGTACTCGGCTGCGCCCGGGCCGCGCGCGATGAAACGCTGCGCCCACTTCGAGAGGAGGAAGTCGACAAACCGCTGGGCCGCGGCCGCCTTCTGCGTCGACGAGACGATGCCCACCCCGGCCGCAAGCACGAGGTTGCCGGGATCGCCGTCGCGGAACCAGTGGTTCCGGATCGGAAGGCCCGGCGTCTCGGCCAGGACGTTGTAGAGGTAGTAGTGGTTCACGAGGCCGACGTCGATGTCACCGCGGCCGATCGACTGCACGACGGCGGTGTTGTTCGCGTAGAACGTGATGTCGTTCGCCTCGAGACCCCGGAGCCAGGTCCGGACGCGAGCCTCGCCGTGCAGCTGGATGGTCGCGCCGAGGAAGGCCTGGAACGAGGCGTTGGTCGGGGCGACCCCGACCTTGCCCTTCCAGCGTGTGTTCGTCAGGCCCCAGACCGAGGCGGGCAGGTCGCTGGTCGCGACCGCCTGCGTGTTGTAGACGAGGACGCGTGAGCGTCCGCTCGTCCCGACCCAGCGGCGGCTGCGCGTCGAGAAGCGCCCGGGCACCTTGCCGACCGTCGCCTGCGGCAGGCGAGCGAGAAGCCCGCGCGCCCCGACGAGCCCGAGCGTGCCCGGCTCCTGCGACCAATACACGTCGGCGGGGCTGTTTCTCCCCTCCTCGACGAGCGCCGTTGCGAGCGCGGCGGACGAGGCGTACCGAACCCGTAGCTCGATGCCCGTGTCGCGCGTGAAGCGATCCATGATCGGCTTCACGAGCCGCTCCTCGCGGCCCGAGTAGATCGTCAGCGACGTCGTCTGCGCCGGCGCCGTCGCCGCCCCAGCAGCGAGTGCGAGCCCGGTCACGATCAGCGCGACGACGATTGCTGCTGTCCTTCTCACCTGTCATACCTCCCTGTAAGAGTCACCTTAGCCGCGGTGTAAGGCAGACCTTACATCGACTGAGCACAGGTTTCGAGTCAGTCGAGAACCGGAACCCGTCCGTCGTGGACCCGGATGGAGACGCGTGAGCCGAGCGCGACCACCTCGGTGGACGGGCGCTGCGAAACGAGCTCGACCCCGTCGAGGAGCACCCGATAGAAGACGTCGTGGCCGCGGAACTCGCGTGCGACGACCTCCGCGGCACCGGCGTCGTCGAGCTCGAGCTCGAGGAGCTCCGGCCGGATGAGCACCTGGGCGTCCTTCTTGAGGCCGGCCCCGTTCGCGGGGAAGGCACCGATGGCGGTCCGGACGCGCCCGTCCACCACGCGGCCCGCGAGGACGTTCGCGGCACCGACGAACTCCGCCGCCCAGCGCGACGCGGGAGCGAAGTAGAGCTCCTCGGCGGGCCCCTCCTGGACGACCTTCCCGTCGCGCATGAGTGCGATCCGATCCGCTAGTGAGAAGGCCTCCTCGCGGTCGTGGGTCACGAGGAGCACCGTGACGCCGAGCGGCCGGATGATCTCGGTGACCTCCGCGCGAAGCGAGTCGCGCAGGAACGGATCGACGTTCGACCACGGCTCGTCGAGCAGCACGAGCTCTGGGGCCGGGGCGAGCGCGCGTGCGAGCGCGACGCGCTGCTGCTGGCCTCCGGACAGCTCGTGCGGGTACCGGTGGCCGAGGCCCTCCAGCCCGACGATCCCGAGGAGCTCCGGGACGCGGAGCGCACGGTCACGGCGCGTGACGCCGAAGCCGACATTCGCCGCGACCGTGAGGTGCGGGAACAGCGCGTAGTCCTGGAAGACCATGCCGACTCGTCGCACTTCCGGTGAGATCCAGGCGGCCGGCCCCGCAACGAGGCGGTCCGCGACCTGCACGGTTCCGGCATCGGGGCGCTCGAATCCGGCGATGAGGCGGAGGAGCGTGGTCTTTCCGCACCCGGACGGGCCCAGCAGGGCGACGACCTCTCCCCGGTCGACGCAGAGCGACGCGCCGTCGACCGCGGAGACGTCGCGGAAGCGCTTCGTGACGCCCTCGAGGCGGATCATCGAACAGTCCATGTAAGGGAAACCTTACATCGCTTCGGGCCGTTTCGGGACGCGACGATGGGTCTCCGGGCTCACGGATACGCTCGCCGGCGTGCCTCTCGCCGAGATCTACCCGCTCGTCACTGCACGGGCGCTCGGTCGCCCGTTCACCTACCGCGTCTCGGGCGAGGTCACTCCGGGCGACGTCACGTCGATCCAGCTCGGTGCGAGGCGCGTGCGTGGCGTCGTGGTCGCGACGGGCGTACAGGCTCCGGACGGCGTCGAGATCGCCGAAGCAGGGGCGGTCGTGGATCGAGTCCCGGCGGCGCTGATCGAGCTCGCGCTCTGGCTCGCCGACTACTACGGCTCGACACCGGCTCGCGCGTTGGCGCTCGTCGCTCCGCACGCCCGCACGCGCCGGGGCCCGATGCGCGGGCCGTCGGTTCGCGATGCGTTCGGTGGTGAGCCGGAGCCCGACGAGCTCACTCCCGCCCAGCGAGACGCGATCGCGCGGATCGTTGTGGCGCTGGACGACGGCGCAGACCACGTCCTGCTGCACGGCCCGACCGGAAGCGGCAAGACGGAGGTGTACCTCCAGGCTGCCGCGGCGGCCCTCGAGCGCGACCGCGACGTGATCGTGCTCGTGCCCGAGATCGCTCTCACACCGCAGACCGTCGGCCGCTTCCGTGCTCGCTTCGGCGATCTCGTCGCCGTCCTGCACTCGGCGCTGACTGACGCCGAGCGCCGCGACGAGCGCGAGCGCATCGCCGCCCGAACGGCGCGGGTCGTGGTCGGCGCCCGTTCTGCGATCTTCGCTCCGGTCGGCCGGCTCGGTCTGGTCGTAGTGGACGAGGAGCACGACGCGTCGTTCAAGCAGGAGTCCGATCCCCGTTACGACGCGCGGACGGTCGCCGCCAAGCGCGCAGCGATCGAAGGCGCGGTGGCCGTGTACGGCAGCGCGACGCCGCGCGCGGAGAGTTGGGCGAGACTCGAGCGGCTCGGGTTGCCCGCCCGCATCGGAGCTCCGATGCCCACCGTCAAGCTCGTCGATCTCCGGCGCGAGGCCGGATATCCGCTGTCCGCGCCGCTGCTTGCGGAGCTGTCTGCGGTGGAGGGGAGAGGCGGCCGAGCGATCCTGCTTCTCAACCGGCGCGGCATCTCGGGAGCGATCCACTGCCGCTCGTGTGGGACGACGAGGCGCTGCCGGAGCTGCGACATCGCGCTCACGCTGCATCAGGACTCGCGACTGCACTGCCATCACTGTGGGTACTCGACGGAGCTTCCGGAGGCGTGTCCCGAGTGCGGGTCGGTGGAGCTCGCGAGGATCGGCGCAGGGACTCAGCGGCTCGAAGCAGAGCTCGAGCGCCGGGTTCCCGGGCTCGAGCGGATCCGACTCGACGCCGACACGGCGTCGCGGCCAGGTGCGATGCGGGAAGCCCTCGAGCGCTTCGCTAACGCGCGCTCGGCGGCGCTCATCGGGACGCAGATGGTGGCAAAGGGGCATCACTTCCCGGGTGTGGAGGTCGCCGCTGTGGTGGATGCCGATGCCGGTCTCGCCTTTCCCGACTTCCGCTCCGAGGAGCGGACCTTCCAGCTCGTCACCCAGCTAGCCGGCCGGAGCGGGCGCGACGCGCCGGGTAAGGTCGTCGTGCAGACGTTCCAGCCCGACGCGACGCCGTTCGCCTTCGCGGTCCGGCATGACGTCGCCGGCTTCCTCGCCCAGGAGCTCGAGCGGCGCGAGGAGCTCGCGTACCCACCTTTTTCACATCTTGTTGCACTTGTCGTGTCGGGACCTGACCCGGGCGACGTGAACCGCGCGCTCCGCGAGCTGCGGCAGGCGCTCGAAGGGCTGTCCGCTCGCCTGCTCGGACCGGCTCCTCTGCTCCGGCTCCGAGGTCGCCATCGCGCTCAGCTGCTGGCGAAGACGGACTCTCCGCGGGCGTTCGCGAGCCGTGCCGCGGCGGTGCTCGCGAGCGCCGCGCCGGCGATGCGACGAGACGGCCTCAACGCCGTCGTGGACGTCGATCCGCAGTCGCCGTAGCGGCCCTGGCCGAAACGGCCACGTCCGTCCTGGCCAATTGTCGGAGCAGATCTGGCGCGGTACACGAGGACGACGACATCAGACTCGAAGAGGAGGCACGCATGAGGAAAGTCGTCCTCTTGCTGGCACTTGCGTCGGCGCTCGTCTTTGCCGGTGCGGCGTCGGCAGTAGAGACGTATGGAGGTCCGACGTACTGGTTCGCAGGCCTGTCGGCGGGGAGCTCGTGGAGCTCGAACTGGTCCCGGACCTCGTTCAACAAGAACGCTTCCGGCTACGACACAACGGTGACGTTCATCGACAACGTCTCGTACGGGTGGCACGCGACAGTCCGGAACCAAGACATGGCGACGTATACGAACTGGTGGTCGTCGCAGGTGAAGAAAGCTCACTGCAGGGCCAACAGCGGTTCCCACTGGGGAGGCTGCCATGTCACCTAGGAGCGGACGCAACAGCCGGCGGCTCGCCGTGGCGGTCGCAGTCATCGTGGCGGCAGGTGTTCTCGCCGGCGGAGTGATCGCGGGTCGGATCGCCTGGAAAGACGATTCCGTTCGCCTGGATGCCGCGCTCGCAGACGCCCCCGCAACGACGCTGGTCGAGATCCCGAGCGCAGATGGGCTGTCCGCTCGCGGCGTGTTCGCGCAGCAGACGTCGACCGGCCATCTCTGTCTCACCGACGCGCCGCTCGACTCTCCGCTGATGGGCGGAGGCGGTTGCAACCCGGCCGACGATCCGCTCGGCGGCCGGGCATTCTCGGCGAGTCTCGCGTACGAGGGCGGGCCGGCGATCCAGGCCGTGAAGGACGCGCGTCTCATCGGCCTCGCATCCTCCGAGGTGGCCAGCATGCGCGTGTTGATGAGCGACGGATCGTCGCGTCAGATCAAGCTGAAGAAGGCGAAGCTCGGGTCGAACGAGTTCCAGGCGTATGGCTACCGCATCAAGAGGGCCGACCTGAAGAAGGGCGTCGGGCCGACGGCGGTTTTTGCCTTCGACGCCGACGGCACCGAGATCGATCGACAGACGACCGGCATCGGAAACTGAGGCGAATACGGCCATCGCGCGGCGCTACACTCGCCGCGCGATGGCCGCGCACGACCACGATCACGACCACGAAGAGCACGACCACGACAGACGCACGACCACGATCACGACCACGCCGTCGACGAGCAAGCGCTGGAGCGTGAGGCGCGGCGCCTGCTGGCGTTGTCGCGGATTCGCCAGTACGGCGATCCGGTCCTGCGCATGAAGGCCCGAGAGGTCGAGGCATTCGACGACGACCTCGAGCGCCTCGCAGAGCGCATGACCTCGCTCATGCACGAGGCGAGCGGCGTCGGCCTCGCGGCGACCCAGGTGGGCGTTTTGCGGCGGATCTTCGTCTTCGTGGACGAGGGCGAGGATCGCGTGCTCGTGAACCCCGTCATCACGAAGCGCTCGAAGGAGACCGAGATCGACGACGAGGGGTGCCTGTCGCTCCGGGACGTGCTCGTCCCGGTCGAGCGCCCGGTCGCGATCACCATCGAAGGCATGGATGCGAAGGGAGAGCCCGTCAAGCTCGAGCTCGAGGCACCCTCGTCTCGGCCCGCCCAGCACGAGCTCGATCACCTGGACGGCGTGCTGATCATCGATCGCACCGATGACGAGTCGCGCCGCGCTGCTCTCGCGAGGCTCAGGCCGCAGCCGGTTCTCGGCGCGCGGTGACGCGGCCGATCGCGGTCGCGGCAACCGGCGCATTCGGTGCCGACGTCCTCGAGCAGCTCGCACAGCGGCACGAGATCAGCTCTGTGCTCACGCGTCCGGACGCGAAGGCGGGACGGGGCCGCAAGCTCGTCGCGTCGCCTGCCAAGCTCGTTGCGAAGCAGCTCGGAATCCGTGTGCTCGAGCACGAGCGGCTGTCCACTGGGCTCGACCTCGGCGCACCGGTCGTCGTCGCGGTCGCGTACGGCCTCATCGTCCCTGAGGACGTGCTCGCGGAGCGTCTGTGGCTGAACGTCCATCCGTCACTCCTCCCTCGCTGGCGCGGGGCGGCTCCGGTCGAGCGGGGGCTGATGGCTGGGGACAGCGAGACGGGCGTCACGATCATCAAGCTCGTGAAGGAGCTCGATGCGGGCCCGATTGCCGCGCAGCGGCCGTTTCCGATCGGCCCCGACGATGACGCGGGCGCAGTCTACGAGCGAGCTGCACGGGTCGCGGCGGAGCTCCTCGACGCGGTGCTCGCGGATCCGGAACCGGAGTACCACGAGCAGGCCGGCGCACCCACATATGCGGCCAAGATCGAAGCCGACGATCGCCGGCTCGACCTCGACCGCCCTGCATCCGAGCTCCTCAAGCGAGTCCGTGCGCTGTCGCCGCACATCGGTGCGCGGGCGGAGGTCCACGGACGCCCCGTCACGATCTGGCGCGCGCAGATCGCCAATGACGGCTCGTTCCAACCTGTCGAGGTCCAGCCCGACGGGGGCCAGCGAATGATGTACGACGCATGGCTACGCGGTCTGCGGCCGTAAGCCCGGCGCGCGCCGCCGCGTTCGACGTGCTGCTGCGCGTCTTCGAGGACGACGCGTACGCCGACCGGGCACTGCGCACCGCCGCGGCCGACCTCGACGAGCGTGACCGAGCGCTTGGACAGCGGCTGGCGTACGGCGCGGTTCAGCGAGCTCGGACGCTCGACCACGCGATCGAGTCGCTCGGGCGGCGTAAGGTGCACCGACTCGATGCGCCCGTGAGGGCAGCTTTGCGCCTCGGCGCGTACCAGCTCGGGTTCGTCGACGGCGTCGCCCGCTACGCAGCCGTGAACGAGTCGGTCGAGCTCGTCAGGCGCGCCGGCCTCGAACGCGCGGTCGCATTCACCAACGCCGTCCTCCGCCGCGTCGCCGACGGCATCGGGCCCCTACTGGACGCGTTGCCGGAGACGAGCGCGGACGAGGCTGCGCTCAAGCACTCGTATCCGGACTGGGTCGCCGAGACGTGGTGGCGCGATCTCGGTGCCGACGATGCCCGCGCTCTGATGTGCGCGCTGAACGAGCCGGCGCCGACCGTCGTCCGCCTCGTTCACGGAGAGGCGGACGGCACGCCCGACCCCGTCGTTCCAGGTGCATGGCACGTCGACCGCATCGACCCCGAGGCTCTCGCCGAAGGCCGACTGTGGCCGCAGAGCGCTGCCTCGCAGCTCGTCGGGCTCGCGGTAGGGTCGCGCGACGGCGAGCGAGCCCTCGACCTGTGCGCGGCTCCCGGCGGCAAGGCGACCATGCTCGCCGGAGACGTCACCGCGGTTGAGATCAACGAAGCGCGCGCGCGAGAGCTCCAGGAGACGGCGCAGCTCATTGGCGCCTCGAACGTCCAGGTCGTCGTCGCCGACGGCAGAGCGCTGCCAGCTGGGTTGACCGGCTTCGATCGCGCGCTCGTCGATGCCCCGTGCTCCGGCCTCGGAGTGCTCAACAGCCGCCCGGACCTACGCTGGCGGGCCGAGCCGCTGCCGGAGCTCCAGCTCGAGCTGCTCCGGGCGGCGGCGGAGCGCGTCCGTCCGGGAGGCACGATCGTCTACTCGGTCTGCACGATCAACGCCGACGAGTCGGAGGCGGTGGTCGACGAGTCGGCGCTCGAAGTCGACGAGAGCCTCTCCGGCGAATGGCCCATGTTTCGACATCCGCGCAGGCCGGAGTTCCTGCAGACGCTGCCGCACGTCCACGGCACTGCCGGCTTCTTCGTCGCCAGGCTTCGTACCTAGGATCACGACGTGGATCCCACGCATCTGGAGCGCGCGCGCGAGCTCGCCGAGCGCGGACGTAGCACGACGCACCCGAACCCGATCGTAGGGGCCGTTGTGGTCGCAGCCGGCGAGGTCGTCGGCGAAGGCTGGCACGAGCGCAAGGGCGGCCCGCACGCCGAGGTGGTCGCGCTCGAGGCTGCCGGAGAACGGGCGCGCGGCGCGACCGTCTACGTGACGCTCGAGCCGTGCGTGCACCACGGATCCACGCCACCGTGTGTCGACGCTCTGCTCGAAGCCGGCGTAGAGCGTGTGGTTGCCGGTCAGCATGATCCGAACCCGGCTCACGGCGCTGGTCTGGCCAAGCTCGAAGATGCCGGTGTCGAAACCGAACTTGCCGACGGCGACCTCGGCTTCCGCTGCCGCCAGCAGATCGAGGAGTGGCGCACCTGGGTGATTTCCGGCAGGCCGTTCGTGACCTACAAGGTCGCCGTCACGCTCGACGGACGCGTCCGCATGCCGGGCTCTCGCTGGGTCACGGGCGAGGCGTCGCGAAAGCTCGTCCATCTCCTGCGCGCGCAGTCGGACGCCGTCGCGGTAGGGATGGGGACGGTGCGCTGGGACAATCCGCGACTCGATGCTCGCGGCGTCGAGGTCGTGAGACAGCCGAGGCGTATCGCGTTCGGCCGCGGCCCGCTTCCCGACGACTCCGAGCTCGAGCTTCGCTCCGGGCCGCTACCCGAGGAGCTGGGGGCGCTCGCCGTCGACGGCGTCCAATCGCTGCTTCTCGAGGGTGGCCCGACCCTCGCGGCGGCGTTCCTCGAGGCAGGGCTGGTCGACAAGCTCCTCGTGTTCGTTGCCCCGCGTATCTCCGCAGAAGGCCCGGGAATGCTCGATGGGATGCCGCGACCGCTCGAGCTCTCCCGCATGGAGGCCCGCCCGATCGGCGACGACGTGCTCATCCAGGCGTACCTGAACGAACCCTAAGAGCCCGGTTCAGAATGAGCATCCATGTCACTCTGAACCGGGCTCTAAGGTTCGGGCATGTTCACTGGGATCGTCCGGGAGGTCGGCCGGGTCGTCGAGGCGGCCGAGGTGGGCGGTGGCCGCTCGCTCGTCATCCGTGCACCCGGCACGGCTCCCGTGACACGCATCGGAGACTCGGTCTCCATCGACGGCTGTTGCCTCACGGCGACCGCACTGGACGGAGACACGATCGCGTTCCACATGGTCCCGGAGACCCTCGCGCGTACGATGCTCGGAACACTCGAGGAAATGAGCGCCGTGAACGTCGAGCCGCCGCTCCGCGCAGGCGAGCCGCTCGGTGGCCACTACGTCCAGGGGCACATCGACGCGGTCGGCCGCGTCCAGTCCGTCGAGGCCGAGGGCGAGGGGCTCCGCGTTTTCGTCGAGGCGCCGGACGATGTCCTGCGCTACTGCGTCGCGAAGGGGTCGGTGACGGTCGACGGCGTCTCGCTCACGGTGGCCGAGCTCTCCGAGGACGCGTTCGCCGTCGCGCTCGTACCCCACACGCTCGAAGCGACCACGCTGTCCGATCTCCGGCCAGGACAGCCCGTGAACCTCGAAGCTGATGTTCTCGCCAAGTACGTCGAGCGGCTCGTGCAACGGTAGCTGGGGGAACCTCCCGCTTCCGCCAGACGCGCCGGGCTACGATCCGAGCGTGGCCACCGACCTGAGACCGCCCGAGACGGCTTCGCCCTTCGCGACGATCGACGAGGCGATCGAGGACATCCGCTCGGGACGATTCGTCGTCGTCGTCGACGACGCCGACCGCGAGAACGAAGGCGACCTCACGATCGCGGCCCAGTTCGTCACACCCGAAGCGATCACGTTCATGGCGACGCACGGGCGGGGGCTCATCTGCCTCTGCCTGGCGCCGGAGCGCTGCGACGAGCTCGAGCTCAGGCCGATGACGGACCACAACGAGACTCCGCTCGGCACCGCATTCACGGTGTCCATCGAGGCACGCGAGGGCGTGTCGACCGGAATCTCGGCCCACGATCGTGCTCGAACGATCCAGGTGGCCATCGATCCGAGCTCTGTGCCGCACGATCTCGTCCAGCCCGGTCATGTCTTCCCGCTGCGCGCAAAGCCGGGCGGCGTGCTGCAGCGGTCGGGGCAGACGGAGGCGGCGGTGGATCTGGCGCGGCTCGCCGGGCTGAATCCGGCCGGCGTCGTCTGCGAGATCATGAACGACGACGGGACGATGGCCCGCGTGTCCGATCTCACTATCTTCTGCGAGCGGCACGAGCTGAAGATGGTCACGGTCGCCGATCTCATCGAGTACCGGCGCCGGATGGAGAAGCTCGTCGAACGCGTCGTCTCGGTGCGACTCCCGACCGAGTTCGGGGAGTTCCAGGCGATCGCGTACCGCGAGCTCCTCACCGACAAGCAGCACCTCGCGCTGGTCAAAGGCGACATCGAGGGCGCCGAGAACGTTCTCGTGCGCGTGCACTCGGAGTGCCTCACTGGCGACGTTTTCCACTCGCACCTGTGCGACTGCGGGGAGCAACTCGAGCGTGCGCTCGCCCGCGTCGAGGGCGAGGGCCGGGGCGTCGTTCTCTACATGGGGCAGGAGGGGCGCGGAATCGGGCTGCTCAACAAGCTGAAGGCATACGAGCTCCAGGCGAACGGCCTCGACACGGTGGAGGCCAATCTCGCGCTCGGCTTCCCACCCGATGCGCGTGAGTGGGGGATCGGGAACCAGATCCTCGCCGACCTCGGGCTGACGACCATCCGCATCCTGACGAACAACCCGCGGAAGCTCACAGGGCTCGACGGCTACGGCCTGACCGTCGTCGAGCAGGTACCTCTCGAGGTCGAGCCGACGGCCGAGAACGAGCGCTACCTGGCGGCCAAACGTGAGAAGCTGGGCCACACGATCGCGAAGCTCCACCATCAGGGCGCGCGCCTCGAAACCGAGCGGCCGGAGGATCCGCAGTGAGCAACCGAGACATCGACTCGACCAGCGAGAACGTCCTCCACGACTGGGCTCGCGAGGGGCCGCGCGAGGAGGGGCAAGAGGAGCAGGAGGAGCTCGAGGTCACTGCACCGGAGCCCGACGAGGGCTCATCGCCGGCCTGGGGCACGGCTGCGGCAGCGGTCGACGTCGAGACCGAGGACGCGCAGGAGGCGATCGAAACGGTCGAGGTCGAGCAGGAGGACGAGGTACCCGAGATCGACGAGGCGGGGATCGACGAGACGCCGATGCACATCGAGCTGTCTCACGAGCACGCCATGGGCGACCTGCACATCCCCGACGGCTACGCCGTGCTCGAGGGAGTCGCCGAAGGTGGTCGCCGAGCGGTGGGCGTCGTCGTTTCGCGCTTCAACGGCAGTGTGACGACGCAGCTCCTCGACAGCGCGCTTGTCGAGCTTGCCGACTCCGGTGTCCGCCAGGAGGCGATCACGATCATGGTCGTCCCGGGCGCCTTCGAGCTGCCACTCGCGGCCACCGCGCTCGCAAAGACGCGGCGCTTCGCGTGCATCGTCGCGCTCGGCTGCGTCATCCGCGGCGACACGCCACACTTCGACTACGTCTCGAGCGAGGCGGCGAGCGGCCTGCAGCTCGCAGCGCTCGAGACCGGAGTCCCGGTGTCATTCGGCGTCCTCACCCTTGATCGCGTCGAGCAGGCAGAGCCACGGATCGGAAAGGGCGCCGAGGCCGTCCGTAGCGCGCTCGAGATGGCCGATCTCTTCTCGCACCTGCGCGCGGCTGCCGCGCGCTGACAGCTACACTCGTCGGCCGCATGTCCAAGGTTTGCGCTATCTGCGGGAAGAAGCCGGGCTTCGGCCACAGCCGGAGCCACTCCATGGTCGCCACGAAGCGCCGCTTCAACCCGAACTTGCAGCGCGTCCGCGTGCTCCTCGACGGCCACGCGACGCGCGCGTACGTCTGCACGCGCTGCCTCAAGGCCGGCAAGGTCCAGAAAGCCGTCTAGAGCACTCGCGAGCCTGGTAGTAGGCTCGCACGCTGATGGAGCTCGAGCTCGTTCGGCATCTCGCGCGGAGCGCGCTTCAGAACCTCGAAGCGCACCGCAGGCGAATCGACGACCTGAACGTCTATCCCGTGCCCGACGGCGACACCGGCACGAACCTCGTCCTGACGCTGCGGTCGATCGTCGAAGCGCTGGAGGCCTCACGCGCAGCGGACAGCCAAGCGGTCGCGAAGGACGTCACGCGCGCGGCGCTGATGGGTGCGCGCGGGAACTCAGGCGTCATCTTCTCGCAGGTCGTACGAGGCTTCGTGGAGGTGCTCGGCGAGCACGAGGGCGTAAGCTCGCCGCTGCTGGCGCGTGCCTTCCGCGGAGCAAGCGATTCGGCGTACCAAGCAGTGAAGCAGCCGGTCGAGGGGACGATGCTCACGGTGATCCGCGAGATGGCCGAGGAGGGCGAGTCGGACGGCAACAAGCGCCTTCGACCGCCGGACTTCCTGCGTGCGGTGCTCGCCCGAGGCGAGGACGCGTTGGCACGAACACCCGAGCTGCTCGACGTGCTGCGGAACTCGGGCGTCGTCGATGCGGGCGGAGCCGGGCTCGTCGAAATCGCGCGGGGAATGGTCCACGGCGCGACGGGCGAGCCGATTCCCGACATCTCCACCGAGGTGGAGCCGCTCGGCTTCGAGGCGATCCACCTGGAGCTCTCGGAGTACCGCTACTGCACCGGGTTCGTCGTCGAGGGGGAGGAGCTCGACAAGGACGCGCTCGAGAGCCAGCTCGAGCAGATCGGCGATTCGCTGCTCGTCGTCGGTGATTCGACGGCGCTCAAGGTGCACGTCCACACGAACGACCCGGGGCAGGCGCTAGCCCTCGGCACTGCGCTCGGCGTCGTCGAGGGCGTCGAGATCGCGAACATGCACCACCAGACCGCCCAGCGCGAGGAGCGCCTGCTGGAAGGGGCGACGGCCGCCGTGCCGACCCTCGAGACGGGCCTCGTCGCGGTGTGCCCGGGTCAGGGGAACCGACGGCTCTTCGAAGGTCTCGGCGCGACCCGCGTCATCGAGGGCGGCCAGTCGATGAACCCTTCGGCCGCCGAGATCCTCGATGCGATCGAGGCCGTTCCGACCGACGACGTACTCGTGCTGCCGAATAATTCGAACGTGATCCTCGCCGCCGAGCAGGCAGCGGGATCGAGCACGAAGCGCGTTCGCGTCCTACCTTCCGCCTCGGTGCAGGCGGGCTTTGCGGCGATGAGCCGGTTTCTTCCCACCGCGTCGGCCGAGGAGAACGAACGCGAGATGTCGGCGGAGCTGGCCGGTGCGGCGACCGGCGAGATAACGATCGCCTCGCGGGACGCCACCCTGGACGGCATCGACATCGAGGAGGGCGCGTATCTCGGTCTCGTCGACGGCACCGCAGTCGCGTCCGGCCACGACCTCGACCTCGTGGTGAACGAGGTCGTCGACCGCGTCGTAGCCGATGGGAAGAGCGTTCTGACGATCCTCACGGGCGAGAGTGCGCCCGCACTTGACAGCCTGCTTCCAGCGCTGGAAGCGCGTCACTCCGACCTCGAGTTCATCGACGTCCACGAGGGCGGACAGCCCCACTACCCACTCCTCGTCGTCGCCCAGTGAGCGCGCCTCCGGCGCCCGTCCGCGTCCTGCTCGTCGAGGACTCGGACGTCTACCGCGACTCGCTCGTGTTCCTCCTGGGCTCGCGGGCCGACGTCGATGTCGTCGGGGCCGTGGCCGACGGGGCCTCGGCGGTGCGAGCGGCCCGGCAGCTCGAGCCCGACGTCGTCGTTCTCGACTACCGGCTCCCCGACATGGACGGCGCGGAGGTCGGCGCGGACCTGGAGGCCGAAGGCGCACGCGTTCCGATCGTTTTCCTGAGCGCCTCGGCGGGGCGGGCCGAGTACGATGCCGCGTCGAGCACGGGCGCCGCGCTCGTGCGAAAGGACGAGGGGATCGAGGCTCTCGTCCGCGCAATCCGCACGGCAGCCGGGAGGTGAGGCGAGTGAATCTGACGACCGAGAACACGGCGATCGTGCTCGACTCGACGTCGGACTACCCGGAAGCCCCGGCGCGCTTTCCCAATATGCGCTTCGTCCCGCTGTACGTCCGCTTCGGCGACGAGACGTTCCGCGACTACGTCGAGCTCGGGCCGGCCGAGTTCTACGAGAAGCTCAGAACGTCGCCCGTGACGCCTGCGACCGCCCAGCCGACGCCGCAGGACTTCGTATCAGCGTACGAGGAGCTGGCTTCGTACGAGCGGATCTACTCGCTCCACGTCTCGGCAAGGCTCTCGGGAACGTTTCAGAGCGCCGAGCTCGCGGCGCAGGAGGTCGGTGACAAGGTGCGCGTCGTCGACACCGAGTCGGCTTGCCTCGCGATCGCAATGCTCTCGCATGCGATTCAACGGAGACTCGCCCTTGGCACCACGGACGAAGAGATAACCGCGCTGGTCGATCGTTTCCGGTCGGAGTGTCAGGTCCTCTTCACTGTCGAGACGCTCGAGTACCTCCAGCGAGGCGGTCGTATCGGCAGGGCTCAGGCCATTGCGGGGTCGCTCTTGAACCTGCGGCCCGTGTTGGCCGTCCAAGAAGGCGAAGTCGTCCCGGTGGCTCGTGTGCGAGGGCGCCAGAAGGCGCTCGCCGAGTTCGAGCGGCGCCTCGTCGAGGCGACCACCGATGGGACGGGGCTACGCGTCGCGATCGCCCATGCGGACGCCGCGGACTGGGTCGGCACTCTCTCCGAGCTCACTTGGCGGGTCCGGCCGAAGGCCGAGATCGAGTTCACGTCCACGCTCGGCGCGGTCGTCGGAACCCACGTTGGCCCGGGCGCAGTTGGCTTCATCTGGTTCCAAGACGCCGAGTAGCATGCCGCCCCGCTGCCGGCGACCAGCACCGATGTGGACACGCATGCATAGCGGCCGCGAAGCGGACGCCTTCAGGGGTGTTCGCGCCGTCGGGATCCGCTAGCGGATCCCGACATGAGGCGCAGAAGAGAGTCGAAGCTCGAGATCGTCTTCGAGACGCACGCGACGACGACCGACAACGAGCGCTGGGTCGCCTCGGGCTGGCTCGACGGGCAGCTCTCGACGCTGGGCCGGCGCCAGGCGAAGGAGCTCGGCGACCGGCACGCCGACGACGAGGATCTCGCGGCGGTCTTCTGCTCGGACCTCGCCCGCGCCACCGAAACCGCCCGGATCGCATTCGCCCCTCGCGGCCTGCCGATCTTTCACGACTGGCGGCTGCGGGAGTGCAACTACGGGATGCTGAACGGAACGGCGGTGGCCCGCCTCGAAATCGAGCGTACGAAGCACGTGCTCGACCCGTGGTCAGGCGGGGAGAGCTACCTCGACGTCGTCGCCCGCGTCCGGAGCTTTCTCCACGACCTCCCGCCGCGCTACGCCGACCAGCGCATCGTGGTCGTCGGCCACTCGGCGACGAAGTGGGCGCTCGACCACCTCCTCGAGGGCACGCCGCTCGAGGAGCTCGTCGAGGACTCCTTCCGCTGGCAGCCGGGCTGGCTGTACACGCTCGCGATCGACGCCTAAGGTCGAGTCGAAGCTGCGATGCGGCCGCGCAGCGGCCGCCTTTAGGGTCTTCGCGCGACCGGAATCGACGCTCGTCGATTCCGGTCTTGCGCGCAGAAGCCCTACCTATAGTGGGCTGCCGTAGTGACGGGGACGATTGCTCGCGTTGTTCTGCCCGCCGGCTTCGCCGGCGCCGAGGCGCCTGGCGTCTGGCCACGACCGCGGTCGGCGCCGCGCCCTGATCGCCTCACCGCGTCGGTCGAGACGCTGAATGGAGTCGGGCCGACGATGGCACGTCGCCTCGCCAGGCTCGGCCTCGAGACCGTCGGCGATCTCCTCTGGCAGCCACCGCGCCGGTACGAGCAGCCGGTTCCGCTGAAGAGGATCAGCGAACTCTTCGGGGACGACGAGGCGGTGATCGAAGGCGTGATCCGCTCCGCCACGAGCCGGCGGCGCGGCCGGCTGAAGATCCTCAGCGCGCGGATCGCCGACGAGACCGGCGAGATCCGGGCGACGTGGTTCAACCAGCCCTGGCTCGAAGGCAAGCTCACGCCTGGCACGCCGATCCGGGTCCGCGGACGCGCGAACAAGTACGGATTTGCCGTCTCCTCGTACGACCTCGACGGCGATGCCGAGACGGCCGACTTCGCACCCGTCTACCCGGCGAGCGAGGACCTCGCGCAGAAGAAGCTCCGCGATCTGCACACCCAGGCACTCGACTACGTCCGCGACCTCGGCGACGACGTCCCTGCGCCGCTCCTCGCCTCGGAGCGCCTTCCCCTGCGCGTCGACGCGCTGGCAGCGGTTCACCGACCGCGATCGCTGCCGGAAGCCGAGGTCGGTCGACTGCGGCTCGCGTTCGACGAGTTGCTGGTGCTCCGTCTTGCGCTTGCACGCACGGCCGCGGCGCGCGAGAGCGCGTCGGCGGAGCCGCTGGGGCAGCCCGGAGAGCTGATCGCTCGCTACCGCGCGTCGCTCCCCTTCGCGCTAACGCCAGATCAGGAGCGGGCAATGTCGGAGCTCGACGCCGATGTCGCGCGATCGATTCCCATGCAGCGACTCCTGCAGGGAGAGGTAGGCGCGGGGAAGACGGTCGTCGCGCTTCATGCGCTCCTTCGCGCTGTGGAGGCCGGCCGCCAGGGCGCACTCATGGCGCCGACCGAGACGCTCGCCGAGCAGCATTTCTTCACGATCGACGAGCTCTGCGCGCCGCTCGGTGTGCGCGTCACGCTGCTGACGAGCTCGCTGCGCGCGAAGGAGCACACCGCTGCGCGGCAGCTCATCGCCTCCGGTGACGCACAGATCGTCGTCGGCACCCACGCCCTCATCGAGAAGGAGGTCGACTTCTCGGACCTCGCCGTCGCAGTCGTCGACGAGCAGCATCGCTTCGGCGTCGCGCAGCGAACGGCCCTCGTCGAGGGACGGAGCCCGCACGCCCTGCATCTCACTGCCACGCCGATTCCCCGCACTCTCGCGCTCACCGTGTACGGCGACCTCGAGGTGAGCGAGCTGTCGATGCCGCCCGCCGACCGAAAGCCGGTGATCACCGCTTGGGTGACCGACGATCGAAGCTCCGAGGCGTACACGCGGCTCTGCCGGCATCTCGACGACGGCCGGCAGGCGTACGTCGTCTGCCCGCTGATCGAAGCATCGGAGACGCGGGTTGCACGCGCTGCCGAGGAGGAGGCCGAGCGGCTTCGTGCGGCCGAGCTGCGCGGCTACCGCGTCGGCTGTCTGCACGGCCGGCTACGACCTGCCGAGCGGCGCGGCGTCATGGCGAGCTTCAAGGCGAGAGAGCTGGACGTTCTCGTCGCGACGACCGTCATCGAGGTCGGCGTCGACGTTCCGAATGCGACGATCATGATCGTCCAGGAAGCCGACCGCTTCGGGCTCGCCCAGCTCCACCAGCTCCGGGGGCGGGTGGGGCGCGGGGCGGAGCAGTCGTACTGCCTGCTCGTATCCCGCTCTCGCGACGAGCTCTCGGAGACCGCGATCGAGCGGCTCGAGGCGATGGTCGAGACAACGGACGGCTTCGAGCTCGCCGAGCGCGACCTCGAGATCCGCGGAGAAGGTCAGCTGCTGGGCGCGCGGCAGTCCGGCTATTCGGACCTTCGGTTCGTGCGGTTGCGGCGCGACAAGGAGCTCCTCGAGCGCGCACGCGACGCGGCTCGATCTCTCCCCGACGAAGGCTTACTGGCCGACGACGTGGATCGCCTGCTCGGCGAGGCCGAGCACCTCGGCGAATCGTGAGAATCGTCGCGGGCTCGCGGAAGGGGCATCGAATCGCGGCGCCAAAAGGCGTCGTCACACGGCCAACCGGCGACCGGGTGCGGGAGGCGGTGTTCTCGCTCATCGGGCCGATCGAGGACGCGGCGGTGCTCGATCTCTTCGCCGGCTCGGGCGCGATGGGGCTCGAGGCACTGTCGCGAGGCGCGGCGAGCTGCGTCTTCGTCGAGCGCGACCGCGAGGCTGCTCGCGTGATCCAGTCGAACCTCGAGAAGCTTCGCCTCACGGGCGCCGTCGTTGCGGCCCACGATGTGGCGCCGGTGCTTCGCGAAGAGCGCGAGCGCGGCCGGAGGTACGACCTCGTGCTCGTGGACCCGCCGTACGAGGAGTGGGACGCGCATGTCACCTCGCTCGCGGACCTGCTGCCGGCCATCCTTGCCGACGATGCCCTCGTCGTCGTCGAGACGTCGGATCGGGTCACGCCGGAGCTTCCGCTCGACCTCGTCACGACCCGGCGCTACGGTTCCGCGCGGATTACGGTGTTCTCACGGTGATTACAGCCATCTGCCCGGGCTCCTACGACCCCGTCACGAACGGGCACGTCGACGTCATCCGGCGTGCGGCGGTGATCTTCGACCGGGTCGTCGTCGGCGTCGTGCGCGACCCGACGCACAAGCAGCCGCTCTTCACCGTCGAGGAGCGCGTCGCTTTCCTCGAGGATGCCCTCGCGAGCTGCAACAACGTCGTCGTCGACGTCTTCTCGGAGCTCGTCGTCGAGTTCGCGCGAAAACACGACGCCACGACGATGGTGAAAGGGCTTCGCGTGATCTCCGACTTCGAGTGGGAGTTCCAGATGAACCACCTCAACCGCCAGCTCGCGCCCGACATCGAGACGCTGTACGTCATGGCGAACCCGCTGTACAGCTTCGTCTCCTCGAGCGGCGTCAAGGAGATCGCCTCGTTCGGGGGCAAGGTCGACGAGCTCGTGCCGGCAGCCGTTGCGCGCCGCTTCGCCGAGCTGTACCCCGACGGGAAGCCGGGAGCTCCCGTCTCACCCCAGGAGTAGACTGCGCGCCCATGGACGTACTCGTGCTCATCGACAGGCTCGACGACCTCGTGCACAACGCGAAGGCGGTGCCGCTCACCGACCAGGTTCGCCTTGACCGCGAGGAGATCTACGAGATCCTCGACCAGATGCGGGCGACCATCCCCGAGGAGATCAAGCAGGCCCGCTGGATCGTGAAGGAGCGTCAGGAGATGCTCGCGGAGGCGAAGCGGGAGTGCGACCGGATCATCCAGGAGGCGCGAGAGCAGGCACAGCGAGAGGCCTCACAGACCGAGATCGTGAAGCTCGCCGAGAGGCAGGCGGACGACATCGTCGACGACGCCAAGCGGCAGGCACGCGAGACACGGCTCGAGATGGAGGACTGGGCCGACTCGATCCTCTCGACGCTCGAGGTTAACCTCGACAAGTTCCTGTCAGCCGTCAAGCGCGGCCGGGAGCGTCTGCACGAGCGTTCGCAGGAGACCGTCGTCGCCGGCATCGGCCCCGAGCCGCTCGACGAGCCCGAGGAGTTCGAGAGGTTTTCGTAGCTACGCGGCCGCGGGCTGGGGCACGAGCTCGCCGCACACTGCGATAGCCGAGTCGACGAACGCCTCCGCCGCAGGGCTTCGGTGGCGGTCCCGGTGCCAGACGAGGCCGATGATCCGCGGCTCGACGCGTCCCTGGAGATCGATCACCTCGACGCTCGGGTCGTCCTCGTCCACCGTCAGCCGAGGCGCCACAGTGATGCCGACCCCGGCGCCGACCAGACCCTGGACGGTCCCGTTGTTATCGGAGCGGAACACGTAGTTCGGAGCTCGCCCAGCTGCCGAGAGCTGCGAGTCCACATGCGCCATCGCGCTGCAATGGTTGAAGCCGATCAGCGGCTGGAGAACGATCTCCTTCAACGTGGGCGGCCGCTTCAGAGCAGCAAGGGGGGACCCTGCGGGCACCACGAGGACGTAGGGATCGCGAAGGATCTCGACGGCTTCGTACGGACCTCCGGCGACCGGCAGCGTCCAGAAGGTGAGATCCAGCTCTCCGCGCTCGATCATCTCCAGCAGCTCGCTTTCGTCCTGCGACTCGCGCAGCACGACCTCGACCTGGGGATGACTTTCCGAGAAACGCCGGAGGAGACGAGGGATGATCTTCGCGCCGACGCTCTGGAACGTTCCGACCCGCAGACGGCCTGCGTCGCCGGCCTCGAGCGCGCTCATGTCCGCCTTCGCGGCCTGGAGCCTCGCCTCGATTGCCTCCGCGTGGCGGAGGAGGATGCTGCCGGCCTCGGTGAGGGAGATCGGTCGGGGTCCGCCAGGGCGCTCGATCAGGCGCAGCCCGACGATTCGCTCGAGCGCAGCGATCTGCTGCGAGACGGCGGACTGCGTGTAGCCAAGGCGCTCGGCTGCCCTGCCGAATGAGCCCTGGTCGGCGATCGCTTTCAACGCCACGAGATGGCGGAGGTCGAGCCCGAGCCAGCGATCAGATTCCATGATCGTAGTTTAACAGGCGAACAGCGGAGCTAATGGCTTCGTGTGGGAGGTCGAGGGCGCTACGCTCAGTTCGTGACGACGGTGGATCTCAGGGCACTCCGGCTTCGGCCCGGAGAGGCACGGCAGCAAACGCTCGACGTCGAGCTCGAGCCGTTCGTCCTCGGCGGGCAGCGCTACGAGGCGACTCCCGCCTCGATCCCGGTCGAGCTCGAGGTCTCGCAGCCGTCCGGCGCAACGGTGTTCGACCTCCGACTCCGCGCTCATCTGAGCGGCGCGTGCATGCGCTGCCTCGGTTTCGCCGAGGTCGACCGAACCGTGTCCGCTCGCGAGTTCCACGACCCGGACGCGCCCGCGGCGGACGAGCTGCGTTCCGACTACGTCGTGGACGCCGAGCTGCAGCTGAGCGCGTGGGCCCGCGATGCGCTTGCCCTCGAGATCCCGGAGCAGATCCTCTGCCGCGAGGACTGCGCCGGGCTGTGCCCGGCGTGCGGGAAGGACCTCAACGTCGAGCCCCACGAGCACCTCGAGCGCGACCCGGACCCGCGTTGGGCCGCGCTGGAGGAGCTCAAGGAGACGTTGTGACGCCTCATCCCGCCAGGCGCACCTGCACGAGCCGGTAGCCGGCGATCCCGCCGAGAGCCGGGTCGCCCGAGCGGTAGACCTTGACGAAGAACTGCACGTTGTAGCCACGCCGAGGTTTCGGGAAGTTCGCGTTCGGTGCGAGCTGGTACGTGACCCAGCCGTCGCTCGTCGTGAGTTGGCGGTCGCCGCCCGTGGTGACTCGGGGCGTCGAGCGGACGAAGACGAGCGCATCGCGGATGACGAACCCGCGCGTGTCCTTTGCCCGAACCCGGACGGTGAGGATCTGGTTCTTGCCCGTGACAGGGGTGGGGGAGAACACGACCTGCGAGACCGCCAGGCGGTGGTTCGACGGCACACTCGAGGCGGGGATCGAGATCTCGCCGCTCGGGAGCCTGATCGCACCGGAAGGCAGCGGCTCCGTCACGAGCGACGACTCGCCCGAGAGAACCGTGACCGAGCCGACGGAGTTCCGAGCGGTCACGTGGAAGCGCATCTTGTGGTTCAGATCGGCCGAAGTGAGCCGGTAGCTCCGGCTCGACACGCCGATCGAGACACACTCACCGCCCGCGCTGGTGCAGCGCACCCAGCGGTACGAGAACGAGATGTTCTGGACGCCCGTCCAGTTCCCAGGGTTGGCCGTGACGACGGAGCCCACCAGCGTGGTCCCGGAGACGAGCGGAATCGACGTGTTGACGGGCTGTCCTACGACCGTCGCAGTCGGGTCCGAAGCGGCGGTACGCGAGCCCTCTGCGTTCGTGGCAGTCACGCGGATGCGCATCCGGAAGCCGACGTCGGCGCGCCCGAGCCGATAGTTGCGCGAATCCGCGCCCGATACGATCGAGCAGTTGCCCCCGTCCGGTCGCCCGCCGTCGGCGCCGCAGCGCACCCACTGGTACGCATAGGAGATGGAACCCGTACCGGTCCAGTTCCCGTTCGTCGCCGACAATGTCCTGCCCTGCTCCGCGCGTCCGGTGATCACCGGCTCGGCCGTATTGCTGGGAGGTGCGGCCTGAGCGGCGATGCCTGCGCCGGCAGTGAGCCCGAAGGCGCAGAGTACGAGGGCGAGCGGCGCGAGCGCGGATCTCGAGAGAGTGCGCCTGCCGCTCGTTGGGTGCCCGGTCCGATCCATTTTACCCTCCTTCGCTTGCCTTGCTCGACTGTTATGACGCCTCCTCGAGCGAGATGACACGATCACTTGCGAATTTCTTACGAGGCCTTACACCGGCCTTACGCCGCATTCGAGGTACGATCCAGGCGGCGCCTGGCGCCGCTCCATGACGGACTGACCGGCTCATATCCCGTTCGTGCGCACGCCTCGTCGCGTGCGCGTCAACCACGGTTCCCGGAGGTCCGCCGATGCGAGTCCAGCTCGCAGACGTCACGAAGCAGTACGGCGCACAACTCGTCCTTGATCAGGTCACGCTCACGATCGGCCCGCGGGCGCGGATCGGGCTCGTCGGCCCGAACGGGGTCGGCAAGTCGACGCTGCTCAGGATCGTCGCCGGGCTCGAGGAGCCCGATCGGGGCGTCGTCAGCCGCCCACCCGCGCGCCTGACTGTGGGGTATCTGGAGCAAGAGCGGGCCGCCGATCCGGGCGAGTCGGTGCTCGAGACGCTTGCGCGGCGAGCGGGGGTCACGGCTGTAGAGCACGAGCTCGAGGACTCCGCACGCGAGCTCGCCCAGGGTGTCGAGGCGAACGATCGCTACCCCGCGGCGCTCGAGCGTTTCCTCGCGCTCGGCGGCGCGGACTTTCATGCGCGCGCTCGCAGCGTCTGCGGCGATCTAGGATTGGCACTCGACCTCGAGCGGGAGCGCCGTGGGCTGTCCGGCGGCGAGTCCGCGAGGGTCGCGCTTGCGTCGATTCTCCTCTCGCGCTTCGACCTCCTCCTGCTCGACGAGCCCACGAACGACCTTGACTTCGACGGGCTCGAGCGACTCGAGCGTTTCCTCGATTCGTACCGCGGCGCGCTTGTGGTCGTTTCTCACGACCGCGAGTTCCTCGACCGGACGGTCGACCGAATCGCCGCGATCGAGCCCGGATCGCGCGGTCTGCGCGAATCGGCCGGCGGCTGGAGTGGCTACGCCGCGGCCCGGGACGCGGAACGGGCTGTCGCGTACGCCCGTTTCGACGAGGCGCAGCTTCGGCGCAGGCGGCTGACGGAGCTTCTGAGCACACGCCGGACGGAGGCTCGCTCCAAGGGCGAGTCCCTCGGGAACAAGACCGGCGGGGCCGACAGGCGCGCAACACACGCGCTCGAGACGAAGGTGCGGCAGGCGGAGCGGCTGCTCGAGCGGAACGAGCTTCCCGAGAAGCCGTTCGAGCCGTGGGAGCTCGAGCTCACGTTGCGTGCAGGAGCACGGCTCGGCGATCACGTGCTCGGCCTGGCCGGTGCCGTCGCGGAACGCGGGAGCTTTCGTCTCGGCCCGGTGGACGTCGACCTCGTGCCCGGCGAGCGTCTCTCGATCGCCGGTGCGAACGGCGTGGGCAAGTCGACCCTGCTCGGCATGCTCCTCGGCGGCGTGCCGCTCGTGGACGGGACGCGCAGCGTCGGTCGGCGAACCGTGCTCGGCTCTATCGGGCAGGGACGAGAGGCGTACGCGGATGCCTCGAAGCTCGTCGACGAGTTCGTCCAGCGCACCGGCCTCACGCGTGTCGACGCCCGAACCCTGCTCGCGAAGTTCGGGCTCGGCGCCGACCACATCGGCCGTGCGACCTCGTCGCTCTCGCCAGGCGAGCGGACGCGGGCCCACCTCGCCGAGCAGCAGGCACGTGGCGTGAACGTTCTGGTCCTCGACGAACCGACGAATCATCTCGATCTCGAAGCGGTCGAGCAGCTGGAGCTCGCTCTCGTCGAGTACGACGGGACCCTCGTGGTCGTCTCTCACGACCGGCGCTTCCTCGAGCGCGTCGCGCCCACTCGCGAGATCAGCCTCTAGCTATACTCCGCAGCCGCTCATGGCCGTCCCCAAGCGAAAAACCTCGAGGTCGAGGCGCGACAAGCGCCGCGCGCAGCACGGGATCTCCGTCCCGCACCTCCAGGTTTGCCCGACCTGCAAGCAGCCGAAGCGGACCCATCGCGTCTGCCCGAACTGCAAGACGTACCGGGGCCGGGACGTCGAGCCGCTTCGCATCGACGCGCCGTAGATACTCCGCATGTGATTCGCGTTGCCGTCGACGCCCTCGGTGGTGACCGTGCGCCCGAGGAGATCGTCGCCGGAGCGGCTGACGCGGCTTCCCCCGAGATCGAACCGATTCTGTTCGGGCCAGCCGGGCTCGAGACGAGCGGCCTCGGGCACGTCGAAGCATCCGACGCGATCGCGATGGACGAGTCCGCGGTCGACTCCGTGAGAGCGAAGCTCGACTCATCGCTCGTCCGCGCGGTGCGCGCCGTCGCAGACGGCCACGCCGATGCAGTCATCTCGGCTGGGAACACCGGCGCGATGCTTGCGGCCTCGCTCTTGCACATCCGCCGGCTTCCAGGCGTCCACCGGCCCGGCATCGCCGCGGTGATCCCGACGAAGCGAGGCCCGAGCGTCCTCATCGACGCGGGGGCCAACGCCGACGCTCGCCCCGAGCATCTCCTGCAGTTCGCCCACATGGGCACGGTGCTCGCCGAGGAGATACTCGGTGTCGCATCCCCCCAAGTGCGGCTCCTCTCCATCGGCGAGGAGCCCGAGAAGGGCAGCCAGCTCGTGCTCGACGCGCACGAGCTGCTACTTGAGAGCTCGCTCGATTTCGCCGGGAACACCGAGGGTCGCACGCTGCTCGAGGGCGAGGCCGACGTCGTCGTCGCGGACGGCTTCACCGGGAACGTCGCGCTGAAGACCGTCGAAGGGACGATCCAGACGCTCCTGGGAGCGCTGCGGAGTGAGCTCGAAGCGTCGACACGCGGAAGGCTCGGCGGTCTCCTCATCCGCCCCGCGTCGAGAGACCTGCGCAGGCGGCTCGATCCGGACACGTACGGCGGCGCGTACCTGCTCGGTCTCAAGGGCCTCGTCGTGATCGCACACGGCTCCAGCTCGCGCGTCGCAATCGCAAATGCGATCCGTCTTGCAGCGCGCGGAGTAGAGCATCGCGTGGTCGAGCGCCTGCAAGAGCGCCTGTCTCCTGGCGTGTTAGCATCGGCGCGCTCCACGACCCCGACGGCAGAGAGGTGAGAGGGAAAGCATGGCGACTTCGCGTGAGGAGATCCTCGAGCAGGTCAAAGGCGCGCTGAGCGAGAAGCTCGGCATCGACGAGAGCGAGATCACGGAAGAGGCGTCGTTCGAGGACGATCTCGGCGCGGATTCGCTCGATCTGGTGGAGGTCGTCATGGACCTCGAGGACCAGTTCGGCCTCAAGATTCCCGACGAGGACGCACGCGAGCTCACGACCGTCGGCAAGGCGATCGACTACGTCATCGCGCATCAGGGCTGAACAGGGCTCGGACGCCGGGTCCTCCGAGCTCGGCCGCCTGATCGCGGAGCTGCCTACCGACAAGGTCGAGCAGGTCTTCACCCACGCCTCCTGGGCGGACGAGCGTGCCTCGTCGTACGAGCGACTCGAGTTTCTCGGCGACAGCGTCCTCGAGCTCGCGATCGCGCGAGCCGTGTTCGACCGGTTCGGCAATGCCTCCGAGGGCAGGCTCGCGAAGATCCGCGCCCACGTCGTATCGCGGCAGAGCTGCGCGGCCGTTGCAAAGGAGCTCGGGCTCGGCGACCGGCTGCTCGAGTACGCGGGAGACGCGCCGCAGGACGAGCTGCAGCGCATCTCGCGGAGCCGTAACGTCCTCGCCGCGGTGCTCGAGGCCGCGATTGCAGCCGTCTACCTCGAGCACGGGTTCGAGCGCATCGAGCCCGCAGTCGTGGACGCGTTCAACTCGCGTATCGAGTACGCGCGCTCGAGCCACGTCGACTACAAGACCGAGCTCCAGGAGGCACTCGCCCGGTCCGGGCGGCAGGTCCACTACACGGTGCTCGAGGTGGACGGCCCACCGCACGACCGGCGCTTCGTGTGCGCCGCGCACGTGGGCGGCGAGCAGCTCGGCGTCGGCCGGGGCTCGACGAAGAAGGCCGCCGAGCAGGAGGCCGCACGGCAGGCGCTCGAGGCGCTCGGCGTCGTTCCCGACCGCATCTAAGAGACACTACGACCCGGCGCGCAATGCGCCGGCTTCAAGGGTCTTTCGCGCGCATAGCCGTCCGGCCGAATAGTGAGAATGCGGCCTCGGTGCACCTGCGCACGCTTCGCATTCGCGGCTTCAAATCGTTCCCGGAACCGCTCGAGATAGCGCTCGAGCCGGGCGTCGCCGTCATCGTCGGGCCGAACGGCTCGGGCAAGTCCAACATCGCCGACGCGATCGTGTGGGCGGCAGGGTCGCTGACCCCGTCGGAGCTCCGCGCCGAGAAGCCCGACGACGTCCTTTTCGCCGGCGGCGGCGATCGCAAGCCGGCCGAGCACTGCGAGGTGGAGCTCGTCTTCGACAACGAGGACGGCGCGTGGCCGGACCTCGATTTCTCGGAGGTGTCGATCGCGCGCCGCCTCGTTCGCGGGGCGGAGGGTCAGTACCTCGTGAACCGCGCTGCGGTACGACGCACGGACCTCGTCGAGATCCTCTCCGACGTCGGGCTCGGGGCTGCGATGCATTCGATCGTGGGGCAGGGCAAGGTCGAGCAGGTCCTCGCGTCGAAGCCGGAGGACAGGCGCGCGCTGGTGGAGGAGGCCGCCGGCCTCGGGAAGTTCAAGCGGCGCCGCCACCGCGCCGAGCTCAAGCTCGCCCGAGTCGCGCTCCAGGTGGAGCGCGCACGCGACGTCGAGGACGAGGTGCGCAAGCGGCTACGCCCGCTTGCTCTGCAGGCGACGGCCGCCGAGCGCGCTGAGAAGCTCGGCGGCGAAATCGCCTCGTTGCGGGCTCGGATCGCTCAGCTCGATCTCGCCGAGTCGGCGGCGCGGCGTGCCGACGCAGGTGGGCGGCGCGAGTCGGCGGCGTTCGCGAAGCGCGCCGCGCAGGGGCGGCTCGAAGGACTTCTGGCCGATCGTGGGCGCGCGGAGGAGGAGCTCTCGGACGCAGCGGGGCGGCGCGAGGCAGCCGTTGCGGCCCGCTACCGGCTTCAGGGTGGAATCGAGCGGCTCGAGCTCCGGGCCGAGGCCGCAGCGGCGCTGCTCGAGCGTTTTCGGAGCGAGTCACGCTCTTTCGATACCGACGACGCGACGCCGACCGACGCATCTCGACTCGAGCTCGAAGCGGTCCAGGCTGCGGAGGCAGCGCGCGGCGCCGAACGCGAGCGGGACGTGCTCGGCGAGCGCGCCGACCTCGTCCGTGAGCGGGTCCGCTCGCTCGAGCAGGCGCTCGCCGAGCAGGAGGGCCTTCCGCCCGCGGCGCGCACGCTCGCCGAGGACGGAGCTCGTCTCGCGCTCGCCGCGCTCGACATCGATCCCGGCGCGGAGCGTGCGGTGGCCGCCGCACTCCGGACGCGGGCGGCCGCAGTGCTCGCCGATGATCCTGTTGTCGGACTCGCCCTCCTGCAGCGAGCACGTGCCGCGGGCCTCGGGAGCCTCACGGTCCTGACGGGGCCGTCACCGCAGGAGATCGTCAGCGAATACCCGGTGGTGGCGCTCCACGCGCTCCTGGACGTGTCCGCGCCGTCCGTGACTGCCGAGGGATTCGGGTACGACCCTGCGCGGGGCGAGCTGTGGTTCGTGGGCGAGACGGCCGAGGCAGTCCTGCTGGAGCTCCATGGCAGGCGCAAGGCCCTCGCCGCGGAGCTCGCGGAGCTCGAAGCCCAGGTTGCGAGCGCCACTCGCGCCGCCGGGGATGCACGCGAACGCGCGAGCACCGCAGAGGCTGCATACGGACAGGCGCCGCAGCTGAGAGCCGCGTCGGTCGATCCGCGCGTGCTCGGCCGGCTCGTCGAGCTGGCCACCGGCCTCGGCGACGGGATAGCGGGAGCTCGGCGCGCGGCCGGTCGCCTCGAGGCGCCGCTGCGCGCGCGTGTCGACGCTGGTTCCGTGCGAGCAAGTGATCTCGGCGAGGAGCTGCGCAGCCTCGGCGCGACCGAGGTGACTCTTCGCCAGGAGCTCGACGAGGCGAGCACTGCTCTCACGGAGGCAGAGGTCGAGATAGCGCGTATCGAAGCGGAGGTGAGCGAGGCAACGCGACGTCTCGACGCGGCCGGGGAGGCAATGCCGGCCGAGGGTGACGACCGCGACGAGATCGCGGCGCGCGTCGAACGGCTCGAAGTTCGTCGCGCGACGCTCGGCCAGGTCAATCCGCTCGCGCGCGAGGAATACGAGGCCGAGAAGGAGCGGATGAACGACCTCAAGACGCAGCGCGACGACCTCGAGCGAAGCCTGGAGGAGCTCGAAGGCCTCCGTACCGAGTTGACGGCTACCGTCGAGCGGCGCTTCGCGGAAACGTTCGCGGCTGTCGCCGAGCACTTCGAGGAGGTGGCCTCGACGTTGTTCCCGGGCGGAGAGGGGCGGCTTCGGCTCGTCGAAGCCGACGGCGAAGGTGAAGAGCCCGGCGTGGAGGTGGAGCTTCGGCCCGCAGGGAAGCGAATCACACGCCTCTCGCTCCTCTCCGGCGGCGAGAAGGCTCTCGGCGCGATCTCGTTCCTCTTCGCGCTCTTCCTTGCGCGGCCCTGCGCCTTCTACCTCCTCGACGAGGTCGAAGCCGCTCTCGACGACACGAACATTACGCGCTTCGTCGAGCTTCTCCGCCGCTACTCCGATCGTGCGCAGTTCGTCGTCGTCACGCACCAGAAGAGGACGATGGAGGCCGCGGATATCCTCTACGGCGTGACGATGGGGCCCGACGGCGTCTCCCAGATCGTTTCGCGCCGTCTTCCTCAGCAGCAGCAGCCCCTCGCAGCAACGGCGTGAGTCGCACCTGGGCCGAGCTGCTCGGCGACCAGGTCACGGACGCCGACGAGCCGGAGCGGACAGGGTTCTTCGGTCGCATGCGCGACTCGCTGGCGAAGAGCCGGCGCGCGCTCACGGCAGAGCTCGCAGCGGCTGCGTTCGACTCGTCGGACGACGAGGCGTGGGAACGGCTCGAGGAGGCGCTCATCCGCAGCGATGTCGGTGTCCCTGCAACCGCTGAGCTCGTGCGCCGGCTCGAGGCTCGCGGCGTCACCGGCGGGCTCGAGGACGCGCTCGTCGAAGAGGTCGAGGCGCTCTTCGGCGAGGCGCCGACGCTCGTGCTTGCCGGGCAGCCGACCATCGTGCTCGTGGTCGGCGTGAACGGGACCGGGAAGACGACGACGATCGGCAAGCTCGCACGCAAGCTGTCAGAGCACGGACGCTCGGTGCTCGTCGGCGCGGCGGACACGTTCCGAGCAGCGGCCGAGGAGCAGCTCGAGATCTGGGCGGAGCGCGCAGGCGCCGACTTCGTAGGCGCAGCACGCGGCGCCGACCCGGCCGCTGTTGCGTTCGACGCCGTCGAGGCCGCGCGGGCTCGTGGCCGCGACGTCGTGATCGTCGACACCGCCGGTCGCCTGCACACGCAGTCCAACCTCATGGCGGAGCTCGAGAAGGTGCGGCGGGTCCTGGCCGGGCGAGTCGACGGTGCCCCGCACGAGACTCTTCTCGTCGTCGACTCGACCACAGGGCAGAACGGGCTCCAGCAGGCCCGGTTGTTCGGGGATGCGGTCGGCGTCACCGGCGTGGCTCTCACGAAGCTCGACGGCAGCTCGCGCGGTGGCGTGGCCATCGCGATCGCGGTCGAGCTCGGCCTGCCCGTGAAGCTCGTCGGCGTTGGCGAGGGAGTGGATGACCTGCGCCCGTTCGACGCCGGTGACTACGCGCGGGCCCTCATAGCGGGCTGATTGCGGCGGCGCCGAGAATCCCTCGTGTCAGGCATGGAGCCCGTTGCATGCGTCTGCACAGCCGCGTAGGCTGTGATCGACCTGGAGCGACGCAGGAGGAGGACTGGGAATGGCTGTCGCAATGCTGATGCACTGGCCGGGATTTACTTCCGACCAGTACGACGCCGTCATGGCGAGGCTCGGCCTCGATGCGAACCCGCCTGCCGGCGGCGTGCTGCACGTGGCGGTCACGACCGATGATGGCCTCGAGGTGTGTGAGGTCTGGCAGACCGAGCAAGCGTTCTCGAGCTACCTCGAGCATCGTCTGCTGCCGGTCGTCAGTGAGCTGGGGATCGGTGGCGAGCCCGACCTCAGAGCTCATGCCACTGCACAACCTCTACGCCGCCGATCCGGACATGGTCGACCGGATAGGCGCCGTCTCTCTGCCGGCTGCGGTCGCGAGCTGGGCTGGCTGATTGCCGTTGAAGGCGCGGCCGCCCGGTCGCGCCTCCACTTTCATGAGTCCGCCGGCTAGCCGGTCGGGGTGATCGTGACCGTGTACGACGTCGGTCCGGGATTCGGTGCGACGGTGACCTGGATCCGGCTCACTTCGAACTCAGTCTCGGACATGTTGTTCTCGTGGAGATGCGCCGCGGCTTCCTTCGCCGCCTGGGCGATCGCAATTGCGAGAGCAGTCGGCCCTCCCTCTTCCTCCTGATCGGGGTGGGCCTGCGCCTCCCCCCGGAAGGCCGGGGGCAACTTCATGCGATCCTTGTGCCGTTCATTTGCGCTCACTCGTTGCCTCCCTCCGTCGCAGTGGCGGCAAGCTTACTCCGCACCTGGTGATGCCACAACCTCCCGCGAGTGCGCGGGCGCATCGAGTCCGGAGCGTCGGCCCTCCGCGCGAAGCTCCGGCAGCCGGTCGACACCCAGTGCCTCGATGAGCAGGGGCATGAACCGCTCTTCGATGAGGGGTTCTGCGTACTCGAGGGGGCTCGACCCTCGAGCTGCGTCGGCGGCTCCCCAGAGGCGCGCCGCTTCCTCCGGGTGACCTGTCGCGGCCGCGTACCCACCCAGCGCGCAGAGGCACTCGGCCCGACTGCGCTCGTCCGCGAGATCCGTGTAGATCGCCAGGCTCTTGTTCAGGCGGTCCGGAACGAGCGAGAGATCGTCTTTCAAGAGCGCCGTCGTACCGAGCATGCACAGCGCGGCTGCCGTGTACATGGCGTCTCCGAGGTCGCGTGCGAGCAGTAGCGCGTCCTCGAAGGCGGCTTCGGAGCGATCGAGATCCCCGCCGCCGAATGCGGCGACGCCCACGTGGTACGTCGAGTCCGTGATCAGGAGCGGGTCGTCCAGAGCGCGCCTGAGGTCGAGCGCCTCTTCCGAGAACGCGAGCGCGCGAGCGTGCTCGCCGCGTGTGCGCTCCACGTCGGAGAGGATCGATAGCACGGCCGAGGTGGCGCGTGGATCTCCGAGGTCGCGCGCGATGTCGAGCGCTTCGTCGCAAAGCTCCCCGGCACGTTCGGCGTCGTTGCGGCGCAGGGCGATGAAGCCGAGCTCCGAGAGAGCGAAGATCAGTTCACGCTTGCGTCCCTGCGCCCGGAACGACATCTGGGCCTCCTCGAGCATTGGCACCGCGGCGTCCCAGTCGCTCTGCCCGGCAGCCAGTCGTGCAGCCGTCCAGAGAGCGTCGGCGCGAAGATCGTCGGGCGCATCGGTCGCCAGTGCGAGCCCCATGGCGAGAAAGCGCCGCGCTTCGCTGACATGCGCATGCCCTCGCCAGAAGCGCTCGAGCGCTGAGATCATCCGCAAGGCCTCCTCCGCCCGACCGGTGGAGAGCAGCCAGTCGATGGCCGCACCGATGTTGTCGAGGTCGCGTTCGAGACGGTCGAGCCACGTCGTATGCTCGTGGCCGAGAAGGGTCGGGCCGGCGCTCAGGGCGAGGTCACGGAAGCGCTCGGCGTGATGACGTCGCAACTCGTCGAGCGTGCCCTCTGAGCCGAGCCGGTCGAGTGCGTGCTCTCGTACGGTCTCGAGCATCGAGAGACGTACCTCGCCTTCCGAGACGTCGCTGCGCAGAAGGCTCCACGCAACAAGTGCCTCGAGGTCCGACAGGAACTCCTTGCCCGCACCGCTGATTGCCCGGACGTCGTCGAGCGCGCCGCCATCCGCGAAGACCGCCAGGCTTCCGTGCAGGCGGCGCTGGCTATCGCTCAACCGCTCGTAGCTCCAGTCGATTGCCGCCCGCAACGTGCGCTGGCGCTCCGGGAGATCGATCGGGCCTTCCATCTCGAGCGCGAGGCCGTCGCTGAGCGCGCGGAGAATCTCTGCCGGCGGAAGAACGACGAGGCGGGCTGCCACGAGTTCGATCGCAAGAGGGAGGCCATCGAGGCGGCGGCAGATCTCGTGCACCGACGCCAGGGCGTCGGCGTGGAGGACGACGCCGCGCGCGGCGGCCAGCTCGACGAAGAGCGTAGTTGCGTCTGCGATCGTCAGCGGCTCGAGCGGAAGGAGGTGCTCGCCCGACAGCCGGAGTGGCGCACGGCTCGTCACCAGCACCTCGAGATCCGGCGCCTGATTGAGCAGAGCGGCGACGTGGACGGCCGCGGGCGCGAGATGCTCGAGGTTGTCGAGGAACAGGAGCGCACCCGTGCCGCTGAGCTTGTCGGCGACGCGCTCGAGGAGCTCGCCTGCGCCAGACTCGCGAACGCCGATAGCCCGCGCGATCGCGCTGGGAACGAGGTCAGGATCGATGATCGGCGCGAGCCCGACCAGGTGCACGGGGCGATCGAGTGCCGCTGCGGCGGCGACCTCGAGCGCCAAACGGCTCTTGCCTGCGCCTCCGGGGCCAGTGATGGTCACGAGCCTTACCGCTGGATTGCGTAGGAGTGCCTCGATGTGCGCGAGCGTCTCGTTGCGACCGACGAGACGGTGGTGAAGCGCAGGGAGGCTCGTCGCCGAGAGCGTGTTTAGCGGCGGGAACTCAGCGCTCAGTTCGGGCGCGACGAGCTGGAAGAGCTGGACTGTGCGCGGGTACGTCCTTGAGGCGGTGCTGCCCCAGCGGCCGGTAGAAGGATTCCGGCAGGGGCTCCTGTCCGGCCATGTCGCGCGTCGCCCCTGACACGACGATCTGCTCGCCGTGAGCCGCAGCGCAGATCCGGGCGGCGACGACGACGTCCATCCCGACATATCCCTCGTCACCTAGCTCGGGCTCACCTGTGTGGATGCCGATTCGCAGGCGAAGCGCCTCGTCGGGCGCCCAGGGCTCGGCTGCGAGCGACCGCTGGATGTCGGTCGCCGCGACGACCGCGTCTCGGGCTCGTGTGAAGGCGAGAAAGGCGCCGTCCCCGGCCCAGTCCACCTCGGCACCGCGGTGCTCCGCTGCAGCGAGGCGCACGAGCTGGCGCATCCGGGCACGTGCGGGTGCGAATCGCTCCCCGAGCAGATGGAGGAGCCGTGTCGAGCCCTCGACGTCGGCGAACAGGAGAGTCACCGTGCCCCCAGGCAGGTTCCGGCGTGACGTCCCCGGTTCGTACACGCGAACGAGTCTAGGAGCCTCCAGGCCCGACGTCTACGTGACGAAAGCCACGAACGCTGCGGCGTACACTGTCCGGCCGTGTTCGACACGCTTTCCGACAAGCTCCAGGCGACTCTCGGCGGCCTCGGCCGCAGCGGCAGCCTGGACGAAGAGGCGATCTCCAAGGCGATGCGCGAAATCCGACTCGCGCTGCTCGAGGCCGACGTCAACCTCGACGTCGCCCGGGACTTCGCGGCCGCCGTCAAGGAGCGCGCGCTCGGCCAGGACGTGCTGAAGAGCCTCACTCCGGGCCAGCAAGTCGTGAAGATCGTCCACGAGGAGCTGACGAGCCTCATGGGGTCCGGCGACTCGAGGCTCGCGTTCGGCCGCCCGCCGACGGTGATCCTCCTCGCGGGCCTCCAGGGCTCCGGGAAGACGACCGCTGCCGCGAAGCTCGGTCTCCTCCTCCGCCGCGAGGGGAAGCGGCCCGCCCTCGTCGCGTGCGACCTGCAACGCCCTGCGGCGATCGACCAGCTCGAGCAGCTCGGCAAGCAGATCAAGCTCCCCGTCTTTTCGCTCGACCGCTCAGAGCCGGTCTCGGCCGCCAGGCTCGGTGTCGAAGCCGCCCGCAAGGAGGGCCTCGACGTCGTGATCCTCGACACGGCCGGGCGGCTGCATGTCGACGAGGACCTGATGGCGGAGCTCGGGCGCGTCGCCGGCGAGACAAAGCCCACGAATGTGCTGCTCGTCCTCGACTCGATGACCGGCCAGGAGGCCGTGAACGTGGCCCTCGCCTTCCAGGAGCGCGTCGCGTTCGACGGCGTCGTCCTCACGAAGCTCGACGGTGACGCTCGCGGGGGCGCGGCGCTGTCGGTGCGTGCGGTCACCGGGCGCCCGGTCAAGCTTGTGTCCGTCGGCGAGAAGCTCGATCAGCTCGAGTACTTCCACCCCGACCGGATGGCGTCACGGATCCTCGGCATGGGCGACGTGCTCACGCTCATCGAGAAGGCCGAGGCAGCCGTCGAGGAGGACGAGCAGGCCGAGATGGAGAAGCGCTTGCGCGCCGGCGAGTTCACCTTCGACGACTTCCTCGCCAGCTACCGGATGATTCGCAAGATGGGGCCGCTGCAGGGAGTTCTCAAGCTCGTGCCCGGGATGGGCAAGCAGATGCAGGGACTCGATCTCGACGAGAAGCAACTCGCACGTGTGGAGGCGATCGTTCTCTCGATGACCCCGCACGAGCGCCGGATGCCGCACGTCATCTCCATGCAACGCCGGCGGCGCATCGCGGCCGGGAGCGGGACTTCGCTCGACGAGGTCAACAAGCTCATGGCCGCCCGTAAGCAGATGGCGAAGATGATGAAGCAGATGGGAAAGGGGAAGATGCCCACGCTTCCGACGCTCCCGCCGGGCGCGATGGGCGGGAGGCGCTAGCCTTCCGGCTCACCTACGAGAAAGGCACACAGGAACAGATGGCAGTGAAGATCAGGTTGACGCGGGTCGGGTCGAAGAAGAACCCGATCTACCGCGTCGTCGTGGCCGACTCGCGCTCACCTCGTGACGGCCGGTTCATCGAGATCGTGGGGCGGTACAACCCGCAGACCGATCCGTCCACGATCGAGCTCGACGAGTCGAAGATCAAGGACTGGATGGCGAAGGGTGCCCAGCCGACTCAGCCCGTCTCGCGGCTGATCAAAGCGGCCGGCAGCGACAGCTAGTCGAGTCGTGGCCCAGCTCCTCGAATGGCTCGCACGCCGACTCGTCGACGAGCCGGACGCGGTGCGCGTGGAGACGGAGGAGCGCGAGGATGCGATCGTCTTTCATCTCTACGTCGCACCCGACGACGTCGGCAAGGTGATCGGGAGGCAAGGCCGGCTCGCTCGCGCGCTCCGGAGCATCGTCCGCGCGGGTGGCGCTCGGGCCGACGAGCGCTACGTGCTCGAGATTGCCGACTGACGGCGGCAGCGATCTCGTCCTCGTCGGCCGGGTGGGCCGCCCTCACGGAGTCGACGGCGCCTTCGTGGTCGAGCAAGCCAGCGAGGACGCCAGCCGCTTCGAGCTCGGAGCGGAGCTCCTCGTAGACGGTGCGTCAGTGCGCGTCGTCGACTCGCGGCAGATCGGTGGCCGGCGTCGCGCGATCAGGCTCGATCGCCCCGTGGAGCGCGGAGCGGAGCTCGCCATCCGGAGAGACGATCTGCCGGGGCTGCCCGACGACTCGTACTACGTCGCGGATCTCGTCGGGATGGACGTGCTCGACGAGAACGGCGAGAAAGTGGGCGTCGTTCGCGACGTGCTGCCGGGGCCGGCGAACGATGCGCTCGAGCTCGACACCGGTCAGCTGCTCCCGCTCGTCGAGGACTGTGTGCGCAAGGTGGACCTCGGCGTGCGGCGAATTCATCTCAATCGCGGCTTCACCGACTGACGGCTACGGTTCGTCGACGTGCTTCTCGACGTCTTCACGCTCATCCCGGACGCATTCGCCTGGCTCAAGGAACGCCGTCCCGTCGCCGCAGTGCTCGGCACCGAGCTCAACCTGCGCATCTTCAACTACCGCGACTCCACGCCCTTGAGCGCGGGTCAGGTGGACGACGACCCGTACGGCGGTGGCCCGGGAATGGTGCTGCGTGTCGACGTCGTGACCGCCGCGCTCGAGTCGGTCTACGGTGGGCTGCCCGGCCATCGCGTCGTCGCTCTCTCGCCGCAAGGGCGGCAGCTCGACCAGGACCTCGTAGAGGAGCTCGCCGCCGAGCATGCGCTCACGCTCCTGTCGGCCCGCTTCGAGGGCTTCGACCAGCGGATCATCGACCACCTCGCGACCGACGTCGTGTCCATCGGGCCGTATGTGCTGTCCGGAGGCGAGATCCCGGCGCTCGCGCTCGTCGACGCCGTTGCCCGGAGGCTACCGGGGGCGCTTACGGACGGGTCCGGCGAGGAGGAGAGCTTCTCGGCTGCCCTCGACGGCGGGCTCGAGTACCCGCACTACACGCGGCCGGCCGAGTTCCGGGGCTGGACGGTGCCGGAGATCCTCCTCTCGGGAGACCACGCCCGCATCGAGGAGTGGCGGCGCGAGCACGTGAGGACCGCGACGTGAGCGGGACCGAAGAGCGCGAGATCCCGACCACCGCTCCAGAGCATGGCGACGGCCGGACCGACGCCGAATGGCGCATCCCGGCCGACTACCGGCCGCCGCCGCCCCCAGCGCCGCCGTTCTCGTGGCCCCCCTCCCCTCCGGCATCGCCGGCGCCGGGGGAGGAGCACAAGGAGCATGAGTTCCACCACCCGCTCGACCGCGTCACCGGGCGGCTCCCGCGCCGCCTGCGGATCGCGGTCGACTGGGTGGTCACCATCGTCGGGGCGGTCGCGATCGTCCTCGCCATCAAGGCCTGGGTCGTCAACCCGTACCGCATCCCGTCATCGTCGATGGAGCCGACGCTGCATTGCGCGCGGCCCGCGCCCGGCTGCGAGTCGCGCTTCTCGGATCGCGTGCTCGCGAACCGCTTCATCTACCACTTCCGCGACCCTGCTCGCGGCGACGTGATCGTCTTCGAGACGCCGCCCGCGGCAAAGGCGAAATGCGGCGCGGGCGGGACGTTCGTGAAGCGCATCATCGGGCTTCCCGGTGAGCGCGTGCAGGTGCGCATCCATCGCGGCGCTGCCTTCGTCTACATCGACGGCAAGCGACTCGAGGAGCCGTATATCGAGCAGGATCGCCGCGACATCGGGCCTGCGGAGAGCTTCCGCGTCCCCGAAGACCACTACTTCGTCATGGGCGACAACCGCTCGCAGTCCTGCGACTCACGAGTGTGGGGATCCGTGCCCGAGGACAACCTCATCGGCAAGGTCTTCATGACCTACTGGCCGCCTCAACGAATTTCGTTCCGCTGAGTATCGGCCAAGCCGCGGGTGTGTAGCGGGTGCGACGCGGCCGCGAAGCGGCCGCCTTTAGGGATCTTCGCGCGACCGGAGACTCCGCGCTAGCGGATCTCCGGTCTTGCGCAGAACTCGTGTTCCGCTACGATTGCGCACCGGCCTACGGCCGCTCCTTTCCGATGAACACGACGATCGAGAGCCTCGAGCAGCGCAACATGCGCACGGACCTGCCCCAGTTCAAGGCAGGCGACACGCTGCGCGTCCACTTCAAGGTCATCGAGGGCAACAGGCAACGCATTCAGGTCTTCGAGGGCATCTGCATCAAGCGCCAGGGCTCCGGTTTTCGCGAGACGTTCACGGTGCGCAAGCAGTCGTTCGGCGTCGGCGTCGAGCGGACGTTCCCGCTTCACTCGCCGAAGATCGAGAAGCTCGAGGTCGTGGCCGTCGGCGACGTGCGCCGCGCGAAGCTCTACTACTTGCGCAAGAGAGTGGGGAAGAAGGCGCGCGTCCGCGAGCTCCGGCAGGGCTAGCTTGTAATCTCGGCCGCGTGCCTCGTTCCAGCGGCCAGCGTCTTCTCGGATTCGATCGCAAGCTCGGGGTGCGCTTCGTCGCCGGCACCGACGAAGCCGGCCGGGGCTCCCTCGCCGGGCCGCTCGTGGTCGCGGGTGTCCTTCTCGACTATGAGCTGTTGAGAGGCGCGCGGGTACGGCCGCTCGCCTCGCTGAACGACTCGAAGCAGGTCTCGGTCGAGGAGCGGGAAGTCCTATTCGAGGCCGTCGGCGCGTGCGCGTCGGCGATCAGCGTTCGAATCGTTCCAGTAGGTGCCATCGATCGAGAGGGCCTACACCGCTCGAACCTCGCGGGCATGCGCGCAGTCCTGGCCGACCTCCATCCGCCCGCCGAGGCGTGTCTCGTCGACGGCTTCCGCCTCGGCCCGTATGCGCCTCCGCACCGCGCGATCGTCGACGGCGACGCTCGGAGTGCAGCAATTGCCGCCGCCTCGATTGTGGCGAAGGTCATCCGCGACCGTGTGATGCGCCGGCTCGATGCTTTGTATCCGTGCTACGGCTTCATCTCGCACGTCGGCTACATCACGCCGGCTCACAACGAGGCCGTTCGCACTTTCGGGCCCTCGGAGCTCCACCGCCGCTCCTTCCAGGCGGCCTGTTACCACGACGAAGCTGCGTGAACCGCGGCGAGCGCCGCGCGCTCCGTCACTACCGGCTCCGCGGATATCGCCTGCTCGCGGCCAACGCGCGCGTCGGCCGGTACGAGCTCGACCTCGTCCTGCGGCGAGGGCGGCGCGTCGTCGTGGTTGAGGTCAAGGAGAAGAGAGGGAGCGATTATGGCGACCCGCTCGAGATGATCGACGCGGAGAAGGCTCGTCGCGTGCACGCTGCCGCGTTAGGGTGGCTCGCCGCTCATCCGGAGCTCGCGGGGCTCGACGTCACCTTCGAGGCTGCGGGAGTCTCCGGGGGCCGCGTCGAGCGGGTTCCGTTGTAGGACCCCGGCGCATTCCGTCGAACGACCGCCTATGGCTTCGACGCAGGCGGCGCTCTACGACGCGCTCTCGGAGGATCTCCACCTCTCGTGGTCGGAGGCCGAGCTTCCGGAGCGCGAGCGTACGAAGCACGTCCACCGCCTCCACCCGTATCTCGGGAAGTTCGTGCCCCAACTCGTCGAGGCGCTCCTCGACCGGTACGTGAAACGCGGCGGCCGCGTCCTCGACCCGTTCGCCGGTTCCGGCACGACGCTCGTGCAGTGCCTCGAGTCCGGGTACGACGCCGTCGGGATCGACATCGCCGCATTCAACTGCCTGTTGATGCGCGTGAAGACCGCCGAGTACGACCTCTTCCAGCTCGAGACCGACCTGCGTTGCGCGCTCGACCGGCGCGGCCGGTCGCGGGCTCGGCCTCGAGGCTACGTGGCCGAGTGGTTCGCACCGCACGCAGCCCATGAGCTCCTGCACTTCCGCTCGATGCTCGGCGACTACGCACACGCGGACGTGCTTCGGGTGGTGCTCGCGCGGGCCGCGCGGTCGGCGCGGCTCACGACACACTTTGACCTCGACTTCCCGCGCGAACCTCAGCGCAAGCCGTACTGGTGCCACAAGCACCGCCGCACCTGCGCCCCTGTGCAGGAGGCCGACAAGTTCCTCGCGCGCTATCTCCTCGACACGCTCGCACGCCTCAAGGACTTCCACAGGGTTCGCCCCCGCGGGCAGGCGGCAACGGTCCTTCACGGCGATGCGACCGAGGAGGCTCTCGACGGCCCGTTCGACGCCATTCTCACGTCGCCGCCGTACCCAGGGCTCATCGACTACCACGAGCAGCATCGGTACGCCTACGAGCTCCTCGGCCTCGACGACCGGCGCGAGCGCGAGCTCGGGGCCGCGGCTCGAGGCACGAGCAGAAGTGCGGTCGAGGAGTACGTGAGCGGGATCTCCCGAGTCCTGCAGCGGCACACGGCCGCGCTCGAGCGCGACGCACCCGTGATCGTCGTCGTCAACGACAGGCGAGATCTGTATCCGGAGATCCTCGAACGCAGCGGTCTCCGGCTCGTCGATCGACTCGAGCGACATGTCAACCGGCGCACGGGCAGGCGCTCGGGGGAGTACTTCGAGTCGATTCTCGTGTCTGTACGGGAAACGTAAGACATCGACGGACGCCTCCGGGGCAGGCCGAAATGCGGGGTAGCCTGCCCCGGCAGGTCACGGAGAAAGGAGTTCGACATGAGAAACCTCTTGCATCGGCCCTCGCCTGCGATGGTCGTCGCCTGTCTCGCGCTTCTCGTGGCGCTCGGCGGTACGAGCGTCGCCGCCGTCAGCCAGCTGGCCCGGAACAGCGTCGGCCCTGCGCAGCTTCAGACGGGCGCGGTGACGAACCCGAAGATCCGCAACAACGCGGTCAACTCGGCGAAGGTCGCTCCACGGTCTCTGCTTCGGTCCGACTTCGCCGCTGGTCAGCTTCCTGCCGGACCGATCGGACCGCAGGGCCCCGCCGGGCCCGCTGGTCCGGCTGGCGCCGCAGGGCCCGCCGGCGTGATCGGCGCGATCACGGTACGGACGAACGCCGTGTTCGATTCCGAGCGCAGCGGCGACCGACGGCCTCTACACCACGGCACGCGTCGACGCGTCTCTGCGAGGGGAACGAGCGTGCGATCTCCGGCGGAACCTCGTGGAGCGACGACGATGCCAATCTCGGAGCTGTGGACGCAGCGAGCTCGAGCCGCAGCTCAACGCCCAGAACCAGGTGGTTGGATTCAGTGGCGTCGGCGCGAACGACAGCGGACGAGTCGAGCACCTTCACGGTGCACGCGCTCTGCTACACGCCGTAGCTCTTTCGTAGCGAACTCTCCATGGAGGCGTGACCTTCGGTCGCGCCTCCATGCATACCGTGGCGTGGGTGCTCGCTCGAGCAGTCACTCACGCGCTCGTCGGCCTCGAGCCGCGCACGGTCGAGGTCGAAGCTCACCTCCAGCTTGGCATTCCGGGCTTCGCGATCGTCGGGATGGCCGACCGCGCCTGCCAGGAGGCGAAGCACCGTGTGCGGAGCGGGGTTGTCTCCGCGGAGCTCGAGTGGCCGCACAACCGCCGCATAACCGTCAATTTGGCGCCGGCCGCGCTTCGCAAGGAGGGCTCCGGGTTCGATCTGCCGATCTCGCTCGCCGTGCTCGGCGCGACGAGACAGCTCCCGCCCGAGCGGCTGGCCGACCACGCGGCCGTCGGCGAGCTCGCGCTCGACGGGCGGATCCGCCCGGTCTCCGGGACGCTCGCCGTCGCCGAGGGCGCTCGCCGCGCCGGGCTGACTCACGTCGTCTGCGCGGCCGAGTCCGCGGCCGAAGCGGCTCTCGCGGGCATCGAGCCCGTTCCGGTACGGACGCTCGGCGAGGTCGTGGCGTACTTCCGCGGCGAGATCGGCGCGCCCGCGTACGAAGCGCTGTCCGAGCATGAGGCGGACGTCTCGCTCCCCGATCTCGCGGAGGTGCGCGGACAGGAGCGCGCTCGACGCGCGCTCGAGCTGGCGGCTGTGGGCTCGCACAACCTCCTGCTCATGGGGCCGCCCGGAACGGGCAAGACGATGCTGGCGCGGCGACTTCCGAGCATTCTTCCGGCCCTGACGAGGCAGGAGGCGCTGGAGGTCACCCGCATTCACTCCGTGGCGGGCTTGCTGCCGCCAGGTAGGGCCCTCATCTCGGCGCCGCCGTTCCGCGCGCCTCATCACGGCGCGTCTGCGCCCGCCATCGTGGGAGGCGGTCCGAGCCCGCGTCCTGGCGAGGTCTCCCTGGCGCACCTCGGTGTTCTTCTCATGGACGAGCTCCCGGAGTTTCCTCGCTCCGTCCTCGAGTCGCTGCGGCAGCCGCTCGAGGACGGAGTGGTCGCAGTCGCTCGCGTAGGCGGACACGCGCTGTTCCCGGCGCGGTTCCAGCTCGTCGGGACTATGAACATGTGCCCGTGCGGAGCGCGTGGAGACCTTGCCGTCGAGTGTGCGTGCACGCCACAGCGGCTCACCGCGTACAGGGAGAAGCTCTCGCGGGCGCTCCTCGATCGCTTTGACCTTGCGGTGGCGATGCCGCGGCCTCGAGCCGTGGAGCTCGCGGCGCCGCCGGCGGAGGAGTCGAAGAGGGTCGGGTCGCGGGTCATCGACGCGCGCGACCGGCTCCGCGCCTCGGTGCCGCGCCGGACCGGGCCCGCCTCGGATCTCCTCTCCAGCGCGGTCGACCGCCTCCCGCTCTCCGGCCGCGGCCGCGCGCGGGTCGCCCGGGTGGCTCGGACGATTGCGGCCCTTGCAGGTGCGGACGCCGTCGAGCCGGCACATGTCGCGGAGGCGCTCTCCTACCGCATGCCCGGCGAGCTGCCCACGGCATGAGTGGGGCGACGCGGTGCATCGGGCGCCGCGAGGCGTTATTCCCTCCGCTGCTCGCGGCGATTCACGACCCGCCGACACAGCTGTACGTCCGCGGAGACGAGGAGAGCTCCATCCTCGCCTTCCCCACGGTGGCCATCGTCGGCGCCCGGTCGTGCTCGGCGTACGGCCGGTCGGTGGCACGCTCGCTCGCGCGAGACCTCGGTGCGGCGGGACTCGTGGTCGTGAGCGGCATGGCTCGAGGGATCGACGGCGAAGCTCATCGAGGCGCGCTGGAGGGAGGAGGCAGAACCGTGGCCGTGCTCGGCTGCGGCATCGATCGCGACTATCCGGCCGCGCACGCGGAGCTCGCTCGACGGATCTGCGTGGCCGGCCTCGTCGTGTCTGAGTACGAGTCGGGCGTGGAGCCGGCACCATGGCGATTCCCGGCGCGGAACCGGATCATCGCCGGGCTCTGTGCGGCCACGGTCGTCGTCGAGGCGCGCGAGCGAAGCGGCGCGCTCATCACGGCGGACTTCGCGCTCGAGGAGGGTCGGGAGGTGCTTGCGGTACCGGGCGAGATCACGAGCTCGCTTTCGGCCGGGACCAACGCACTGCTCAGGCTCGGAGCGACACCGGTGACGTGTGCCGCCGATGTGCTGGACCTGTTCGGCATCGATCTGAGGTCGGCGCCGGCGCAGTCGCTCGGGCCGGTCGCCGATGCACTGTTGTCCACCCTGAGCGAGCAGGCACTCACCGCCGACGAGCTCCTGCGCGTGGCGGGACTCGAGCCGTCGCAGGGAGCCGCGATGCTCGTGGAGCTGGAGTTGGCGGGTCGCGTGACGATCGAGGACGGTGTCTATCGGGTAGCGATCTAGGATCCGGCAGGTGTCAACCGTGTCGTACTGGCTCGAGGAACCGCACGAGCCGCTGCCGAAGCTGCGGCTCGACGGACCAGCGGATGTCGCCATCGTCGGCGGCGGAATAACGGGGTGCTCCTGCGCTCTCGCCTTCGCCGAAGCAGGCCTTCGCGTCCGCCTCTTCGACGCTCGCGAGATCGCAGGCGGGGCGAGCGGGCGCAACGGCGGATTCGCGCTGCGCGGAGGTGCCGCTCCATTCCCCGTGCTCGCAGAATCGATCGGCGACGAGCGGACGGCGGCGCTCTGGTGCTGGACCGAGACCGAGCTCGACGAGCTCGCGAGGCTGGCAGGGGATGCGTTTCGTCTAACCGGGAGCCTTCGGTTGGCCGCTGACGACGACGAACGATATGAGCTGCGTGGCGAGTACGAGGCACTCCGCGGCGCGGGGTTCGTGGCCGAGTGGATCGAGGACCTCGCGCCGCCACTGGCTGGTCGCTACCCGGCTGCGCTCTTCCATCCTCAGGACGGCGTCCTGCAGCCGGCGCAGCTGGTCCGGGGTCTGGCCGGGCGCGCCGCCGCCGCGGGCGTCGAGATACGTGAGCACACGCGGGTTCTCTCTCTCGACGAAGCGGGAGCCGAAACCGTTGTCGTAGCCACTGACGGCTACCCGAGTGGGCTCCTTGGCGACCTGGAGGGGCTCATCGTCCCCACACGCGGTCAGGTGATCGCGACCGAGCCGATCGAGGAGATTCTCTTCGAAGTCCCGCACTACGGACGACACGGATTCGACTACTGGCACCAGAGGCCCGACGGACGAATCGTTGCGGGAGGTTTTCGAGACGTCTCGCTCGACACCGAGTTCACGGATGACGAGACCACGACGCCGGTCGTCCAGGACGCGCTCGAGCGTTTCGTCGAGGACCTCGTCAGCCGCCGGCTCCGCGTCGACTACCGATGGGCCGGGATCTTCGGCATGGTCTTCGACTTCGTCCCCGTCGTCGGGCGCGTACCCGGCGAGGACGACCTCTGGGTGGCAGGCGGGTATTCCGGGCACGGGAACGTGCTGGGGTTCGCGTGCGGGCGGCTCGTCGCGCGCGCCATCCTCGGCGACCGCGACCCGCTGCTTGACGTCTTCGAGCCCGCGCGCCTCCTCGTCGCCTAGGAGCTCGATTCAGAATGAGCAGCCATGTCGACCGGTGGTCACTCTGGACCGAGCTCTAAAGCTCGAGCTGCTGCAGCTTCAGCTCGCCGGTTTTGGCGTAGGCCGCCTTCGCGATGGCGAGATCCTGGATTGCGAGACCCGTCGAGTCGAACAGGGTGATGTCTCCCGCGTTCCTCCGGCCGTCCGCCTCGCCGACGAGGACGGCACCGAGCTCGGTGATATCGGAGTGCGCGACGACTCCCGCTGCGGCTGCAGCTGCGAGCTCACCGCCGTGACTCGCCTGCTCCCAGTCGTCGCAGAACAGGTGGGCACGACGGAGCTCCGGGATCGCGACCTCTGCCTTGCCAGGCCCGTCCGCGCCCATGAGCGAGATGTGCTGGCCGGCTGAGAGCGAGCCGTCCGGGTACAGAACCTCCGCGCCGGGCGTCACGGTGATGACGACCTCGCAGCCGAGCGCCTCCGCGGCGCTTCCGGCCACGCGCGCACCGAGGAGCCCGGCGACGTGCTCTCGCCTCGCCAGGTCGACGTCCCACACCAGCGGCGTCATGCCGTGCGCGACGAGCATTCGCACTGTCTCGGCCCCGTTGACTCCGACGCCGATCACGGCATACGAAGAGGCCTCCGCCCGGCACAGCGTGTCGGCAGCGAGCACGCCGGCCGCTGCCGTTCGCAACGCCGTCACAGCGGCGGCGTCCAGCACCGCGAGGAGACGGCCGTCGTTGGCATCGGAAAGCAGCACGAGGCCCGTCACGGTCGGCAGCCCTCGCGCTGGATTTCCCGGGAACGACGTGACCCACTTGAGGAGCGCATGCCCGTCGCCGATCGCGGGCATCGCCCGGAAGTCGCCCGCCGGGTAGTTCGAGACGTACGCCTTCGAGGGCATCGACCACTCCTGCCGGGCGTGCGCCTCGAACGCCTGACGCACCGCGTCGTACGCCTCGTGCGGCGAGACGGCGAGCTCTACATCCGCGGCTCGAAAGACCGGGACCGTCATGTGCACGGAGGGCGAGGCAACCTCGCCTCTACGAAGACTTGACGGCCGAGATCAGCTTGAGCACGGACTCCTTGGCATCCCCGAAGAGCATCGTGGTCTTCGGATCGAGATAGAGGTCGTTGTCGATGCCTGCGAAGCCGGGGTTCATCGAGCGCTTCATGACGATGATGCTCGCGGCCTTGTCGACGTCCAGGATCGGCATGCCGTAGATCGGGCTGGCCGGATCGCTTCGGGCCGCGGGGTTCGTGACGTCGTTCGCCCCGATCACCAGCGCGACGTCGGTCTGCGGGAACTCGGAGTTGATCTCGTCCATCTCGAAGAGCTGCGTGTACGGGACGTTGGCCTCGGCGAGCAAGACGTTCATGTGCCCTGGCATGCGGCCCGCGACTGGGTGGATCGCGTACTTCACGTCGACGCCGCGCTCTTCGAGGAAGTCTGCGAGCTGCCGCACGTCGTGCTGTGCCTGCGCGACCGCCATCCCATAGCCGGGCACGACGACGACCTTCCGGGCGAACGAGAGCTGGACAGCGACGTCCTCGGGCGTCGTCGCGCGAACCGTCCGCCCGTCGTCGGCTCGTGCCTGCCCGATCCCCGCCTGCACCTGCCCGAAGGCGCCGAAGAGCACGTTCGTCACGGAGCGGTTCATCGCCTTCGCCATGAGCAGGGTCAGCAAGGTTCCGGACGCTCCGACGAGCATGCCCGCGACGATGAGAACGGTCGAGTCGAGCACGAAGCCGGTGGCCGATGCCGCGAGGCCGGTGAACGCGTTCAGCAGCGAGATGACGACGGGCATGTCCGCGCCGCCGATGGGCAGCACGAACATGACCCCGAACACCAGGGCGAGGACGATGAGCGCGACGATCGCCCACTGAGCCTCGAGCCCCGCGACGATCGCGACCCCGAGCGCGGCGCTGCCGCCGAGGACGAGCACGTTGACGACGTTCTGCCCGGGGAACACGATCGGGCGGCCGCTCACGAGCTCCTGGAGCTTCGCGAACGCGACCAGCGATCCGGCAAAGGAGATCGAGCCGATGAGCGCCGAGAGTGCGATCGACAGAGCCTCGTCCCAGAGGAGCACGCCGTCGAGCTCGTGGAACTCCGCCAGCGCGACGAGTGCCGCGGCGCCGCCACCGACCCCGTTGAACAGGGCCACCATCTGCGGCATTGCCGTCATCTTCACCTTGCGTGCGCCGACGAGGCCGACGACGCTCCCTATCGCCGCTGCTACCACGATGAGCGCCCAGTTCGAGATGCCCTCGACGGCGAGAGTCGTGCCGATCGCGACGAGCATCCCAGCTCCGCCGAGCCAGTTCCCGCGTCGTGCGTGCTTCGGAGACGAGAGGAAGCGGAGCGCGAGGATGAAGCAGACGATCGCGACGAGGTAGAGGAGCGCGAGAACGTCTGGGTCGGAGATCACGGGTGGTCTCTCCGGTGACGACGGTGCCCTCTGGCAGGCGAAAACCAAGCAGGCCAAGGACGCAGGGAGCACCCGTACTCAATGAGTACGGGTGCGACCGAGGACGCAGGCATGCGCCGGTTTGCAGCCGGCCAGAGGGTGCCAGTTGTTGCCGGAGCGACCACCTAACCGTCGTCCTTCCTCGGCTCCGGGCGCCGCTTGAACATCTCGAGCATGCGGTCGGTGACGAACCAGCCGCCGACGACGTTCGCCGTGGCGAGCACCATCGCGACGAACCCGATCGTCTTCGTGAACGCGTCGTCGGCGAAACCGAGGACGAGAATCGTTCCGACGATGACGATGCCGTGGATGAAGTTCGTCCCTGACATGAGCGGGGTATGGAGCATCGTCGGCACCTTCGAGATGACCTCGAAGCCGAGGAAGGCGGCGAGCACGAGGATCGTCAGCTCGATGACGAAGGTCAGCTCGCTCACGCGTCGGCCTCCGGGCGCGTGACGCAGGCGCCGCTCGTGATCTCGTCCGCCCAGTCAAGCGTCAGCTCACCCTCGGGAGCGAGGTGAAGCAGCAGGGCGCCGACGTTGCGCGAGTAGAGCTGACTCGCGTGGTACGCCATCGACGACGGGAGGTTGAGCGTGGCGATGACCGTGACACCGGCGTGCTCTACGGTCTCGCCCGGAACGGAGACCTCGCAGTTCCCGCCCGTCTCGGCTGCGAGATCGACGATGACCGAGCCGGAGCGCATGCGCTCGACCGCGCTCGCCGGAATGAGCTTCGGAGCGGGGCGCCCCGGCACGGCCGCGGTCGTGACGACGACGTCGAACTCCGGGATCCGCTCTTCCAGCGCGGCTTGCTGCTGCGCCTGCTGTTCGGGTGACAGCTCGGTCGCGTAGCCGCCCGCCGTCTCCTCCGCACGAACACCGAGGTCGAGGAACGACGCGCCGAGGCTCTCGACCTGCTCGGCGACCGCCGGCCGCACGTCGAAGGCCGACACGACGGCCCCGAGCCTGCGGGCCGTGGCGATCGCCTGCAGGCCGGCAACGCCCGCGCCGATCACGAGCGCGCGCACGGGAGCGATCGTGCCCGCGGCGGTCATGAGCATGGGAAAGAGGCGTGGCACGCGGTCGGCGGCGAGCAACACGGCCTTGTACCCGGCTACCGTTGCCTGTGACGACAGCGCGTCCATCGACTGCGCCCGCGTGATCCGCGGGATCGACTCCATCGCGAACCCGATCACGCCTCGCTCGCGGAGACGAGCCACGCCGTCCTCGTCGGTGAGCGGGTCGAGGAACCCGATGACGACCGTTCCCGGCGCCATCGCGGCGACCGACTCGGGGGACGGGCGCGCGACTCCGGCGACGGCCTGAGAGTCTGAGAGGAGCGAGTCGAAGGCGGTGACCTCGGCGCCCGCCGCGGCGTAGTCCTCGTCCGAGAAGCCCGCGCTCGCGCCTGCTCGACGCTCGACCCTGACCTCGAACCCGGCGTCGCGGAGCTTCGAGACCGTCTCCGGGACAAGCGCAACGCGACGCTCGCCGGGAGCCGTCTCCTTCGGGACCGCGACTCGCATGCGGCCGAGACTCTATTCGCGCGAGCTTCTCAGAGTGACGCCCAGACGTCGATCTTCGTCCGAGTGCGCCGGATCACCTCGTCGGTGAAGGCAATAGTGCCGTGATGTCCGCCGAGATCGGCTGTCCTCATGCCGTCCGCGACCGCTTCGAGGCAGGCCTCGCGGAGCGCGCGCCCGGCGGTCTGCGTCTCGTCGTCCTCGGCGTGGGATAGCAACGCCGCCCCGGCGAGGATCATCGCCATCGGGTTCGCGACGTCCTTGCCCTCGAGCGCCGGCGCCGTCCCGTGCGCCGCCTCGGCCATGAGCGCGCTCGGAACGTAGTCGTCTCCGAACGCGACGAGGAGCGACTCGGATCCGGCGATCGAGCCGAAGAGCGGCAGGACGAGGTCGGAGAGGATGTCGCCGTCGCGGTTCAGCGCCGGAATCACCATCGGCGCACCGCTGGACGAGATCAGGAGCGCAAACGTCGCGTCGATCAGCTGGGGCTCGTACGGCACGTCGAGGTGCCGGGCGGCCGCCTCGTCCATCTCCTCTTTGAGCATCCCCTCGTAGATCGGGCTGACGGTGTACTTCGGGCCGCCGAACACCTTGGCGCCCATGCGCTCGGCCTGCCGGAAGGAGAACTCGGCCACCGCGTGGCAGATGCGGCGCTCGATTCGCTCGGTTCGAAGAGCGACCTCGTCGTCGCCTGCTCCTTCGCGCCACTCCGTCGCTCCGTACGCATCGCCGACGGCCATGCGCACGACCGAGATCGGGGCGTGGACACCGCCGAGCGGCACGACACCCGGGATGCGACGGCCAGTCCGCACGATGACCTTGCCGCCGATCTCCTCCCGGAGGATGCGGTTGGGAGAGCCGACGTCGTCCGCGCCCTCCGGAGTCACCGTCGCCGCCTTGAGGCCGTAGCCGTGCTCGCGGATCGCGGTTGCGGCGTCGTACACGACCCGGTTCTGTGTTTCGCGACGGCCCTCGAGGGAGAGGTCGAACCGAACGAAGTCGAGCTCCGCCCCGATCACATCCGGGGCGAGCGTCCGCAGGGCCTCCTCGAGCAGCTCCTGACCCGTCTGGTCGCCTTCGAGCACCGCGATCGTCTGCACGGGCGAGATCCTACTCGCGGATCGTGGGCCAAAAAGCCCGCGTGCCATTTACTCCTTGCTTTTTCCGAGGTGTTTTTCTACGCTGCAATGCCTTTCTCAGCGAACCCGAAGGAGAATAACCTTGGCAAGAAAGACGATCCTCGTGTGTGACAACTGCGGCAAAGAAGTCCCCGAGAGTCGAGGGGCGATGCTGCGGCTCAATTACACGGACGCAAGGCGCGGCTCGAAGCAAGCTGATCTCTGCGACGACTGCGCAGCCGGCATGCCAGGTCAGGCCGTAGCGCGCCGCGGCCGGCGGCCGAAGTCAGCCGCAGCCTGAGGCTGAGCCGAGCGACCTCGTGACCGGACAGTAGCTCTGCGCAGCGGCCGCGAAGCGGCCGCCTTCAGGGATCTCCGCGACCGGAATCCGCGCATCAGCGGATTCGGGTCTTGCGAAGTGAAATGCCACGCTCTTTGCGCACGGGGTACGAAGGTGCGCCCGAAGCCAGGACTACGATGGATCGATGGGTCTCTCGCTCGTCGTGGGACCGGCTCACGCCGGCAAGGTAGCGCTCCTTCTGGAGCGCTACCTCGACGTGCTCGAGGCAGATCCGTGGCTCGTCGTGCCGAACCGGTTCGACGTCGATCAGGTCGAGCGGGATCTCGTCAAGCGCCGTCCGGCGCTACTCGCCGGTACGATCGGGACGTTCGACGACCTGTTCAGGCACATCGCTGATGACGGCAACGGTCTACAGGTTGCATCCGAGCTCCAGCGAACGCTCGTCGTTCGCCGTGCGGTCTCGGGCACGCCGCTCGACGGGCTGAGGCCGTCGGCCGCCACGGCTGGGTTTGCCGACACGCTTCTGCACACGATCGGCGAGCTCGAGTCGGGGCTCGTGGACGTCGAACGCCTCGACGGAGACCTGCCGCGGCTCGTCGCTGCATACCGCGATGAGCTCGGCCGCATCGGGCTACGTGATCGGGACGGCCTTCGTCGGCATGCCGTCGAGCGGCTTCACGGCGACCTCGACGCATGGTCCGGCGCCCCGGTCTTCGCGTACGGTTTCGAAGACCTGACCGGCGCGGAGTGGGCGCTCCTCGAGGCGCTCGCGGCGCGCACGGAGATCACGGTTTCGATTCCGTACGAGCCCGGGCGGATCGCGTTCGCGGCACTCGAGCGGACGGTCGGAGACCTCGCAGAGCTCTCGCGTGGAACCATCGAGGAGCTTCCGCGAAGCGCTTCCGCGACGACTCCGGCAGCACTCACGCACCTCGAGCACCAGCTCTTCTCCGACGACGCTCCGTCGGGCGGGTCACTCGACGGCTCGATTCGCTTCCTCGAAGGAGCTGGAACGCGCGGCACCGTCGAGCTGGTCGCCAGCGAGATCGTCGCGCTCGTCCGCGGCGGTACCGTGGCCGAGCGGATCGGCGTGGTCTGCGAGTCCGTCGACCGCTGGCGGGCCCCGCTCGAGGCGGCGCTCTCGCAGCTGCACCTGCAGGTCGCCTTCGAGCACTCGCGACGTCTCGGCGACACACCGCTCGGGCGCGCGTTGATCTCGGTCCTGCGCTACGACTGGCTCGGAGGCAGTCGCGAGGACCTGTTCGCGTTCCTGCGCTCACCGTTCTCGGGGCTGGAGCGTCGGTCTGTCGACTTCGTCGAGGGCAGGCTCCGAGGGCGGGCCGTCGTCGAGACCGCCCGCATCGAGGAGGAGAGCGAGCGCTTGCGTGGCGCGCCGGTGCCTGCGCTGGTCGAGCTCCGCGCACAGGCGGACCCGGTTGCGGCAGCGCGAGCCCTCCTGCTGCTCATGCCGCGAAACGCGTGGGGCCTCGACTCGCCTCCGGTTGCCCACGAAGCGCGGGTGGACGCGCGGGCGTACCGCGCGGCCGAGCGCACGCTGCAGGAGCTTCGGGCATACCACGCCGACGACGCCCTCTCGACCGAGGACGTGCTGGTCGCGCTCGAGCGGACGCGTATCCCGCCGGAAGCTCCGACGAAGGGGCACGTAGCCGTCCTCGATCACGAACGCGCACGGACGCGCTCGTTCGACGTCGTTTTCGTCCTCGGGCTGGAAGAGGGTGCCTTCCCGCGCCGCGACCGACCGTCACCTCTTCTCAGCGACGACGTTCGTCGGGAGCTCGGCGGCCGCCTCGAGCGGACCAACAGCGTGGCTCGCGACCGCTACCTCTTCTACACAACGTGCACGCGTGCTCGGCAGCGCGTCGTCCTCGTGCGCGAAGCGGCAGGTGACGAGGGCGTGCCGCGCGAGCCCAGCCCGTTCTGGGTTGACGTCAGGTCGCTGTTCCCGGAGGCCGAGGTGCAGCGCGCGACGCGTCGTCGGTCGCTGTCGGCGTTGACCTGGCCGCTCGAGTCGGCGCCGACCGAGCGCGAGCGGCTGCGCGCGCTCGTTCGACTCGCAGCCGACGACACCGAAGGGGCGGCGGCTCTCGCTGCCGCGAACGACTGGTCACGCCGTCTCGACCGTGCCCGCGCTGCTTTCGATCGCACGACGGTGCTGCAGAGCAAAGCTGCGCTCGACCCGCTCGCCGCGAAGACGGTCTTCTCGGCGACCGAGCTCGAGCGTTTCGCGGACTGCTCGTCCGCGTGGCTGTTCGAGCGCATCGTCGATCCGAAGAAGATCGACGCCGAGCCGGACCCGATTCTCCGTGGCCAGGTGCTCCATACGACGCTGAACCGCTTCTACTCGTCGCTCCCGCGGGAGCTCGACTCCGAGCGGGTGACTCCAGAGAACCTCGACGGAGCGATTGAGCTCATGCACCGGTGCCTCGACGACGCCCTCGAATCGGGCGCTCGGCTCGAGCTCACGCAGCTTCAGGAGCTCGAGCTCCGGCACACGCTGCGATCGGATCTGGAGGGATTCCTCCGCGACGAAGCGGCCTCGGAGGTCGCATTCGTCCCGCGACGACTCGAGGTGGCATTCGGTTCCGAGCGAGCGGCGCCGGAGCTGCAGCGAGGCCTTCGGCTCGGAGACGATCTTTGGCTGTCCGGGAAGATCGACCGGATCGACATCGACCCATTCAGCGCCAGCGGGATCGTCCAGGACTACAAGTCGGGCAAGGGCGCGCATTCGGCGCGAGACATCGATCGCGAGCTTCGCCTCCAGATCCCGCTCTACATCCTCGCGCTGCGCGACCTCGTCGGCGTCGAGCCGCTCGGTGGCGTTTACCGGGCTCTCGCGGGGCGACGGCTCACACGCGGGATGCTGCGCGAGAGCGCTCGTGAGGACCTCCCGGGGTTCGCGAAGGACGACTACCTGGACGAAGACGCGTTCTGGAGCCAGGTCGAGTCGGCTCGTGAGCGAGCCGCCGAGAACGCGCGGCGCATTCAGGCGGGCGACGTGCGCCACGACCCCAAGGGCGACGGCTGCCCGTCGTGGTGTGACCTCTGGCCGATGTGCCGGGTGGCGAGAGCGTGACGGTCGTCGAGGAGACCTCGAGCATGCTCAACGAAGAGCAACTCGCCGCCGTCGAAGCGGAGGGCTCGGTGTTCGTCTCGGCCGGCGCCGGCACCGGCAAGACGTCGGTTCTGGTCGAGCGCTACGTCCGGGCGGTGTGCGAGCGCGGAGTGGACGTCGAGTCGATCCTCGTCATCACGTACACGCGGAAGGCGGCGGACGAGCTGCGCAGCCGGATCCGAGCTGCGTTGCACGAGCGCGGGCGTCACGATCTCGCGCGAGAGCTCGACGGCGCCTGGATCTCGACGATCCACGGCTTCTGCAACCGGCTCCTGCGCGCGCATCCGTTCGCAGCCGGGCTCGATCCGCGCTTCCGCGAGCTCGAGGACGCGGGGGCCGCGGTCCTTCGCGGTGAGGCGTTCGACCGGGCACTGCAGGAATTCTGTGCTTCCGGGGAGCCCGAGCGGATACGCCTGCTCGCAACGTATCGCGCCGACGGGCTGCGGCGCATGCTGACCGGCGTTTACGAGACGCTTCGCTCGTCCGGCCGCGAGCTGGTCCTCGAGCTCGGGCAGCGGCAGAGCCTCGAGAGTGCACTCTCGGCACTTCGAGCGCACGCCGAGCAGCTCGCAGGCGACGAGTCGGCGACGGCGACCCAGCGCCGAAACGCCGGCGAGGCGCTTCGAGTCGCGACGCCGGGCTCGCTCCCGGAGCGTGTGGTGGATCTATCGGCTCTCGCCTCGAGAGGAGCGCGTGCGGCGTCCTTCGAGCAGGCGCGCAAAGCGGTGGAGCGCGCCGCCCTCGAAGAGCTTGCAGCCCACGACCGCGAGCTCCTGCAGGAGCTGCTCGAAGGCTTCGCCGCCGACTACGCCGCAGCGAAGCGGCGCGAGTCCGTCGTCGACTTCGAAGACTTGCAGCTCGCTGCCCGGGACCTCCTGCGCGACAACGACGGCGTTCGCGAGGAGACGCAGCTCCGCTTCCGGACGGTCATGGTGGACGAGTTCCAGGACACGAATCGGCTCCAATGCGAGCTCATCGACCTCGTAGCGCATTCCGATCTGACCGAGGTCTTCACGGTCGGTGACGAGTTCCAGTCGATCTACGGCTTCCGTCACGCCGACCTCGAGGTCTTCCGGGAGCGCCGCGCGCGTGCGCCGAGCCTGCTCGCGCTGGCACGCAACTACCGATCCCGCCCGCAGGTGCTCGCCGCGGTGAACCATCTCTTCGGGGACGCCTTCGGCGACGACTATCAGCCACTTGCGGCATCGGCGGAGTTCGCCGATCCAGTCTTCGGGCACCCGGTCGAGCTGCTCGTAACCGACAAGTCGAGCTTCGCCGACGCGAGCGAGCACTGGCGTCAAGGCGAGGCGCGACAGATCGCGAGCCGCGTTCGCGAGCTCGTCGACTCGGGCGAGGCCGATCCGGGCCAGATCGTCGTGCTCTTCGCAGCGGGCACCGACTCCGAGCGGTACGAGGAAGCGCTCAGGCGTGAGGGGCTGCCGACCTACCGGGCGACCGGCCGCGGCTACTTCGGACAACAACAGGTCGTCGACCTGCTCGCCTACCTCCGGCTGCTGCACAACCGCTACGACGACGTCGCCCTCACTACTGTCCTCGCGTCTCCGTTCGTCGGCATCTCGAACGACGCACTCGTCCTGCTGCGGCGCAATGCCCCGCGGCGACCGCTCTTCACGGCGCTCGAGCGCGGACTTCCGGAGCAACTCGCAAAGAGCGACGCGCGCCTGCTACGCGCGTTCCTGCAGCGCTACGAGCGCCTTGTTCGCGGCTCGACGCGGATAGGGCTCGAGGCGCTGTGCGAGCAGGTTGTCACCGAGCACGACTATGACCTCGCCGTCCTCGCCCGCTGGGACGGCACCCGCCGGTTTGCCAACCTTCGCAAGCTCGGTCTTCTCGCGCGCAAGTACGAGTCGATTCGCGGTGCGGACATCGCGGGCTTCGTCCGGTTCGTCCGCGACCAGGGCACGCTCGGAGCGAAAGAGCTCGAAGCGGTGGCGGAGGAGGAGGGAGGAGGAGCCGTCCGGCTCCTGACGATTCACGCTGCGAAAGGCCTCGAGTTCAAGGTCGTCATCGTGGCGGACGCCGGTCGCGACGTCGGCGGCCCCAGCGGGCCCGACGAGATCGTCGCACTCTCCGACGGCCGCTTCGGCTTCCGCATGGTGCACCCCACACGCGGCCGTCGGGAGCCCGTATTCGACTGGGACGAGGTGAAGGAGGCCGCTGGTGACCAGGAGCGTGCGGAACGGCTGCGCCTCTACTACGTCGCCATGACCCGTGCGATCGATCGCCTCATCGTCTCCGGGGCGATCGATCCTCGGCGCACCTCCGAACGCTCGACGCCGATCGGCTGGGTCCTCGAGCGGCTCGACCTGCAAGAGGCGATCGCCGAAGCCGATGGCACGCCGCTCGAGGTCGAGCGTGGCGACGCCCGCTTCGTCGTCACCGTCGCTCGGCATGCTTCCGAGCAGGACGCCGCCGAGGCAAGCGTCGAGCCCGACGACGCCGAGCACGACCTCCAGCTGGAGCTCTTCGGCGAGCTCCCGGGCGGCCGTCCGCGCCTCGGCATCGTGCTCCCGCCTCTCGGAGACGTTCCTGCTCCGCCGGTGCACGAGGTCCGGCGGCTCTCGTACAGCGCGCTCGCGCTCTTCGAGCGCTGCTCGTACCGCTACTACGCCGAGCGGGTGCTCGGCCTGCCGCCTCGGGGCCCGGAGCGGAGGACGGACGGGGAGCCGGCGTCGCTCGCGGCGACCGAGCTCGGTGACGCCGTCCATCGACTCCTCGAGCTCGTTCCGCTCGACGACCCGGTCGCTCCTGCACGCGACCTGCTCGAGGACACGGTGCGCGGCTGGTACCGGGACGTGACGAGCGCCGAGCTCGACCGGATCGCCGAGCTCGTCGCAGCGTACTGCGCGTCCGACCTCGCGAAGCGAGTGGCCGGCCTGCCCGGCGCTCGCCCGGAGCGGCCGTTCACCTTCGAGCACGACGGTGTCATCCTGCGTGGTCGCCTCGACGTCCTCTGGCAGGACGGCGAGCAAGCGCTCATCGTCGACTACAAGTCGAATGCGCTCGAGAACCGTGAGCCGAGCGAGATCGTCGACGCGGAGTACGTGCTGCAGCGGCTCGTCTACGCGATCGTGTGCCTGCGCGCCGGCGCGAGCAAGGTCGAGATCGCCTACCAGTTCCTCGAGCGTCCGGATGACGTCGTCTCGAGGACGTTCGCGCGTGACGACATTCCCGCGCTCGAGGCCGAGCTCTCCGCCGCCATCGCCCGGATCCGAGCGGGGGACTTCCGGCCGACGCCGAGCGAGTTTGCCTGCTCGGACTGCCCCGCGCTCGACGTCGTCTGCGCCGGGCCGAGACTTTCGTACGGCGGATAGCTAGCGTCCGGGCATGCGCGTTGCCGCGCTGTACGACATCCATGGCAACCTGCCCGCTCTCGAAGCCGTGCTCGCCGAGGTGGAACGCGAAGGCGTGGACGCGGTTGTTTCAGGTGGCGACGTCCTATGGGGGCCGTTCCAGTCGGAGTGCTTGAGCGCGCTTCGCGCCATCGGAGCGCAGTTCGTCGCCGGCAACTGCGAGCGCGACGTGCTTACCGGCGCGGACGACAGCTCTCGCTGGTGCTACAAACAGCTCGCCCCCGATGAGCTCGGACTCGTTGCCGCCTGGCCGGCCGCATTGGAACTCGCGGTCGACGGTCTGGGGCGAGTCCTCTTCTGTCATGCGACACCGCGATCGGACAACGAGAACCTGACCAGGCTCACCCCCGACGAGGATGTCGAGGCGGCCCTCGCTGGCACTGCCACGGACGTGGTCGTCTGCGGACACACTCACGTTCAGCAGGATCGTGCACTCGCGGACGCTCCGCGGCTCGTGAACGCTGGAAGCGTCGGGCTGCCCTTTCAGGGTGAGCCCGGCGCATTCTGGGCAATGCTGGGGCCGGACGTAGAACTGAGGAGCACCGAGTACGACGTTGAGCGCGCGTACGAGTCCTTGGCGAGCAGCGGCTTCCCGGCGGCGGCGGCGATCTTCGACGACTCCCTACGCGGTACCGCAGCCGCCGAGTCGGCGACCGCATTCTTCGCGTCGAAGGGCACAGTTCAGTAGCTACGCCCGTTTAGGTCAGGCGTGGCCTCGAGCGGTGGATAGCTAGCGTCCTTGCATGCGCGTCGCGGCGATCAGCGACATCCACGGAAACCTGCCCGCGCTGGAGGCGGTGCTCGAGGAGATCGAGCGCGAGGAGGTCGATGCGATCGTGGTCGTCGGCGACGTCGTCAGTGGGCCGTTCTCGGCGGAGGTCTTCGACCGCATCACGAGCGTTCCGGACGTCCGAGTCGTCCGCGGGAACGCGGATCGATTCGTGGTCGAGGGAACTGACGAGTTCGGCCAGGACTGGAACGCCGAACGGAAGCGCCTCGGCGACGAGCGTTTGCCCGTGGTCGCATCGTGGCCGCTGACGGCGGAGCTCGAGATCGGAGTGCTCGGCCGAACACTTTTCTGCCATGCGATCCCTTCGGCAGACGAGCCGATCTTCACGCGCATGACTCCGGCCCGGGACGTCGAGCGGATGCTTGGGGACACGAATGCGTCGGTCGTTGTGGTCGGCCATACGCATGTGCAGTTCGACCGGCGGCTCGCGAACGGGGTGCGGGTCGTCAACGCCGGCAGCGTCGGCATGCCGTACGAGGGACGCCGCGGCGCGTACTGGGCGCTCCTTGGTCCGACCGTCGAGCTCAGGCGGACCGACTACGACGTCGACGCTGCGGTCGCCTCGATCCGCGCGGCTCGGGGGGCGGCCGACGATGACACTCTCGTTCGCTATCTGCTCGAACCACCCGATCCGGGCGAGGCCACAGCTTTTTTCGAGAAGCAGCGTGGCGCGTAGCTACGTCCGTGAAGCGCGTCGTGGCCTCGGACGTCGGCGCGATCGCATCGTCCCGATCATCGAGCGGCTCGCCGAGGAGCACTCGGACGCGGAGATCGCGCTCCGCTTCCGTAGCGACCTCGAGCTCCTCGTCTCCGTGATGCTCTCGGCGCAGACGACGGACGTGAACGTCAACAAGGTGACGCCGCTGCTCTTCACGAAGTACCGCAGGCCCGAGGACTACCTCGCCGTGCCGGCCGAGGAGCTCGAGCGCGACATCTACCCGACGGGGTTCTTCCGGCAGAAGGCGAAGGCGATCCGCGGCACGATGCGGATGCTGATCGAAGAGTTCGACGGCGAGGTCCCGAACCGGCTCGAGGACCTCGTACGGCTGCCTGGTGTCGCACGGAAGACGGCCAACGTCGTCTCCGCGGAGCTCGGCCACGCGCAGGGGATCGTCGTCGACACCCACGTTCGCCGCCTGTCGCAGCGCCTCGGTCTCACGCGGAACGAGGACCCGGCGAAGATCGAGCGCGACCTGCAGCGTGTCGTGCCGCGCCTGGACTGGGCCCGCTTCCCGCACCTGCTCATCTGGCACGGCCGCCGTATCTGCGACGCGCGCCGGCCGCTCTGCGAGCAATGCGTGATCGAAGATCTGTGCCCGTCTTCTCGGCGCAGGCCAGAATCCGCTGGAGCGCGGATTCCGGCCGCGCAAGATCCCTAAAGCCGCCCGCTGCGCAGGCGGATGTTGTCTCGCGCCAGATTCAGATCCAGCGCCGCCAGCGGTAGATCGCGAGCTGAACGAGCGTCGTGACGACGATTAGCCCGGTGGAGACGCCGATGGACCAGTAGGCATCATCGAACGCCGACTCGAAGTTCTGCCCGAAGTAACCGACGATCAGGCTCGGAACGAGCACGAGCGATGCAACGACCGTGAGCTTTTTCGCGATGTCGCCCTGACCCTCGGTGATCTTCGACTGGTGGTGGTCGCGCACTCCCGCGAGGAGGTCGCGCGCGATGTCCAGCTCCTCGGTCGTGCGTACCAACGTGTCGTAAGTCTCCGCGAAGAGGCGCTCGACGTCGGCTGGGAACAACGCGTGATCGCCGACATCGATGCGTCCGTCGACCACGCGTCTGACTGCGCCGCGCGTCGCCCCGATCATGCGTCTACTGAGCAGGAGTTCGTGGCGGAGGGCGGAGATGCGCATCCGCACACGGCTCGGCGGCCATGTGTCAAGTGCGTCCTCGAGCTCCTCGATCTCAGCGTATGTTGCGTCGACGGAGTCGACGAAACTGTCGGCCACCTCGTCTGCAAGCCGATGGATGAGCACTCCGGCGGAGGCGGCTCCATCCACTGCCGGTTGGAGGACCGACAGGTCGAAGGGTGCAGTTCCGCCGCCCGGGATCTTCCGCACTGTCACGAGCACGGTCGGCGTCGCCACAACGTCGACTTCCAGGTACTCGACGCGATCCTCGGTCGGAATCGGGCGAGCGGCCAGGAGCACGCCAAACACGTACGCGCCATGACTCTCCAGCACCGGGCGTGGCTCACTGCCTTCGCCGGGACGGTCGGTCAGCGCCTCGACCACCTCGGGGTCGACCGGGACGGGGAGCGTGGCGAGAAGCTCGTCCCGCGTCGGGTCGACGAGGTCCAGCCAGCGTGCGGTCACCGCGCGAGGCTAGCGACGGCTGCGGTCGGAGAGACTCAGGCCGAGACGGCTGCGAGCTCGGGCTGGTGGCGCTGCTCCTCGAGCCAGCGTTGAGCGTCGAGGGCCGCCATGGTTCCGGAGCCGGCCGCGGTGACGGCCTGGCGGTACGTGTGATCCTGGACGTCACCCGAGGCGAAGACACCCGGAATGTTCGTTCGCGTCGAACGTGGCTCGGTGACGAGGTAGCCCGCCTCGTCGTGATCGAGCCAGTCCAGGAAGAGCCCGGTCGTCGGGTCATGACCGACGGCGACGAACAGCCCGTCCGCCGCGATCTCGCTGAGCTCGCCGGTCACGGTGTCGCGGAGCATCAGCCCGGTGACGTGACCGTCTCCCTCTCCGAGCACGTCCTCCACGACGGCGTTCAGGATGAACTCGATCTTCTCGTTCTCGCGCGCCCGGTCGACCATGATCGGTGACGCGCGGAACTCGTCTCGCCGGTGGATGACGACGACTTTACTCGCGAATCGGGCGAGGAACGTCGCCTCCTCCATCGCGGAGTCGCCTCCGCCGACCACCGCGACGACCCTGTCCCGGAAGAACGCGCCATCACAGGTCGCGCAGTAGGACACGCCGCGCCCCTGGAGCGTCCGCTCCGAGGGGAGCCCGAGCTGGCGTGCAGTCGCTCCGGTGGCCACGATCACCGAGTCGGCGCGATACTCGTCGTCACCGACGTAGACCCGGAACGGGCGCTCGGAGAAGTCGACGCGGGTCACGTCATCTGTCAGGAAGTCGGCGCCGAACCTCTCGGCCTGCCTGCGGAAGTCCGCCATCATCGTCGGGCCGAGGATGCCGTCCGCGTAGCCGGGGTAGTTCTCGACGTCGCTCGTGATCATCAGCTGGCCGCCCCAGTTGAAGCCCTCGATCACCAACGGGTTCAGGTTCGCGCGGGCGGTGTACAGGGCGGCGGTGTACCCGGCTGGGCCGCCGCCGATGATGATCACGTCACGGACGTCGTTCACGAATTCTCCTCACAGCAGAGTAGTCCCGCGACGCGGGACGCACCTGAGAGAACGCATCGATGGTCGTCGATGTTCCCGGATTTCATGCGGCGTCGGCGTCGCCCGCGAGGATGGCGAGCATGAGCCCGTCGTCCGCGACCAGCTCCGGTGCCTGAATCGGAACCGTATGGGCCGAGCGGGGCTCCAGATCCGGTAGTTCCCGGTCCGAGAGCGTCGTCTGGCCCAGCTTCCGCGCGGTGGGAAGGACGCGGCGCTCGAGCGATCCCACCGTCTCGTTGTACGCACCGACCGCCTTGTCGAGGGTCGCGCCCACCTTCGCGAAGTGCGTTCCGGTCACCGTCAGACGCTCGTACAGCTCACGACCCAGGGTGTGGACGACACGGGCGTCCTCGGCCACCTTCTCCTGTTGCCAGCCGTGTGCGATTGCCTGTAGTAGGACGATCAGCGTGGTCGGCGAGGCGATGTGGACCCGCGCGCGAACCCCGACCTCCACGAGGCTCGGATCCTGCTCCCATGCAGCCCGGAAGAACCCCTCGTCGGGGAGGAACATGACGACCCACTCTGGGCTGTCGGCGAACTGTTGCCAGTACGACTTCGCTGCGAGCTTCTGAAGGTGCTCCCGGACCTGTCGGGCGTGATCCTCGAGCTTCTGACTGCGAACGTCCTCATCGCTCGTCTCCTGTGCATCGAGGTACGCGGCGAGCGGAACCTTCGCGTCGACGACGACCTGCTTTCCTCCCGGCAGCTGGACGATGAGGTCGGGACGAAGCCGGCCGTCGTCCGTCGAAGCCGTGACCTGTTCGGCAAAGTCGGCGTGAGGGAGCATGCCGGCGATCTCCACGACCCGCTTGAGCTGTATCTCGCCCCACCGACCCCGCACGTGTGGGGTCCGGAGAGCGTTCTTCAACGCCGCCGTCTGCTCTCCGAGGTCCGTCAGGTGCCGGCTCAGCGCGCCATAGCCCTTCGCGCGAGCGCGGTCCAGTTCCTGGACGCGCTCACCCACCGCTCTCAGCGATTCTTCGAGCGGCTTCACGGTCCCTTCGAGCTTCGTTGCAGCGAGTTCGACGAGCGCCGAGTTCGTCTGCGCGTAGGCCTCGAGTGAGGCGGACTTCACTGCGGCATGCAGCCGCGCGTCCGACGACTCCTCCGCTGACTCGAGACGAGCCTCGACCGCAGCGAGCTCCCGCTCGAGCTCGATGACCTCCTGCACACGGCGCCTGCGCTCGACGAGCGCAGGGCGTACGGCGAGGAGGACGGCGACCGCGCCGATCGCGAGACCGATGATGAGTGAAGCGATGATCATTGAGCCGACAGACGGTAATCCGGCGAGCGGACGGCACCTCTTACGCAACGAGGGCTGAACGAGGGCTGGTGCTACATTCGCCCGCGGCATGGCCGACAAACCCCGCGTCAAAGCGCCGAAACAGCGCGTAGCAACGGCTGACGAGACCGCCCGCAGGCGGAAGACGTGGGCGATCGTGGCTGTGGCAACGGGCGTCGTGCTCGGCCTCGTGGCGGTCGGGGCGCTGCTCGGCGTCGGCGGAGGCGGCGGCGCGAGCCCCGAGGAGTTGCGCGCGAAATTCGAGGCCGCCGGGTGTACTTTCAAGGTCGCTCCGGCGCTCGAAGGCGTGCACTCGATCGACGATCCCAGCGGGACCTCGAACCGCTGGAACACCAATCCTCCGACGACGGGCCCGCACTATGGCATCGCCGCCATCTTCGGAATCTACGAGGACGAGCTGGAGCTCGCGCGCGTTGTGCACAACCTCGAGCACGGCGGCGTTTTCATCCTCTACGGAGACGAGGTTCCCGACGCGACCGTCGACCAGCTCCGCGCGTTCTACGACGACCACAAGACGGGGACGATCATGGCGCCGCTGGATCGCCTCGGCGACGAGTTCGCCCTCGGAGCGTGGGTCGTCGACGGCGACATCGACAACGGATTCCTGGCCACATGCAAGACGTTCGACGAGGACGCGGCCTCGTCATTCCTCCGCTCACTGCAGTTCCGCGGGCCCGAGCGCTTCGACCCCGCGGACCTGCGGCCCGGCCACTAGGGGGCCGTACACTCCGTTTCGCCGGGGTGGCGGAACGGGTGAGACGCGCCCGCCTTAAAAGCGGGTGTCCCTCTAAGGGGCGTGCGGGTTCGAGTCCCGCCCCCGGCATGGCGAAAGCCCCGACGGGACGCGGGTTTGCGGCCCCTCGGCACTCTCGGCGAGCGACCCAACGCGGAGGGCTCAGCTACCCCGTTGCTACCCGTCCGCTACCCGGCGGTCGGGGGCGCGGTGTTGAGTTGCGCCAAGGCGGGTAGGAGAACTACACCGATCAGAGGAGGAACCATGGGTGGAACCAAGGTTCGCGAGGTCATGACGGACAGCCCACGCTGTGTAACACCGGAGACGCCGGTCGCAGAGGCTGCCCGGCTGATGAAGAGCGAAAACGTCGGTTCGCTCCCGATTCTTGAGGGCGAGAAGGTGACCGGCATCGTCACGGATCGCGACATCGTTCTCCAAGCAGTCGCAGAGGGCAAGGACCCGAGCGGCATGCCGGTACGGGAAATCGCGAGTCGAGACCTTGTCACGGTTGGCCAAGACGAGGACCTATCTGAAGCTCTGAAACGTATGGCGAGCTATCAGGTCCGCCGGATTCCTGTCGTCGATGAAGACGACAGGCTCGTTGGAATCGTCGCGCAGTCTGATGTCGCGAGAGAGGCAAAGGACAAGGACTCCGGCCAGATGCTGCAAGGCATCTCACAGACGCCGACAGGCCCGAGGGTCTGAGTCCGGAGTACTAGTTCGACGCGGAAGGGGCGGCGAGAGTCGCCCCTTCCTCATAGCTCCCCTGCGGAGGGGCCGAACACGAGAGTGGCGCTGCTGCTTCTGCCTGCGGGGACGCACAGGCGGGCTGGTGTCACATCGCGACCCAGAACCTTGTGTGCACCGAGTGCCTGAAAGATCCGGACGCCTTCGGGGGCGCAGCCGGACGGCGGGCGAGCGACCGCGTCTTGGCGCTGCAGGACGTACTGGTCTGATGAGTCGGGCGGGGGTTGCACCTTCCTCCTGTCCGGATAGTGCGGCGTGGGCGATCTGGCCGTAACGGGCAAGGCCATAGCTTCGAGGCGCACGATGCCCCTTGGTGAACCCGTGCGCCGCACTCACGGGACGTGGCGGGGTCGGTCGTTATGAGAGGCCACCCCGCCACTCCCGCATCTGGAGGGGGGCCGGCTATATCCGTCCGTCTTTTAACGATGTGCGCTAACGACGACCCCCAGTTCTTCTTCTCTCCCTGGTGAGGCTCTTCTGCTCGGCGCAAGCTGCCCACTCGCGAGAGTGGTGATAGGGGCGGCGAGCTTCTAGCGCTTGACGAGGTTATGAACCTCGAAGATCTCGGGCTCGGCAGAGAACTCGATTCCAAATTCGGAGAGGATCGGCATCAGGTGTGCGCCGAACGCTTCCGCGTCCTGCCGCGAGTCCCAGATCTCGCTGACCCGTAGGTCTCCTTCCGACCCAAACAGAAGGTGGACCTCGAGACCGGGCGGATTGGGCCACTGGCCGACCTGCTCAAGGCGTTGCTCGACTTCGTCGTACTGCTGCCTGGTCAAGTTCTTAGGGGACAAACGGATAACGATGCTCATGAGCCGCACCTCCTGTCGGGGTTCCGTCACCCTATCCCTCGGGAGTGGAAGAAGATCCTCAGGGTCAGCGTCTTGTACCGACGGGGCGCTCAGCCGGTTTGTCCGCCTGCGGTAGAGCGCCCTCTCCTAACTCCGACCCGGTGAGAGCGGCGCGCGTGCGACACCTCTGTGGCGGTGCACTTGGGCGGGCTTGGCGCTCGCTAAGGCCGGGCTGGTGACGGCGGTAGTTGCTCGCCTGGGGAGGTGCAGGCTCGCGAGCAACTCCAGCCCGGCAGATCGAAGACGACCCTACGCCGGTACAGCGCCCGGCACAAGCTGGCCCTGCAGGGCCGCTCTTGGAGGTCTCGCCTTCGAGAGGCCCGTCGTGGCCCTTCTCCGGCCTTTCTTGAACCTTCTGGCCCCGCACCGGGCCCCTGGGGCGGGTCGGGGCTCGCGGCTTAAGGGAAGCGCTCCCGTGGCCGGAAAAGGCCGCAATTTGCGGAAAGTGCGGGAAAGTGCAACCCACGGTGCCAGCAGTCGCGCGGGCGGGGCGCGTGGACGCGGTGGCGCTGGCCCGTCCTGCATGGCGCGCCGTGTCAATTGACCTGCCGTCCTCCATGCCCATACGCTCGCCGAAGTTCACCGGAGGCCTCCGAGTCGGAAAAGAGGACACGGAACACATCAGGACAGGGCCTGTCCTCCGCGAACCCGCTCCAGAAGGCGCATCGCGGCATCGGGCGACATACGGCGGCACACTCCTCGCTGCCTTAAAAGCGGGTGTCCCTCCAAGGGGCGTGCGGGTTCGAGTCCCGCCCCCGGCATCGCCGAACTCCGCGGTTCGACGGCGGGGTTTTCCGGCTACTCGAGCTTTCCGGCGTCGATCCACCGACGAAAGAGCTCGATCTGATCGTCGGGCCAGGGCTGGTCGCAAGGCATCGAGCCGTCTTCGAGACGTCCCAGGATGGCGCTCGAATGCTCCGCGACGTCGTCGTGCTCCCAGAGATCGAACTTCGCGACGCTGAGCATCGATGACCGATCACGTTCTCTGAAGAGCGGCTTTACGTCCTGCTCGAAGCTGGGCCGTTGATCCTCAATGGTGCTCATGCGGAACCGATACCTCCTGGTTCAGTCGACTAAACGGCCTCGCGGACGTGACGGCACCGCGCGAATCCGCGATGCCGGTCTCCCATCCAGCGCTATCGACGGAAAAGTGCGACGCGCCGGGAAGCTCGTCGAGCCAGACGCGTCTCGCGCTCGCAGCGTGATCGTGTATCGCCGACGTCACGCTGAAAGGAATCGGCCGAGGCTATTGTTTTGCTGCCCGGGCGTCGGGGCGGCGCGGTGCCTTGCCGCAGGGGCGCGCGACATTGTCCTCGCGCCCGGGCCTGCGCCCATGTACATCGGAGGCCGGAGCGGTCCGCCGGCATGTGGCGCAGGTCTCGAAAACGCGGACGTGACCTGTGCCCTTCCGCGTGCCTCAGTCAGGCGCCGAGCGGGCCGCTAGATGCTCGCGAGTTTGCTGGTCCCGCGAGATCGTACGTCGCCCCGGAATTGGCTCGCGCCGCTGGCGTCCCACCCACGCCGTCAGCCCCTCTCGCTCGCGTCCGAGCTCGACTCCGAGCTGCGCGAGACCGCAGCGGTCAGCGGGTCACCGCAGGTTTGGCCCGCTCACGCCGCCCCGGCCACGCCGTTATTCGCACGCGGCCGCGGATCGGTTCGGCAACCGGTGGCGTGTCCGAAGCCCAGCAAGATGCTTGACGAGGAATTCACGGCGGGGCGCCAATCCCCGGTCAAACATCTAGACTCGGCCGGCTTTGGCGAGCCTGCCGGATGAGCTTGCCCATGCCCAGCTCGAGTGGGACACGCCGCTCTACCGCATGGCGGTCGCGCAGTTCGATCAGGCGGTTCCGATCGCCGGCATCCCGGACGACGTCGCCGAGCGCTTGCGGTTCCCCGAGCGGTCGACGATCGTCTCGGTTCCCGTGCGGATGGACAACGGGCGACGAGTCGTCTTCCCCGGCTATCGGGTCCAGCACTCGAGCATCATGGGACCGACGAAGGGCGGCATTCGTTACGACCCCGAGGTGACGCTCGGCGAGTGCGCCGCGCTCGCCATGTGGATGACGTGGAAGTGCTCGCTGCTTCGGCTCCCGTACGGCGGCGCGAAGGGCGGAGTGCGCTGCGATGCGCGTCAGCTCTCGCGCGACGAGCTCGAGCGTCTCACTCGGCGATTCACCTCCGAGTTGCTGCACGTCATCGGCCCGCAGGAGGACATCCCCGCTCCGGACATGGCGACGAACGAGCAGACAATGGCCTGGATGATGGACACGTACTCGATGCAGCGCGGCTACGCCGTCCCCGAGATCGTCACGGGCAAGCCGATCTCGATCGGCGGCTCGGTCTTCCGTCAGGAGGCGACCGGCGCGGGCGTCGTCATGGTGATCGTGCGCGCGTGCGACCGCCTCGGCTGGGATCTCGCAAAGCAGCGCTGCGTCGTGCAGGGGTTCGGCAACGTCGGCGGTGTGGCGGCGGCGGAGCTCCACGGGCTTGGGGCAAAGGTCATCGCGGTGTCCGACGTTTCGGGCGGCCTGCATGCGGAGGCGGGGTTGGACGTCGCAGGGCTTCACGAATACGTGCGCGAGCGCGACTCGCTCGAAGGCTGTGAGGCCGGCGAGCGGCTGTCGAACGAAGAGCTTCTCGAGCTCGACTGCGACATCCTCGTCCTCGCTGCGCGCGAGGACCAGGTGACCGAGGACAATGCGCCTCGCCTCCGGACGCGGATGATCGCCGAGGGCGCGAACGGCCCGACCTCGCTGGAGGCCGATCAGATCCTCTGGGACCGGCAGATACCCGTCCTGCCGGATGTCCTGACGAACGCGGGCGGCGTGACCGTCTCGTACTTCGAGTGGGTGCAGGATCTCGGCCGGCTGTTCTGGACTCGTGACGAGATCCGTGCGAAGCTCGCCGAGAAGCTGTCGAACGCGTTCGACCGCGTATGGGACATGGCGGACGAGCGCAAGGTGCCGCTGCGCACGGGGGCGCTCGTCGCAGGCATCCGCGAGGTGTCGAACGCGCTCCAGGCGCGCGGGATCTTCCCGTGAACAACGCTCGCCTTCGGCTCGCGTTCACGGGGGAAACCGTGTTTCCCGCGTGTGCCCCCTACTTCTCGAGAGCGTGGGGAACCTCCCGGTTCCCCACACCCCTCGACGTTCACGGGCGAGGATCTCGCCCGTGAACACGGTTCGCGACGCCATGGTCTCGAACCCGGGGCAGCTGCCCGCAAGCGCGTCTGCCCAGGCGGCGGGCGAGCTCCTCCAGCGGCCCGAGGTGCGCGCGGTGTACGTGACCGAGGACGAGCGGCTCGTCGGTGTCGTGACGCGCAAGACCCTCGTGCGGGAGGTGATCGCGCACGGCCTCGACCCAAAGGCGACCGAGCTTCGCGTGATCGCGGAGGAGCCGCACTTCACGATCGGGCCGGACGTCGCGCTGGAAGAGGCCTTCCGCTTCCTCGAGACGGAGGACGCCGAGCGCGTGCCGGTCGTGGACGAGCACGATCGGCTGATCGGAGTTCTCTCCCGCAGCGTGCTCCAGCGGCGGCTCGCCGAGGACGAGGACGAGCCGCTTCCACCTGCCGCATGATCGTCTGCCCGTCGTGCGGCGAGGAGAACCCCGAACGCGCACGGTTCTGCCTCGCATGTGGAAACGAGCTCGCCGACACACCGCCGATCGGCGAGGAGCGCAAGGTCGTGTCGGTGTTGTTCGTCGATCTGGTCGGCTTCACCGATCGCTCCGATCGCGCCGACCCCGAGGACGTTCGCGCGACGCTCCGTCCGTACCACGAGCGCGTAAAGGCCGACATCGAGGGCTACGGCGGGACGGTCGAGAAGTTCATCGGCGACGCCGTCATGGCCGTGTTCGGCGCGCCGATCGCACACGAGGACGACGCGGAGCGCGCGGTCCGGGCAGCCCTCCGGATCCTGAAAACAATGGAACGGTGGCGCTTGCCGTCGGTCTCGCCCCTGATCCGCGTTTGCGCGGCAACCGGAGCGCTGGAGCTCGGCGAAAGGCTCCTAGATGGGCCGGCTCCGCCGGCGAACAGTCCCTCGCGTACGAGCGCGGTGCTGACCGCAAGGGCTGTGCTGGCCGCGATGCGTGGAGATACGGACGACGCTGCAGCACTCTTCCGCGCGGCCGCCGACGGCTGGGAGCAATGGGGCTCGGTCGTTGGGCGCGGGTACGCGCTCCTCGATCTCGGCCGTTGCGGCGATCTAGATGCCGCACGAGAAGCGGATGCGATCTTCGAGCGACTGCGCGCCCGGACTTCGTCGCGTTGGCGGCCTAACAGCAGGTGTACGCGCCGGGCGGCGCGGCGCCCTCCTCGGGCTCGGGCAGCTCGGCGGCGGCGAAGGCTGCGCCGTGGAGGACGTCCCGCTCGGACACCTCGATCTCGGAGAGACCATAGGTCGTCAGGACCTCGCGCAGGACGACAACACCCGCGACGATCACGGAAGCGCGGCCGGGCTCGATGCCCGTGCACGCGATGCGCTCCTCCGTCCTCATCTGCGCGAGCCGCTCGAGCTGCTCCTCGACCGCCGCGAGCGCGATGCGATGGCCATGGGTGCGAGCCGGGTCGTACTCCGCGTCACCGAGATCCAGGGTGGCGAGCGTCGTCACGGTACCCGCGACGCCGATCGCGCTCCCGGCCTCGAGCTGCGGGAGTAGCGAGCGCACGTATCCGCTCGCTGCGGCGAGCTCGGGACGCGACGGCGGGTCCGACGGCAGGAACCGTTCCGTGACCCGCACACAGCCGATGTCGAGGCTGGTCGCCGAGACCACCTCGCCGCCGGCCGCGACCACGAGCTCGGTCGAGCCGCCGCCGATGTCGACGACGAGCACGTCGTCGAGCGGCGGGCGGCCGGCCGTGACGCCGCGGATCATCATCGCCGCTTCTTCCTCGCCGGAGAGAAGGCGCGTCGTAAACCGGTAGCTCCATTCGATCTCGCCGAGGAACGCCTCGCCGTTCTCGGCGTCTCGTACCGACGATGTCGCGATGCATAGCGTCCGCTCCGCGCCGAGGTCCTCGAGCTCGCGCCGGTAGTCGGCGACGCAGTTGCGCACGCGGGCCATCGGGACGGGAAGAAGCCGGCGCCTCTCGTCCACGCCCTCGCCTAGCCGCGTGATCGTCAGGCGCCGCGCGATCTCGGTGAGGCCCGCGCCCTCGACGTCCGCGACGAGGAGCCGGGTCGAGTTCGTCCCGAGATCAACCGCGGCGACGCGCGTCATCGGGTCGGCAGGAAGACCCGGAGCCAGCGAGTGCGGCGCTGCGCTTCCTCCACCGAATCGAGGAGCACCTGAAGCCGCGCCCGTGAGAGCCGAAGGCGCTCGGTCGCTGCCTGGAGATCCTTACTCGCTCGGTCCGCCTCGGCGAGCAGCTGCTCCGTGCGCTCGGCGCGCTCCTCGAAGCGAGCGAGCTCGCTCGTGATCGCACCTCCGGACCGCTTGGCCCCTCTCCAAAGCTCGATGCCCCGGACGACGGGGACGACCGTTGCGGCCAGCACGAGCACCAGGCCGACGAGAAACGCCGTCAATATCACCGTGAGGAGTCTAGAGACCCCTCTTGAGCATCCCGAAGACGCCGCGGACGACCTCGCGCGTGAGCGCGCGCCCGCTCGAAGACTTCAGGAAGTCCCCGATCGCGTCGGCGCCCTTGCCGGCTGCCTCCGCCGCTCCTTTCTGGCGCTCGGTCGGCTTCTTCGCCGGCGGTTCGCCGGAAGGCGGCGGATCGAGGCGCGTTGCCAGCATCTCGCGGGCGCTCTGGCTGTCGAGCCGCGTTCCGTACTTCGGGTGCAGCGGGCTCGCCGTGGCGGCTCCCGCAACGTCGTCGGCGGGCCCCATGCGCGCGAGGGGCGGGCGCATGCGTGTGTGGACGACCGGCGTCGGGACGCCCGACTCGCTCAGGATCGTCACTGCGGCCTCGCCCGTCCCCAGCTGGGTCAGGAGCTCCTCGAGGTCGTAGGCGTCCGTCTTCGGGAACGTGCGCACCGTCGCGCGCAGAGCCTTCGCGTCGTCGGGAGTGAACGCGCGGAGCGCGTGCTGGATGCGGTTGCCGAGCTGTCCGAGCACGTCCGCCGGCACGTCTTTCGGTGTCTGCGTGACGAAGAACACCCCGACGCCCTTCGAGCGAATGAGGCGGACGGTCTGCACGGTGGACTCGACGAACGACTTGCTCGCCCCCTCGAACAGGAGGTGGGCCTCGTCGAGGAAGAACACGAGCTTTGGCTTGTCTCGGTCGCCGACCTCTGGGAGCTGCTCGAAGAGCTCGGCGACGAGCCACATGAGCACTGTCGACCAGAGTCTCGGCTTGTCCTGGACGGCCGGGAGCTCGAGGCACGAGATCACGCATCGCCCGTCGGGAGCCGTACGCAGAAGGTCGGCGACGTCCAGCTGCGGCTCGCCGAAGAACTCGCTGCCGCCGCCCGTTTCGAGCCCGACGAGCGAGCGGAGGAGGACTCCGACGGTCGCCGGGGAGAGGCCGCCGATCGTTCGCAGCTCGTCGCGCCCGCCCTCGGAGTCGAGGAACGTCAGGAGTGCGCGCAGGTCGGAGAGATCGAGGAGCGGCAGGCCCTTCTCGTCGGCGTAGTGGAAGACGAGCGCGAGGCTCTGCTCCTGCGTCGCGTTGGCGCCGAGCACCTTTGCGAGCAGGAGCGGGCCGAAGTCGGAGACCGTTGCCCGCACCGGCACGCCCGGTCCGATGCCGCCGAGCGAGAGGTACTCGACCGGGAAGCCCGTGGGCGTGAACTCCAGTCCGAGCTCGCCGGCGCGCTTCTTCGCCGGGCCATCGTCGGATCCGGGCAGGGCGATGCCGGACACGTCACCCTTGACGTCCGCCGCGAACACCGCGACGCCCGCCGCGGACAGCTGCTCGGCGATCACCTGCATCGTTCGTGTCTTGCCGGTCCCGGTCGCACCGGCGATCAGGCCGTGCCGGTTCATCGTCGAGAGCGGGAGGCGCACACCCGCCTCGGGTACCAGCGAGCCGGCGAGCATCGCGGTGCCGAGCTCCACTGCGGCACCCTTCGTCGCGTATGCCTCGGTGATGGCCGGCCCGAAGGTCGCCGCGTCTGGAGCCTCCCGCGCCATGGCGGGCGATCGTACCAGCGAGCACATAGGATCCAATGGCTCGGTTTATGTATCCAAGATCGGGGTACAAGCGACCTTGACGACGCCTGATCTCCTATTTAGGATCCGAGATCATTCAAGATTGCACACAATCCAACCGGGGAGGTAGCACGATGGCAGGGCAGGCGAACGGTCGCTGGGCAGGTATCGAGAGGCCGTACACGCAGGACGACGTCGAGCGGGTCCGCGGGCGGTTTCACATCGAGCACACGGTCGCGAGGCTCGGAGCCGAGCGCCTCTGGCAGCTTCTCCAGTCCGAGGAGTACGTGGCCGCGCTCGGCGCCATGACCGGTGCCCAGGCGGTGCAGATGGTCAAGGCGGGCCTGAAGGCGATCTACGTCTCCGGCTGGCAGGTCGCGGCGGATGCGAACCTCTCGGGGCACACGTACCCCGACCAGAGCCTCTACCCGGCCAACAGCGCGCCTGCGCTCGTGAAGCGGATCAACAACGCGCTGCTTCGCGCCGATCAGATCGACTCGGCGGAGGGGAAGAACGGCACGTACTGGCTCGGCCCAATCGTCGCCGACGCCGAGGCCGGGTTCGGGGGCCCGCTGAACGGCTTCGAGCTCATGAAGGCGTTCATCGAGGCGGGCGCGGCAGGCGTCCACTTCGAGGATCAGCTCTCCTCGGAGAAGAAGTGCGGCCACCTCGGTGGGAAGGTGCTCGTCCCCACGAGCCAGTTCGTCCGGACGCTCGTCTCGGCGCGGCTCGCCGCGGACGTGCTCGACGTCCCGACGGTGCTCGTCGCGCGCACCGATGCGCTGTCCGCGACGCTGCTCACGAGCGACGTCGACGAGCGCGACCGCGAGTTCACGACGGGCGAACGGACGCCCGAGGGGTTCTTCCGCATCAGGCCGGGGATCGAGGCGCCGATCGCGCGCGCTCTCGCGTACGCGCCGTACGCCGACCTCCTCTGGTGCGAGACGTCCACCCCCGACCTCGACGAGGCGGCCGCGTTCGCCGAGGCGGTTCACGCGCAGTACCCCGGCAAGCTTCTCGCCTACAACTGCTCGCCGTCCTTCAACTGGCGCAAGCATCTCGACGACCGCACGATCGCGAGCTTCCAGCGCGAGCTGGCGGCGCTCGGCTACCGCTTCCAGTTCGTGACGCTCGCCGGCTTCCATGCGGTGTGCAACTCGATGTTCGAGCTCGCTCGCGGCTACTCCGCGGAAGGCATGAGCGCGTACGTGCGCCTGCAGCAGGCCGAGTTCGCGAACGAGGAGCACGGCTACACGGCGACGAGGCACCAGCGCGAGGTCGGCGCCGGCTACTTCGACGCCGTGCTCGAGGCAGTGTCCGGCGGCGAGAGCTCGACGCTCGCGCTCAAGGGCTCGACCGAGGAGGCCCAGTTCGAGGCGGCGGTATAGCGTTTGGCCACCATCGCCGCCGCTAACGTCTCCGCACTGGACGAAACGGGCGTCCTCACGCCCGAGGTGCTCGAGCTCGTCGTCGCGCTCGAGCGGGAGTTCCGCGGGCGCCGGGAGGAGCTCCTGCTCGCACGGGCAGTGCGTCAGGAGCGAATTGCGGCGGGTGAGCTTCCGAGCTTCCTCGAGTCGACTCGTGCGGTGCGGGAGGGCGACTGGCAGGTCGCGCCGGTGCCTGCGGACCTGCAGGACCGCCGCGTCGAGATCACCGGCCCGGCAGGTGATCGCAAGATGGTCATCAACGCCTTCAACTCGGGCGCTCGGATGTACATGGCCGACTTCGAGGACGCGAACTCGCCGACCTGGGAGAACGTCCTGGGCGGCCAGCAGAACCTCTCGGACGCGATCGAGCGGGCAATCTCTCTGGAGCAGGGCGAGAAGCGTTATGCGCTGAACGACGAGGTCGCGGTGCTCCTCGTTCGCCCGCGCGGCTGGCACCTGCAGGAGCGGCACGTCGAGGTGGACGGCAAGCACGTCTCCGCCGGGCTCTTCGACTTCGGCGTCTACCTTCACCGCAACGCCGAGCGCCTGCTCGAGCGAGCCACCGGCCCCTACTTCTATCTGCCGAAGCTCGAGAGCCACCTCGAGGCGAGGCTCTGGAACGACGTCTTCGAGTTCGCGCAGGATCGGCTCGGCCTCGAGCGCGGGACGATCAAGGCGACCGTCCTCATCGAGACGATCCTCGCCGCCTTCGAGATGGAGGAGATCCTCTACGAGCTCCGCGACCATTCCGCCGGGCTCAACGCGGGGCGCTGGGACTACATCTTCTCGGTGATCAAGAAATTCCGCGACCGCGAGGAGTTCGTCCTCCCGGATCGCGCGCAGGTCACGATGACCGTCCCGTTCATGCGCGCGTACACGGAGCTCCTCGTGCGGACGTGCCACAAGCGCGGTGCCCATGCGATCGGAGGCATGGCGGCGTTCATCCCCAGCCGGCGCGATCCGGAGGTCACCGAGCTGGCGCTCACCCGCGTACGCGAGGACAAGCGCCGCGAGTCGGGCGACGGCTTCGACGGGACGTGGGTCGCGCACCCCGACCTCGTGCAGGTCGCGATGGCCGAGTTCGGCGCGGTGCTCGGCGATCGGCCCAATCAGCTCGAGCGCCTGCGCGAGGACGTGTCCACGCAGGCTGCCGACCTGCTCGACGTCGCTGCGACACCTGGTGCGATCACGGAGGCCGGTGTCCGGGCCAATGTCTCCGTCGGGATCCGCTACATCGCCGCCTGGCTCCAGGGAGTCGGTGCGGCCGCGATCGACAACCTGATGGAGGACGCCGCGACCGCCGAGATCTCGCGCTCCCAGATCTGGCAATGGCTCCACCACGGGAAGATCGAGCGGGAAGATGTCGTCCGGATCGTCGAGGAGGTCACGGCCGAGCTTCCGGACGAGCCGGTCTACCGCGAGGCCCGCGAGGTCTTCGAGAAGGTTGCGCTGCGAGAGGTCTTCGTCGAGTTCCTGACCCTGACGGCGTACGCGCACCTGCTCGGTCACCCGGTGCACGAGGCGGGACGCAGCGATGTCTGACGGCACGAAAGCCGACGACATCGCCCTCGCGCTCGAGGAGGCGATCGTCGCGGGCGAGATCCCTCCCGGCAGCACACTCCGTCAGGAACACCTCTCGGAGCAGTTCCAGGTGAGTCGCACACCGGTGCGAGAGGCGCTGCGGAGGCTTGCCGCACTCGGGCTGGTCACCTTCGAGCCGAATCGCGGCGTGCGCGTGCGAATGCTGTCGCGCGACGAGATCCGCGAGGCGTTCATGGTGCGCGCCGAGCTAGAGAGCCTCGCGACGGAGATCGCGACGCTCAAGATGACCGACGACGACCTCGCGGAGCTCGAGCGGGCCGAGCGCCGGTTTCACCGCGCGACGGAGGCGCTCGTGCAGATGAGTCACGACGGCCGCCAGGACCTCGAGATCGCACGCGACTGGCTTCACCTCAACCACTCGTTCCACGACGTCATCTATCGCGCAGCCGACGTGCCGCTGATCGAGCGGATGGCGAAAGCGGCGCGCCGCACGTTCCTCGTCAAGCCCGTGTGGGCGACGGGGGAGGATCTCGACGAGCTGTATCTGAAGAACGACCGGCAGCACCGTGCGATTCGCGTTGCGATCGCCGCGCGCAGCCCGGAGGGTGCTCGCGTGCTCGCCCGCGAGCACGTGCTCTCTTCGGGCCGCCTGCTCGAGGCGATTCTCGACAAGGTGTCGGCGCAGTCGCGCGCAACCGAGCGCGCGCGCCTCTAGCGAGCCAGCGTCACCTTCGAAAGCCCGCGCGGCGAGTCGGGGTCGAGCCCGCGTGCCTGCGCGAGCGCCCACGCGAAGAGCTGTCCCGGCACGACCGACAGGAGCGGCGCAAGCAGAGGTGAGCTCGCGGGCGGGCTCACCAGGACGTAGTCGGCGCCGGGAATCGAAGCGGCAGCCGCGCCGCTCGCGATCACGGTCGCGCCCGCTTCGCGCGCACGTTCGACGGCGTCGACGACCGCCGGGAGCGTCGAGTCGTCGGAGGCGATCGCCCACACCGGGAAGAGAGAGTCGAGAGCCGCAACGGGGCCGTGGGCGAGGTCGGTCGCAGTCAGCGGCTCGGCTGCGATGCGACACGTCTCGAGAAGCTTGAGCGCGATCTCCCGCGCAATCGCGAACTCGGCTCCGCGTCCGACCACGAACATTCGGCCCGCGTATGCGAACGGGATCGCGATGGGGGCGATGCGCGCTTCGATGGAGGAGATGAACCGCTCCATGTCATCCGCGAGCCCGCGCAGCTCGGCTCCGAACGCTTCGCCTCTGCCGGCTGCGTGCGCGGCGAGCAGGCCGAGCGCCGCGACCTGGTTCGAGAAGGTCTTCGTCGCCGCGACGGCCTGTTCGTCTCCGGCCCGCAGCTCGAGCACGGCCTCGGCCTCTCGGGCCAGCACCGAGGACGGGTCGTTCGTGATCGCGACGGTGTAGGCACCGCGACGACGTGCCTGCCGTAGGTACTCGACGACGTCCGGCGTTTGACCCGATTGCGAAAGCGCAAGCGCAGTGCATCCCGAGAGGTCGAGCTTGGCTCCGTAATACACGGTGAGCGAGATCGAGTCACGGAGCGCGGTCCAGGCGGGCTGGAGCCCGAACGCGTACACGCCGTAGGACGCCGCGTTGTCCGAGGAGCCGTGCCCGGCCATCCGTACGGTGGTCGCTCCGCGCTCCCGCATCTCCGCCGCGACGCGCGCGAAGTCGCCGTCGCCCTCGAGCAAGCGCCGGAGTGCGGCGGGCTGCTCGCGGATCTCGTCGAGGAACCTCGAGCCCGGTCGGCTGGGCTGCGACGCGGAGAGGTGCTCAGCCGACGACACGCGCGCGTCCTTCGACGAGCACCTGCTCGATCTCGAGCTCCTCGGTCAACACGACGACGTCGGCGGGGAGCCCGACTCCGATCCGGCCGAGCGCCGGAAGCCGGAGGACGCGCGCCGGCACCTCGGTCGCCGCGCCGATCGCGTCCTCGAACGGCACTCCGAGGGACTGCAGGTTTCGAACGGCCTCGATCATCGTGAGCGTGCTCCCGGCGAGCGAGCCCGTCTCTCCGCGAGCGACGCCGTCGCGGATCTGCACGTCGACCTCGCCGAGCCGATAGGGGCCGTCGTCGAGTCCCGCGCCCGACAGTGAGTCCGTGACGAGAGCAACGCGTCCCTGCGCCGCCTGCCACACCATCGCGGCCGTGATCGGGGCAACGTGCACCCAGTCGAGGATCAGCTGCACGATCACGTCGGGCCGGGCGAGCGCGGCCCCTGCGATTCCCGGATCGCGGTGGTGGAACGGGCGCATCGCGTTGAAGAGGTGCGTGACGCTGCGAACGCCGAGGTCGAAGGCGGCATTCGCCTGCTCGGCCGTAGCGTCGGAGTGACCGGCAGAGACGGCGATCTCGCGGAGCACGAGCTTCTCGATGACGGTGCTCGCACCGGGGAGCTCGGGCGCGAGCGTTACCAGCCGGACGGGCCCCGCATCGAGGAGCCGCTCGAGTAGCTCCAGGTCGGGGTTGCTGCGAGCCTCGGTGGGATGAATCCCCAGGCGCAGGGCAGACAGGAACGGCCCTTCGAGATGCGCGCCCAGGATGCGGGGCCCGTCCGGCTGTCTCTCCGTCTGGGCAGGGACCTCGCGGAGGGCGGCGAGGAGCTGCTCTTCGGGGGAGGTGATGAAGGTGGGGAGGAATGCGGTGACGCCGGTCTCGAGGAGCCCCTCACCCGCGGTGCGGTAACTCTCCGAATCGGCGGTCAGGAAGTCGACGCCGCCGAAGCCGTTCACCTGGAGGTCCACGAAGCCGGGGACGGCGATCCCGTGGCCGTTCGGCGACGCGAGCCCGAGCCCGGCGATGCGCCCGTCGACGACCTCCACGTCGCCGGCAACGAGGATCCCGTCGACGAGGGCAGCTTCGACGCCGAGCCTCACGTGGTCTGCTCCAGTGCGTCCGCGATGCTTCGCCCCGATCGATCGAGGCGCGTCCGCGCATTCTCCGCGTCGACGCCGCCGAGAATCGAGACGATCGCGACACGCGCATCACCGCCGGCGGCATCGAGGGCGGCGTCGACTTCGTCGGACGTGACGCTCGTGGCGGCTCCCACGATCCGTCGAACGCGCTCGCGGAGCTTGTCGTTCGCCGCGACGACGTCGACCATGAGATTCCCGTAGGTCTTTCCGAGGCGGATCATCGAGATCGTCGAGATCGCGTTGAGCACGAGCTTCTGCGCCGTCCCGGCCTTGAGTCGCGTCGAGCCGGCCAGGAACTCCGGGCCGACGACGATTGCGATCTCGTGGTCGACGAGAGCGCCGAGTGGCGAGCCGGGCACCGAGACGATGCACGCGGTGAGCGCGCCTCGTTCCTGCGCTGCCTCGATGGCACCGAGCACGTAGGGGGTGCTGCCGCTCGCGCTGACGCCGACGACGGAGTCGGCAGAGGTGATATCGCGCGCTAGGACGTCTGCGGCGCCGGCCTCGCGGTAGTCCTCGGCCGCAGTCTGGGCGAGCGTGGTCGCGGACTCGGCTCCCGCGATCAGCGCCGTGACGAGGCCTGGGGGCGTTGCGAACGTCGCCTCGCATTCCGACGCGTCGAGAGCGGCGATCCGTCCGGACGAGCCTGCTCCCACGTAGACGAGCCGGCCGCCTTCTCTCATGCGCTCGGCGATCGCGTCGATCGCGGCGGCGATCGAGGACGATGCGGCTGCGACCGCTGCGGGGACCGTCGAATCGAACGTGTTCATCAGCTCGACGAGCTCGGCGGTGTCGCGTCGTTCGTAGCCGGCCGCAGGGTCGCTCCCCGTCTCGGTGATCAGCTCGTCCTCGACCATCGGATGAGTCTACGCATGATCCGCGGTGGTGGTCAATACCAATTTGGCGGAAATGTGGTATCCATACCGCGGCGACATGGCCGAGATCGAGCTCAAGAGCCTGACGAAGATCTTCTCCGGCGACGTGGTCGCGCTCGACGACGTGTCGCTCCGGATCGAAGACGGTGAGTTCATCGCGCTCGTCGGCCCGTCCGGCTGCGGAAAGTCGACCCTCCTCCGCGCGCTCGCAGGCCTCGAGGACGTGACGAGCGGAGAGATCTCGATCGGCGGCCGCGACGTCACCGACCTCGCTCCCCGGCACCGCGACATCGCGATGGTGTTCCAGAGCTATGCGCTCTACCCGCACATGACCGTTCGCCAGAACCTCGGCTACGGGCTGAAGGTCCGGCGCATGCCGAAGGCGGAGATCCGGCGGCGCGTCGACGAGATCGCCATCCTGCTGGGCCTCGACGAGCTCCTCGAGCGCAAGCCCGCGCAGCTCTCCGGGGGCCAGCGTCAACGGGTCGCTATGGGCCGCGCGATCGTTCGTCAGCCCCAGGCGTTTCTCATGGACGAGCCGCTCTCGAACCTCGACGCGAAGCTCCGCGTGGGCATGCGCGCCTCGCTCGCGCAGCTCCATCAGCAGCTCGGAGTGACCACCGTCTACGTGACGCACGACCAGGTCGAGGCGATGACGCTGGGCCAGCGCGTGGCCGTCATGAAGGACGGTCACATCCTGCAGGTCGACACGCCCCAGAGGCTCTACGAGCAGCCGCGCGACCTCTTCGTCGCCGGCTTCATCGGATCGCCGGCGATGAATCTCGTGGACGCGCGGATCGAGGGGGACCACATCGCCTTCGGTGAGTTCCGCCTCCCGCTCGACTCCGGTCGGCGACCGGGCACATCCGGTCGGGTGGTCCTCGGCATGCGGCCGGAGACCTTCGAGGATGCCGCGTACGCCTCGTCCGAGCTGCCGGTGATCGACGTAGAGGTCGTCGTGCTGGAGGACCTCGGAGCCGACGCGCACGTCTTCTTCCGGGCCGACACGACGCGCGTCGCGACGGAGGTCACCGAGGGCGAGGCGGCAGGCGCTCCGGACCTGGTCACGGATCGCGGCGCCCTCCTCAATGCGAGAGTCGATCCCCGGACCTCGGCACGGGTCGGCGGCTCCATGCGTCTCGCAGTCGACCCGACGCGATTCCACTTCTTCGACCACGAGTCGGGAGCGTCGCTCCTCGCGCCCGCGGCGCCGGCTCCTGAGGTATTGACCACTACGACGGGCGGACTACGATGGCCGGAATGACGAAGCAGGCGGAGACGCGCGACCTCGTCCTCGACCTCATCGAGCAGCTCTCGGTCGGTGAGGCGATCCCGTCGGAGCGGCAGCTGAGCGCCGACTTCGGCGTCTCCCGCCTGACAGTGCGCGCCGCGCTCGACGATCTTGTCCGCGAGGGCTATCTGGTTCGGCGACACGGGTCGGGCACGTTCGTCAGCGAGCCGAAGATCGCCCAGGAGCTGACGATGACGTCCTTCACCGACGACATGCGCATCCGCGGGCTGCAGCCCGCCAGCAAGACGTTGGAGCTCCGCGTCACGCCCGCCGGAGCACGGCTCGGACGGCTCCTCCACGTCTCGCCCTCCGAGCCCGTTGTCGTGGCTGTGAGGCTCCGCCTCGCGGACGGCGAGAGCATGGCGATCGAGACCGTGCACATACGCGCCTCCCACGTGCCGGGGCTGACCGGAAAGCACCTCGAGGAGCAGTCCTTCTACGAGATCCTGCGCGAGCGCTACGGGATCACGGTGGTGGGTGGCGAGCAGACCATCGAGCCGACGGTCACGGACGAGGACGAGTCGACGGCGCTCGGCGTGCCACTCCACTCGCCGGCGTTTCGGTTCGAGCGGGTTACGCACTCGGAGACAGGGGAGATCGTCGAGTTCGTCGAGTCGATCTACCGCGGCGACCGCTACCGACTGGTCACGGCGCTGTCGATCCCCCAAGAGCGGCGGCGAAGTCGCGCCGCCGCCGCGGCCGACGGCAGCCCGGCTGCCGCTTCGGCGGCGCGTGGTTAGTACCAACAGCGCTTAACGCTCCGAATCGGTGGACTATGCTGTTAGCAGGCAATTCTTGGCGCACCCGCTTAACGGCAAGGGCTTGACACGGGCGCCGAGATGTGGAAGTCTCCGCCCGTGGCAGATTGGTATAAACCACTTCGAGCTCCGGCCGTGGACTGCCACGCTCATCGGCACGGCCAGGTCGAGCTTCGGAGTTGCCGCGGAGGATGCGAATGAACGTACGTGCTCTTGCCGCAGCTGCGCTCGTTGCGGCTCTAGCGGTGATGGCGGTCGGCGCAACCGGCGCGTCCGGTGGCAAGTCGGCTGACACACTCACCGTCTGGCTTCAGGTCGACGCACAGTCCGGATGGCCTGAGGTCGTTGCGGCCGCGAACGCTCAGTTCAAGGCCCAGAACCCCGGCTGGGACGTCGATGTCCAGTACCAGACGTGGGGTACCCACCTCGCGAAGTTCGACGCGACGCTGGCCGGGAACAACGCGCCGGACGTCATCGAGATGGGGAACACCGAGATGACGAAATACATGGCGGCTGGGGCGTTCCAGGACATCTCGTCGGTCCAGTTCCCGAACAAGGCGACCTGGCTCCAGGGGCTTGCTGCGTCCGGGCGCTTCGGCGGGAAGATCTACGGCGTCCCGTACTACGCCGGCTCCAGGCTGGTCACCTACCGGACTGATCTGTACCGGCAGGCCGGTGTGAAGATCCCGACGAGCATCAACGAGTTCATTGCAGGAGCGAAGAAGCTCGGGACGCGCAACAAGGAGAAGACGTTCTCGCCGGTCTACATCGCGGGAACGGACTGGTACATCGCGATGAGCTTCGTGTACGACTACGGCGGAAAGATCGCGATCACGCGAAAGGGCAAGTGGGTCGGCCAGCTCGACAAGCCGGCCGCGCTGGCCGGTCTGGCTGCGTACAAGCGGTTCTTCGACGCCGCGTCGCGTGCGTCGAAGACGACCGACGAGGCACGCCCTCAGCCGTACGACGTCTATGCCCAGGGCAACGCGGCGTCGATCGTCGGCCCGGGCTGGTTCAGCTGCTGCGTCGGTGACGCCAACAAGGCACGGACTGCTCAGTTCGTCATGCCGAGCCGCACGAAGGGGCAGTCGATGCCCGGCTTCCTCGGCGGCTCGGACCTCGCTGTTCCGATCGGCGCGAACAAGGACAAGGCCGCCGCGTGGATCAGCGCGTTCACGGACAACACGTCGATGACCGCCCTCCGCGCGAAGGGCAACATCCCGAACACGACGAGCCTGCTCGGCAACAGTGTGAACGAGCGGGCAGCTCGTCGGAGCTGGTTCGTTCCGACAGCGAAGAACTGGGTCAACGTGGAGAACGGCAACATTCTCCGCACGATGCTGGCCCGGATCCTGACCGGCAGGTCGAGCGTCAAGGACGCCGCGTCGGTCGCCAGCGACAACATCACGTTCACCCTGAATCAGTAGGGTCGATCTCGTGACGGTCGCCGCCGAGACCACCGCTCACCGGTCTCGGCGGCGACCGCGCACCATTCGTCGCGTCCTACGCGGCGCCGTCCCCTACCTTCTGATTCTCCCGGTCGTCGTGGTGATCACGGCGATCCTCGGCTACCCGCTGTACAAGCTCGTCACGCTGTCGTTCCAGGAGTACCTGCTCCCGCAGCTGATCCAGCGGCAGGGCATCTGGATCGGCCTCGACAACTACACGTACGTGCTGCAGGACGAGATCTTCTGGCGGACGGTGCTCCGTACCGTGATCTTCACCGTCGCGACGGTCGGGCTCACCATCGGGCTCGGGACGCTCATCGCGTTCCTCCTCGTCCGGGTGTCGGCGTGGGTGCGTGTGCTGCTCACGGCCGGCCTCGTCCTCGCCTGGTCGATGCCTGCGGTCGTCGCCGTCCAGGTCTGGTTCTGGATGACGAACTTCCAGAACGGGATCCTGAACTACACGCTGACCGAGCTCGGGATCGGTGACTACGGGCAGCACGACTGGTACGAGACGACCTTCTCCAAGCTCGCGATGGTCAGTCTGCTGATCGTGTGGGGCGCCATTCCGTTCGTGGTGATCACGGTCTACGCGGGGCTGGCGCAGGTGCCTCGAGAGCTGGTCGAGGCGGCGGAGATCGACGGGGCGAGCCCGCTGCGCGTGTTCCGCGACGTGACGTTCCCGATCCTCAAGCCGATCTTCCTCATCCTCACGAGCCTGTCGATCATCTGGGACTTCGGCGTCTTCACGCAGCCGTACCTCCTGATTGGCGCATCGCACGTCGACACCTCGAACTACATCATGGGCGTCTACGTCTTCATCGAGGGCTACGCCCATTCGGACTTCGGGCGCGGAGCGGCGATCTCGCTGCTCATGCTCCTCATGGTCGCCGCGATGAGCGTCTTCTACGTTCGTCGGATGGTGCAGATGGGTGAGACGCGATGAGCGCGGTGACCGAGGTGGCGGCACGCGCGCCGGCAGAACGCGTCGTGCCTCGCGCCGCGACTCGCCGTCGCGAGCGCCGCCGTCGGGTCGGCCGGATCGCGTGGAATCTCGTGGGGCTGGCGGTCTTCGCGATCGTCGTCTTTCCCGTCTTCTGGATGATCTCGACCGCCTTCAAGCCGGATGACGAGATCAACAGCTTCACGCCGACGTGGTTCTCGACCGGACCGACGCTCGATCACTTCCGCGACGCGATGGCCCGTCCCTACTTCTGGGAGACGGTCAAGAACAGCCTGATCGTGGTCGGCGCGGTCGTCGTGCTGTCGATGGTCGTTGCGTTCCTCGCGGCCGTGGCGCTCGCCAAGTACCGCTTCACGGGCAACAAGCTCTTCGTCGTCCTCGTGATCGGGATCCTGATGCTCCCGCAGGCGGGGCTCGTCATCCCGCTGTACGTCGTGCTGGCCCGCTACGGCCTGACGAACGAGCTCATGGGTCTCGTCCTGACCCATCTCGTGATCCTGTTGCCGTTCGCGATCTGGACGCTGCGGGGCTTCATCATGGGCATCCCGAAGGAGCTCGAAGAAGCGGCCATGGTCGACGGCTCGAGCCGTCTCGGCGCCTTCACGAGGATCCTCTTGCCGCTGGTCGCCCCGGGCCTCGTGGCGACGTCGGTCTTCGTCTTCATCACGAGCTGGAACGAGTACATCTTCGCCAACGTCATTCTCACCGACCAGTCGAACCAGACCCTCACCATCTGGCTCTCGTACTTCTATGGGACGAGCCGGAACATCGACTGGGGAGGGCTCATGGCCGCGTCGACGCTGACCGCAATTCCCGTCGTGATCTTCTTTCTGCTCGTGCAGAGGAAGATCGCGTTCGGGCTCACGGCCGGCGCGGTCAAGGCCTGATGGCCGAACTCGAGCGCCTCGCCTCGAGCTGCATCTTCCCGGGCTTCGAGGGCCCGGTCGCGCCGGACTGGGTCCGCCGACGGGCTCGCCGAGGGCCTCGGCGGCGTCGTCCTCTACGCGTGGAACGTCGAGAGCCGCGACCAGCTGCGCGCGCTGAGCGAGGATCTGACCTCGGAGCGCGCTGAGCTCCTCATCGCGATCGACGAAGAGGGCGGCGACGTGACCCGGCTCGAGGCCGCGACCGGCAGCTCGTACCCGGGCAACGGAGCGCTCGGAGTCGTCGACGACGTCGGAGCTCACCGAGCGCGTCGCGGCGTCGATCGGGGCGGAGCTCGCGGACGTCGGCGTGAACCTCGACTTCGCGCCGGTCGCCGACGTCAACACGAACCCCGACAACCCCGTGATCGGCATTCGCGCGTTCGGCGCCGAGGGCGACCTCGTCGCGCGACACGTGGCCGCGTCCGTCCGCGGCCTCCAGAGCGCGGGCGTGGCCGCATGCGCGAAGCACTTCCCGGGCCACGGCGACACCTCCGAGGACTCTCATCTTGCGCTGCCGGTCGTGGATTCGCTCGACGAGGTCGCGCTCGAGCCGTTCCGCGCCGCGATCGACGCCGACGTCCTGTCGATGATGACGGCGCACATCGTCGTCCGGTCCGTCGGCGACGCGCCCGCCACGATGAGCCGCGAGCTCCTCCACGACCTGCTTCGCGACGAGCTCGGCTTCACCGGCATGGTGATGACCGACGCGCTCGAGATGAAGGCGATCAGCGCGACAGTGGGCGTGGAGGAGGGTGCCGTCCGTTCGATCACCGCCGGCGCGGATGCGCTGTGCCTCGGCCACGACCTGTTCGACGAAGCGGTTGTGAGCGTGCGCGATGCGCTGGTCGAGGCGGTCAGCTCGTCGCGCCTTCCCGAGGAGCGCTTGACCGAGGCGGCTTCGCGGGTCGGGGCCGTTGCGGCCTGGGCGGCCGAGCGCCATGCGGCGAGCGCGGACCGAGATGCCGGTCTGCGGGCGGCGCGCCTCGCGCTCCGGTGCGAGGGCCAGGTGCCGCTGACACGCCCCCCGCTAGTCGTCGAGCTGCAGCCCGAGCCGGGGGTGGCAGCGGGTCGCCTGTCGCAGAGTCCGGCCGAGTGGTTCGCGTCGGTCGTGCCGGATGCCCACGTTCGCGTGCTCGACGAGCGGACCGCGGCAACAGACTTTCCGCTCGACGGCCACCAGCTCGTGGTCATCGTGCGCGATGCGCACCGCTATCCGTGGCAGCGCGAGGCCGTCGAGCGCCTGACTGCCGGTGCGCCCGACGCCGCGGTCGTGGAGGTTGGCCTCCCGCACTGGCGCCCACCGGCCGCTACGACGTACGTCGCGACCTACGGCGCCGCCCGCGTGAACGTGGAAGCGGCGGCAGAGCGGCTATACTCCGGGCCGCGACGCGGGGTGGAGCAGTCAGGTAGCTCGCCGGGCTCATAACCCGGAGGTCGCAGGTTCAAATCCTGCCCCCGCTACTAGACAGGGCCTCAGATTTGAGGCCCTTCGTCTTTCAGGGGAACGCGAGTCTCAGGGTAAATCTCAGGTCAGCGCAGGGCAGCTACCGCGTCCAGTGCTTGTGCAGCCCCGAGCAAAAGGCGCACACTGACAAGTGAGGCCGGGCGACGACCTGTCTGTTCGGAGTCGCGCTGGTCGCCGCAGTCCATGCGACGGCTCCGTTGCCCGGTCCCACGGGCCGGGTGCGTTCGGGTCAGTTCGAAGCCCTCTCCCTCTGACCGCTACGTCGTGCCCGGCCCTCCTGCCGAGTCAGCGCAGCGCGGCGACCGCGCCAGCGAGTTCCTCGACCTGATCTCCGAGGCGCTCGACGAAGCGGGCGGCCTCGGCGTCTTCGCGGGCAGCACGCTCGGGCGAGTTGCAGGACGCGCACCGGCGGCGCGGGCTCGGTTTGCTACTACTGATCCGCCCCCGACCTGGCGTCCCTTTCTCCTGTTGGGCCGCCGTGCCAGTCGACGCACAGCACCGTTGCGTCATCGCGGAGCTCCCCACCGCAGGCTTTGACCACGGTCTGTGTCAGCGCCTGTACCGCTTCGCGTGGATGAAGGTGCCGCGTCTCCGTGAGGATCTCCATCGCGTTCACATCAGCGGCGTTGCGTTCCAGCATTCCGTCGGTCAGGAATACGATGCGGTCACCGGCTTGCAACATCAATTCCTGGACGGGGTATCCGGCATCGACCGCTATCCCGAACGGCAAGCCAGGGGCTAGGGCTACGGTCTCTGCACGGCCGTCACGGATCAGTATCGGCAGGGGATGCCCGGCGTTTACGATCCGTGCGGTACCGGAGATATAGTCGATCCGCACGACCTGTCCGGTCACGAAGTCGCTGTCATCTGCGAATCCGCAGAGCGCCTCGTTGGCCAGCCGGCTCTGCTCCGCAAGATCGACGCCGCGGCGGCGAGCGTTTCGCAGTGCCCCGACCAGCACTGTTGCCAGCACCGCCGCGTTCAGCGTATGGCCCATCGCGTCGGTCATCGAGAGGTGAAGCGTGTCTCGTTCGACGCTGAAGTCGAACGTGTCTCCAGCGACGTCGCCTGATGGCTCCAGCCATCCGGCCAGCGTGAACTGGCCCCCCTCGCACGTGTACGAGGCGGGAAGGAGTCGGTGCTGGATCTCCGCCTCCAACGAGAGAGGCACCGAGCGCTGTCCCCATTCAAACAGGTCCGTGAAGCGGCGGTTGGCGATCACGATGTACGCAAGGGCGTGCGCCCCCGCCGAGACTGTTGCCAGCGTCTGCCGGTCAGGCTCGTCATCGACTCCCAGCTCCAGGACGCCGACCGCCTCGCCGCGGCTCGTGACGGGAGCAAAGACCCGGAAGCCACCGAAGTCCGGGACGATCTGCACCTCCTGCTCGGCGAGCGCACGACCGTGCGGTGTACCCGCGAGCGTGACCGAGTGACTGCGTTCGCGGTTCACGTCCTCGTCGTCGGGGTCGGCGCGGCGGACGTGACTCAGCCGGATCAATGCCCGGCCGCTGTAGTCCGCAATCAGGAAGCTGACATCGCGCGCCCCGAGAGCGTCCGTCAAGGCGGCGGCGACGACTTCTGCCGCATCGATCGGCGGAGCGGCTTCCACGGACGCGAGCAGCGTCTTCACATCCAGCCGGGTGACCACTCTGGATGGGTTGCTCTTTCGCGTCGTCACCAATCGACCATAGCTCTCTAGCTACGGCTGTAAACCAGCGCGGGTCGAGCGAAGGTCGGCTGAAGATGCCGTGCAGGCTCGCGGTTGAGCTTCTCTGCCTGTGACCGACTGACGTCCGTCATCTCGCCGCAGATGCTGCAGCCGACCTCGACGCGCTCGCCCTTCGCGACCTCGCGCAACCGCTTCGCGATCTCGGCACGCAGGTATTCGCGGTATCGCTGGCACTGCTCATCGAACGACCCTTCGCGGATGTCGGTCTCGAGCACCAATCGTTCGAGTCGGCTGAGCGGCGGCGGCTCGTACTCGTCGACCAGCGGAAGCACACTCCGATCCTACGCCTGGACTCCGACGCTGAATCCCGCGCTAGACTCGGCTGCGAAGGCGCACCTCACGCATGGGCACCCCGCCTTGAGCGGCACCCCCAGTCAGGCGTGACACCCGCCGGAAGTGGAAAGCAAGCTTTCGGAAGGAGCGTCGCTATGAGCGATGGCAAGAGCATCCTGCGGATGCGCCTTGAGCGGCTGGCAGATCGACGCCAGCAAATGCCGGCGTCCATACGCAGAGGCTCTAGCTCGAAGAAGAGCGCAAACTGCGCTATTCGGATTGGCTGCGGGCTTGACCAAGTCGGGTCTCGCCCATAGGTTCCTCAACGCACCGAGCACGGAGCGCGAGTAGGTCGAAGCTCAGCCTGAAGGCTCTACGCGGAAGCGAAAGGCCAGCGGGATGAGTGGACAAAAGCGCCACCGGCTCGGTGAACTCTTGTAGAGCACGAGTGGGGCGCTGAGATCGCTCGGGAGACGTGGCTACGATCGAGATCTTCCCGTGATCCGCGTCCGACTGCCGGCAATGCCGTTTGTCCGCTTCGTGCTGCGTCGCGCTGGGCGCGCTCATCCTCCTGTGCCTCGGCATCACGCTTGTCGCGTTCGTGCTCACCCAGCTCGTGCCGAGCGACCCCGTCGCGGCCAATCTCGGCGAGCAGGCGGCCGCTGATCCTGCGGCAGTGGCAGCGTTCGAGGAGCGCTACGGCCTCGACGAGCCGATCCCGGTCCAGTACTGGCACTATCTGACGAACCTGCTTCAGGGTGATCTCGGGGAGTCGTTCCAAGATCACCAGCCGGTTCGCGAGAACCTGGCCCGGTATGCGCCGGCGACGGCAGAACTGGCACTCTTTTCGACGCTGATCGCTGTGCCCTTCGGCATCGCATTCGGCGTCGTTGCCGCCGTCCGACGCAACAGATTCGCCGACCATGCATTGCGAGTCTTTTCGCTCGGCGGGCTCTCGATGCCCACGTTCTGGATCGCCCTCGTCGCGCTCTACGTGTTCTTCTTCCGGTTGGGTTGGTTCCCTGGCGGAGACCGGCTCGACCCCGGCGTTCTCGCGCCACCTCACAGAACCGGGATGTATACCGTCGACGCACTCCTGGCCCAGCAGTGGAGCACCGCCTGGAACGCCCTGCACCACTTGATGCTTCCGGCCCTGGTGCTTGCGGCGTTCAACATCGGTCTGCTCACCCGGTACACCCGCTCTGCGGTGCTCGAGGTGCTCGGAAACGACTACGTGCGCGCCGCCCGCGCGAAGGGTCTGCCCGAGCAAATCGTGCTCGTACGCTACGTCCTTCGCGCGGCGTTGCCTTCGATCGTGACGGTCATCGGTCTCGTCTTCGCGAATGTCCTCACGGGGACCGTGCTCGTCGAGACGATCTTCGCCTGGCCCGGCATCGGGCAGTACGCGTACCGCAGCGCCGTGACGCTCGACCTCCCTGCGATCGTGGGTGTCAGCCTCTTCGTTGCTTTCGTCTACGTGACGGTGAACTTCGTCGTCGACGTCCTCTACGGCTTCATCGATCCCCGGATTCGGGTCACGTGACCACGACGGTGGTCGAAGAACCGCAGCGTCCCCGAGCGCGTTCGGGTTGGTTTCCGCCTGCGCTGCGCCAGCCGCTTGCGATGGTGGGCGCGAGCGTCGCCATCCTCTGGTTCCTCGTTGCGGTCTTCGCGCCGCTCGTCGCGCCGTACGACCCGCTCGAGCAGTCCTTCACGCCGCTCGCATCTCCTTCGGCCGACCACCTCTTCGGCACGGACGAGCTCGGCCGCGACGTGTTCTCACGGGTCCTCTACGGGGCCCGAATCTCCCTACCGCTCGGGCTCCTCCTCGTCGTTCTCGCCCTGACGATCGGCGGCATCCTCGGCGGTCTGTCGGGCTACTTTCGTGGCTTCACGGATGGGGTCGTCATGCGTACGGCTGATCTCGTGTTCGCGTTCCCCGCGATCATCCTCGCGATGGTTGTGACCGCGGCACTCGGGCCCGGACTCACCAACGCCGTCTTCGCTCTTGTGATCGTCGCCTGGCCGTCGTACGCGCGCGTTGTGCGAAGCCTCGTGCTCTCGGTTGCCGAGTCGGAGTACGTCTGGGCGACGCGCCTCCTCGGCAGCTCGGCTCGTCGCGCGCTAGTCCGCGAAGTACTTCCCAACGTCGTCGGCCCGGTTCTCGTGCTCGCAACACTCGACGTCGGCAACGCGATCCTGCTCCTGTCCGGTTTGTCGTTCCTCGGCCTGGGTGCCCAGCCACCAGCCCCTGAGTGGGGCTCGATGGTGGCGACGGGCACCCAGTACTTCCAGTTCTGGTGGATCGGCACCTTTCCGGGCCTGGCGATCTTCACCGCAGTGCTGGCGTTCAACTTCATCGGTGACAGCCTCCGCGATGTATTCGACCCCCGAACCGCACGCGAGTCGAGGGAGCGAATGTGAGCCTGCTGTACGTCGACGGCCTGCGGGTCCGACTACCGACGCCCGACGGGCTGGCGACGGTGGTCGACGGGATCGACTACCGCATCGAGCCGGGCGAGGTGTTCGGAATCGCCGGCGAGAGCGGCAGCGGAAAAACGATGTCCGTGCTCGCCTTGATGGGGCTGCTTCCGCAAGGTGCAGCGGTCGAAGGCCGAGCGGTCTTCGAGGGCCAAGACCTTCTTCGGCTACCTCCGAGCAAGCTGCGCCGGATCTGCGGCCCTGAGCTCGCGATGGTCTTCCAGGACCCAATGACTTCCCTGCACCCAATGCTGTCAATCGGAACGCAGCTCACCGATCACGTGCGCCAACATCTCCGAATCGGGCGGAGAGCCGCGGCCGAGCTGGCCGTCGAGGCCCTGCGCGAGGTACGGATCCCCGATCCGGAGGGCACGCTCCACGCATTCCCGCACCAGTTCTCCGGTGGGATGCGACAACGGATCGCCATCGCGGTCGCGCTCGCCTGCCGACCGAGGCTCCTGATCGCCGACGAGCCCACGACCGCGCTCGACGTGACGGTTCAGGCCGGGATCATTCGGCTGCTCGACCGTCTTCGGAACGAGTCGGGCCTGACGATCGTCCTCATCACACATGATCTAGGAGTTCTCTCGTCGATCGCCGATCGCGTCGCAATCTTCTACGCGGGTCGCGTGGTTGAAGCCGGGACCCGGACCGACGTCCTCGGTCATCCGCGACATCCCTATACGCGTGGCCTCCTGGACGCACTGCCGCACCCGGAAGCTGCCGCGGCACCACTCGTGGCGATCCATGGCGCGCCGCCAACGCCGCGCCATATTCCGCCCGGCTGCGCGTTCCATCCACGTTGCCGGTACGCGCGAGGTTCGTGCGCGGAAGAGATCCCGCCGCTCGTTCCTGTGAACGGGCGCGCGCTTGCTTGCCCGGTCGATCCGCTTCGTAACGGAGTCCCCCGATGAGCGGACTCGAGCTCACCGACGTCGTCGTGGACTACGAGCGGCGCGGGCTTCCACCCGTTCGCGCGGTCGCCGGAGCGAGCCTCGACGTGGAGCCCGGGGTGATCGTCGGTCTCGTCGGCGAGTCCGGCTGCGGCAAGTCCACGCTCGCGCGCGCCGCGGTCGGGCTGGTGGCGCCTCGCTCGGGGACGATCCGCTTCGAGGGTCGAGAGGTCAAGCCGTTGACCCGCGGCGCTCGCCCTCACGAGCAGGTGAGGCTGCAGATGGTCTTCCAGAATCCGTTCTCCTCGCTCAACCCGAGGCGCAGGGTCGGCGAGCAAATTGGTGACGCGATTGCAGTTCTCCGTCTTGCCTCGCGATCGGAGCGGGGGAGTCGAGTCGCGGAGCTCCTCCGGCAGGTTGGGCTTCCCGAAGCCGCCGCGCGCGGCTATCCCCACGAGTTCTCGGGCGGCCAGCGACAGCGCATCGCCATCGCTCGGGCGCTCGCCGCGAGCCCGTCCATCATCGTCCTCGACGAGCCTTTGGCTTCGCTCGACGCCTCGGCGCAGGCGCAGATCGCAAACCTCCTGGTGGAACTCGCGCGCGAGCTGAACCTCGGGCTTCTCCTCATCTCGCACGATCTCGCCATCGTCCGCCACGTGGCCGACACGGTCGCGGTCATGTACCTCGGGCGGATCGCCGAGTCTGCTCCGTCCCGTGAATTGTGGGCGACGCCGTTGCACCCTTACAGTGAGGCGCTCATCGGCGCCGTGCCGCACCCCGACGGTTCCGGAACGATGCCGGAAGCTCTGCCGGGCGAGGTTCCGGATCCGTCCCGACCGCCGCCCGGATGTCGCTTTCACCCGCGCTGCTCGTATGCGTTCGACCGCTGCCAGTCGGAGGAGCCTGCCCTCATCGCGCTCGCGCCCGCTCGCTCGGCGGCGTGCTGGCTCCAGCGGCCAGGCGCTCCACTCGCGGTCCCCTCGATCCAGTCTGCGTCGCGCCTCGCGCCTACGGGATCCGCGCAGTAGGCTGAATGGCCCGATCCCAAGGCAAGGAGACACTCATGGCATTCGGCGTCCGTTCCAGGGCAAGCCTCGCCGGCGGCATCACGCTCGTCGCCGCAGCGACTGCCTTCCTGAGCGCCTCCGCCTGGTCCGCCGAGGCGCAGACCGAGACGCTCGTGGTCGACCGTTCATTCGAGATTCGAACCTCCGATCCTCAACGAGCGTTCGAGCCCACCGCAGCGATCGTCGATCGCGCGATCTATGACACGCTGCTCACCTTCAAGCGCGGCGATGTCTCTCGCCCGCTCCCGATGGCTGCTCAGAGCTTCCGAGCGTCGCAAGATGCGAAGACCTACATCTTCCAGCTACGACGCAACATCCGATTCGCGGACGGGACTCCCATGACAGCCGCCGATGTCGTCTTCTCGTTTCGGCGATTGATCAACCTCAAGGGCAACCCCTCGTTCCTCCTCGCAGGGGTGAGGGTCTCCGCCCGCGGCAAGTACACCGTCGTACTTCGCTCGGCGACGCCGAACACGGCGCTCCCGGCGATCGTGGCCAACACGTCGCTCGGGATCGTGAACTCGAAGCTCGCCAAGCGGAACGGCGCGACTGACGCGGCGAACGCGGACAAAGCCGACAAGGCAGAACGGTGGTTCAACTCGGCAGCGTCTCGCGGCGCCGGAAGCGGGCCGTACCTGCTCAGGCAGTACAGCACGACTTCGCAGATCGTCCTCGAGCAGAACCCGAGCTACTGGGGTGTGAAGCCCGCGTTCGAGAGGGTCGTGATCCGCAACATGGTCTCGGCGACGCAGTTCATCAACGTCCAGCGCGGTACGCACGAGGTCGCGATCGACCTCTCAGCACAGCAGGCGCAGTCACTGCGGAACAACCAGCGCGTCGCTGTGAGGACGCAGCCGTCGACCTGGGTGTTCTGGCTGTTCGCGAACAACAACCCGGAAATCTCGGCCGCAACTCCGAACAAGCGATTCCAATCTGCCGTCCGCTACGCACTCGACTATCCGTCCTTCGTGGCGCTCGCGGGAGCCGGGGCAATCCAGGCGCGCGGGATCATCCCGTCCATGCTCCTGGGCTCGCTGCCTCCGAGAGCGGCTGTGAGTCGAAACCTCAGCAGGGCGAGGAGCGAGCTCGCCGCCTCGGGAGTGGGCGACCAGACGTTCACCGTCGAGTATCCCAGCGACCTGACCATCAACGGCGTCGCTTTCGCGACCCTCGCGCAGCGCGTCCAGGCAAACCTGCAGGACATCGGGCTGAAGGTCGAGCTCGCCGGGGCTCCCGTCGGCACATGGCTCGACAAATACCGAAACGGCACCATGGCCTTCGGTCTGTCCCTCTGGGGACCGGACTACCCCGATCCGGCGGACTACCTGGCCTTCATGCCGGGGGAGCTAGTCGGCACGCGAGTCGGGTGGCCGAAGGGCTCTGATCAGACGCTCGAGCGGCTCGCCGCGAGGGCGCGAGTCACCACCAGCGATGCGGCGCGCGTCCCCATGTACCGCCAGATCCAGCAGCGGCTCAATCAGACCGGTCCGTACTTCCCTCTGATTCAGCCGACGCAGGTCTTCGCGTCGACGACGGATCTTCGTGGAGCCGTCTTCAACCCGCTCTACCAAATCGACGTGCGCCTGGCGCGGCCGACGCGCTAGTCGGAAGGCTGCTTCGCGGCGGGGCGGTCGATCGTTCGGCCGCCCCGCTCACACGTTGACGATGAGGTCAGGAGGGAAGCGGTTGAGCGTCCGCCCGCCCTCCGCCTCGCAGACCACGACGTCCTCGATCCGGACGCCGAAGCGACCGTCGACGAGGATGGACGGCTCGTCGGTGAAGGTCATCCCCGCTTCGAGAAGCGTGTCCTCCTCTTCGGAAACGAAAGGGCGCTCGTGGACGTCCAGGCCGATCCCGTGTCCCATGCGGTGTTTGAAGCTTGCGCCGTGGCCGCCGTCCTCGATCGGTCGGCGACATGCGCGGTTGACCTCGCTGGCGGGCACGCCTGGCCGGAGCGCCGCGCGGCCGGCTTCCTGTGCGGCGAGAACGAGCTCATAGGCATCGCGGACCTCTGCTTCCGGCTCCCCGACGCAGACCGTCCGGCCGAAGTCTGAGCAGTACCCATCGACGACCGCGCCGAAGTCGAACATGACGACGTCTCCCTCCTCGATGAGTTCGCTGTGGCTTCCTTCCGCCGAGTTCTTACCGCCCACAAAACTGGTGAAGACGTGAGTCGTGAACGACGGCACGCGCGAACCGAGGAGCCGCATGGAGTGCTCGAGCTCCTCGACGAGCTGCAGCATCGTCGCGCCGGGTCGGACCTTGGGCGCGACCGCGGCCATCGCGTCGTCACACACACGGCAGGCGCGCTCCATTACCTCGAGCTCTTCGGGTGACTTCGTTCGCCGAAGCTCGTTCACGAGCTCCGAACCGGTAACGACGCGCTCGGGCGCGACTGCATCGGTGAGATGTAGGAGGGTCTCGGCCCAGATACGGTCGCCTACCGCGAGCGACCGTGTGTCCCCCATGCCGACCGCCGCGGCCTCGAAGAGCGCCCCTCCGTCGTCGCGTTCGGACACAACGACGACCTCTCCAGGCAGCTCTCCTGCGACCTCGAAGAGGGTCATCATCCTCGGCAGTACGAACACGGGATCGCGGTCGGGTCGAAAGAAGGCGCCCGCCACCCAGCCATGCGCATATTGCGACTGGCCAAACGTCGGGATGGCGCGCTCGACGCCCGTGAGGTATTCGAGGTCGGATGACGGATGCAGGAAAAGAAGATCCACCCCCGCCTCGCCCATGCGCTCCGCGAGGCGCCGTCTCCGCTCCAAATAGTCGAACACGACCCCGAGTCTAGGCCGCACGATGAAATGCGAGCGCGCAGGCGGCCGGCTACGGGCTCGGCTGGGAGGCCGTCTCAGATGATTGCCGACTCATAAGCGAGATCTCCGGCTTCGAATCGGTCCGGCCGTAGGTGGTCGAGTGTCTCCCCTGGGGGCTCACCCATCACCATCGCCGCAACTCCGCGGCCGATCTCGGGAGCCATCATGAAGCCGTGGCCGCTGAAGCCGGCCGCGACGTACAGACCTTCGTGCCCGGGGACCGGGCCGACGATGGCCTGACGATCGGGCGTCACGTCGTATACACCGCGGACGAGCAACGGTTGAGCCAGGTATTCGAAGCGGGGAAAGAGCTCGACCGCCAGCTCTTTCACTTGGCGTCGCATGGTCTCAGCTTCGCCCTCGTCGGGGGCGCTTGCGCCAAGATCGCTCGTGAGCACGCGCCCGTCGGCGAGCTGCTTGGCTGCGAAGCGGCGATCGACGGCGACGACGAGAGGATCGAGCAGCCGCTCGGGGATCGGGTCGCTGAAGAAGAGCCACCTGTTCTCCGCAACGATCGGCAGGTCGGCTCCGAGCGGGCGTAGGAGCGATGGCGTGTCGACGGAGGTCGCGACGACGGCGTGCCCGGCTTCGGCCTGCGCACCGTCCGTGAAGCGAAGTCGCCAGCGGGAGCCATAGGGCTCGATGCTCCGGACCTCTGCATGCGCGACCATGACGCCCAAACGAGCGGCCGCTTCCGCGAACGCTGCGACGACGGACTGGGGATGGTCGAAGTAGCCATCCTGCATGCAAAGGCTGGCGCCGACGACTCCCGTGACGTCGAGCTCTGGAATCAGCTCACCGAGCTCCTCCGCGGCGGCGACCCGGGACGGGATGCCTATTGCGTTTTGGGTCGAGACATCTGCCCGAAGCCGTCCGAAGGTTTCCGCCTCGTGAGCGACGAAGACGTAGCCGCAGGGACGGAACCCCGGATCCACGCGCGGACTCAAGCGCTCGTTGAGGTGCGCGTAGAAAGCAAGCGAGTCGCGTGCCATCAGGCAATTGAGTCGAGTGCTCCACTGCTGACGCACGCCGCCTGGCTGCACACCAGAGGCTCCGGCTCCGATCCCGTCCCGTTCGTATACGACGATGCTTCCGACATCACGCTCCGCGAGATGGAACGCAATGGAAAGGCCTGTGATGCCGGCGCCGACGATTGCGATGTCGCTGGTCAACGAAAGGACCCTGTTGGCATTGCGGAGGAAAGCCGAAGGGAAGACCCACGATACTTCGCGGGTGGTCGCGGGCTCGCCGGTGTTGCTGCCGCGGGGCTAGGGCCTAGCGTCGACGAACGTCGCGCGGGGGTGGTGCTGGAGGGGGAAGCTCAGTGGGCTGAGGGACGGAAGCGCCACCGGCTCAACAAGGCGCGCAAGGCAGCGGCAGCAGCGGCTTCGACCGACGTGAAGGCGGATCCGGCGCTCCCGGACGGAGTCGCCGAGTCCGATGCGTGAGCTAGCGGGTGAATCTCTAGATCCGCGGGTCGGCTGCAACCTCGGCGCCCACGTGGTTCTCGCCCTGCGATGAGGTTGGCCATCCGTCGTAGACGACAACTGTGCTTGCGAGGAAGTCCGGAAGTCCTCGACGCCGCTCGGTGAACAGCACGGGAACGAAGCCCGCGAAGAACGGCACGATCGCGAGTACGAGCCCGACCAGGCGAACGAGCGATCTCGCCACCGAAGGGGTTGTCCCCTCGGGACCGCGAACCCGCAGGTGTAGCAACCGCATGCCTGGCGTCTGGCCGGCGGCGCTCCAGAAGAGAACGAAGTACGTTCCGGCAAGCAGCAGCCAGCCGGAACCGAGTAGCAGACCAGCCAGCCATTCCGGGCGTAGCCCTCCGACGAGAGACGCGATGAGCGCAACCACGCCCGTAATCGCCATCAGGAGGACGAGCGTCAGCGCTGCGTCGGTTGCAAGCGCGATCGCACGGGTCGCGATCCCTGCGTAGACGGTGGCGTCGGCTCGCGTCCGGCGGCGGACGACCAGCTCAGCCCGGTCGTCGAGCCTGACGGCCGATGCGCGAACGCCCCCCACGACCTCCTCGGCGAGCCCCGTCGTCTGCTGCGCGATCGCAGCACGGAGTTCAGGGCTCGAGGCTACGTGGCGGACAACGCGTTGCATCTCGTCGCTTGCCAGCACTCTGTCGGTGAGCTCGAGCGTCTGAGGGCTCCCCAGCGCCTTGGTGGCGAGGCGCTCCAGTTCGCCGCTTGCTGCGAGCTCGGCGGCGATGCGCTCGAGAACTCGGTGGCGCACGAGCGATCGTGCGATTTCCTCGGGTAGCGCACCGGCGAGCGCGCGGTCGACCACCCGTGCGATCTCCGGCGCAGAGAGAACCTCGTCCACCGCTTCTTCCAGCGGACCTCGCCATGCACGTGCGGCGGCGCGTGCCGAATAGAACGCTGCACGCCCAGCCGCGTCTGCAATGCCAGGACGCTGTCGATCGTCGCTCGCCATCTGCGGAGTATGTCGGGATGCGTCGGGCTGCACCGACCCGTGACCGCAGAGGTCGAACGCATCGCGACGTGGCGGGTGCCCCTGTTACGGTGGCGACGGCAACGGCGAGTTGCGGAAGGAGGCGCAAAGACTGTGTCAGAGACGGTCGACGCGTTCCTGGATCGCTACATCCGTTGGTACTCCGGGGGTGATGTGGACGGTGCTACCGACGTCTGCATCGTGCCCTTCGTCGCGGTTCGGGACGGCGCCCCTTACGGGACCACGGAGTGACAGGAGGCGATACGACTGCGTGGATCCTCACCGTTGCTACTCCAGCCCTGCATGCGGACGGTACTAGCGACGTCAGCATCCTCGTCGCGGCTTCACGACGGCGTCGAGGACCGGCTACCAGACCGCTGCACCCTAGCGATCACTTGGTCGTGGCACACGAGGAGTTCCTGCGAGTCAGAGACGGTCGACGCGTTCTTGGATCGCTCCATCCGTTGGTACTCCGAGCGTGATGTGGACGGTGCTACCGACGTCAGCCATCGTGCGTGCCGGTCGGCCACTGCAGGCCGATCGAGACTGAACAGAACTGCGCTCTGTCCCCTTCGTCGCGGTTCGGGACGGCGTCGAGATCCACCTGCCCGACCGCAACGTCCTACGCGACCACTTGGTCGTGGCACACGAGGCTTGCCTGAGGTTGATCGCGAGAGCGGCTTCGCCGGCGAAACTCGAGGCTGGTCGGATCGCGCAGGCCGGCGCGCTGACCCGGTCGGCCACGTAGCTTGGAAACAGATCGCGTCAGATCGGTCGCGGCTCCGTCGTGAGTGGTCCGCCCGCGTCTCCGGTGTTGATTGTGCCGGCTGGTTCGATCAGGAGGACTGACGCCTCTTCGTCGGCCCGGGGACAGTGCTCGACACCTCGAGGAACGACGAACAGCTCGCCCTCGTCGAGTTCGACGTTGCGGTCCCGGAGTTGGACGGTGAGGTGCCCTTCGAGAACGAGGAAGAGGTCGTCGGTGTCCTCGTGCCTATGCCAGACGAACTCGCCTTTCACTTTGACGATTCGTACTTCGTTGTCGTTGATCCGGGCGATGATCTTCGGCTGCCAGTGCTCATCGAAGAGACCGAGCTTCTCGGCTAGGTTGACTTTCTCGCTCATCCCCATCCTCCTCAGCTGCTGCGTGTCGTTCGCCCTCATCTGAATTGCAACGCATCGAGCATAGGTGGGCCTTGGAGATCGAGCGTGACGTCGGTGCGCGGCCGGGCAAGCATGCGAGCATATGGCCACTCGGGCGGGTCGAGCTCGTAGTCGACGAGGGCCATCTCCCGGATCGCTCTCGGGCTGTTGTTCGCGATCGGGACATGGACACCCGCAGCCCCCGGGCTCCGAGACGGTCCGCGAGTGCCTGACTCGGGCCCTGCGCGGCGTTGGCAGCACGCACGCGCGGCGGGGATGGGTCTGGCCCCTCGCTATCGCGGTGGAAGGGCTGACCGCGGCCGGGCGCGGACGAGCGCGAGGAGGCGCCACGGAGGCCTCGAATCGACAGTGACCGGCGATCTGCTCTTCCACGAGTCCGTCGACCCTGGCGACCCTCGGTGCTACACCCGGCGCTGGTTCTCATGGCCCGACATGCTCTACGTCGAGCTCGTGCTGGCCTCCGCCGGGGTGCTGGTGGCGCCCGAGAGCGATTAGCGCTGCTGAACACCCCGCACAACTACATCAGCGTTGCGCACGTCTCTACAGACCATGCAGGCCGATCCGATAACCGACTGGATCGGCCTCGAACTTCGGCATCTCGCGGCCCTGCGCGCGATCGCCGACCAGGGGTCGTTCAAAGGTGCGGCCCGTGTCCTCGGCTACACGCCGTCGGCGATCAGCCAGCAGATCGCGAGCCTCGAGCGGATCGTGGGCGCGGAGGTGATCGCCCGCGAGCAGGGGCGGAGGGCGCTCGGGCCGACGGAGGCCGGCCGCGTTCTCCTCAGTCACCTCGATGCGATCGTCGCCCGCCTCAACGCCGCGAAGATCGACGTCGAGGAGCTCGCCCAAGGCGTCACGGGTCACCTCCGCATCGGCGCGTACGAGAGCGTCGGCGTCCGGATCCTGCCGGAGGTCATCCGCCGGTTCCGCGCGAGCCATCCCAAGATCCGGATCGAGGTGGTCGACGCGACGGTCGACCTCGACCTCCTTCGCTCCCTGGAGCGAGGCGTGCTCGACCTGGCGTTCACGACGCCCCCGATCCCGCCCGGACCGTTCGAGTCGAGGACGATCCTCCACGATCCATGGGTCCTACTCGCTCAGGCCGGGTCGGAGCACGCCGGGCAAGGCGCTCCGAGCACGCCGGCCGAGCTGAGCGGGCTACCGCTGATCGGGTTCCGCTCGGCGCGGGCGATCGACCGCTACATCGAGCCCCTCCGAGCCAGCGGGATAGACCTGGAAATCGTGCTCCGCTCCGACCACAGCCGCGTCGTCCACGAGTTCGTCGCGTTGGGTCTCGGCGTCGCGCTCATGCCTCTCCTCGCCGTCAACCAGAACGATCCACGGACGAACGTCATCGAGCTGAACGACCTCATCCTGCCGAGGGAGATCGCGATCGCGTGGCACAGAGATCGCACGAAGACCGCGGCGGTCGCGGAGTTCGCCGAGCTCGTCGTCGAGATCGGCTCGGTGGTGCACGATCGGCCGGCAGCGCCGGAGAGCGAACCGCGGCGCACGTCCAGCGGTAAGCGGATCTACACCGGCGTATCCCGATCCTGATCGCACGACCTCGACGCGCCGCGTCTTAGTGGTCGGAGGAGTTGCTCGTCGCGAGGTTAGCGACAGCTTCTCGACTCGACGCGAAGGGAGGTCGTATGACCAAGCGGTCGATTGTGCTCTTGGTCGCAGTGTTTGCTGCAATCGCGAGCCTCACCGTCGGCTCCGCTGCATCGGCGAAGAGCGAGGGCGCCGCGGCGGGCACGGTGGTCATGGTCCACGATCAGGAGCCGGGGATCATCAACCCGTTCCTGTCGACCGGCAACGGGTACGTGAACTCGCTCACGATCGGCCCGGTGCTGGCCGCGGGCGCGATCTTCAACCAGAAGGCACAGCTCGTCCCGTACCTGATGGAGTCCGTCCCGAAGCTCGTCAAGAAGGAGCCGCTCACCGTCACCGCCACGTTCAAGAAGAGCGCGGCGTGGAGCGACGGCAAGCCGATCACCGCCCAGGACTTCATCGCCACGTGGCGGACGCAGATGAATCCGAACTGGGACATCACGTCACGAGAGGGCTGGGAGGACATCGCGCGCATCGTCCCCAAGGGGAAGAGCTTCACGGTGTACTTCAAGCCGAAGCGGGCCTACGCGGCCTGGGACGCGTTGATCGGCAACCAGTCGCTGCTTCCGGCCCACAAGGTCGGAGCGGGCGTCGACTTCAACAAGCTCTGGCAGGACTCGATCGACATCGCCAGCGGCCCGTTCAAGTTCCAGAGCTGGCAGCGCGGGACGCAGATGACGCTCGTGAAGAACCCGGCCTTCAAGGCGGGCAGTCCTGCCAAGATCGACCGCCTCGTCTTCCGCTTCATCGCGGGTGCCTCGGAGTTTCAGGCCTTGCAGAGCGGTGAGGCGGACGTCATGGAGCCTCAGCCCCAGGTCCAGATCGTGGACTTCTACAAGAACAACAAGTTCACGGTCCAGGCTGGACAGGGGTACCAGTGGGAGCACCTCGACTTCCAGCAGGGCGCCAAGGCACATCCGGCGCTCAAGAAGAAGTTCGTCCGGCAGGCGATCATCCAGGGCATCAACCGCGCCCAGCTTCGCGAGGTGCTGTACGTGAAGACGGGTCTGGTCACGAGCAACAAGCAGATGCCCGTCCTGCAGAGCCATGTCTTCAAGCCCTTCGAGGCGGGGTACAAGCCGGCGTACGCACGCTGGAAGTTCAGCCAGCGGAACGTCATCGCGCTGCTGAAGAAGAACGGTTGCACCGGTGGCCCGGACACGCCGAGCGCCGGCAACTCGAAGATCTTCAGCTGCCCGGGCGTCGGACAGTTGTCGTTCCCGTTCACGACGACCTCGGGTAACCCGCTCCGTGCGCTGACGTTCGAGATCATCCAGAGGCAGCTCAAGAGCGTCGGCATCGAGTTCACGCCGCGGTTCATCAACCCGGCCGTGCTCTTCGGGGGCGGCATGCTGACCGGCGGGGACTGGCAGTCGGTGCTGTTCACGTTCCTCGGCAGCCCGACCAGCGCACCGACGTTCTTCTCGATCGGCGGTTGCGGCGGTGATCAGAACTACGGCGCTGCCTGCAACCAGAAGGCATCGGCACTCCTGCAGAAGGCGCAGTTCACGCCCGATGCGGGAGCGCGAAACGCGATGCTGCACAAGGCCGAGGCGATCCTCGCCGAAGAGGTCTTCTCGGTCCCGTTGTTCGCACGACCCACCTTCGTCATCAACAACACCAAGGTGAAGGGGCTCGTCCGGAACCCCACGAACCAGAGCACGACCTGGAACGTCGAAGGCTGGAGAGTTAGCTAGCGACACACACGGCCCTCCCGTGGTGGTGAGCTAGACAGAGGCCCCACCCGCATCTGCCGATCCGACCGGCAGGCGCGGGTGGGGCTTCGCACGTGATGCGGACGTGCCGTGCGGCACGATGCCCTGGTGCATCTCGAGGTCGAGACCGGGATCGTCGCGCTCGGACTGCTTGCGGCCGTCGCAGCGCTCCTGGCGCTCGCTCCGGCTCTCCACATCCCGTACCCGATCCTCCTCGTTCTCGGCGGGCTCGCGATCGGCGTCATTCCGGGGATGCCCGACGTCGAGCTCGAGCCGGAGCTCGTCTTCTTCGGCGTGCTGCCGCCGCTCCTCTACAGCTCCGCCTTCTTCACCTCGCTCCGCGAGCTGAAAGCGAACATCCAACCGATCGGTCTGCTCGCGGTCGGTCTCGTTGCGGTGACGACGGTCGGGGTGGCGGTCGTCGCGCACGAGTTCATCGAAGGGCTGTCGTGGCCCGCGGCGTTCGTGCTCGGAGCCATCGTCTCGCCGACCGACCCGATCGCGGCAACCGCCATCGCTCGCAGGCTCGGCGTTCCACGCAAGCTCGTCATGATCGTCGAGGGCGAGAGCCTCGTGAACGACGGCACGGGTCTCGTCCTCTACCGCGTTGCCGTCGCGGCAGTCGTAGCGGGCTCCTTTTCGGCGATGTACACCGGCGGGCTGTTCCTGTTCTCCGCTGTCGGTGGAGTCGTCGTCGGGCTCGTCGTCGGTTGGCTGGTCCGCCAGATCCGACGCCGGCTCGACAACCCGCCTGCAGAGATAACGATCTCGATCCTCACCGGCTACTTCGCGTTCATCCCGGCCGACCTGCTTGGCGTTTCTGCCGTGCTCGCCGCGGTGAGCGCCGGCATCTATCTCGGTTGGCACACGCCGGAGCTGACGAGCTCGCAGGTGCGCCTCCAGGGGCTCGCGGTCTGGGAGATCGTCCAGTACATGCTGAACGCACTCCTCTTCGTGCTCATCGGTCTCCAGCTCCCCGTCGTGCTCGACGCCCTCGAGGAGATCCCCGCCGCACGCTTGCTCGGCTATGCAGCGCTCGTCAGCCTCACCGTGATCGCCCTTCGCTTCGCCTGGGTCTTCGTCGTGCTCCATGCGCCGAAGAAGATCGCCGGGCGTATGTCGAACTGGCGCGGAGCGGTCTTCCTCTCCTGGGCAGGCATGCGGGGTGCCGTCTCGCTCGCCGCCGCGCTCGCCCTGCCGCTCGAGACCGACACCGGCGCGCCCTTTCCGGGCCGCGATCTCATCCTTTTCCTCACGTTCGCGGTGATCCTCGTGACGCTCGTCGGGCAGGGGTTGACGCTGCCCTTCGTCATTCGCCTGCTCGGGCTCGAAGACGACGGCAGTGAGGATCGCGAGGACGCCAAGGCCCGGATCAAGGCGGCCGAAGCCGCGCTCGCTCGGCTCGAGGAGCTCGTCGACCAGGACTGGGTGCGAGACGACACGGCGGAGCGGGCGCGTGGCTTGTACCGCTTTCGCTCCGACCGCTTCAGGGCGCGCTTCGATGACGAGGACGACGGCGCCATCGAGGCGCGCTCGCAGGACTTCCAGCGCCTCCGCCGCGAGCTCCTCGACGCCGAGCGCCGGGCGCTCATCGACCTTCGCCGTAGCGGCGCGATCTCGAACGACGTCTGGATCCGGGTCGGCCGCGACCTCGACCTCGAGGACCAGCGACTCGACATCTGACAGCTAGCCTCGGGGTCATGCGTGCGCTGCCCACGCTTCCGCTCGCCGACTGGGAGGCGACGAAGGACACGCTGCATCTGTGGGTGCAGATCGTCGGCAAGGTGCGCATGGCCTCCACGACTCCGCGGAACCACTGGTGGCATGTCCCGCTGTACGTCGACGTGCGCGGCTTGACGACACGCCGCATGCACGCGGAAAACGGCGTGGCATTCGAGATCGACTTCGACTTCGTCGACCATCGCCTCGTCATCGCGACGAACGAGGGAGCCGTTGCATCGTTCGAGCTCGTCGACGGTCTCTCGGTCGCCGAGTTCGACGAGAAGCTGCACGCGAAGCTGGCCGAGCACGACATCGACGTCGCGATCCGGGAGACGCCGTTCGGCGTGCCGATGACGAAGCCGCTCACGGCCGACCGGGAGCACGCCTCCTACGACCGCGACGCGGTCGAGCGCTTCTGGCGGATCCTCGAGTGGACGGACGGCGTATTCGAGGAGTTCGCGGGCTGGTACTGCGGCAAGACGAGCCCGGTCCATCTCTTCTGGCACTCGTTCGACCTCGCGGTGACGCGCTTCGGCGGCAAGCGCGCCCCGGAGAATCCGGACGTGGACCGGGTCAACCGGGAGACCTACTCGCACGAGCTCGTCTCGTTCGGCTTCTGGGCCGGCGACCCACGGGTACCCGAGCCCTCGTACTACTCGTACACGTTCCCGGAGCCCGCGGGCCTTCGTGACCGGCCGCTGAGTCCCGACGAAGCGGTGTGGGGCGAGCTGAACGGCGGTGCACTGGCGCTCCTCGGCTACGAGACCGTACGGACGGCTGCGGATCCGAGAGCAGCGCTGCTTGCATTCCTCGAGAGCGCGTACCAGGCGGGGGCGGTCGAATCCGGCTGGGATCTGCGCGACCTCGAGTCGTCGTGGTGTCCAAGCCCGTTGGAGCTGACCGATCTGCTGGACAGCCGGGTCGGGAGCGCATGAGCGCGGCGGCGATCGCCATCGAGACGCCGATCGGCGTGCTCCGCGTCGAGGCGACGGACGCCGGTGTGCGGCGAGTTCGGCTTCCCAACGGCGGCGGACCCGCGCAGCGGCGCGCCGGTGCCGGTCCGGCGGCCGCGCACGCGGCAGCTGCTGCCGCCCAGTTCGAGGAGTACCTCGGTGGCGGGCGGGAGCGGTTCGACATCGCGCTCGACTGGGCAGGGCGTCGACGAGGGCCATCGCCGCGTGCTCGAAACGCTGCTCGACGTAGCGCCGTTCGGAGTCACGGTGACGTACGGTGACCTGGGGCGGAGGGCAGGCGTCGACGATCCGCGCGACGTCGGCGTGATGATGGCGACGAACCCGCTTCCGCTCGTCGTGCCGTGCCACCGCGTCGTGGCCTCCGACGGCCTCGGCGGCTACGGAGGCGGTCTCGAGCTCAAGCGTCGGCTGCTCGAGCTCGAGGGAGTCGCTCCCGCCACGGCTCGACCTCGGCAACGTCTAGCGTCTCGCCGATGGAGCTCGTCGAGCTCGGCTCGAGCGGCCTGCTTGCCTCGCGCGTCGGTCTCGGCTGCAACAACTTCGGAGGGCGGATAGACCTGGATGCGACGCGCGCCGTCGTCGAGGCTGCGCTCGATGCGGGGGTGACGTTCTTCGACACGGCCGAGACATACGGGGGCGGACACAGCGAGCGTTTTCTCGGCGAGATCCTCGAGGGGCGCCGCGACCGGGTCGTCATCGCCACCAAATTCGGGTGGGGCGAGCATGAGGGTCACGGCGACGCCGAGTACATCCGCAACGCCATCGTTGGCTCGCTCGATCGGCTGCGCACCGACTACGTCGACCTCTACTACCTGCACAAGCCGGACCCCTCGACCCCGATCGCGGAGACGCTCGGCGCGCTCGACGAGCTCGTTCGCGCGGGCAAGGTGCGAGCCATCGGGTGCTCGAACGTCTCCGCCGCGCAGCTGGCGGAGGCGGACCGAGTCGGGCGAGAGGGCGGAACCGCCGCGCGCTTCACGGTGCTCCAGAACCACTACAGCCTCCTCGAGCGCCGCGACGACGCCGACGTCCTACCGCTCTGCCGCGAGCTCGATGTGTCATATGTCCCGTACTTCCCGCTCGCAAGCGGGCTCCTCACCGGCAAGTACCGGAGAGGCGAGCCGGCGCCTGAGGGGACGAGGCTCGCCGGCCGCACGATCGAGGACGCGCGCTTCGACCGCGTCGAGGCACTCGCGGCGTTCGCCGAGGAGCGCGGTCACTCGCTGCACGAGCTTGCCATGAGCGCGCTGGCGTCGACTCCCGGGATGGGCTCGATCATCGCCGGCGCGACGAAGCCCGAGCAGGTGCGGGCAAATGCAGTGGCGACCACGTGGCGGCTCTCCGCAGACGAGCTCGAGGCACTGGCAGGGACATAGGCGCGATGCTGCTCGCTGAGATCGCAACGACATCGGCTGACGTCGCCGCGACCTCGTCGAGGCTGGGAAAGATCGCACGACTGGCCGACTGCCTGGCCGACGCGAGCCCCGAGGAGATCGGCATCGCCGTCGCCTACCTCTCGGGCGAGCTCCCGCAGGGCACGGTCGGAGTGGGGTGGGCGGCGCTGCGCGAGCTGCCGCAGCCCGCAGATCCATCACCGACCCTCCAGGTGCTCGAAGTCGACGCTGCGATGTCGCGCGTGCAGGCGATCGCGGGCCGCGGGTCGCAGACGGCGCGGCGCGACGAGCTCGCGGCGCTCTTCGGTCGCGCGACCGAGCCGGAGCAGCGGTTCCTCGTCGGCCTTTTCCTCGGCGAGCTGCGCCAGGGAGCGCTCGAGGGCATCATGGCCGATGCCGTTGCGAAGGCGGCCGGCATCCCCGCGGCGGAAGTCCGCCGAGCCGCGATGCTCGCGGGAGATCTGAAGACGGTGGCCGAGGCTGCGATGCGCGACGGCTCCGCCGGCCTTGCCGCCTACCGCCTCACGCCATTGCGGCCTATCACGCCGATGCTCGCGCAGACTGCAGAAGACGTCATCGCGGCTCTCGAGCAGCTCGGTATGGCGAGCGTGGAGTGGAAGCTCGACGGCGCCCGCATTCAGGCGCACCGCCTCGGCGACGAGGTTCGCCTCTTCACTCGCAACCTCGCCGATATCACCGATCGCGTTCCGGAGATCGTGGATGCGCTCCGTGCGCTCGAGACGTCGGCGTTCGTGCTCGACGGCGAGGCGATTGCCCTGCGCGACGACGGTCGCCCGGAGCCGTTCCAGGTGACCATGAGCCGGTTCGGGACGAAAGCGTCTGCAGACGAGGCACGGAACGCGACGCCGTTGTCGGCGTTCTACTTCGACTGCCTGCATGTCGACGGCGAGGACCTCATCGACGCTCCCGCGCGCAGCCGCCTCGCCGCGCTCGACGCGCATCTTCCCGAGAAGGTCGTCGTCCCACGCATCGAGACGGACGACCCCGAGGTCGCGCAGCGCTTTCTCGACGACGCACTCGGGCGTGGGCACGAAGGCGTCATGGTCAAGTCGCTGGAAGCGCCGTACGAATCCGGGCGGCGCGGCGCCGGCTGGCTCAAGGTCAAGCAGGCGCACACGCTCGACCTCGTCGTGCTGGCGGCCGAGTGGGGGCACGGCCGGCGTCAAGGCAAGCTCTCGAACCTCCACCTCGGCGCGCGCGACCCCGACGGCGGCAGCTTCGTGATGCTCGGCAAGACATTCAAGGGCATGACCGACGAGATGCTCGCCTGGCAGACGGAGCACCTTCTCGGTCTCGAGACGCAGCGCGAGGGCCGCGTCGTCCATGTTCGGCCGGAGCTCGTCGTCGAGATCGCCTTCGACGGTGTCCAGGCGAGCTCGCGGTACCCCGGAGGCGTGGCGCTTCGCTTCGCGCGCGTGAAGGGCTATCGACCCGACAAGTCACCCGACGAGGCAGACACGATCGCCACGGTGCGAGCCGTCCACGCGGGAGCCGAGTAGTCTCGACTCGTCCGGCAACGACTCAGAGGGAGGTTCGGAGATGACGCACTACGGAACCCTCCGCGCGTGGGCATTCATCGCCACGCTCGTCGGGATCTTCGGGATGATCGCGGCGGCGATCGGGGCAGTCGTGTGGGCGTTCGAGGTCGACGGGTTCTGGCAGACGATCGGCGTGCTGCTCGTCGGGTTGCCCGTCGCGATCTTCGTCGCGACGCTGCCGATCGCGCTTGCGCAGGCGATGCGCGCGCTAGCCGACGTCGGCGACACGTTGTCCGCCAGGTAGCGATGGCGGAGCACCGCGTAAAGAGCTTCGCGAAGCCCGACGAGGTGTTGGAGTTCCCGAATGTGAAGGTCCGGGTCGTCGAGCTCGGCGACATCACCATCGGGCACTTCGTCAACGAGCCGGGGTGGAGCTGGCACGACTGCATTCGTCCGACCGTCGGGGGAGAGTGGTGTCAGGCTCGGCACCTGGGGATGGTCATCTCCGGTCGGCTCGGGGTCGAGATGGAGGACGGCACGACGTTCGAGATCGGGCCCGACGAGGTCTTCGACATCCCGCCTGGGCACAACGGCTGGACCATCGGCGACGAGCCGGTCGTACAGGTCGAGTGGGCCGGGATCCGGGCGTTCGCGGGCTTTCCCACGGGAATCCACAGCCGCGTTCTCGTGACGCTGCTCTTCACGGACGTCGTCGGCTCGACTGCACTCGCCGCGAAGTTGGGAGACTCGCGCTGGCGGGAGCTCCTGTCGAGGCACTTCGAGTCCGCGCGAGCGGAGCTCGAGCGTTATCGCGGGCGCGAGGTGCACACGACCGGCGACGGTCTCCTGGCGACGTTCGCCGCGCCGGCGCCTGCGCTGCACTGCGCGGCGGCCATCCAGAGTGCCGCGCGGGCCGAGGGATTGCAGATCCGCGCGGGTGTGCACGTCGGTGAGGTGGAGACCGTCGGTCAGGGTATTCGCGGAGTAGCCGTCCACGAGGCGGCGCGGATCATGGGGGAGGCGGCCGGCGACGAGGTCCTCGTCTCCGAGGCGACTCGGCTGTTCGCCGGCCCAGACCTGGCATTCGAGGATCGGGGAGTGCATTCGCTGAAGGGCCTCGACGGCGAGTGGCGACTGTCTGCGTTCCGTCCAGATGCGGAGCGCGTGTGATGGCCGAAGAGCTGCCGCTCATCCTCGCAGTCGACGACGACCCCGAGGCGCTCGTGCGGATCACCGGCGAGCTGCAGCGGTACGCGCGCGACTACAAGGTCATCTGCGGGCCGTCCACGGAGGCCGCGCTCGATACGCTCGAGGCGCTGCGAGGCAAAGACGCGGCAGTCGCCGTCGTTCTTGCGGCGCGCGGGACGCAGGCGCTGAAGGGAGAAGAGCTCCTCCGGCGCGTCCATGAGCTGCATCCGCACGCTAAGCGAGCGCTTCTGATCGCGTGGGGTGGATGGGCAGACGAGGAGACCGCGGACGCAATCCAGAGCGCAATGGCACAGGGACACATCGACTACTACGCCATCAAGCCGTTCAGCATGCCGGACGAGGTGTTCCATCGACTCGTCTCGGAGCTCCTCCAGGAGTGGCGCCGCCACAACGCACCCGGCGATCGAGAGCTCACCATCGTTGCCGATCCGCTGACGCCTCGAGGCCACGCGCTGAGGAATCAGCTCGCCCGAGAGGGTGTGCCGCATGCGTTCCACACGCCCGACTCGGTTAAAGGCATGGAGTTCCTGCGCCAATGTGGGCAGGACGATGGTTCCGTCCCGGTCCTAGTCCTCGAGGACGGCTCGTGGCTCGTCGATCCGAAGGCGGAGGACCTTGCGCGGTACGGCACGCGGATGCGCACCGAGCTCGACGACCCCGGGCCCTACGACGTCGTCATCGTTGGCGCCGGGCCGGCGGGGCTGGCCGCCGCGGTGTATGCGTCGTCGGAGGGCTTGAAGGCCCTGGTTGTCGAGCGCGACAACGTGGGCGGCCAGGCGGGGTCGAGCACCCGGATCCGGAACTACCTGGGGTTTTCGCGTGGCTTGAGCGGCGCGGAGCTCGCACAGCGCGCCTATCAGCAGGCGTGGGTCTTCGGCGCCACTTTTCTTGTCACGCGCGAGGTGGGAGATCTGCGAGTCGGCGTCAGCCAGCAGAAGGTTCTCATCTCGGGTGAGATGGAGGTCGAGGCGGGCAGCGTGATTCTCGCCATGGGCGTCTCCTATCGGCGCCTGGAAGCGCCTGGGCTCGCCGAGCTCGAGGGTGGAGGCGTCTTCTACGGATCGTCTCCGTCCGAGGCGCGGCAGTACACGGGCTGCAATGTCTTCGTCGTGGGCGGCGCGAACTCCGCGGGCCAGGCGGCGGTGCACCTCGCCCGCTACGCCGCGAACGTAACCCTCGTCTCGCGCAGTCCTCTCGAGAAAAGCATGTCCGCCTACCTCCTACGTGAGGTTGGCGGGAAGGACAACATCCATGCCCGCGAGTCGACGGAGGTCGTCGATGCGGCGGGCGAGGACGGTCGACTCGAGACCCTGACGCTGCGCGGTACCGACGGCGATGAAACCGTCCGTGCAGACGCGCTCTTCATCCTCATCGGCGCCGAGCCGCACACGGAATGGCTCCCGCAGGAGATCGAGCGCGACAAACGCGGGTTCGTCACGACCGGTGACGACTACGGGACGAGCGTTCCGGGCGTCTTCGCGATCGGCGACGTTCGGGCCGGGTCGGTGAAGCGGGTCGCCTCAGCCGTCGGCGAGGGCTCCGTCGTCATACAGCACGTCCACCACTACCTCGCCGAGGTCGCCGAGCGGGCGGGCGTCTAGAAGACCTAGCCCGAGGTGGAGATCTCGTCGCAGTCGGGCGACTCTTCCAGCGCAGTTCGGAGCTCGCCCCCGACATCGGCGTCCTGAATCGTCGTGATCGCATCGGAGAGGGCCGTGGTCATGGTCGAGGCCGAGGCCGAGATCGCTGTGATCGCACTCGGGAGGTCCGCAATGCTCGTGACGCCGTTCACGGTCTCCTCGATCTTTGAGACTTCGCTCTCGACAGTCGTGGAGAGCCCGTCGACGGCCGATTCAACCTCGTCTCCCGACTCCGTTGGCGGCCTCCCGAGGCCTCTGAGGTCTTCGACAAGCTGATCTGTCGCGTTCCTCGCGTCGTCCGCGGCCGATCGCAGGCCCTCCTCCGTGAGATTCGACGTGTCGGTGAACTGCGAGGCGATGCTCTCAAGCTCGTCCCTCCCGCTCGTGATCGTGGTGCAGAAATCGCTGGCCCAGGCCGCGGTCGGGTCTTCATCGTCGTCGCCTCCGCACGAGGCCGCGACTCCGACCATCAGCGCGAGAGCGAGGAGTACGAGCACATTGCGCATCACTGGAACCTAGCGCGTCCGAGCGAAGAGCGCGAGAAGCGGCACGACCGTCCACGATGCCAGCTCGCGGACGCCGCGCCGGGCGGTCGTCGTCTCGTCGGTGGTCACGACGCGAACGGTCGTGCGGGAGCCGGCGAGCGCTGCTCGAACGAGCGCTGCCGCGCGTCGCGCGTGCCACCTCGAGGTCACGAGCACGACTTCGTTAACGCCCAGCTCTCGTGTCGCCCGCGCGACGGCGATCGCGTTGCCGAACGTCGTGCGTGCGCCGCGATCGACGAGCTGCGTGCGCACTGGAGCGTCCCACGCGTGCGCCATGAGATCGGCCTCGGCCGTCCTCTCGAGCGGTCCACGAGCCCAGCCCGAGAAGAGGACGACGTCATCGGGACGAGCCTCGACGGCTGCCCGCGCGAGCCGGGCGGCGCAGACCGGATGCAGGTCCGCGACCGTTCGGTCGGAATAGCCGAGCACGGCAACGAGCCTTCCGCTCACCGGCGTCTCCGCAGCCGACGCCAGATGCCGTACACGAACAGTGTTCCGATGACGGTCAGGACGAGGCGCAGCGCCTTCGAGCCCCGCAGCTTCGACTCTCCGCTCGCCCGCTCGCGCATGTGCACGGGCACCTCGACGACCGTGAGGCCGGCCTCGCGCAGCCGCAGCAGCGACTCGACCTCCGGTGCCCCGCTCGCGTACCGGACCCCGAGCGCAGGCATCGCGCGCCGGTTCGCCGCGTACATTCCGCTCGTGGCGTCGAGGAACGGCCGGCCGAGCGCGGCGCGCATGGCCCGGCGAAGAACCGACGTCCCGAGTCTCCGACTGCGGGACGGCTCGTAGCGATACGCCTCGTACCCGTCGCCCGTCGCGAAGCGGGAGCCGACGGCGACGTCGGCCTGTCCTGAGCGGACGAGCTCGAGGAGGCGCGCGAGCTCCTCGACCGGATGCTGGCCGTCCGCATCCACGCGGCCGACGTACGCGTAGCCGTGCTGCTCGCCGTACGCATAGCCGGCCGCGATGCCTTCCTGGAGGCCCTTGTTCATGCCGAAGGAGAGAACGTCGGCGCCGTGGGCCCGAGCAACGGCCGCGGTGCCGTCCGTGGAGCCGTCATCCACGACGAGGACGTCGCCGCCGGGCAGCTCGGTCCTGAGCTCGTCGAGCACCGCGGGCAGATTCGCCTCCTCGTTCCAGGCCGGGATGAAGACGAGGGTGTCGGTCGGCATCGCGGGAACGCTAGATGACTGCGTGTTCAGGTCTGGGAACGGCGTCGGCGAAGCGCTCGACGGAGAGCGGAGTCAAGTCGACGAACGGCTCGCGGCCGAGGACGAGGTCGCGGACGATCTCGCCGACGGCGGGGCCTTGCAGGAAGCCGTGCCCGGAGAAGCCCGTCGCGTAGACGAAGCGGGAGACGTCGTCGAACTCGCCGACGAGCGCATTGTGGTCGGGTGTGACCTCGTAGTAGCCCTTCCAGCCGCCCGCGATCCCCATGTCGAGCAGCGACGGCAGTCGGTGCTCGGCCACCTCCAGGACCTTCTCGAGCCACGCCGTGTCGGTGCTCGTGACGAACCCGGGCGCTTGCTGGCGGTCGGCCATCCCGAAGAGGAGCCCTGGGCCCTCGCGATGGAAGTAGAGACCGCTCGAGAAGTCGACCGTCAGCGGTAGGCGAGGCGGTAGGCCGTCGACGGGGCCCGTGAATCCCACCTCGCGGAGATACGGCTGGACGGGGAGCTCGAGCCCGACCTTGCTCGCCAGCTCCGGTGACCAGACGCCGGCTGCGCAGACGACCGTGGGTGTTTCGATCGTGCCAAGCTCGGTCTCGACTCCGGTGATCGCCCTCCCGTCGTTCCGGACGTCCGTGACCGCGCAGCCCGTGACCACGGTGGCGCCGTGCGACCGAGCGCCTGCCGCGTAGCCCTGGACGACCGCCTCCGGGCTCGCGTGGCCGTCGAGCGGGCAGTAGGTTGCGGCGAGGACTCCGTCGAGCTCGACGAGCGGGCACAGCTCGTGCGCTTCGTCGAGATCGACGAGGCGGCTCGGGACGCCGAGCTCGTTCTGTAGCGCCAGGCTCGCCTCGAACGCGGCGACGTCGTCCGCTCGGTCGAGGAGGAAGAGGTAGCCGACCTGGTGGAGGTCGATCTCCGCGCCAGGGCGCTTTTCGAACTGCGTGAAGGCCTCGATGCTCCGCAGGCCGAGCGCGATGTTGAGCGGATCCGAGAACTGCGCGCGGAAGCCTCCCGCGGCGCGGCTCGTCGACCCGCCCGCGAGCTGGTCTCGCTCCAGGAGGCACACGTCGACTCCCGCCTCGGAGAGGTGGAACGCGATGCTCGTGCCGATGACGCCGCCTCCGACGACGACGACGTCTGCGTTCGAGGGAAGGGCAGTCATCGGCGCACGAGGTTCCGGAGGAAGAAGCCGAGGTTGGCTGGACGCTCGGCGAGCCTGCGCATGAGGTACGGGTACCAGTCGGGGCCGAACGGCGTTGCGACGAGCACCTTGTAGCCCTCGGCGGCGATCGAGCGCTGGAGCCCGGGTCGCACGCCGTACAGCATCTGGAACTCGAAGCGGTCTCGCGGGATGCTCTCCCGCGCGGCAAACGCCTGCACGCGCCGGACGATGGTCGCGTCGTGCGTCGCGACGGCGATGTAGGCGCCTTCGTGCAGCCCGCGTTCGACGAGATCGATGTACGCGCGATCCACGTCCGTCTTCTCGGGGTACGCGATCGTCGCGGGCTCGAGATAGGCGCCCTTCACGATGCGGAGGTTCGGCTTCGACGGGAGCAGGCGCTCGAGGTCGGCGGGCGTGCGATAGAGGTACGACTGGAGCACCGTCCCGACGTTGTCGTGCCCCGCAGCGCGCAGCCGTTCGTAGGTGCGCAGCGTCGCCTCGACGTACTGGGAGTCCTCCATGTCGATCCGGAGAAACGCCCCGACCTCGTCGGCGCGCGCCGCGAGCCGGACGACGTTCTCGTAGGCGACCGTCCCGTCGAAGGCGAGGCCGAGGTGGGTGAGCTTCAGCGCGACGTTCGCCTTCAGTCTCTCGGCCACGAGGCGTTCGAGGATCGTCTCGTACTCGTCGGTGATCGCGGCTGCGCCCGCCGTATCGGGGATCGCCTCGCCGAGCAGCGTCGTATTTGCGTGCAGCCCTGCATCGTTGAGCTTGCGGAGGACGACGACGCACTCGTCGAGCGTCTCGCCGGCGACGAAGCGGGCGGCGCCGACCCGTCTGCCGTGCTTCTGGGCGAGCCTCTGGAGCCTCGAGCTCTCCGCCGCGTGCAGGATTGCGGCGCGGGGAAGGGAGGACAGCGTTGTCGGCACGTTGGCCAAGCGGCGCCGAGCCTACAGCTCAGTTTCGAGACGGATCCGGGGGCATCGACGCGAGCAGGCTGAACGGGCCTCCCTTGCGCTGCAAGACTGCGCTCCATAGCCCTTCCGGATCGTTCGTGAAGACGTCGTCCGGGACCGCAGGCTCGACGATCCACGAGCCCTCTTCGAGCTCGTCGTCGAGCTGGCCAGGGCCCCAGCCGGCATAGCCGACGTACACGCGCGCTCGCCGTAGCTGGCCCAGCGACTCGGGCTCGACGTCGGACGGGAGGAAGCCGACCGAGTCGAGCACGAGCGCGCCCGCGTCCTCCGGCTCGGCGAAGTCGGCGAGGACGACCACCGCCGAAGGCTGCACCGGGCCGCCGACGTGCACCGCGCCCATCCCCTTCGCGAGCACCGCGAGCTCCGGGACAGCCTCCTCGACGGACGTCTCCGACGAGCGGTTCAAGACGACCCCGAGCGCGCCCTCGTCGGAGTGCTCGCCGACGAGCACGACGGTCCGCCAGAAGTTCGGGTCGACGAGACGCGGCCCTGCGATCAGGAGGTGCCCTTGCAGGGACTCCACGGTCGTATCATCGCCACATGGAAGGCGTCGCACGAGAGATCCGGCTCGTGGCACGACCGCAGGGGTTTCCCGGCGAGGATCTCTTCGAGGTCGCGGAGACCTCGATCCCCGATCCCGCCGACGGCCAGCTCCTCATCCGGAATGCGTACTTCTCGGTCGACCCTTACATGCGCCCGCGGATGAACGACGTCCGCTCGTACGTCGCGCCGTTCACGCTCGGAGAGGCGATGACCGGAGGCGCGGTCGGTCGCGTCGAAGTGTCGAGGAGCCATCGCTTTGCCGAGGGCGATTGGGTGCTTCACCAGCTCGGCTGGCGTGAGTGGGCTCTCTCGGACGGCTCGGCGCTGCGGAAGCTCGATCCGACCATCGCGCCGATCTCGACAGCGCTCGGTGTTCTCGGCATGCCCGGCTTCACGGCCTGGTTCGGGCTCTTCGTGCTCGGTCAGCCGTCCGAAGGGGAGACCGTTCTCGTCTCCGGTGCCGCCGGCGCGGTCGGCAGCGCCGCCGGGCAGATGGCCCGCATCGCAGGCTGCCGCGTCCTCGGGAGCGCGGGCTCGGAGGAGAAGCTCGACTGGTGCGCGCAGCTCGGCTTCGACGCCGGCTTCAACTACCGCGAGCAGAGCCCCCGTCACGCGCTCGCCGAGCTGGCGCCGGACGGCATCGACATCTACTTCGACAACGTCGGCGGGGAGCACCTCGAGGCGGCGATAGGCGCGCTGCGCACCCACGGCCGCGTGGTCGCCTGTGGCTCGATCTCTCGCTACAACGACGCCGAGCCGACTCCCGGCCCGAGGAACATGTTCATGGTCGTGACGAAGCGCCTCCGTCTCCAGGGGTACATCATCACCGACCACTTCGACCGCTTCCAGGAGTTCGCGCAGCAGGCAGGCGAGTGGGTCCGTGACGGGCGGCTGCAGTACAGGGAGACGGTCGTCGAGGGGATCGATAATGCGCCGCGCGCGTTCCTCGGTCTCCTCCGCGGGGAGAACATCGGGAAGATGCTGGTCAAGGTCGGCCCGACGAGCTGAGAGCCCGATTCAGAATGAGCAGCCATGCCGCGGGCCGCGCTGACGGGTGATCATCCTGAACCGCGCTCGAGGAACGTGCCGAGCATCGCCGGCCCGTGTGGCGTCAGGATGCTCTCCGGATGGAATTGCACTCCCTCGATCGGCAGCTCGCCATGGCGCACGCCCATGACCTCGCCGTCGTCGGTGCGCGAGGTGACGGCGAGCACTTCCGGGACTCGCGTCGCGGCAAGTGAGTGGTACCGGCCGGCTTCGACGCGGGGAGGCAGGCCCGTGTAGATCCCTCGGGCGTCGTGGTTGATCGGGCTGGCCTTGCCGTGGATCAGCGAGTGGGCCTGCGAGACGTCCCCGCCGAACGCCTCCACGACCGCCTGGTGCCCGAGGCAGACGCCGAGGGTCGGCGTCGTGCGCCCGAGCTCGAGAATGAGCTCCACGGAGCTCCCGGCGCCGGCAGGCCGGCCGGGGCCGGGTGAGATCACGAGGCGATCCGGCTCGAGCTCGTGCGCCGCAGCGACGGTGATCGCGTCGCTGCGGCGCACGATAACCTCGGCACCCAGCTCCTCCAGCAGGTGGACGAGGTTGTAGGTGAACGAGTCGTAGTTGTCGACGACGAGGACGCGCACGCGATCGAGTGTGCCAGCAGCGGGCCGGTACGCTGGCTTCCGTGGGCCACTCAGTCATCGTCGGTGCCGTGCGCACGCCATTCGGCCGCCTCGGAGGCGGTCTCGCGCGCTACCCGGCGACGGAGCTCGGGTCGATCGTGATCCGCGAGGCGCTCGAGCGCGCGAAGCTCGAGCCCACCGAGGTGGAGTACGTGATCATGGGCCAGGTGCTCCAGGCCGGCGCCGGGCAGGCGCCCGCTCGTCAGGCGAGCGTCGCAGCGGGGATTCCGAAGGAGGTTCCCGCCGACACGATCAACAAGGTGTGCGCGTCGTCGATTCGTGCGCTGGAGATCGCTGACCTGATGATTCGCGCCGGCGGACACGAGCTCGTCGTCACCGGAGGCATGGAGTCGATGTCGAACGCTCCGTACCTGCTCCCGAAGGCCCGCTTCGGCTACCGGCTAGGGAACGGCGAAGTCGTCGACCACATGGTCTTCGACGGCCTCACGTCCACCTTCGACGGGCTGCACATGGTTCAGCAGGCGTCGCTCGTGTCCCGCGAGCTCGGCATCACGCGCGAGGAGCAGGACGAGTGGGCGTTTCGCTCCCACCAGCGTGCCGCCGCCGCGCAGGACGCCGGCCGCTTCGCCGACGAGATCGTGACGGTCGGCGACGTTACGGCCGACGAAGGCATCCGGCGAGACACGACGCTCGAGAAGCTCGCCGGGCTGCAGCCGGTCTTCGACCCGGACGGCACGACGACTGCGGGAAATGCGCCAGGCGTGAACGACGGCGCGTCGTGCGTCGTCGTCTGCTCGGAGGACTTCGCCGAGAGGAAGGGGCTCGAGCCGCTCGCGACGATCCTGTCGCAGGGATACGTCGCCGACGACTACGCCTACCTCGCGAGGACACCCGCGGCCGCGGGCGCGCAGGCACTGGCCAGAGCCGGCAAGTCGATGGATGACGTCTCGCGCGTCGAGATCAACGAGGCGTTCTCCTCGGTTGCGAAGAACTCGACGCGAATGCTCGGCGCAGACGAGGAGATCGTCAACGTGAACGGCGGCGCGGTCGCACTCGGCCACCCGATCGGCGCGTCCGGCGGCCGGATCGTGGCGACGATGGTGCACGATCTCCGGCGGTCCGGCGGCGGCCTCGGCCTCGCCGCGATCTGCTCGGGCGGCGGCCAGGGCGACGCGTTGCTCGTCGAGGTCTGAAACCGCTTCTCGTCATCTCGCTCTCGGCGCTCGTGCTTGCGAGCCCGGCGGCTGCCTGTGTCTGCGTCGACGCGCCGCTGTCCGAGCGGCTGGACGATTCGGACGCGGCGCTCATCGGCCGAGTCGTCTCGGAACGGCAAGGGGAGCTGAACGGCGCGCCTCAGCGGTACCTCACCGTCGAGGTCGACCAACGGGTCAAGGGCGATGTCGAGCGGACGCTCGAGGTTCGGAGCCCGTCTGGCTCGGACTGCGACGTCGTCGTCCCGAAGGACGAGGCGATCGGGCTCTTGCTCAGCCGTGCGGCGGACGGTGCCTGGCTCGCGTCCGCATGCAGCGTCGTCGAGCCCGGCCCGCTCGTGGCCGAGGGCGGCGAGCCGCGAGGCGGCGTGATCAAGGTCGCGATCGGAGCGGTCGTGCTCGCGCTGGTTCTCCTCTGGGCGCTTCGCCGGCTGCGCAAGGGATCGCGTCCCGATCTCCCTGGAGCTCCGGGCCCCTAGACTCGCGCGCGTGACCTTCGAGCACGTTCTCGTCGTGGGAGCCGGCCAGATGGGCGGCGGGATCGCACAGGTCGTCGCGGCGTCCGGGCGGCGCGTGTCGCTCCACGACGAGGTTCCGGGAGCCGTCGAGCGCGCGCTTTCCGGGATGGAGAAGAGCCTGACGAAGCTCGCCGAGAAGGGAGGTGCTCCTCCCGAGGAGGTGCTCGAGCGCGTGTCTCAGGTGGACGCCATCGTCGAAGCCGACCTCCTGGTCGAGGCGGTCGTCGAGGACGCCGACGTGAAGGAAGCCATCTTCCGGCGCGCCGACGAGGTACTCCCGCCCTCCGCGATCCTCGCGTCGAACACGTCGTCCATCCCGATCACGTCGCTTGCAGCCGTCACCGAGCGGCCGGCGCAGGTCATCGGCATGCACTTCTTCAACCCCGTACCCGTGCTGAAGCTCGTCGAGGTGATTCGCGCCGTCCAGACGTCGGACGACACGGCCAGGGCGATCGTGGCGCTCGCGGAGGACCTCGGAAAGACGCCCGCCGAGGCCAACGACTTCCCCGGCTTCGTGTCCAACCGCATCCTCATGCCGTTCGTGAACGAGGCCGCATACGCGCTCATGGAGGGCGTCGCCGAGGCCGAGGCGATCGACACGATCGCGAAGCTCGGCTTCGCGCATCCCATGGGGCCGCTCGCGCTGGCAGACCTGATCGGCCTGGACACCTGCGTCTCGATCATGGAGGTCCTGCACGAGGGCCTCGGCGACCCGAAGTACGCGCCGTGCCCGCTGCTGCGCCAGTACGTCGCCGCGGGACGTCTCGGTCGGAAATCCGGTCGCGGCTTCTACGATTACGCCTGATGGACTTCGAGCTCACGCCCGACCAGCGGGCGATCCAGACGCTGGCGCGTGAGCTGGCCGAAGCCGAGATCGTGCCGAACGCGGGCGACTGGGATCGCGGCCATCGCTTCCCCGACGAGCTGTACCCGAAGCTCGCGGAGCTCGGGCTCATGGGCGTCTGCGTCCCCGAGGAATACGGCGGCGCCGGCGCGGACTTCCTCTCGTACGTCCTCGTCCTCGAGGAGCTTTCGCGCGCGGACGCCGGAGTGGGGGTCACGGTGGCCGTGCACACGAGCGCGACGACGCTCCCGATTCTCACGTTCGGCACGGAGGAGCAGCGCGCCCGCTTCATACCGCGGCTCGCCCGCGGCGAGACGCTCGGCGCGTTCGCGCTCACGGAGCCGGGTTCCGGCTCGGACGCCGGCTCGCTTCGGACGACGGCCGTGCCGGACGGCGACGGCTGGGTGCTGAACGGCTCGAAGCAGTGGATCACCAACGGCTCGCGGGCCGGGACCTTCATTGTGTTCGCCCGCACCGATCCGGCGACGGCGGGCGCGCGTGGCGTCTCGTGCTTCGTCCTCGACGCCGAGCACGTCCGCATCACTCGCGAGGAGGAGAAGCTCGGCCTCAACTCGTCGACGACGTCGGACCTCGCGATAGAGGACGCTCACGTCGAACGGGATCGCCTCCTGCACGAGGAGGGCCGCGGCTTTCGCGTCGCGATGGCGACACTCGACGGCGGCCGGATCGGGATCGCGGCGCAGGCGCTCGGGATCGCGCAGGCCGCGTACGACGTCGCGAGTGCGTACGCACAGGAGCGAGTGCAGTTCGGTCGGCGGATCGGCGACTTCCAGGCGATCCAGTGGAAGCTCGCGGACATGTCCACGGAGATCGACGCCGCGCGCCTCCTGACATACCGCGCCGCCTGGCTGAAGCAGGACGGGCGCCCGCACGCCGTCGAAGGCGCCAAGGCGAAGCTCTACGCCTCCGAGATGGCGCGCCGGCAGACCGCGGAGGCGATCCAGATCCTCGGTGGCTACGGGTATACGAAGGAGTTCCCGGTCGAGCGGTACTACCGCGACGCGAAGATCACCGAGATCTACGAGGGGACGAGCGAGATCCAGCGCCTCGTCATCGCGCGTTCGATCCTGGGAAGACAGCTTCGCGACGAGCCGGCGACACCGGTTCCGGCCGGCTAGCCGTGCCTCGCGAGCGCGACGAGCCGGTACGGCTGACGAAGATCTACACCCGCGGCGGCGACGCCGGGGAGACCTCGCTCGGGGACGGCTCGCGCGTCTCGAAGCTCGACGCCCGCGATCACAGCCTTCGGCACCGTCGACGAGCTCAACGCCGTCGTCGGACAAGTCCTCGCCGGCGATTGCCCGGACGAGATCCGCAGCGTGCTCCTGCGAGTGCAGAACGAGCTCTTCGACCTCGGTGCCGATCTCTCCGTGCCGATGGAGCACGAAGCGCGCCTCCGCGTGACGCAGGATCAGATCGTTCAGCTCGAGGCCGACTGCGATCGCTTCAACGCCGACCTGCCCGAGCTCAAGAGCTTCGTGCTTCCCGGCGGAAGCCAGGCAGCAGCGCGGCTCCACCTCGCCCGGACCGTCTGCAGGCGTGCCGAGCGGGAAGCTCTCGTTGCGGCCGGCGCCGAGACGGTGAATCCTCGTGCGCTCGCGTATCTGAACCGCCTCTCCGACCTCCTGTTCATCCTGGCGCGGGCCGCGAACGCGGCCGACGGGCACGAGGAACCGCTCTGGCGGCCTGGGAGCTCCTCCTAGCCTTCGCGGCCGCCTTCGTCGCCGGGTACGTGGGCTCGATGCTCGGGCTCGTGCTCGGGACGCTGCGGCTGCCGTTCATCGTGCTCGCGTCCGGAAGCCCGCTGGCGGCAGCCGGGACCAACATCGCGATCTCCGCTGCAGCAGCCGGCGCCGGCGGACTGCGACACGCGCGCGAAGGCCGCGTGGACTGGCGGGTCGTGGCATGGACCGCGTTCCCGTCGGTGGCGGGTGCCGTCGCGGGCGCGCTCATCGCAGACGACGTCTCTGAGTCGCTCCTCTACGGGCTCATTGCAGCGGTGCTCGTCTGGAGCGGCGTCGACCTCGCGCTGAGGCCGATCAAGCCCAAGCCCCGGCAGCAGCTTCGCCTCGGCCGAGGCAGCGTCCTCTCCTTCTTCATCGGGGCCTTGGGCGGCGCCGTCGGCGTCATCCTCGGAACGCTTCGGATGCCCGCGCTCATCCGCTCCGTCGGGATGGACGTCCGCCGCGCGGCGGGAACGAACCTCGTGGTGGGCTTTCTCCTCGGCGTCGCCGGCTTCGCGACCCATGCGGCTCAGCAGGGGGTCGAATGGGACATCCTCACCGCGGGACTTGCCGGAGCGATCCCCGGAGGATGGCTCGGCGCGCGCGCGACGGGTCGCGTCCCCGAGGACGCTCTTCGTCTCGCGCTCGGTGTCGTGCTCGTGGTGGTCGGGATCGCGTTTGCGGTGCAGGCGCTGCTGTAGCCCTGGCTCAGGCCACAGCGGGCCAGCTCTGGCCGAGCCAGTCGACGAGCTCGTCAGCGGTGCGCGGGCTCGCGACGTAGAACCCCTGCGCGTAGTCGCAGCCCCACTCGCTGAGGATCTTCCAGGCGTGACGCGTCTCCACGCCCTCCGCGACGACCTTCAGGCCGAGCGCATGCCCGATGTCGATCATGCCGCGCACGAGCGCGCCGTCGGTGACGCTCCTGCCGAGCCCGTGGACGAACCCGACGTCGATCTTGAGCTCGTCGAGCGGAAGGACGCGCAAGGCGGCGAACGAGGCGGCGCGGCCGGCATCGTCCAGCGAGAGCCGGACGCCGAGCGCGTCGAAGCGCGCGAGCGCCTCCTCGTCGACCTGTGTCCCGGCGCCGGGCCCGGCGGGGACGATCTCGAGCGTGATCCGTTGCGCGGGCAGCTCGTCCGAGCGCAGCATCGAGCCGAGGCCGTCGACGAACTGCGGGTCGTCGAGAAGCCGGTACGGGATGTTCACCGAGACGCCGAGGTCGTGGCCGCGCTTCGACCACTCCTCGCGGAGCTGAGAGCATCGGCGACGACGAGGTACGTCAGCTCCCGCACGAGCGGTGTCCGCTCGACGTGCGGGACGAACTCCGACGGGTGGACGAGGCCGCCGTCTGGCAGGACGCGGCGGATCAGCGCTTCCGCGGAATGCGGCATGGCCGGTCGCGAGATCGATGATGGGCTGGTAGACGACTAGCAGCTCGTTCTGCTCGAGTGCTGCCTCGACGTCGCGCACGATGCCGGCGTCGACTCCGCGCCGGATCAGCACGGACTCGTCGCTCGTGTCGCGCTTCGTCGCGTACATCTGCCCGTCGGCGCGCGCGAGGAGCTCCTCGGCGGTCGCACCGTCGTCCGGGAACACGGCGAAGCCGATGCTCCCGTCGATCTCGACGGACGTCCCCTCGGCGCGGAACGGCCTCCGGAGTGCGTGGCGAAGGCGCCCAACGACGGCGCCGGCGCGCTCGTCGCTTCCTGTCCCGATCGAGAGCACGACGAATTCGTCGCCACCCACGCGGGCGACCGTGTCGTGATCGCGAACGACGGCTTCGAACCGACGCGCAAGGGTCTTCAGCACGATGTCCCCAGCTCGATGCCCGCGAACGTCGTTGACGTCCTTGAACCCGTCCAGGTCGACGGCAATCAGGGTGAACGGCTCGCCGGAGCGTCGCGAGCGCCGAATCGCCTGCTCGATTCGGTCGTCGAGCAGCACCCGGTTCGGAAGGCCCGTCAACGCATCCCTGAGTGCCTCCGAGTGGGCGGCTCTCACACGGAGATTGAGGATGACGCCTGCTGCAGCGGCGGCGAATGCGCACACGACGAGCGCCGCCATGGCGTGGTCGGGGGTGTCGCGGAAGATCTCGGTGACGAGGCTGGAGACGAGCACGAGCGCCGCTAGACAAAGCGCCCATACGAACGTGCTCCGCAGTTCTCGCCGCCTTGTTCGAATCCTCACTCTCTCGCCGTTCCGCCCCGGCGGGGGCCAGCCGCAGTTACATCTGACAGTAGTTCTCTCGTAGGGCTCATCGTCCCCAGAACGAGGGACGGGCATCCCCTGGAAGAGGGAACCACTACGAGCCGTGGCACCAACGGCTGGGCAGGAAGGTGTCACCCTTCGGGGAATCCCGTCTCGTGGACGTGGGAGCCGGTCTCGCCGGGCTGCTCGCCGGGCTCCTCGTCGGGCCGCTCGCCGACCGCCTCGCGACCAATGCGCCGCTTCATGACCCTCTGCTCAAGAGGGTCCCGCGGTCACCGCGACTCCCGCTCGTGACGGCGGCAACGGCGCTGCTCGCCGGTGCGAGCGGTCTCGTCTACGGCTTCACGGTCGACGCCCTCGTCGCGGCGCTCTTCTGCTGGGTGCTCGTCGTCATCACGCGAACCGACTTCGAGCATCGCCTGATCCCCGACAAGATCGTCCTTCCGGGAGCCGTCGTGCTGCTTGTGCTGCGCACGATCGACGATCCGAGCGTCGAGTGGGTCCTCGCCGCGCTCGGCGCCGGGCTCGTGCTCTTCGTGATCGTTCTCGTGTATCCGAGCGGGATCGGCATGGGCGATGTGAAATTGTCGGCGTTTCTCGGCGCCGGTCTGGGCGTCTCGGTGATCGTCGCGATGTTCGTCGGCTTCTTCGTCGCATTCGTGCCGGCTCTCGTGCTCTTCGCTCGCCATGGCAGAGAAGCGCGAAAGTCCGCGATTCCGCTCGGGCCATTCCTGGCGCTGGGCGGCGTCGTCGCGCTCTTCTGGGGAGACGCGGTTCTCGACTGGTACCAGGGGCTCGGAGCATCGTAGGGGCGATCATCTCGCCCAACGACCCGCGCTAGACGCTCCAGCACAACCGCGCGCCAGCCGATATCAAGACCATGAAGCGTGCCTCTGCGGCTGCGCGCATCGTGCAGCCGATCGACATCGGACTGCTGGTTGCGGCCGCCCGCACGGCCGCGGCTGCGATCCGCGAGGACGACGATCCGGCGCGTGCGATCGACGCGGCCCTCGCGGCCTTCTACGACGCGGTCGCGGGAGTCATGCCGTCCGTCTTCGTGCTCGAGCACGGACGCCAGTGGCTCGTCGCGCAGCGCGGCTATGCCGTCGTCCCGGACGGCCTCACTGTCGACAGCGGGATCACAGGGCGCGCGATCCGCCGTGGTCGCGCGCAGCTCGTACCCGACGTCAAGCTCGACCCGGACTACGTCCCGGCATTGCCCGGGGTCGTCGCCGAGCTTGCAGTTCCGCTGCGGTCGTCTCGTGCGATCGTCGGTGTACTGAACGTGGAGGCCGAGCGCACCCTTCCGGACCGCGCCGCGGAGGCGATGCAGCCACTCGTACGCGCCCTCACGCCCCTCGCCGAGGCCCTCCGTGCGAGCAGGACGATGGACCTTGCGGGGCTCGCGCGGCTGTTCGTCCACCTCGGCAGCCTTCGAGATCCGAGGGACATCGCGGCGCTCGGCGCGGCATCGCTTCCAAAGGTGCTCCCCGTCCAGGCGAGCCAGATCGTCACCTGGGACGAGCTCGGCAGACCGAGCGAGCTGGCGACCTGGCAGTCCGATGGCGCCTCCCAGCCGCCGCTGTCCGAGGACGAGCTCGAGGTCGTGCGTGCCCGGACCGATGCGAGCGTCGTCTGCCAGGTGCTGGAGCTACCGCGGCGGGGTCGCGCGCCTCGGTCGGTCGTCTTGCTGCCGCTTCGCGCGAATGCGGGTGAGCTCGGTGCGCTCGTCGGCGTGAACGAGAAGACCGCTCGCGTCGATCCCGTTGCGCTGGACACCGCTGCCGTGCTTGCAGCGCACGTCGCCGCTTCGCTCGACGCGGCGTTCTCGCTGCAGCGGGAACGGTTGAGCGCGGTCACGGATCCGCTCACGGGAGTCCTGAACCGGCGCGGCCTCGATGAGCGGCTCGACCGCGAGCTGGCCGCCGCGCAGGAGGCACGCGTTCCCCTGAGCCTCATCGTCATCGACTGCGACGACTTCAAGGAGATCAACGATCGTGCGGGGCACGAGTTCGGCGACGTACTGCTGCGTGAGGTCGCTGATGCGCTGGGCGGCGTGCTTCCGGACGGCGCGGGCGCTGCGCGGCTCGGTGGCGACGAGTTCGTCGTCATGCTCCCCGGCGCGGGCGCCGACGCAGCTGAAATGCTCGGTGGCCAGATCCGCAGCCTGCTCGCCGAAGGCCTCACGGACGCCGGCTTCCCGCTCCGCATCTCGGCCGGCGTATCGACCTACCCGTTCGACGGCGCGAAGCCGTCGTCACTGCTACGCGCCGCTGACCAGGCGCTCTACGCGGCGAAGGCTTCGGGGAAGGACAGGATCGCCTCGTTCAGGGAGCTGGCGGGAACAGGGCCCGTGATCCGGTCGACCGACCGCACAGGTGCGCTCGAAGGCGCCCGGCGCGGCCGGAGCGACACCTCCGGAGCGGTTCTCGCCGATGCCATGGCCGCGGCCAAGGCGATCGAGGCGGAAACCACCATTGCCGGCGTCTGCGACCGGCTCAACAAGGCGCTCGTGTTCGTCGTCGGCGCGACCGGCTGCTCGACGTCGCGAGTCCTCGGCGACTACGTCGTCGACGCGACCGAGCATGCGCTCCGCGAGATCTCGCTCGGCGACGAGGCGGCGTACCGTCTCACGGACTTCCCGCTCACCGCCGAGGTCCTTCGCACTGCGGAGCCTCGCACCGTCTCGTTCGCGGACGGGGACGTGGATCCGGCCGAGGCATTCATCCTCCGGGATCTCGGTATGAACGCGCTGATGATGCTCCCGATCATGGTCCGGGGCAGGGCGTGGGGGCTCGTCGAGCTCTACGAGATGCGTCTTCGGCGGTTCGGTCAGGACGACCTCGCGGTCGCGCAGTTCCTCGTTGCCCAGGCCCAGCAGCGGCTGGAGCTCGTCGTAGGTGCGGGCGACGCGCTCCGGCGCCCGCGTGTCTACGAGCTTCCGCCGGGCGGCGAGACGTCGCCTCGTCCACGGACGAGGTAGGCGCAGCGGCGCACGTCGCCGGGGAGTGGCGAGCGACCGATGCGGACAACCGAATAGCCGACGCCTTCCACATCGAGGTCGGCCCCACGAAGGAGGGGCGTGTCGTCGATCTCGACGAGGCTGTACCGCTCACCCGGTACGAACGCGAGCTCGACCGACTCAGCAATGAGCTGGTCGCCGGTGGCACGTGTCGAGAGTTGCTCCTCGAGCTCGGCGAGCTGGCTCTCCTTTGCCTCGACGGCCTGCTCGCGGCGTTCGACTGCTGCTCGCTTCAGCTCGACCGCCCCCAGTTCCTGCCGTCGGCGAGCGAGGTCGGCCTCGGCCTCGGAGAGCGCCTTCTCGCGCTCCGTGATGCTGCCGAGGAAGTCCGTGAGCTCGGCTTCTCGCGCCTCGAGGTCGGACGTCCCCATCCGGAGCATTCGCTCGACCGACGCACGTGAGTCGCGGAGCAACTCTTCGCGGTGCTCGAGCTCCGCGATCGACTCGCGCAAGCGCGCGGCGTGCTCGTCGAGCTCGCGCCGACGCTGGGCGAGAAGCTCTTCGAGCCGCTCCTCGGGGCTCGGCCCGGCGCCGAGTACCCTCCGCACCAGCCCGCTCCGCGGCTCCTCGTCGTGATCGGGTTGGTCGGCGCTCATCATGATCGTCGGGCCGTCGTACGTCGCTCCGATGCCGACGGACCGATCCTAAGCCGTCGAGTTCGGAGCGATCCGCCGGCTCGAAGCCATTTCGCCGATCCGCACCCGAGTCCTGCCGAAGTCACTCTCACGGGAGCGCCGAAAGGGTAAAGCCACAGGGCATCGAAACCGATACCCCTCCTATGGACACACAGGGCGCAAGGCTCCTCGCGGCTCGGATCCGCGCGGGAGTCGCAATCGGGGCGCGAATCGAGCTCGTCGCGGCCCCGCATGACGACTCGGGCCTGTGCGCCGGGGATCGCGGCGTCGTCGACCAGATCGACGAGAAAGGCCGCGTCGTCGTGAGGTGGGATCGCGGCTTCGCTTCCGAGATCGATCCCGGCGACACTCCGATCAACACGCTTGCGGCCTAGGGCGCACTCGTAGCTCGGCCGGCCGCGAGCGGTCACGACGTCGTGATCCTGCCCTCCCGAAGGCCGAAGTCGGCCGTCACGACGATCATCTCTGCGCCGCGGTACTCGTTCGGCGCCGTCGGTGCGTAGAGGGCTCCGATTCCGGTCTCGCGCCACGTCGGCGACATCAGGATCTCCCGATGCGGTGGGGAGTCGAGCCACGTCGCCACGATCGCTCGTGGCTCGAGGGTGTCGCCCGTGCCTGCCAGGAGGGCCTCTCCGACCGACCACTTCATCCAGCCTCGGTTCGAGTAGTGGCGGCGAATCCGCTCGCTGAACGCCGTACCGTCGAGGGATTCGTGGGCGAAGAAGCCGTGCTCGAGCATCGCCCGCGAGTGGCCGCGTGCTGCTGTGCGGAGGCTCGCCGAGGCGTGCAGCGGACGGAGGCCTTCCGCGACCCGCACCCTGTTCACCTCGCGGATGACGGCGGCCTCGAGAGCCATCCGACGCTCGACGGTCGCCGAGGACCCTGGCGCGGCTGCCGGTGCGGTTACGAAGACAGCCGTCAGCGCGACTGCGATTGCGGCGACGTAGCGCATGCCTGGGAACGAAATCGGCCGTTCCCAGCACAGAGCGCCTCCCCCTGACGGGGGAAGGCGGCGCTACCGAGCTCTAGCTCTGCGGTCCGCCCGTGTGGTCGTTGGCGGGCTTTGAGTCCGTCGGTGCAGGCTGCTCGGCGGTGGCTGCTGCGCAGCCTTCTCAAGCTTCGCCTGTTGCTCCGGCTTGGGTGGCGGCTCCGGCTTGGCGGGCTTCGCCTCCGGCTGCTGCGACCTCTGCGGCTTCACAGGTTCGGCACGGCCGTTCGCCTGCCCGCGATTCGCGGTCGATTTGGACGGCGTCTTGGTCGACTTCGGCGTCGTCGCGTTCGCGCGCTTCGCTGCTCGCACTCTTTGCGCGCGCGCCGCCGCCCTCGCATCTGCCCGCGCCTTCGCCGTCCGGCGGCGTTCCGCGGCGCGCTCGGCGTTCGACCGCGAGGACTGGGCCAGGCCTGCCTTCTTCACCTGGCCCGGAGCCGTCGGCTTTCCGCGGGCGACACCGTTGCCGGGTACCGTGACACCACGAGGCGCAACCTGGCCGAGGCGCTGCCCTGGCTCCGTTGCCGACGGCGCCTTGGCTGGCCTGTTGTCGAGCTCGGTCGCGCCCGTGACGGCGACACCGCCTGCGATGCCGGCTGCAGCTACGACCGCCGCTGCCTTCAAGGCGACCCCGCCCACGACCGCGCTGCCTCCTGCACCGGCAGCCCCGAGGCCGGTTCCCACTCCAGCGCTCACGACGGCCGCGCTCGCTCCCGCTCCCGCGGCGGCGGGCATCGTCGCTGCCGTCGCCGTCCCGGCACCCTCGAGGCCCTTGAAGATCGAGAATGAGAGGGGGATCGGGACGAGCATCAGGCCTCGCAGTGCGCTCCGATGACGCTGCTGGAGTCGAGCGAACCGCGCGCAATCCGGGCACTCGGCCACATGGTCGCGCAGACGGCGCCGCTCCTTGCGGCCCAGTCGGTCGTCGACGGCCTTCGACACTGCGGCCTGTGCCTCGGTGCACGTCAGCTGGTGCTCGAGCTCTTCCGCGAGTGAGCGCCGTGCCCGGAAGAGCAGCGTTTCGAGCGCCGACGTGGTCACGCTGAGGATCTCGGCGATCTCCGCGTACGAACGACCCTCGAACTCCCGAAGGACGATTGCCTGGCGCTGTTGTGGCGGGATCTTGGACAGCGCGGTGAGGAGCTCGCCGATGCTCGGCCCGTCGTCGTCGGGCTCCGCATGCGCGATGCGCTCGTCGAGCTCGACCTGGAATGGCCTCGACTTCTCCTGGCGGAACCGCTGCTTGATCGCATTGCTCGCGATCGTCAGCAGCCAGTTCTGCGGCTTCCGGGGTCGCACACCCTGTTCGAGCGCGCGATGCGCGTTCAGGAAGGTCGTCTGCGTGACGTCCTCGGCGTCGGCCTGGTTCCCGAGGACCGCATACGCGTACCGGTAGACCTCGGCGCCGTGCTTCCGGTAGAGGTCATCGACCTCGCGCGAGGCGAGGTGGCCGGTTTCCGTGACCGCCATCTCTTGAACGGTCGTCATCCTACGGAATCCCGGCAACCCACCTCACAGGTTCTTAACACTCTCCGGCGCAAGAACGGACGGCGCTTCGCGTCTTCCTAGTGCTCGCACACGACCACCCACGACATCAACGACGGGAGCTGTCATGGCCCGAACGATCATCGTCATCGCTGCGTTCCTCAGCCTCGCCGTGCCGGCGGCCTTTGCGGCCCCGCCGGCCGACAAGGGCAAGCCCGAGAGTCCAGGGAACAGCGCGGCTGCGCCGGGTCAGTCAGCGGAGCAGAACGCGGCCAAGAAGTGCAAGGCCGAGAGGGGCACGACGCCGACCAGCATCGCGGCCTTCAAAGAGAAGTACGGGACGAACACCAACAAGGCGAACGCTCTTGGTAAGTGCGTCTCAGGAAAGGTGAAAACCGCGGCTGAGGCCGGCACACAGGAGCAGGCCGAGGAGAACGCGGCCAAGAAGTGCAAGGCAGAGCGGGGCACGACGCCCACCAGCATCGCGGCCTTCAAAGAGAAGTACGGGACGAACGCGAACCAGGCAAACGCCCTCGGCAAGTGTGTTTCGAAGCTCGTGAAGGCTCAGACCTCGTGAGCTGACCGGACAGGATCCGCAACAGGAGCGGCGGCACCAGTTGCGGCGGTAGGGGGAAGGGCGAAGGAGGTCGAGAGACCTCCTTCGTCGCTTCTGGGAGCGCTCGGGTCAGACCGCACGGGTCTGGCCACACGCGTGCACGCGGCGCGTCGGGGTCAGATCCCGGGGTTCAGGGGCTCCCAGCGCGGGAGCGTGAGCTTCAACGTCGTCGGGCCCCCCGGGCGGCTCTCGAGCTCGAACGTGCCGCCGACCATGCGCACGCGCTCGCCGATGCCGACGAGGCCGAGGCGACCGCGCTGGGCCGCCTTGGCAAGGGCGCGCTCCACCTCGAAGCCCATGCCGTCGTCGACGATCTGCAGCTCGATGGCGCTTCGGCGTGCCCGGACGCGCACGGAGACGTGCGTCGCGCTCGAGTGCTCACGCACGTTCGCGAGCGCCTCCTGCATCGCGCGGAAGACCGTGATGCGCTGCGCGGACGAGAGCGAGTCCGGGTCGCCGCGGATCTCGAGCTCGGCCTCGATCCCCGAACGCTCGATGAACGTGTCGATCTCGCGGTGGAGAATCTCGCCCATCGGGCGACTGATGACACTCTTCGTTTCGAGCGAGTGCGCTATCTCGCGGAGCTGCCGATCGAGCTCGACGAGTCGCGCCGAGAGGTCGTCGAACCTTCCAGTTGCCTGCTCGCGATAGTCCTCGAGCACGAACGGATAGACCTGCTGCTGAAGCAGCCGGACATCCGCAGCCAGAGCGAGGACGTCCTGGATCGGCCCGTCATGGAGGTCGAATCCGAGTCGCATGAGGCGTCGCTCCGCCGACGCGATGAGCGTGCGCTCTCGGCTCGCGGAGTGCTCGAGGAGCAGCTCGCGCTCGATGGCGGGGCTCAGCGCGGCGCCCGCTTCGCTGAGATAGGCGTCCGCCACACCTTGTTCTACGGAGCCAACCCGGCCCACGATGGCCGCGTAGGCCTCGCCGAAGCGGATCACGGGCACCGACCGAAGCTGCGAGCCGCCGAGGAGCGAGAGCCTCGAGCGCCCGCGCAGTGTTGCCTTCGCCTCGGCGCGGACGCGGCGGCTCGGCCGACCGTCATCTCCGAGCGAGACGATCGACTCGAGCCCGCCCGACGTGCGGATCCAGAGTGACGCGTCCGTCAGGACGTCGAGCCCGACGAGAAGACCGAGCTGGAGCTCGATCGTGACGAGCGGGGGAAGCTCGAGAAGCCTCGGATGTCGCACGACCTCGCGGAAGAGGACGTAACGGGCGGCGGGAAGCGGCAGCGCACATGCCTCGGCGATGGCGGCGCCCGCGCCGCGCATGTCAGCCTCGTCGAGCTCGAGTGCCGCGCTGAGCTCCACGATGGCTGTTGCTGCGTACCAGACCGACGCGAGCCCGTCGCCGACCTCGGCATCTGCATATCCGGAGTGGACTCGCCGCGCATCCGCGAGGACGGACTGGAGCACCGGCCTGATGTCGTCGGTGCACCCCTCGAGGAAGTAGGCGTGCAGCCGCTCGAGCCGCTCCTCGGGCCCCCGATACGGGCGCTCCGTCGGCAGCGAGCGGGGGAGGGATGCCGGCCCCCCCGAACCGATGTGGCTCCCAGCCTCGGTCATCTGCGAATGAGTGCCTCATCTTCGTGGTTTCCCGCACAAGCGCAAGTCTCCTGCCGGGGGACATGCGGAGACCGGATGGTGTACCCGCCGGGTGCGACCCCCCTCGACATCCGGATCTCAGCTCAGTCCCGGTGGAGCCGGGCTCGCGACCCGCTCCGAGAGGAGTCGCTCGACGTCCTGCAGCAGCTCCTCCGTCTCGTTCCAGCGGTCGAAGACCCGGACGCCGGCAGGGCTCTTCCCGCCAGTGTCCGCGGCGATGACCACGGGCACTTCTGGCCTGCGTGCGCGCGTCGCGTTGGCGGTCCGAAAGGCCTCTGCGACGGCGTTGGCGCCGTCGAGGACCGCGAGGTCGACGTTCGGATCGAGGATCGCTTCGGGCAGACGCTCCGGAGAAGTGAGCTCCTCAACCTCGAGGTCGCGACCCCCGAGCAGGAAGCGCGCCAGACGCAGGAAGCGCGGATCGCTGCTCGCGACGAGTATCCGCGCCCGCGGCTCGTCGTCCTCCTCGTCCTCGAACGTGATGCCGGCCGCGCGGTCGGCGCGGGCGTCGGCTGCGCTCCGAGAGGCCCACGCGACGCGGTCCCCGATCTCGAGACCCCGGCGATGGCACTCGCCCGCGGCCATCTCGACGACCTCACGTGCCCCACGGCACGACACGGTGCGCCACGGTCCGACGTTATCCTCGATCTTGATGACGACCTGATCCGCGTCGAGGAAGACGGCGTCGATCGGGAACCGCATGAACGCCGTGTGGATGCTCCAGCCGGGACGAAGAACCATTCCCTCGCCCTCGCGCAGGTACTTCCGCCCGAGCAGCCCCCGCATGCGCCGGTGCGCACGGTCGGCCACAACGACTCGCTCGCAGACGATCCGGCCGTCCTCCCGCCGGAGCGTCAGTGTGGCCATCGGATCCTCTCCTCAGCCGAGCTCTAGCCGAACGCGTCCGCGATACTGATGACCATCGGCGTCAGGATCACGATGAAGAGCGCCGGGAAGATGAAGAAGATGAGCGGGAAGAGCATCTTGATCGGCATCTTCTGCGCGCGCTCCTCCGCCATCGCCCTGCGCCGCTTGCGCATCTCGAGCGAGAGGTTCCGCATCGTGGTCGCGATCGAGACCCCAAGCCGCTCGCCCTGAGTGATCGAGCGAACGAAGATGTTCATGTTGGGGGCATCCGCTCGGCGGCCGAGGCTCTCGATCGCCTGGCCCACGGAGAGACCCATCCGCTGCTCCTGGAGGGTGAGCCGGAGCTCCTGACCGAGCGGGTCGGCCAAGCTGTCGGATGCGACCCGCATGGACGCGAGGATGCCGAGACCGGCCTCGATGGTGACGACGAGCAGGTCGATCATGTCGGGCATCTGCTTGTCGAGTAGCTCCATGCGCTTGCGGCGCTTGAGCTCGACGTAGTAGACGGGAGCGAACCAACCGCCCACGCCGGCTGCAACGCCCAGCACGACCGCGAAGACGATCGAGCCGCCTCCCGCGGAGATCAGCCAGAGGACGAGCATGGAGAACGCGACGGCGCTGAGGACCTGGTAGCCGAGGACCTTGCGCGGCGTCGTGCCGTACATGCCCGCGGAGATGAGCTTCTCTCGGATCTTGTCCTCGCCGAAGCGATCCGATCGGCGGGCAGCCCAGTCGCCGAGGCGGCCGGCAAGCGAGTCGATCGGGCGGCGATGCGCGGGCTCGGTTTCGGAACCGCCGGTGGTCTCCGCGACGTACCCGTACGTCTGGATCTGGTCGATCGTCGCCGACGAGCCGCTCGTCTTGCCGAGGTTGACGACGAGGATCATGACACCTGCTCCGAGGAGGAGCACGCCGGCGATTGCTAGTAGCTCGAGGCCCATGTCACACGTCCAGTTTCGAGATTTGCTTGATCCAGAACGACCCGATCAGCACGAGGACCGCTCCGAAGACGAGTGCGATCTTGCCGACGACCGACGACAGCATCGGATCCAGGTAGTCGCCTCCGCTGAACATCAGTGCGATCAGCATGAAGATAGGCAAGCCGGTGAGGATCCACCGGGAGATCTTCGCCTGCGCCGTCAGGACGTCGACGAGCCTCCGGAGCTCCATCCGCCCGCGGATGACCTCCGCCACGCGGTCGAGCACCTCGGCCGTGTTGCCTCCCGCCTCGCGCTGCAGTCGCATCACGAGCCCGAGCTGCTCGGCGTCGCGGCTCTCCATCCGCCGAGCCATCACCGCGAGCGCATCGTCGAGCGGGACACCGAGCTGCTCGTCCTGGAGGACACGCCGGAACTCCGTCTTCGACGGCTCGATCGCGCTGTCGACCATGACCGACAGCGCACCCATCGTCGAGTGGCCCGTCCGCATCGCGCCCGCGAGCACGTCGAGGTTGTCGGCGAGCTGCTCCTCGAACGCCCTGCGCATCTTCGACACGCGGCGCGAGACGAGGTAGCGCGTGAAGAACGGCGCCAGGAGGCCGAGCAGGAGGCCCCACAGTGACTGGAAGACGATCGCGGCGACGAGCGACGCGAGGATGCCGCCGACGATCGTCCAACCCGCGATCGCGAGGGGCGACAGGCTGAATCCGCCGAGCTCGACATCCGTCTCGAAGCGCTGCCACCAGCGCTGGCCGCCGACCGTGCGCTGGGCGGTGTTGGCGAGCATCTGAGAAACCTCGGCGCGGCGAAGCCTCGACTCCTCCTCGCTCGGCACCGTGACGTACTGCGCCATGCGCCTGCGGAGCGAGCGGTTGCGGACGTCGATCGCGGAGAAGATCGCAAACCCGATCAGCGCGAGTACGGACACGACGACGAAGATCATCAGCCACGGGGACGTGATGACCTCGTCGACCCAGCTCTCCTCGAACGTTCCCGACGGCGCGAGGTCGAGCGCCGGCGTGGTGTACGTCGCGGAAGCAGGCGCGTAACCGGCGACGTTCACCTGGACGTTCGCCTTCTGCTGCGGAGGCAGCAGGGAGCGGTACGTGACCTCGTACTCGCGTGAGAGCTGCTGCCCGATCTCGGTGTAGATCGCCGCGAGCGCAGCCGGGTTGTCGGCCTCGATGTAGCTCCCGCCGGTGCGCGCGGCGAGTGTCTTGAGCGTTCGAGGCGTGTACTGGTCCGACTTGAGACCGATCGAGATGATGCGAACGTTCGCTTCCTCGGCGGCCGCGAGTGCCTCGGCGAGGCTGGAGTTGCTCGTGTCGAAGTTCGCGCCGTCCGAGAGGAGGACGAACGTGGTCCGTTCGTGTCCAGCGTCGCGCGCCTTGCTCGAGGCCTCGATGATCGCGTCGTAGATGTGCGTGCCCTCGGCCGTGGTCGGCGTCTCGGCGACCGCGGCTGCGAGCTCCGCGTTGTCGGTCGTGAACTCCGACAGGATGTTGACGTTGGGGTTGAATGCGATGATCGCGAGCGGCAGGTCGGCCTTTCGCTCGTCGAGGAATGCACGCGCTGCGACGGTGGCGCCCTGGATCGGCGCGCCTTTCATGCTGTTGGACGCGTCGACGAGCAGGACGGCGCCGCTCTTCGAGCCGCCCGGCGGCGTAACCGCAAGGGCGGTGACAGGGTTGGTGTTCTCCGTTATCGCAACCTGTGCTGCCGAGAGTGGCTGCGTCTTCGAGAGCGTTACCAGGTAGGCCTTGTCCGGGAACCCGGACGTGGTCGACTCGGTCAGCTTGGGCGCCGGAGCCTGCCCGAGCGCGAGTGTGGGCACGACGAGCGCGGCTACCGCCGCGCTCGCGATCGCAGTCCGCGGCGAGAGCTTCACGCCGTGGCGCCCCGACGCTCGTCGAGGGAGTGGATCCGCTCGCCGAACATGGCCTGCGGGAGCTCGATACCGCGCTTGCGGAACTTGTCCAGGAAGACGGGGCGGAGACCGGTCGGCTTGAGCCCGCCGGTGATCGTCCGGTCGGGTGCCACTGCCTCGATCTCGAACTCGAAGATCTCCTGCAGCTGGATCACGTCCGACTCCATGCGGAGCACCTCCGTGATGGAGACGACGCGACGCGAGCCGTCCTCCATGCGGTCGATGTGGACGAGCAGGTCGATCGCGGCCGCGATGTGCTGCCTGATCGCTCGGAGCGGCAGGTCGTAGCCGGCCATCATCACCATTGTCTCGATGCGGTGGAGACCGTCGCGAGGCGAGTTGGAGTGCACGGTCGAGAGCGAGCCGTCGTGGCCCGTGTTCATCGCCTGGAGCATGTCGAGCGCCTCGGCGCCACGACACTCACCGACGATGATCCGGTCGGGGCGCATGCGCAGCGAGTTGCGGACGAGATCGCGGATGGGGATGTGACCTTCGCCCTCGATGTTCGGCGGGCGGGCTTCGAGGCGGAGCACGTGACGCTGATGGAGCTGCAGCTCGGCTGCGTCCTCGATCGTCACGATCCGCTCGTTGTTCGGGATCGACGCCGAGAGTGCGTTCAAGAGCGTCGTCTTCCCCGAGCCCGTGCCGCCCGAGACGAGCATGTTGCACTGGGCCTCGATGCACCGCGACAGGAACTCGACCGACTGATCGGAGAGCGAGCCGATGTTGATCATGTCCTCCATCGACAGACGACGTCGGCTGAACTTCCGGATCGTCAGGAGCGGCCCGGACAGCGACAGCGGCGCGATGATCGCGTTGACGCGGCTCCCGTCGGGGAGGCGCGCGTCGACCATCGGCGAGGACTCGTCGATGCGGCGGCCGATCTGCGACACGATCTTGTTGATGATGCGGCGCAGGTGCGACTCGTCCGTGAAGCGGACGGTCGTCTCGTAGAGCTTCCCGCCGCGCTCGATCCAGACGTCGTCCGGGCCGTTGCACATGACCTCGGTGATCGAGTCGTCCGCGAGCAGGCGCTCGAGCGGGCCGTAGCCGAGGATGTCGTCCAGGATTTCCGCCTGTGAGCCGCTCGCGATCCTCGCGCGCGATGCCGGCCTCGTCGTTCAGGAGCCGGCGCACGTCCGCGGTGACGCGGTCGCGGAGCTCGTTGGGGTCGACCGCGATGTTGAAGAGCTGCGGTCCGAGCTCGGAGATGACGCTCATGTGCACGCGGTTCTTGAGCTCGGCGAACGGCTCCTGTTCTCTGACGGGGCCGCGGTGGCTCGAGATTCGCTCGTGGAGTTCCATGACCTAGGCCTTTCGTCCGAAGAGCCGACGGCGTGAAGAAGAAGAAGAAGAGGACGACGATGAGCTGTCCGCGGCTGCAGCTGCCATCGCTGGCGCTTTCGCGGAAACGGGGAGGGCCTCGCCGGCCAGCAGGTCGGTGAGGCGACCGAATGCCTCTGCCGGCTCCGACTGGGGACGCGCGACGACGATGGGGATTCCCTCGTTCACCGTGCGTGGGATCTCGCGATCGGAGGGGATGAACACGTCAGGTGTTCGCCCGAGCACCGCCTCGACGTCCGACTGGCTGATCCCGACGCGGCTGTGCGCGCGGTTCAGCAGCAGGTAGATGTGGTCGGTGTCGTACTTCATCAGCTCGAGAGTCTCGAGCCCGAGCTTCGTGTTCTTCAGCGACAAGGAGTCGAGCATTCCGACCATGACGATGTCGGTCGAGTGGTCGATCGACGTGATCACCTCGGCGGTGAAGCCGGGCGGAGTGTCGACGACGACCCAGTCGTAGTTCTGGCGCAGGATCGAGTAGATCTCGCGCAGGAGCTCGGCTCCGACCGCGCTCGCCTGATCGGGGCGCCTCGGGGCGATCAAGGTGTACACGCCCGAGGAGTGCTGGGCCATGAAGGCCGAGAGCTTGTCCCAGTCGAGCGCACCGGGGGACTGCGCGAGGTCGTACACCGTCTTCTCGGGAGGCAGCCCGAGGCACAAGGCGACGTCGCCGAACTGAAGATCGAGGTCGATGAGCGCCACGCGCTCGCCGCGCTGTGCGAGGCAGACGGCGAGGTTCGTCGACGTGAGCGTCTTGCCGGTTCCGCCTTTCGGGCCGAGGATGCAGACGAGCCGCGAGTTCTCGTTGATGACCGGCGACTCAGCACCCTGCTTGCGGGCCATCAGCTTGTGGATCTCGAAGCGGATCTGCTCCGGCGTCGCCGGGAGCATGACGATGTCGTCTGCGCCGGCCTCGAACGCGCGCCTGAGGAAGCCGTTGGGCGACCCTTGCCCGAGCACCATCACGTTCAGCCCGGGGCTCTGGCGGGCCACCGCATCCAGGAGCAGCAGGGCGCGGTCCGAGTAGCCGGCGCAGGCGACGAGGAGCAGGTCTGCGATGCCGCCTCGCAGCCACGTCAGCGCCTCCTCGGGGCCGTTGACGACGCCGACGACGGTGAAGTCCTCGCCGCCGGGCAGCGAGTCCTTCACCGTCTCGGCGTCGACACCGGGCTCGACGGCGAGGAGGGCTTGTACCGGGCGGCTCGGCATTTGCTCGTGCTTACCTTTCTACCTCAGCAGGTTCGCAGCAGTCGCCTGCGACCTCTTTGTGGCCTTGGCACCGACCACTGGACGCAGGACGAAGATCAGCGTCGAGTTGTCGGCAGCGTACAGCCAGGTCGCGGCTTCCCTCGTGTCGATCTTGAGGATGAGGTTGCCGCCGCCCGCCGGGCCGGGAACCGTCGGCGTCGTCAGCACCTTGACATTTGGCCGGAACAGCCTCGTGACGCCCCCGACAGCGATGTAGACGTCGACCGAGTCGCCTGGCATCACCTGCGAGCTCACACCGTGAACGCCGTCGATCGAGATCGCGAACGCGCGCTCCGTTCCGGTGATCTGCGAGTCGACCGACGCTGTATCCGCGGTCGCGAAGTCGGTAGCGGTGAACTGCTGGCCGGGGAAGATGTCCACCGACAGCGGCGCGGCCGCTGAGGTAGGCAGGATCGGAGATCGCTCCGACCTCGACCTCCTTCTGCGGGAGCGTGGTCGGCGCGTACATCGACTTGCTCGCCACCAACGTGCCTGGCGTGCCGGCCGGGATGAGCTGCTTGGCGACGAGCACCGGCGTCGGGGCGTTCTCGCCGGCGACGCGGGAGCGATAGCGATCCAGATAGACGACGAGCAGGATCGCAGCGAGCACGACGGCGCCGATGCCGAGGGCAATCGCCCATCCGCGCGACGACATCCTGCCCGAGACCTTGCTTGTGAGTGACGTATTCGACATTGGCTTCCTCTCCTTACTTCAGTGTCGTGCTGCTCCTATTTCGGCACGTTCGAGGGATTACATGAGGTTCGACGTCGCTACAGAAGATCATTCGGCCCAGACGCCCTCGTCTCGGCTGCTCATTCCACCAGCACTGGAACGCATGGCTGTGTGCTCCCGCCGGGATTGCAGGCTACGCCGCTCGAGGTCGCGGCGGCGCTGAGCACGGTCGTGTTGATGAAGTGGCCCCAGATCACGTGGCCGCCGACCGAGCCGCCGGACAGGTCGAGGTCCCCCGGCAGCGGTCCGGCGCACGGGTCGTCCACCACGACACTGCCACTGCCCCCGACGCGTCCGAATCCGGTGATGTAGACCCCGATCGCGCCTGTTATCGGATATGTGTTCTGGCCCGACCCGGCGAACGACTCGGGGGTCGTCAGGAAGATCACGACCTTGCGAGTGTCGTTCGGGGCGAAGTTCGTCTGGTGCGATCCGTCGTCCTCGCGGTACCCGTACGGCGTCGAGCCGTTCCACTTCCAGTAGTTGCGTCCCTGCACGTAGCCCGTTCCGACCTGCGCCGGGCAGGTGTTGGGCGGGTTCGGTGACGGATTCGGATCGTTCGGGAAGAAGAATCGCCCGTTCAGGCCCTTGATCAGATCGATGCCCTGGCTCGTGGGACGCGTCTTGACGCAGCGGATCGGCGGCCAGACGATCTGGGCACTCGCCGGGTCCCACGGCGGTCCCGGATCCGGCGTCGTGAACAGGCTCCCGGCGGGCGGACAGAGTGGATCCGTGTTGAAGTTGTGCGGGCCGTAGAGAGGCGGGCACCCGTTCATGAGCTCCCAGACGAGGTTCTGCGGGCCAGTCTGGGTGCAGTCGAGGTAGCCGAGCTGACTCGCGCCGATCCCGTCGTTGAACAGGATCGCGGCGTCATCGGCGTCACTTGCGAGGCCGCCCTTCAGGCCCATCTCGACGACGAAGCAGCTCGTGCCGATCTGAACGCTGCCTTCCGAGCCGAGGACCGCCTCGTTGACAGGTGGGGACCCACACGCGTTTCGGTCGGCCTTCAGGTTGAGCCAGCGGATCGAGCCCGCGGTAACGCTGTTGCCGTGGAAGATGCGCTGCACCGGGTTGGCGAAGATCGTCGCGTCCGGGGGCTGGGTGTCGACGGTCTGCGTGCCGATGATGTACCACTCGCACGAACCTGCGAACTGGTCGTCGCTGGTGCAGTCCCTGGGACCGGGCGCGACGGTGTCCTTCATGCGGACGCGGAGCGCGACTGCGTAGCGCGTCTGGTTCGCTTGCGGCGACGTGTCGAGCAAACCTGTTGCGCTGAGGTTGTTGGTGCTGCCGCTGTCCGCGAGATCGCAGGTTGGGCCGAAGTCGCAGATGTGGTCGTTGTTGCCGGTCCCGTACACGAGCGTGTACTTGACCTCGACGTTGTCTGCGATCCGCGTCTCGGTCGCGCCGGGCGTGCTAGAGGGCACGCACGGGCCTGTCCAGTTGTCGGGAGGGTTCGGGTCCGGATCCGGAATTCGGAAGCACGAGCCGACGTCGATGCTCGCGTTCATGCCGGCGCTGCAGACGTTCGGGAACGCATAGAAGTAGGCGGATCCGTAGCCGGATCCGCAGGAGCCGGTGCTGAGGTGTGCATCCGCGAGGTGGGGGACGGGGCCGCTCGAGCTGTAGCCACGGATGAACTGCAGACCCGACTGCACGATCTCGTCGTTTGGCACCTGGGGGTTCGGGTCGGTCGTGTAGTAGCAGTTCGCCACCTGCGTGGTGCCGCCCTGGTTGCAGATCTGGGTCATCTGCGTGTAGCTCGGCGCTCCGGTCCCGATGCCGTCCTCCAGACATTTACCCGTGGGCTCGAGGAACAGGCCAGGCGGGGCGGATGTCGGGGCCGTACCGCCCCACGTGTTACAGGCGCCGCGATAGCTGATGGCGACGACCACGCCAGTGCGCGGCCCCACGTTGACCGAGGCCCAGTTCTCCGGATCGAGATTCGCTACCTCTGTCGACCAACCCTGGAGCCCCGCCGCCGGCGGCAGTCCCGGAAGGCCGGGCAGCCCCGGGCCCGTTTTCTTCAGGAAGTACTTGCGATCGAGGATGGCGCCGGAGCTCTCGTCGTAGAAGATCGCCAACGCGCTCTGGGGTTCGGGCGCGCGCACTGCGATCGGCAGCATCCCGCCCACGCCGTCCGTCTGGAACAGCTCGACGGTGGCCTTTCGCTTGATGTCCGGAAACAGTGGAATGAGGCTGGCCAGCGGGAACGAGTTGTCCTCGGTGACCTTGACCTCGAGACGCATCGGGTCGTTGGGACCGACGCTCCCGTCGCAAATGTCGAGATTTTCTGTGGGCGCTGGGTTTTCGTCGTCGTCGTACCAATCAGGGCCATTCAGGACTGCGTGGACGTCATCGGTCACAACACCCCCGACCTGCGGGTTGAAGCCGGTGCCCGGGCTCGCCACAGGTGGCGCCGACGTCGGCCCGGCGTACTGGCGGGCGATGTCCGCGATTCCTTGGTCGATCGTGTCGACGCCGGCGAAGCACGGGAACTGAAATGCGCCGCCACCGGCGATCGCGCCGGCATCTGCCTTCGTCTGTAAGTGCTTGGCGTGAACGAACCAGTTGCCGAGCCCGATCACGACACCGCTGATGGCCAGGATGACCGGTACGAGGAGCGCGAAGATCATTACGACCTGGCCGGACTCGCGAGTTGAACGGCGTTGGATCATGGGGGGCATGGCAGCGTGCCCGCGAGATGGTTGCCCGGCAGGGTGTTCTCGATGCGCATGGTCGCGCGAGCGCGCAGGTTCAACGTGCCGAGCTTCATGATCGCGCGGAACGTGAAGGGCGAATCGAGCTGCACCCTGACCGGCGTCCCTACAGAACCAGGTACCGCGGGGTCCGCCGGGTCGTCGACAAAGCAGATGGTCGGGAAGACGTTGCTCTGCAATCCTGCGGTGAGCGCCTCGCACTTCAGGTGGTTCGCGAGTGTCGTGTTGGCCTGCGCCGCCGTGCACGCTGGTGCCTGGTTACACGCCGGCGAGGTCTGTGTTCTTGGACACCCTGGCCAGCCGTCGACGACGGCCCATCGCGCACCCTGGTTGGCGATGCGGTTCATGTCGAGCCAGTAGCTCAGCCCGATGCCGAACTGGATGATTCCTACGACGAGGATGAGGAGAGGGATGAGGATGAGCGCGAACTCGGTCATTGCCTGACCGCTCTCGGGGTCCTGGCCATGGCGCCGCGCTGCAATGAGATGCCGCAGTCTCACGAGTCCTCTCGTGCTCCTATCGGAACGATGGGGCCGAAACATGAGTCTCTGTCTCCCTCCCCTGGTCGACAGCTCGAGGTTGTGACTTCTACTCAGTGTGCCGGGTACTTGCCGATTTCGAAAGGGTGGTCTTGCACGTCCCTGGAAAGCGTATGCGCCGGCCCGGTCGAGGGGGTAACCGGGCCGGCGCACACTGTGTGCCGTGGTTGCCGCAGATGGCAACCGCGGATCTGGCCTTGCCTAGGTGCCTGGTGCCTGGGAGACGCTGCTTGCCGCGCTCGAGAAGAGGCTGCGCAGCACGCCCCGCAGGAAGAAGAGGGCGATGATGATGGCGATAGCGAGGAAGCCGAGCAGAATCGCGTACTCGGTCGTCGTCTGGCCATCCTCCCGCTCCCGCAGGCGATGCACCGCGACCTGCATCGCGATGATCGGTCGCAACAGGATGTCTGACATGGAGTCTCCTCCGGTTGGAGGGGCGCTCGGCCCCTGCGTGTGACTACTGTGCCCGCGCACCTGCGGGGCTCCCTCAGATTCCGCGCGCGCCGGGCTTCCGACAACCGGCCGAAGGATGGGTTCCTCCTAGCCGATCGGCTCCAGCGTGCGCGGCGAGCGGCTTCGCTGGGTATCCGAAGAACGAACGGCCCGCTCGAGGCGGGCCGTTCGAACGGACTTCCCTGGCGTCGAGCTCCTAGCTGTTCGGCGCCCCGGAGACGCTGCTTGCCGCGCTCGAGAAGAGACTGCGCAGCACGCCCCGCAGGAAGAAGAGGGCGATGATGATGGCGATTGCGAGGAAGCCGAGCAGAATCGCGTACTCGGTCGTCGTCTGGCCATCCTCCCGCTCCCGTAGGCGATGCACCGCGACCTGCATCGCGATGATCGGTCGCAACAGGATGTCTGACATGTGGAGATCCTCCTCCAGTTAGAGGGGCGCTCGGCCCCGGCCCGGTGTTACTCGTGTGCCCGTCTGAACGTCCCCAGAGCTCAGGGGGCCTCTATGAGGGTTACTGGAAGAGACTCGCTCTACAACCGGCCGAACGGCCGGTTTGTTGCCCGACCTCCGAAAAAGCGTACGGCCCGCCTGTCCGGCGGGCCGTACGGCCGATCTCCCTTGCCGCAGAGGCTCGTGTTTAGTTCGGAGACGCGGAGACGCTGCTGGCAGCGCTCGAGAAGAGACTGCGCAGCACGCCCCGCAGGAAGAAGAGGGCGATGATGATGGCGATTGCGAGGAAGCCGAGCAGAATCGCGTACTCGGTCGTCGTCTGGCCATCCTCCCGCTCCCGCAGGCGATGCACCGCGACCTGCATCGCGATGATCGGTCGCAACAGGACGTCGGACATATGGAGGTTCCTCCTCCGTTCAGAGGGGCACTTTGCCCCTGCGGTGACTACGTACCGTCTCGGTTGACGGACACCTCTGACATTCGGAACGTCGCGGCCGAACCTCAACAGGCCAAAAGGCGAGTTGCATGCTTGACCCCAGAAAGAGTGTGACCCGCCTGGGGAGGCGGGTCACACGATCGACTCGTTCGGTTCGGGCGCGCTTAGTTGCCCGGAGCAGCCGAGACGCTGCTTGCCGCGCTCGAGAAGAGACTGCGCAGCACGCCCCGCAGGAAGAAGAGGGCGATGATGATGGCGATAGCGAGGAAGCCGAGCAGAATCGCGTACTCGGTCGTCGTCTGGCCATCCTCCCGCTCCCGCAGGCGATGCACCGCGACCTGCATCGCGATGATCGGTCGCAACAGGACGTCTGACATGTAGGGGTTCCTCCTACGTTAGAGGGGCTACTCGCCCCTGCGGTGACTACGTTCCGTCTCGGTAGACGGACACCTCTGACAATCGGAACGTCGAGGTCGATCCTTTACCGGCCAAAAGGCGAGTTGCGTGCTTGACCCTAGAAAGAGTGTGACCCGCCTGGGAGGCGGGTCACACGATCGACTCGTTCGGTTCGGGCGCGCTTAGTTGCCCGGACCCGCGGAGACGCTGCTGGCAGCGCTCGAGAAGAGACTGCGCAGCACGCCCCTCAGGAAGAAGAGGGCGATGATGATGGCGATTGCGAGGAAGCCGAGCAGAATCGCGTACTCGGTCGTCGTCTGGCCATCCTGCCGTTCCCGCAGCTCGACCGCAGCGATCTGGAGTCGAACCAGGGGACGCATCAGGAGCTCGTACATCTGGGAGGTACCCCCTTGTGGGATAGGAGGCGTCGGCGGTCGCCCCGGGTGAGTTGTCGCGACTACTTCGGCACGAGCGACGCGGCGCATAACAGGCCAAAGGGGGGATTCAGTCTCGACCATCGGAGCGAGGCGTCCTCCGCCGCGGTAGCGATCATCAGGTGGATGGGGTCGGCCGCCGACGTTTCCGTTTCGTGGTCCGAGGGACGGCGGAAGTCCTCACGCCCGAGCCTGTTCACGGTCGCGCTCGTGTTCATCGCCGTTCTGTGGACGTCGGCGTTCATCGTCTTCAGCCTGGCCGAAGGGCTTCTGGCGTGGGACGTTCGCTTCGCATACCTGCCCGCAGCCGAGGCCGTGCTCGAGGGCGACTCGCCCTATCCCGCTCTCGACGATCCGATCCTCGAGGATCAAAAGGGATACGTGTACCCGCCTCAGCTCGCGGTCGCCCTCGCCCCGTTCACTCCGCTTCCGATCGACCTCGTTGCGCTCCTGGTCACCGCCGGGATGCTGGCGATGCTGTGGCTCACCCTTCGCCTGCTCGAGGTGCGGGACGTTCGCTGCTACGCCTCGGCTTTGCTCTGGATGCCCGTTGCGAGCGGCGTGCTGCTTGCGAACGTGTCGATACCGCTCGCGCTTGCGCTCGCAGTGACCTGGAGATACAGGCAGCAAGTCCGGGGGCCGGCGGCCGCCCTCGGGCTCGCAGTCGGGGCGAAGTTCCTGCTCTGGCCGATACTCGTGTGGACCGTCGCGACGAGGCGTTTGCGCACGACTGCGCTGGCACTGGTCGTTGGGTTTGCCGTGACGTTCATCGCCTGGGCCGTCATCGGGTTCGCAGGCGTCGGCGGCTATCTCGACCTTCTCCGACGCCTTTCGGAGATCCAGTCCGAGAACAGCTACTCGATCGTCGGCATGGCGTCCACGCTCGGGCTCGGGGAGACCGCGGGGCAGGTCGCTGCCTTCCTCGTCGGCGGCTCCCTGCTCGTCGCGTGCGTCGCTCTTGCTCGGCGAGGTGACGAGTTCCGCTCCTTCACATGCGCAGTTGCCGCGACGCTTGCGCTGAGCCCAATCGTCTGGCTGCACTATCTCGTCCTCTTGCTCGTGCCGGTCGCGATCGGACGTCCTCGGTTCTCGCCCATCTGGCTGCTTCCCATCCTGCTCTGGTCGAGCCCACGTCCCGGGTACGCCGAGGGGCTCGAGACGTTCTTGCCCGCGCTCGTGGGGATCGTCCTCCTGGTCACGATTCTCGCCCGTCCGCGGCGTACGTCCTCGTCCGTTCCGGCATGACTGCCATCGAGACCGCGCCGAGGCCGGCGATCGAGTGGCGCCGCACGCTCTCAGCCGGGGTGCTCGTCGGTGCGGCGGCGATCTTCGTGGTCGCGCTCTTCGCCTCCACCGGTTCGGAGAGGCTCGGCTACGACTTCCGCGCCGTGTACCTGCCCGCGGCCGAGTCCGTATGGCACGGCGAGTCGCCGTACGTCACTGACAACGAGCTCCCGTACGTCTATCCACCCCTGCTGGCAATCCTGGTCGTGCCGTTCACGGCTCTGCCGGTCGACGTCGCTGCCGTGCTCGCTGTCCTCGCGTCGCTGGCTGCACTCATGGGCGCGCTCGCCATCGTCGGCGTGCGCGACATCCGTTGCTTTGCGGCGGTTCTCATCTGGGCTCCTGGATGGAACTCGCTCGAGATGGCGAACGTCTCGGCGCTACTCGCGCTGACGCTCGCCGTCGCGTGGCGGTTTCGCGCCATGGTGTGGCCGCTCGCGGCTGCGCTTGGCCTGGCGATCTCCGTGAAGCTGTTCCTCTGGCCCCTGTTCTTGTGGGCAGCTGTCACGCGAAGGCTGCGTGCTCTCGCGGCGGCGCTTGGAATCGGGCTAGGTGTGACGCTGTTGTCGTGGGCCGTTATCGGGTTTGCAGGCCTGACGTCGTTTCCGGACCAGCTCTCAATGGTCGACTTCGACGCGAGCTACTCGCTCGTCGCGATCGGCGAGGAGCTCGGCTTCAGCCGGACCGTCGGGCGCGTGCTCACGCTCGTCGTCGGCGGGATCGCGCTCGCCGGAGTGCTCTATCTGGCCAGGCGTGGCGACGACTTCGGGGCGTTCACGGTTTCGATCGCAGCGGCGCTGGCACTCTCTCCGGTCGTCTGGCAGCACTACCTCGTTCTCCTGGCTGTGCCGCTCGCGATTATCCGGCCACGCTTTTCCGCAGCGTGGCTCGTGCCGATCCTGCTCTGGGTGAGCCCGCGCGCGGAGAACGGTGAGGCGGTCCAGGTGCTGCTGCCGGCTCTCGTCGGCGCGCTTCTCGTGGCGATTGCCCTGTCACGTCCGGATGGTCCCGTCCTGGCGTCGGAGTCGCGCCCGTGATTTCCCGTAGCCCCACGCTTGCCCGTTCGGGCGCGCGATCGATCGCTTTCTCGCGGGTGGCCTGGCTCGCCGCGATCGCCTTCTTCGGCGTGCTGCCGGTACTGGCGATCCTCATCCTCTTCGAGAGCGCAATCGAGAGTGACAGCATCGCGATGGACTTCCGGCAGTTCTACGCGGCGGCTGAGGCGATCCTACGTGGGGAGAGCCCGTACCTTCCGTCGGGCGAGCCCCTCACCGAGTGGGGCGGGCCCTATCCGTACCCACCCTTGCCTGCGCTCGTCGCAACGCCGCTCACCGTGCTGTCGCTCGAAGCGGCCGGGCTCCTCGTGATGGCGGTGCTCGTCGGCGTGGCCCTTGCGGTTCCAGCCGTGCTTGGGGTTCGCGACTGGCGTTGCTACGGATTGCTTCTTCTCTGGCCGCCCGTCATCTCCGCGATCCAGACGAGCAACGTGACGCTCTGGTTCGCCCTCGCAGCAGCTGTCGCCTGGCGGTTCAGGGATCGCGCCCTCCCGGTCGCCGTCGGCATTGGGCTCACGCTCGCAGCGAAGTTCTTCCTCTGGCCCCTTGTCGTCTGGCTCGCTGCGACGCGGAGGTTTGCTGGCGCGCTGTGGACATGCGTGGTGGGCGCCGGGCTCCTCATCGCTTCATGGGCTGTGATCGGCTTCGCGGGGATGACCGACTACCCGCGCCTCCTCGAGAAGTTGGAGCGCGCGGTCGGCCACGACTCGTACACCGCGTACATCGTCGGTCTCGACGTCGGCCTGCCGTCCGTCGTGGCCCGCACGCTCTGGCTCGCTATTGGGCTCGCGCTGGTTGCGACAGTCGTCGTGCTTGCCCGTCGCGGTGACGAGCGAACGGCGTTCATCGTCGCCATCACGGCAGCACTGGCGCTGACGCCGATCGTGTGGCTGCACTACTTCGCGCTCCTGCTCGTCGTGGTCGCGCTCGCCCAGCCTCGGCTCGGGGTGGTGTGGTTCGTGCCGCTCGGCATGTACTTGACGCCGGGGAGCGGGCAGCCGACGCCCTTCGAGACGTCGTGGACACTCGTCATCGCGGTGGTGACGATCGGGCTCGCGGTGCGAGCGTCTCGTGTCACCCGCGAGGTCAGACCCGCCGGGTCTGACCCCAGGCCCGCGATGGGGCCGGCGTGACGAGCTCGACGTTGCCGGACGGCCGGGTCGTACCCCGCAGGCCAGACCCCACAACGGCTGCCGCGTTCGTCCGCGAGCGTGCCTGGGCGCTCGTCGTCTGGGTGGCGATGGTCGCTTGGTCGGCTGTGCTCTTCGTCGTCGTGCGCGACGCCTACGTCGAGTTCCGGCTTGGACGTTTCGACCTCGGGAACATGGTGCAGGCGGTCTGGAGCACGGCCCACGGCCGTCCGCTCGAGGTCACGTTCTCCTCGACGGGCGAGCAGGTCTCGCGTCTCGGCGGCCATGTCGACCCGTTTCTCGTCCTTCTCACGCCGCTCTGGATGCTCTGGCCGTCGCCGCTCGCGCTCGGGCTCGCACAGGTGGCTGTCGTCTCGTTGGGCGCGCTGCCGGTGTTCTGGCTGGCGCGCAGGCACCTCGACTCGGAGGCCGCTGCCGGACTGCTCGCGATCGCATATCTCGCGTACCCGTGGACGGCCACGAGCGCGGCGGCAGCCATCCACCCCGTCACGTTTGCCATACCGCTCCTTCTCTTCTGCATCTGGTTCCTGGACACCGATCGGCTCGTCCCGTTCGTGGTGTGCGCCTTACTCGTCATGTCGACGGGCGAGCTCATGGGCGCCCCGATCGCGGCGCTCGGCATCTGGTACGCCTTCACGAGCGGTCGACGTCTCATCGGTGCCGCGATCGCGTTGGCGGGTCTCGCGTGGACGGTCGTCGCCGTCTACGTGATCGTCCCCGCGGCTCTCGGCGACGACAGCGTCTTCTACGGCTTCTACGACGAGGTGGGCGGGTCTCCCTTCGGCGTCCTGCGGACGCTGGTGAAGGATCCCGGGACGGTGCTCGGAGCGCTCGTCGGCGGACACGACATCGCGTATCTCCTCTGGCTCGGCATTCCGCTCCTGTTCCTCTTCGTGCTATCCCCCTGGCTCGCCGCCCTGGCGCTGCCGCAGCTGTTGGCAAATCTCCTCTCGGACTTCCTCTCGATGAGCGACCCGCGTTACCACAGCGTTGCGGCGGTCATTCCGTTCCTCATCGCCGCGACCGTCCTCGGGATTCGTCGAATCTCTCGTCCTCGCCGTACGCTCGCAGCCTCGGCGGTGCTCCTCACGTCGGGCGTGATCGCTGTCGTCGTCGGGCCGTGGGCGCGTGCCGTCGGCTCGACCCCGCTCGGTGGTCGCGAAACGCTCCCGCGAGCTCATATCGAAGCCATCACCGATGCAGCCGCGCTGGTGCCGGACGGTGTCCCCGTCAGCGTGTCGAACACGGCCGGCGCGCACCTCTCGGGTCGGCGCCACGTGTTTTCGATCCCGGTGCTCGGGTCCGCGGAGTGGATCCTGATCGACGCAGATGATCCGTGGACGGTCCGTGCGGACTCGCCGCTCCTGACTCGTCACCCGAAGGTCGTGAGACGCCTCGTGGTGGGTCTCGAAAGCGATCCGGCGTGGCAGAAGGTCTTCGAGCGCGACGACGTGTTCGTCTTCAGGCGCGTGGCGGCCGACTAGGTACGCGGGCGGGCGATGATCGTCAGCTCCTCGCCCCGATGGATGACGCGCGTTCCAGGCTCCTTCAGGAAATCGGCGGTGTGCGAGCGGTTCGTCTCGTCCACGACGATGATCCGGTATCCGTCCGCGAATGACTTCCAGTCGCCCTGCTCCCAGTTGTAGTCGCCGAGGCGCTGGAAGAACTCCTTGTCGTAGACCTCGAAACGCACGTCGTAGGCGATCCGCCCACGGAGCTCCGGGATCTTCCAGAGCAGCCAGTCGGAGAAGCGGTCGGGGGCGAAGACGCGATCGTCCGGCTCGAGCTCGTCGCGGACCGCTTCGATGGGATCCGTCTGCCAGTAGTCCTCGAACCACGCGTCCGAGCGGAAGAAGAGCGCGCCTGCGGCCAGGATCAGTGCGGCGGAGAGGCCGACCGAGATGCTCATGTTCAACCCGCGCTTCGGCTCCCCGGGCTTCCGGCTCTCGAGGCTGCGGCCGATCGCGACGGGGACGAAGACCATGCAGGCAAACGCGAACCAGGGGATCCCGCGGATCGCGGTGAGCGCCCCGGCGAGCGTCAGGGCGAGGACGCCGACGTCGAACGCGGTGAGGCGACGGCGACCCCAGACCACGATTGGGATGGCCATCGCGAGGAGGACGTAGAACGCGTACGTGTTCGACGCGGGCGCCGGCCAGCGCCATTCCGTTACCTGGTCCGCGAACGGCGGGTCGACGATGAGGAGGTGGTAGTAACGCGCGGTGTCGACCGGGCCGTACGGCGTGACGAGAACTGCGAGGGGGGCGAGGGCGATGAGTGCGGCGCTCCGAAGTCCTGACCTGCCACGGCTCCGCACGAGCTCGTATGCGCCGAGCAACATCACGAGCAAGGCGCCGAGCGCAGCGCTCCCGTGCATGTTCGCCCACAGCACCAGCATCGGCAGTGCGATCCACACGTGCCTGGTCGGGCGGCGCGCCTGGGAGGCGAGCAGCCAGAGGAGCCCCGTGTACAGCGGAAGCGTGAGCATCTGCGCGCGGATCGACCAACCCAGCGCCGCAGAGATGAGCACCGGCAGGAAGAGCAGCCAGATCGCGCGGGGGCCTGCGCCGAGAGACCTGGACGCGGCAGCCGCGAGGGCGAAGGCTCCGACGACGACGACGCACGCGATGAGCGAGAGCAGCGCGAAACCGCCGAAGCTGTGGACCGCGTACATGAAGACCTGCGCGAACCACTGCTGGTCGGTCCACGTGTTCCCGAGGCCGTAGATCGTCAGCTCGTCGCGGCTCGGCAGGCCGTTCTCGACGACCTCACGCCCGGCCATGAGGTTCAGCCAGCTGTCGTTGACGAGGAGCGCCGGCGGGAAGACGAGTAGGTAGATGAGGCCGAAGCCGGCCAGGAGGATGACGAGGATGTGCTCCTCCTCGGCGATCCGCCGCAGTCGTCCTTTTGGGACAGGTGTGGGGTCAGGTCCGGAGAGAGGCCCCTGGACATGTCCCGAAGGGTCGGACCCGACGGGGCTCGCCGTGGACGTCATGCGCTATTCGTCGGCGTAGATGGGGCTTTCCACAAGCCCGTGCTGGTACGCGATGCGCGTCGCCTCCGTGCGGTTCTTGACGCCGAGCTTGCGGTAGATGTTCGTGAGGTGGAACTTCACGGTCTGCGGCGCGACCCAGAACTCTTTCGCGATCGCGTCGTTCGAGAGCCCGCGCGCGAGCGCCCCGAGGATCGTGAGCTCGCGTTCGGTCAGCCCGAGAGCCTTGGCGCTCGCGCGCTCGGTTTCTTCGCCGCCGATGGCGGTGTGGACGTTGCCCTCGAGCGCCTGCCGTAGCGTTGCGGGCAGGTCGTCGGGGTTCACGGTCTTGATGACGTAGGCCGACGCGCCACGGCGCAGAGCGGACTCGACGAGCTCCGGGTTCGCCGATGCGGAGAGCATCACGACCTTGACGTCCGGGTGCCTCGACTTGATCTGGTCGAGACAGGCGAGGCCGTCCATGTGCGGCATGCGCACGTCGAGGAGGACGAGGTCCGGGCTCGTCTTCCCCACGAGCGGAAGAACCTGCGTGCCCGACTGCGTCTCGCCGACGATCTCGAACCCCCCGTCCTCCTCGAGGGCCCGTTTTATCCCGTCCAGGACGAGGCGATGGTCGTCGGCGATCACGACGCGCACGGCCAGCAGTGTCGCACAGGGCCCCGCTGGCGTCGCTGCTCCCTCCGAAGCGGTATCGGCGGGCCCTCCAACGGGTCAGTCGGCTTCGCCTGCACCTCGGGTACATGCCCTCGTTTCAGGGATTGCCGGTGCCTAGACCGGGGGATACCGTGCGAAGCAGACGAGGTCGTCGGGTTTCCCGCCGCTCGCGGGCTGGGGGAGAGGGGCGCTACACATGAGCCGGGGGCGGCTGCGGTCCGCACCCCGGCTCCTGTTGTCGCCTCTCGCTGCCGAAACTACCCTCGAGTGAGATGAGGAAGGTAGTCCAGACCGCTCGGTGGCACGTAGTGCTCGAGGGCCCCTGAGCCGGGAATCGGCGAGCCGCGTCGAACCCGGCGACATGAACGAGGCGCTCGCAGAGAGATCCGCGCCCCCGCTCGCAGGGGTCGTCTCGCTGCTCGACCGCTACTTCGCGCTCCTCTGGATCGGGCTCTACGCGTTGCTACCGGTCAGCGGGTGGGCAACGGTGATGCTCACGTCGTGGGCCGATCAGCGACGCGATCTCGGGGCGCTCCGATCCCTGCTGGAGACCGGAGGCGCGGATGCGATCGCAAGCAGCGGCATCGGGCCTGCGTACATCGGGGCAGCGGCGGTGCTGCACGAGCTGTTCGGACTCACGCCCGAGGACTCGCTGGTAGCCCTGAGCCGCGCGTCGTACGCCCTCTCCGTGGCAGCAGGTCTGGTGCTGGTCCGCGTCCTGGTCCAGCGCCTGGCTCGCGTTGCGCCGGTCGTCTCTCTCTCGACGCAGATCGGCTTCGTGGCGCTCGTCTTCGCGGCAGGAACCTGGTACTGGTCGGACGTTCCGTGGAGCCACTTCTTCGCGATGTTCCTCGCGGTCGCGCTGTTCGTGGTTCGATTCGCCCCCAGCCGGCCAACGTCCGTCTACGCGGCTCTCGCGGGCGTGCTCCTCGCGCTCCTCGCGGCGACGCGCAGCTTCGAGCTCCTTGCCCTCGTGCTGGCCTGGGGGATCTCCGGCGCCGGGTTCGCGGCGTTGCGCATCTCGCCGCGAACGGAGCATCTCTTTCGTCGCGCAGCCGTCGGAACGTGCGCGTTCGTCGTCACGACGGTCACGGTCTCACTCGCCACCGGCAAGCGGGAGCTCTTCTTCCTCTACTCCGGAAGCCTCGATCAACAGGCCGGAAACGTCGCCGGTGCCGAGGTGGCCGAGACGCCGACTCTGAGCCTTGGTTTCGTTCCCGCGAAGCTCGTTCAGCTCTTCGTGGAGCCCTGCTACTACTCGCTGTGCCGGGTCTCCGACTACGTCGGCCCCGTAGCAGGCCTCACGCCGGATGCAGGCGACGCGGGCAACTATCGCCTCTGGCGGCAGCCGCTCGCCATTCAGCTTCCCTCGCTCGTTCTGCTGCCGCTGTGCGTTCTCGCGGTGGCAGCACTGGTCGTGTGGGCCGTGCGGCACCGAGCGGCAGCTCGTGACAGGCTCCGGGCGGTACGGCTCCTCGCCGAGCTGACGATCGCCTCGACCGGCATCGTCGTGGGGTACGCGGCGAGCACGCTCACCGGTGCCCCGCATCTGCGCTACGGATTCGCACGCGACCTCCTGCTCCCGGCGCTCCTGACTGCCATCGTCGCCACGGCACTGGCCTCGGCTGGGCTCTGGCGGCTTCTCGCCCGCCGAGGGCACGGCGCCCGCACCTCGCCCGAGGTCCTGTTCATCGCTGCGACGGCGGCCGGAGCCGTTCTCGTCGTGGCCGCGACGGCGTACGCCCGCTCGGACGGCCTCCCGCGCATCGAGAGCCGGCAGCTCGGCGCCGTTGTGTACACGGCCGGCTGCTCCGGGGCTCACTGCGATGTCCGGCTCGAGGCCACGACGCCCGGAGGCGCCGTGATCTCGATTCCGGAGGCGTCTACGCTGACGTTCGGGTGCGGGAGCGATCGTCCTGCATTCACTCTGTACGCCGAGCGACCGACAGCCGGCGTCGACATCTCCCGTCCGTGCCCCGACCCGCGGCTCGTTGCCGCCTGGCCGACCGTGATGGGCCTCCCACCGGGGAGCTTCGAGCTGGGCGCCGTGCGCGTCCGAAACGTCTAGGAGGGCAAGCCCTCCTAGCTCGACGCTGCGACGAACGCGTAGGGGAGAACGTTCGAGCCCGTGAGCGTCCGGCGATAGGCGCCGGACTCGGCCGGCGCAGCCGCGAGATCGCGGAGCATGTAGGCGCCGTCGAGGAAGCGGTGGGCGGGAACGAACGGTCGCCAAGAGCCGCCGCTGCCGTACGAGACCGACACGCGCTCGAACCGGAAAGCGAACGCGTTGCACGACGATGTCCCGCCGTTCCGGCTCTCCGCGGTCGCGATCGGCGCCCAGCGACCCGACGAGCCGCGGAGCCGAACAGGCTCTGTGACCGCCTCGCCGTCGACCCAGACGCGCCACCAGCCCGGCCGGCCGGACAGCTCGAGAACCGCGATCGTGTGGTTTTCACCGACTTCAACGCCCTTGGCGACGTGGATGAGCTCAGGCTTGCGCCCGTCGCGCGTAACCTCCGCATAGAGAAACGGGTCGACGCCCGGCGTCGCGGCAATTCCGGCCTGGATCCAGGCGTCCTCGCCGTTCGCACCCTGGCCGGGCCCGCCGACTCCGACCCAGCCGGCGACGTGGCCGACCTCTACGTTCGGAGTGCGCGTAGCCTCGATCGTCGCACGGACGCCATGTCCCCGAACCGAAGCCTGGTGCCCCGCGTAGGAGTAGCCGCCCGGGCGAGCGCCGCCGCCGCACGCTCGGCCGGCCGTTGCCGTCGTCGAGGCGCCGACGAGCGCCGCAAGAGTCAGCACGCCGAGAGTCACAGCCAGGAGAGGCTGCACCGCCACCCGTGATTCGTCGGCTCGCATGGACCGACGATCATCCCTCGTTCATGCGATCCGGGTGAGCCCCTCCGCCCACCTACAATGCGGCGCGATGGCGACGACCGAGGACCGCGGCGCGGCCGAGTCGCTCGATGCCTGGCGGGAGAACGTCTACGACCGCGCCCCCGAACGCGCCGACGAGCTGTTCTCGACCATCTCCGGCATCGAGAACGAGCCGCTCTCGACACCCGAGAACGTCGACCTCGAGTACCCGCGCGACCTCGGCTACCCGGGTGAATACCCGTTCACCCGCGGGGTGTATCCGTCGATGTACCGCGGACGGCTGTGGACGATGCGCCAGTTCGCCGGCTTCGGCACTGCGGAGGAGACGAACGAGCGCTTCCGCTACCTCCTCGACCACGGTCAGACCGGCCTGTCGACCGCGTTCGACATGCCGACGCTCATGGGCTACGACTCCGATCACGCGCGCTCGCTCGGCGAGGTCGGGCGCGAAGGCGTCGCCGTCGACTCGCTCGCCGACATGGAGACCCTGTTCGCGGGCATCCCGCTCGGCGACGTCTCGACCTCGATGACGATCAACTCGCCGGCGGCGATCGTTCTCGCCTACTACGTCTGCGTCGGCGAGGAGGAGGGGGTCCCGCGCGACCGGCTCAGAGGCACCGCGCAGACGGACATCCTCAAGGAGTACATCGCGCAGAAGGAGTGGATCTTCCCGCCGGAGCCGTCCATGCGGCTCGTCGTCGACATGATCGAGTTCTGCGCGCGCGAGATGCCGCTCTTCCACCCGGTCTCGATCTCCGGGTACCACATCCGCGAGGCCGGCTCGACCGCCGCGCAGGAGCTCGCGTTCACGCTCGCGGACGGGTTCGCGTACGTGGAGGCAGCCATCGAGCGCGGCCTCGACGTCGACGACTTCGCGCCGCGGCTCTCCTTCTTCTTCAACGCGCACCTCGACTTCTTCGAGGAGATCGCGAAGTACCGCGCCGCGCGTCGGATCTGGGCGCGCGAGCTGCGCGAGCGCTACGGCGCGCGGAACGAGCGCTCGCTGCTGATGCGTTTCCACACGCAGACGGCCGGCGTCTCGCTGACCGCGCAGCAGCCCGAGGTGAACATCGTGCGAACCGCTCTCGAGGCGCTCGCCGCGGTGCTCGGTGGAACGCAGAGCCTCCACACGAACTCGTTCGACGAGGCGCTCGCGCTACCGACCGAGGACGCGGTTCGCCTCGCCCTGCGCACGCAGCAGGTCATCGCACACGAGTCGGGCGCGGTGAACACGATCGACCCGCTAGGCGGCTCGTACCATCTCGAGAGCCTCACGAACACGCTCGAGGCCCAGGCGTACGAGTACTTCGACCGGATCGATCAGCTCGGTGGTGTCGTCGCCGCCATCAAGGAGAACTTCTTCCAGCGGGAGATCGCCGAGGCGTCGTATCGCTACCAGTCGGAGGTCGAGTCGGGGAAGCGCGTGATCGTCGGCGTGAACCGTTACATCCTCGACGACGAGAAGCCGATCGAGATTCTCAAGATCGACCCCGCCCTCGAGCAGAAGCAGATCGACCGACTCGCGGCCGTGAAGGCGGGGCGCGACTCCTCGAAGGTCGAAGCCGCGCTCGCGGCGCTGAAGGGCGGGGCCGCGAAGGGCGGCGTGAATCTCATGCCACTGATCATCGAGGCGTCCCGTGACTACGTGACGCTCGGCGAGATGTGTGACGCCCTCCGCGAGGTGTGGGGCGTGTGGCGCGAGACCCCGGTCTTCTAGCGCACCACTCGCTCGTAGACGGACGTGAGCCGTTCGGCGAGAGCGGTCCACGTCAACGAGTCGCGCACGACCGACCGCGCGGCCTCGCCCATCCGGGCGCGAAGAGCAGGGTCGCCCGCCAGGGTCACGAGAGCGCCCGCGAGCGCCTCGGAGTCCTTCTCCTCCACGAGCAGGCCGGTCTCGCCGGCGTGCACGAGCTGCGGAAGGCCGCCGACGCTCGTCGCCACGAGCGGCTTTCCCGCCGCCATCGCCTCGAGTGCCACGTTCGGCAGGCCGTCGACGAAGCCCGCGTGGCGGACTGACGGCACGGCCACGATGTCGGCGGCCGCGAGGCTGGCTGCGACGTCGGAGGGCGGGACCATCCCGGTGAAGACGATGTCGCCACCGTCTGGCGACATCCGTGCCCGGCCTTCCAGCTCCTCACGAATGTCACCGTCCCCCACGAGCACGAGGCGAAGATTCGGAGCGTCCGCCCGCGCACGCGCATACGCGTCGATCAGGTACTCGAACCCCTTGACCCGCACGAACCTGCCAACCGCGACGACGACGGTCTCATCGGGCGCGAGCCCGAGCCGTGCGCGAGCTCGCTCACCAGCGCTCGGATCGGCCGCGAACGAATTGGCGTCGACGCCGTAGGGGACGTGCTCGAGAATGCCTCGCGCGCCGAGCCTGCGCGCGCGATCGAGCAGGTCCTCACTCGGCGCCGTAACCGAAGCGGCTCGCTCGAAGCACCAGCGTGCAGCGCGACCGATCGGCCGTGAGCGCTCGGAGACGGCCATGTCCGAGCCGTGCAGGCTGAGGACGAGCGGCAGCCGTCCCCTGCGGCCGATCAGCGCACCGAGCGGCCCGTTCGGGATCACCCAGTGCGCGTGTACGAGATCGAACCTCTCATCGGCCATGACCCGCCGCGACGCGCGAAGCGCACCCGCGACGACGAGTGGCGCCAACGCGTACAGCGGACGCTTGATGCGCACCCCGCCCGCGAGCGACTCCGAGTAACCCCAGGGCGTCCACGACGCGACGGGCGAGTACCGGTACGGGTGAAAGTGGATCCGCCCCTCCGTGGCGGGACGAGCCCACTCGCGATTCGCAGGTAGGAGCATGTGCATCGTGTGGCCCGCCTCGGCGAGGCTCTCGGTGATGGACTCGATGAACGGCGCCGTCGGATCGCCCTCGAATCGGGGGTACGACGACGTGATCGAGAGGACGCGCACCGGACCCCTCCGGCTAGCGGAGGACGTCCTCGACGAGCTGCTCGATGCGATGGCGCTCGTCCATCCGCTCCGCGTGCTGCGACGTGATGAGCTCGGAGAGCAGGCCGAGTGAGACGAGCTGGATCCCGACGACCATGAGCAGCACCCCCAAGGTCAGCAGGGGCCGGTGCCCGATGCCGTGGCCCAGGAACCAGATGACCGTGAGATAGCTCAGGATCACGAATCCGAGAGCCCCCATGAGAGCTCCGAGCCCGCCGAAGAGGTGCAGCGGTCGGTGGCGGTAGCGGCCCATGAACGTCACGCTCAGGAGGTCGAAGAACCCACGGAGGTAGCGCTCCGGCCCGTAGCGCGAGCGACCGTGCTGGCGCGCGCGGTGGTTCACGGGGATCTCTGCCACCCGGAACCCTCGATATGCGGCGAGGATCGGAATGAAGCGATGGAGCTCGCCATACAGACGGATGCCCTCGAGCACCTCGGCCCGGTAGGCCTTCAGGCCGCAGTTCACATCGTGCAGCCGGACGCCGGAGACGACGCCCGTCCCCCAGTTGAAGATCCTCGAGAAGAGCCGCCTCAGGAACGGGTCGTTGCGCCGCGTCTTCCAGCCGGAGACGAGGTCGAAGCCCTCGTCGAGCTTGGCGAGGAGCTTCGGGATCTCCGCCGGGTCGTCCTGGAGGTCGGCGTCGATGGTCACCACGACATCGCCTCGGGCCTGCATGAAGCCGGCCTGCAGCGCTGCCGCCTTGCCGAAGTTGCGGCGGAGGTGCACGACCACGACGTTCGGCACCTCGTCGTGCAGGCGCGTGAGGACGGACATGCTCCCGTCCGTCGAGCCGTCGTCCACGAAGACCACCTCGTAGTCGTCGTCCCGAGGCTCGAGGGCCGCGGCGATCTCCCGATACAGCTCCTCGAGCGAGCTCGCTTCGTTCAGCAGAGGGACGACGACCGAGATCACGTCCGTGAGGGTATCGGCCGTCCTGGCGGTCGTCCTTACTGTGAGCCGCGACCGACCAAGCGGTCACACTTCGCGCCAGGCCATGTCGATACGACCCACCACCGCGCGGTTCGTCCCGGGTGACGCCAAGTCGCCCGACGAGCATGCGATCGGGCTCCTCCACCTGTACGCGTACGGCGTCGCGGCGGAGATGGTGAGCTCGGGAATGCGCGTGCTCGACCTCGGTTTCGGCGAGGGGTACGGCGCGCCGATCCTCATCGAGGCTGGAGCCGAGTACCTGGGTCTCGAGCCGGACGAGGAGATGGTCGCGCACGCCCGGGCGCGGTACGGCGCCCGCTACGAGGCGTACGACGGAGCCTCGATCCCCGCCGCCGACGGCGCGTTCCATCTCGTCGTGGCGTTCCAGATCATCGCCTTCTTCGCCGACCCGCGGCCGTGGCTCGGCGAGATCCGCCGCGTCCTCGACCCGGGCGGAACCGCGCTCATCACGACGCCGAACCGGGCGTTCCGGCTCTACGACGGCCAGCGGCCATGGAATCGCCACCACGCGCGCGAGTACCACGCCGCCGAGTTCGAGGAAGTCCTCTCGGAAGTCTTTCGCGATGTGACCGTGTTCGCCGTGCATGCGAAAGAGCCGATTCACGGTGTCGTGCGTGCGCGCGGCGACAGGGCTCGCAAGCTCGCACGCCTCGACGTCCTCGGGCTCCGCTACCGCCTGCCCGAGACGCTCGATGCGAGGCTGCGCGTCGGCCTGAGGCGCTCGGCGCAACCGTACGTCGCTCGCGACGACTTCACGCTCGATCGCATCTGGCACGACGCGTCGAACCTCGAGCGCGGCCTCGACTTTCTCGCGGTCGTCCGTCCGTAGAGTCCCGGCGTGCGCGCGCTGAGAGCACTGCAGCTGGCGAAGAACGGCGCCTACCGGGCGATCGGGGAGACGACGAACGCCGTCAACGGCACGAACGGGGATCCGAACAGGACCTTGCGCGTCCTCATGTACCACAAGGTGAACGACCTCTGGCCGAACCCCATCACCGTTCCCACTCACGCCTTCGCCGAGCAGATGGCGGCGCTCCCCGGGCTCGGCTACGTGCCGGTTTCCCTCGACGCCGTTCGCGATCACTACGTCGACGGCGCGCCGCTTCCTCCCGGAGCCGTGCTCATCACGTTCGATGACGGCTACCGCGACAACCTCGAGAATGCGCTTCCCATCCTGCAGAGCCACGGGTATCCGGCCGTCGTGTTCACTCCGCTCGGGTTCCTCGATGACGACAGGCCGCTGCCCCACGAGGTTGCCCTCAGCGCCATCGGAGTGCGCAACCCGACCCTGAGCTGGCACGACCTCGCGGAGCTCGAGTCCGCGGGCGTTCGGATCGAGTCCCACGGCATCGGTCACCGGCGCCTGTCGGAGCTCGACGTCGCGCAGGCGGCGCGCGAGATCGCCATCTCGAAGCTCCGACTGGAAGAGCGGCTCGGCCGCGAGGTGGAGGCGTTCGCGTACATCAAGGGCTCGTTCGCGGACTTCCGTCCCGAGCATGCGAGTCTCGTCCAGCAGGCGGGCTACAAGCTCGCGTTCACCGCCGTCTCCGGCATCAACGGCCCGGACACCGACCGTTTCCAGCTCCGCCGCTACAACATCGAGCCATACTCGCTGCGTGCCTTCGAGCTCGTCCTCGCCGGAGCGTGCGACGTGATGATGGTGAAGGACACCGTTCTCGGGACGCGCGCGCGGCGGGCGATCATGGCGGCGCTCGGCGCGGCGTCTCGCTAGCCGAGATCGACGCCTGTCTCGTGGACTGGCTTCCCGCGCAAGGCGCGCACGCCGATGAACACGCCTCCCGCAAGGGTCGTCGGTACGTACCAGCTCGCATGCATGAGGATCGAGAACGCGAGCGCCTGCTCGACCGGAACGTCGAGCAGCCCCAGCGCGGCGACGCCGAGCCACTGATAGGTCCCGATGTAGCCCGGTGACGAGGGTATTGCGACACCGAGCGCGAGAGCGGAGGTCAGGAAGACGGCCTCGAGCGGCGTTAGCTCGATTCCCACCGAGCGCGCTACCAGCCCGGAGGCGAGCGCTGACAGTCCCCACGCGCAGGCGCTCAGCCCGATCCATCTCGCCGCGCGGTGACGGCCGATGGGCTCTCCCAACATCACGACGGTGTCGCGGAGGATCCCCATCACGCGTCCCCGCGGTGTGCGCTCCGTTCGGGCATGCCGCCTCGTGGTGTAGACACGTGCGAGAACAAGAGCGCCGGCGATGGCCACCACGGCCAGCAACGCTCCGACCGCGAGCCTGACGAGCCACTCGGCGCTTGCGGCCACCTGGAGGCTGATCGCGAAGAAGACGACGATCGTGACGACGTCGCAGATGCGGTCGAGCACGACGCTGCCGAAAGCGCGCCCTCCCGGCATCGGCGCGTCGCGGCTCAACCAGCCGGCGCGAAGGAACTCGCCGATACGCACGGGCAGGACGTTGTTGCATGCGAGCCCGCCGAGCAGCATCCCGTAGAACGCACGCAACCGAAGCTGCGGCGCGTCCGCGATCTGCCGCCAGCGGACGGACTGGAACGTGTAGCCGACACCGACGGCGAGCACCGCGAGCAACACGTAGCCGGGCTGAGCGTCCGCGAGGGCGTCGCCGACCGCATCGAGATCCGCGTTGCGGACGGCGAGCCAGAGGAAGAAGGCGCTGAGTGCGACGCCGAGAACGGCGACGAGCGCCTTGCCGCGATTCCCGCTCAGGGCGTGCACGATCGACTCTTCTCAGGCACGCAGGGTGTTCCTTCGTTCGAGGCGCTCAGACGTCCAGCTCGAGCCCGTCGTACGCCAGCTCGAAGTCGTCCGGCGTCGGCAGCTCGCGCGGGCGGTGCGTGACGAGTAGACGCTTCGCGCCCGACGCTTCGAATGCCTCGGCGGCCTCATCGAGAGACAGGTGCCCTCGCGGCTCGCCGTCGAGCTCGCCGCGCAGGAGCGTCGCCTCGCAGACGAAGAGATCGGCGTCGCGTGCTGCCTCGACCAGCTCCACGGAAGGGGCGGAGTCCCCGGAGTACGCGAGCACTGCGCCGTTCGACTGCACGCGAAACGCGTAGGTCTCCAGCCGGTAATGGGGAACTCGCGTCGGCGTGACGGCGAGCTTGCCGATATTGAAGGGCACGTCCGGCTCGTACTCCGACAGGTGGAACGTGCGCTCGAACATGTCGGGGAAGCCGAGCCGATCGCCGAGCGTGGTCAGGAACTCGGCGCCGCCCGGCTGCACCCACAGCGCCGGTTTCGGCAAGGGCCCGTTCGACGCGAGGTAGAAGCTTCCCCAGACCCACGGCACGAGGTCGCCCCAGTGGTCGAGGTGCCAGTGCGTGATCGCGATCGCGTCGACCTCGGGCCACAACGATTCCTCACGGAGGCGACCGAGCACGCCGGGGCCGCAGTCGAGGAGCACCCGGCTCCCGTCGGCCTGCAGCATGTACCCGGAATGCGCGCTTCCGGGGTTGGGCCACGCCGGCGACGAGCCGATGACGGTGAGGCGCACCGCGGTATTCTGCCCATGTGCCGGGCCCCATCCGCGTGGTGATCGCAAAGCCCGGCCTGGACGGGCACGATCGCGGGGCGAAGATCATCGCGAGAGCCCTGCGTGACGCAGGCATGGAGGTCATTTACACGGGGCTCCACCAGACGCCCGAGCAGATCGTCGAGACGGCGATCCAGGAGGACGCGGACGCCGTCGGCGTCTCGATTCTCTCGGGCGCGCACATGACGCTCGTGCCGCGGATCGTCTCCGGCCTTCGCGACAACGGCGCCGACGACGTGCTCGTCGTCGTCGGCGGGACGATCCCTCAGGACGATGCCGACGAGCTGAAGGCGCACGGCGTCGCGGAGGTCTTCGGCCCGGGTGCCACGACGGGCGAGATCGTGGACTTCCTTCGCGGCGCCGTCACGGTCTAGCCGGTCAGTCGTGGACCACGCGTGCGCGGGACACCAGTCCCGTGCCGAGTCCCGTTCCGCCGAAGGGCCGTTGGACGACCCCGAACACCCCGGCCGTGGCGCGCCTGATCGTCGCGCTGCTGCCCGACGGCTGCATCCACCGGCCGCTCGCGCTGGTCCGCTCCTGGATCACAGCAGCGTGCGGTCGGCGCCGAGCGAGCTGGTCACTGACCGCAGTCATCAGGTAGCCGATCGGGAACCCGATGGTAACGACCGTCACATCGGTCAGTCCCACTTCGTTCAGCAGGGAGGTCAGGCCGTCACGGTCGTACCGTCGGAGGTGCCCCTGTCGACGATCGGTCGGACCGAGCTTCCGTCCGGCGGGCACGCTGAGAAAGAGCCAGCCCCCGTGTCTCACGTGTCGCTGCCAGCTCGAGAGCGCGGCGCGTTCGTCTTCGATGTGCTCGAGGACTTCGAACGCACACGCGGCATCGAAGCGGTCTGGCGCATCGAACTCCTCGGCCGAGATCGGAAGCACCGTTCCGGTTCCACCGACTCGGTCCTTGGCGATCCCGGATGAGACCGAATCGGGTTCGAGGCCGACGTAGGTCAGCTCGCGGGACAGGAGTGAGCCAACCGCTCCCATGCCGGCTCCGATCTCGAGCACACTGCGCACGTCGGGTGGCAGAAGACGCCGAAAGACGCCGTAGCGCAACCAGGCATTCATGGTCATCGGTGGTAGGGACCGCCCCATGGTTCGAGTATCGCCCGCGCCTCGGCATTGCCGCGTCGACATCGAAACCCGCGTCGACGTCGACGTCGTGCGCGGCGCCGTGTTGGCGCACGAGATCGTTACGCGGAGGCGAGATCCTCTGCCGCGCGCATCTCTGCTTCGGAATCGTGCGCGAGTGTTTCCCCTCCACGAACCGTGTCGGTCACCACGAAATGGGGGCGTCCCTTCGCCTCGTCGTAGACCCGCCCGAGGTACTCACCGATGAGCCCGAGGAACAGCAACTGCACTCCGGCGAAGAACGTGATGGCGACGATGAGCGCGGTGAACCCCTGTGGCGACGTGCCGAGGAAGAGTCGCTGGAAGATCGCGTACATGGCGTACAGCGACGCGGCCGCGGAGGCGAGGGCACCGAACAGCCAGGCCACGCGAAGCGGCGCCACCGAGAAGGCGAACACTCCGTCGAATGCGAGGCGGAAGAGCTTCCCGAGGGTGTAGCTGGGCTCGCCGCCGGCGCGAGCGTCCCGTTCCACGGGGATTCCGGTCTGCGGGAAACCGACCCAGGTACGAAGCCCGCGGATGTAACGATGCCGCTCGGGCAGTTGGTTGAGCTGGTCCACGACCCGCCGCGAGAGCAGTGCGTAGTCGCCCGCGTCGACAGGTACGGCCACCTCCGACACGCGCCGCATCAGGCGATAGAAGAGGTAGTAGGAGGCACGCAGCGGTCGCGACTCCTTGCGCTGCACTCGCTGGGCGTAGACGACGTCGTACCCGCGTCCGTACTCGGCGATGAAACGCGGTATCTCCTCCGGTCGGTCCTGGAGGTCCCCGTCCATGACCACGACGACATCACCGCCCACCGTCTCGAGCGCTGCGGTCAGAGCGGCCTGGTGACCGAAGTTCCTCGACAGGCGCACGCCGACGAAGCGGTCGTCCGAGGCTGCGGCCTCGAGGATCATGCCCCAGGTCGCGTCGGTGCTGCCGTCGTCGACGAGGACCACCTCGTGCGGCCCGCCGGGTTGCGCGTCGAGCACGGCTGCGACCCGGTGGACGAGCTCGTGCAGAACCTCCTCCTCGTTGTGGAGCGCGATCGCGATCGAGATCCGACGATCTGTCATCGAGCTCCCTGGATGCCTGATGCGATCTGGGTCACGGCGGTCTGCTCTTTGCCCGACTTCCTCGAAGACGCTCCGAGCACTGAGGGTGCCCGATCCCGCGCTCGAGGGCTAGTCGGGAGCGGCTAGTCGAATGTCTAGATCGGCCGTACGCCACCTAAGCACAAGCGCCGGGTGCACCGATAAAGGGTGGGGCCGGACTTGCCGTCTGGCGCATGGTCTAGTTGGAACACGTCGAACAGGTGCGCCAAGCAGCCGTCGAAAAGCCGCATGCTGAAGCCATGATTCAGGAGACCGTCTACGAGCCGGCGCAAGGATCCGAGCGTGTCGGCTTCGCGCGCCGGCTCGCTGATCGTTTACGCGCTGGCACCCTCGCTTTCGACGTCCTGATCGTGAGCGGCGTTGCTCTCGTCCTGGGCCTGATCAGGCTCGGTGCGCCTGCACTCTGGGTCGACGAGTCCTTCACCGTCGACGATCTCGAGCATCCGTACTCGTTCTACTTCGAGGGCTACTACTGGCTGTTCTACACGGTCGAGAAGCCCTGGACGCTCGTCGCCGGGACATCGGAGTGGGCCCTCCGGCTGCCGTCGGTCATCGCGGCGATGCTCTCTTGCGCACTGCTCGTCGTGCTCGGCCGCCGCCTCTTCGATCGCCGGATCGCTCTCATCGCGGGTCTTCTGCTCGCGACGAGCCCGTTCATGGTCCGCTGGTCACAGCAAGCGCGGGCATACACGATGATGGTCGCGCTCGTCCTTGTGGCCACGCTGTTGCTGCTGCGCGCGGTCGAGCGTGGAACCCGCGGGGCCTGGGCCTGGTACGGCGTGGCGTTCGCGGTGGTAATGGTGTGGCATCCGGTTGCGGGACTCCTGCTCGTCGTCCCGCACGCGGTGCTGGCGTTTCAGCGACGCGGACGATTCATTCCGCACGGCCTGCTTGCAGTCGCGATCGTGATGGTGTTCGGCGTGACGTGGTCCGCGCAGCTCGCGATGCGCTCGAGGGGGGACAACTCGCTGATCTCCTGGCTTCAGTACCCGACCCCCGAGGTCGCGGGACGAGCGCTCCTCGACGTGTCCGGCGCAACGGGCGCCGGAGTCGTGCTCGGCGCCATCGGGCTCCTGGTGCTCTGGCGGACCGGCAAAGGTTTGATGTCGGTCTGGCTCGGGATCTGGGCGCTCTCGCCGTTCGTCGTCGCGCTGCTCGCATCTCTGGCGAAGCCGATCTTCCTCGACCGCTACCTGATCGTCGCAGCGCCTGCATTCGCCCTGCTCGGCGGCGTCGCGTTGACAGGTGTCGGCCGCAGGTTACGCGTCGCACTCGCTGTCTTGGTCGTGGTCGCCACTGCCGTGGGCCTCGGAGAGTGGTACTCGACCGGGGAAGGAGGCAACTGGCGGGGCGAGGACTGGAGGCGCGCTGTCGAAGCGGTGCAGGCCCGTACGGACGGCGAGGTCGTTGTTGTTCCCTGGTGGGCTCATCCAGCGGCGGAGTACTACGGCGCCGACGTCGAGGACACCTCGAGCGCTGACTCCGTCTGGGTTCTCGTCTGGTCAGAGGACGGGCACGACCTGGACCCCGGAGTCCGCCGCTCTCTCGGATTCGGTCATCACGAGCTCGTCGAGCAGAAGCAGTTCGGATGGCGCGTGAGCTTGCAGGAGTGGCGGCGACCCGGTACGCCCTGACCGCTCCTAGCCCTCAGGCGGAACGAACCAGACGTTCATCTCATCACCTCGGGCGTACTGCCGGAAGCGGTCGTGTCGGGCCCCCGGACGCTCGAGGCACGGAACGGACACGTCCTCGAGCCCGAACGGCTGTGTGACGTAGAACACGGCGCTCGGCTGGCCGCACACGACCGCCGCGACCTCGGGCGCCTCGACTTCCTCGACCGGCCGGTCGAGGTAGAAGGCGAGGTTCTGTGGGTTGCGCATGTACGCGAGCACCGTCGTCGGCGAAGCACGCGCCTCGACGACCGCGGCCGCGTCGCGATTTGCCTCCCGGGGCAGACCGACGACATCCGGCGCGATCAAGGCGAAGCGCGCGGCCAGAACGACGATGACGACGAGGCAAACGGTGGCACCGAGGGCCGCGGAGCGATGCGCGACCCGACCGAAGATCGACGCGGCTCCGGTCGCGACCAGGATGAACAGAGGGACGAGCAGGTAGCTCAGGTAGCGGGGGATGACGTACGCCTGCGCGATCCAGAGAACGACGACCGTGCTGACTGCGCCGGAGGAGAGGACGAGCGCCGGGGCTCGCTCGCGGATGAGCGGGCTCGATGCGGCGACGACTGCGGCAAGCACCACCAGCGGCAGCCAGACGAGTCCCGCTACGAGTGCCGTTCCGTCGATCCAGACGAGCGCCGGGACCAGGATCTGGTCGATCGGTGCCGTTACGACCCATGGGAAGCCGATCTGCACGCCGTCCTCGATCTCTGACGCGGAGCGAATCTCGCCGAAGTGAGGCGCGTACCACCCGAGGATCGCCGCTCCGGAGACGAGGAGGCCGGCGAAGGTCCTACGTCGAACCTCTCGCACGACGAGAAGAGCAGCGCCGGTCGCCGCGAAGGCAATCCCGAACTGGGGCAGGTCCAGGTTCCGACGACTCCCGCGACGCACATGGTGACGATCGCGGAGGTGCGCGCCGTCCGGCTCGCTTCCAGAGCAGCGACGACGAGAATGCTCATCGCGGCGAACGCGAGTCCATAGCCCCGCGCCTGACGCGTGATGTCGAGGAGCAGTGGCGAGACGGTCGACAGGAAGAGGAACAGAACGCCGGAGAGGGGGTCGAGGCGACTGTGGAGCCACGCCGTGACGATCGTGACGCCCGCGACGAAGGGCACGACCGACCACAGACGAAACGCGATCTCCGACTCTCCGGCCACGTTGCTCGTGGCCCACGCGAGAACTGCCATCAGCTCGTGAGTGAGGTCCGGTCCCGCAAGGATCTCGCGAGGCCCTTCTCGGACGTATTCAGTGACCATGAGGATCTCGTCCGTCCAGAAGCTGTGTCCGAGGTGGACGAGTCTCGACCAAAGGAGAGCTGCGCCGAGCACCGCATACGCTGCTGCGAAGGCGAGTCGAGGGCCGACCGGCGTGGACTCAGGCTCGGTCTGCAGCGATGATCCAGACATTGATCTCGTGGCTGCGTGCGTCCTGCTCGAAGCAATAGTGCTTCGTGGCCGGATACGCCGCGACGGTGAGCTCTTCGTCACCTCACCCGGCAGCGGACGAGTGTGCGCACGACCCGGAGACCGTCGAAGGCCGTGAGCTTCTTTCCGGCTTCGCGCGAGCGGGCCTCGTAGTGGATGGGCACTTCGTGGATCCGCTCCCCCGCGCGAAGTACGCACGCGGCGATCTCGGGCTCGATCGCGAACCCGCGTTCGCGGAGCGGCAGTGATCGGAAGAGCTCCGTCCGCATTGCCTTGTGGCACGTCATGACGTCCGAGATCCAGCAGTTGTAGAGGATGTTCGTCGCGAACGTGACGGCCTTGTTGCCGATCACGTACCAGAAGCTGTACGACGACTGCGACGTCCAGGCCCGGGTTCCGAAGACGACCGACGCCTTGCCCGAGACGAGCGGCTCGAGCACGTGGCCGAGGTCGGCGGCGCGGTACTCGAGGTCGGCGTCGAGCACAGCGGCGAACTGCTCGGTGGCGTGCCGCAGCGCGGTGCGGACGGCCGCGCCCTTTCCGAGGTTCCGGTCGTGATAGACGACCTCGACGGCGCTCGGGAACTCGCGAGAGCCGAGTAGCTCCCTCGTCCCGTCGGTCGATCCGTCGTCGACGATTACGAGCTGGCGGCTCGTTACCGGCAGCTCGGCGGTGAGCACGTCGTCTATCGCAGCGTCGACCGTCGATCGCTCGTTGAACACGGGCATGAGAATGGAGAGGCCGCTGGCCATGCTGCGTCAGAGTTCGACCGGCTCGCCCGAGGTCCTACCGCGGGCTACGGCGCCGGCGCGACACGTCCGAGGATGAGCTCCCCCGGAGCGCCGACGATCGCTTCGGGTGTGGCGTTCGCCTTGAGTGTGGACGCCGTGATGGTCACGGGTGTGCTGAGGGTGCGCACCGTCGGACCGGCGAGCTGGTCGAGTGACGCCGCCATCTCGACGCCGAGAGGCACGGTGAGCTCGAGCGGACGCCCGTCGATGTCCAGCCAGCGGCCGCCCGGATACTGCCGAACGCGGTCGACCTCGAGTGTCGCCGTTCCGCCGCCTGCGGCTGTCAGGCTTCCACGAAGTCCGAGGCTGAAGACTGCGCCTCTCCGCGCCGCGAAGAGCGGTTTGCTCGCGCGTTTCAGATGCCTGAACGGGCTCACGTCCGCGCCCCCGTTCGGGTGCACCTCGAAGTGCAGGTGAGGGTTCCCGCTCGCGTCACCGGAGTCGCCGTTCCATCCGACCTGCTGGCCGGCCGTGACCTTCGCACCGTCAGGGACGGCGAAGGCGACGTCCTCGACGCAACCGCCTTTGTTGTCGTTTCGGGGCGTGAGGTCGTTGTTCAGATGGATGTATACGTACATCGTGCCGCTGCGTCCGTGGAGGTAGAGCATGCAACCGCCGAGGTTCGAGTCGGAGTACTCGACGCGGCCATCCTCGACCGCGACGACCGGCGCGCGCCACGGGTTCTCCATGTCGATCCCGGCATGGCGGCCGTTCGGGCGCGGGTCGCCGTAGTTGTCCCAAAGGCCAGTCTTCGCAACGAGCGGGAAGACGAATCGGGGCACACCTTGCTCGAGCCCGCTCGAGGCCGGGGCTGCGAGGACGCTCGCGGCGATGCCTGCGACGAGGATGAAGGCCACTGTGCCCGCTCGGGCTGTCGTCCGGTGGGGTCCCATACGACCAAGCGCTCCCCTGCGCGCTCGAAGGAGCGGACGCTAACAGCGTCGGCTCTCACCTGCTCCAGGTGAACTCGTCTCCGAGCTGGGCGCGCGCTTGGCTTGGCGGGAACGGAACCAGCGACGGATTGCGGTCGACGAGGACCCCGGCGCTCGGATCGCTCCGCACGAGCAACGACAGCGAGCTCGCCGTCCAACCCCAGAGCACCGCGCGTCGACCATTGGGAAGCGCGTCCACTGCCAGCACGACACCCTGGCGCTGGTCGACTTCGTTGCGGAACGCTTGCAGGCTCTGCGACCAGCTTCGCAGGGGCTGGAGGTTCACCGCGACCATGGACGCGACGAAGAGGACAGGGAGTGCGGTGAGCACGCTGGCGATTCCGCGCCCGTAGTGAAGGTCGTCGAGATCGGGCTCCGTCGTCCCCGAGTGGCGCCGATTGATCCAGAGCCCGAAGAGGAGGACTTCGAGCGCGAACGAAGCGAGTGCCACGCCGCCGCGTACCTGGAGCCCCGTGAATGCGCTCGGCTCGAAGCCTGCGACGGCGACGACGAGCGCGCATGAGCCGAGCGCGAGGGCGACGCGCGGTGCGGGTCCATCCCGCCATACGGCGAGCGCGCCGAAGACGGTGGCAATTCCGGCTAGTGCGGCGTAGAAGGGCCACGGCTCCAGAGAGACGACGTGGTAGAGAAAGGACTGCGAATGGGTGGGATTCGCGCCGGCGCGCGTCCCGTGGAACGCGACGCCGACTGAGAGGAACGACAGCGCGGCCACTGTCGCGCACCCGAGCCTTTCGAGGCGGAGGCTGCGGCCGTGGACCGTCCGCCACCCCGCCCAGGCCCCAAGTACGGATCCGGTCAGGACCGCGGTCTCGTAGCAGGCTACGAGCACAGCCGAGGCCGCCACCGCAAGAACGACATCGCGCCTGCGCCAGGGCCGGGACTGCCACAGGAGCACGGCCACAAGCACGGTCAACGGTGCCGCCAGAACGATCTCGTTGACGCTGATGAACCAGGTCGCTCCACTCGACAGCCCCGCGGTCATCGCTACCGCGAAGCAGACGAGCCGGTCCGTACGGCTCAGCACGATCGCCAGCGACCACGCAATCGCGGGAACGACGAAGTGCCCGACACCGAGCAGGATCGAGAGCACGTGCGTGTCCGTGACGCCCGTTCGTACGGCGATGACGACGGCCAACTGATGCGCCCAGGCGCCGAGAATTCTCTCGTCGAGGCCCCAGACCTCCTCGGTTGCGAGCACGCGCACGAGTTGAAACGAGCCGTCCGCGGCAAGTGCGAGTGACTGCGATGCCATGAGGCAGGCCGCGCCCAGAAGCACCCCGCACACCGCGAGGATCGCGCTCCAGGGCATGGGACGGCTCTTCACGAGAGTGAAGTATCGGCGCCGATAGAGTCAGCGCCGATGAAGATCGCCGTCTGCGTCAAGCAGGTACCGGACGCGACCGTCCACAAGCGGATCGACCCGGCCACGAAGCGGCTCGACCGCTCCGGCGAGGCGGCTCTCAACCCGACCGACCTGAACGCGGTCGAGGAGGCGCTGCGGATCAAGGAGGCGCAGGGCGGCGAGGTCGTGCTCGTATCGCTCGGCCCGGAGAAAGCCGTCGACTCGCTGCGCAAGGCGCTCGCCATGGGCGCGGATCGCGCCGTACTCGTCTCGGACGAGGCTGCGGCCGGCTCGGACCTGCTCGGAACTGCGCGAGCGCTCGCAGGAGCGCTCGCGCGCGAGGGCGCCGATCTCGTCCTCTTCGGCCAGGCGTCGGGCGACGGCGACGGCGCGGTGCTCTGGTCGGCGGTCGCTGATCGCCTGGGCAGGCCGGTCGTCTCGCAGGTCGCGGCGCTGACGGTCGAGCCGGGCTCGGTGACCGGTAAGCGCCAGACGGAGCACGGATACGACGTCATCAGTGCACCGCTTCCGGCAGTCGTCGCGGTCTCCGACGCGATCAACGAGCCGCGCTACCCCTCGCTCAAGGGGATCATGGGCGCGAAGACGAAGCCGCAGGAGACGCTTGGGCTCGGCGATGTGGGTGTGGATGCGGGCTCGGCGGGTGAGGCCGGCGCGAAGACGACGGTCCTCGAGATCGGGCCGCCGCCCTCGCGGGGGGACTCGATCAAGATCGAGGACGACGGCTCGGCGGCGCAGAAGATCCTCGACCTCGTCGTCGAGAGGAAGCTCCTGTGAAGTCGCTCGTGTTCCTCGAGCACTACCACGGTGCGCTCGAGAAGGGCGGTCTCGGCGTCCTCTCGAAAGCGGCGTCGCTCGGAGACGCGGCCGGCGTCGTGCTCGGGGAGGGGGCGTCCGAGGTCGCAGCCGGAGCCGGCGCGTTCGGCGCGTCGAAGGTCTACGTCTCCGACACAACCGAGCTCGCGGCGCCGCTCCCGCAGCCACGCGTGGATGCGCTCGCCGTGCTCGTCGAGAAGACCGGCGCGGACGCAGTTCTGTTCGGGGCATCCGTGCTGGCCGCAGACGTCGCGGCCGGCCTTGCGGCGCGGCTCGACGTAGGTCTGAACTGGGACTTGATCGACCTGTCGGTCAGCGGTGATGAACTGGTCGGCAAGCGCCCGGCGCTCGGCGACACCGTCGTCGTCGACGTCGGCTGGAAGAGCGGTCCGAAGCTCGCGCTCATTCGCGCTGGAACGTTCGATCCGGTCGAGTCGGGCGGGAGCGCCGAGGTCGAGTCGTTCGAGACGGCGTTCTCGGACTTCTCCACGCTTGCGACACTCGTGGAGCAGACACAGGAGGAGTCGACTGGCCCGTCGATCGAGGAAGCGGAGATCATCGTCGCCGGCGGTCGCGGGCTCGGCTCGCCGGAGGCGTTCTCGCTCCTCGAGGAGCTCGCCGCCGCACTGGGCGGCGCGGTCGGCGCGACGCGCGCGGTGGTGGACGCGGGCTGGTACCCGTACTCGACGCAGGTGGGCCAGACGGGCAAGACCGTCTCGCCGAGGCTCTACATCGCGTGCGGAATCTCGGGCGCGATCCAGCACAAGGTCGGGATGCAGGGCTCGGGGACGATCGTCGCGATCAACAAGGACCCGAACGCGCCGATCTTCGACTTCTGCGATGTCGGCGTCGTCGGCGATCTGCACCAGATCGTCCCGAAGCTCACGGAGCTCGTGCGCTCGCGCGGGTAGTTCTCGATGGCCAGGCCGATCGACTTCCCACCCCCGTTCGGCAACATCGACGCCGTCTCGGCTCCGACGGATCCGCCGGACGAGCGGATCGAGGTCGGCGTGGCGATCGTCGGCGGCGGCCCGGGCGGCCTCGCCTGCGCGATCCGGCTCGGCCAGCTGCTCGAGGAGCACCCCGACGCGCGCGAGCGGCTCGGCGACGTTCCCATCGCGGTGCTCGAGAAGGGCAAGCAGCCGGGCTCGCACCTGCTCTCGGGAGCGGTCGTCGACCCGTCGCCGCTCCGCGAGCTCTTCCGCGGCCGGCTGAAGACGGCCGACCTGCCGACCTACGGCGAGGTCCCGGGTGAGGCCGTCTACGTTCTCACCCGCCGCTCCGCCTTCCGCATTCCTCCGCCGCCGACGATGCGCAACCACGGAAACGTCATCCTTTCGCTCTCGGAGCTCGGCCGTTTCCTCGGCGAGCAGGCGGAGGCACTGGGCGCGGTCGTGCTTCCGGAGACCTCTGCGACGAACCTTCTGGTCCAGCACGGTCGGGTGGCCGGAGTTCGGACGGGCGACCGCGGACGGGGGAGGAACGGCGAGCAGCTTCCGACCTTCGAGCCCGGTAGCGACGTCGTCGCCGGCCTCACAGTGCTCGCCGAGGGGACGCAGGGCTACCTGACCGGTGCCGCCATCGACGAGTTCGGCCTCCACGGCGAGAACCCGCAGATCTGGGCGCTCGGCGTGAAGGAGGTGTGGCGCGTCCGCAAGCCGCTGCGGAAGATCATCCACACGATGGGCTGGCCGCTTCGTACCTCGGCGAGCTTCGGCGAGTTCGGCGGCTCGTTCATCTACCCGATGGGGGACGAGCACGTGACGGTCGGGTTCGTCGCGGGGCTCGAGGCGTCCGACGTCGAGTTCTCCGTGCACGACGTACTGCAGGAGTTCAAGACGCACCGGCTGATCTGGAAGATCCTCGGCGGCGGCGAGCGCGTCGCCTGGGGCGCGAAGACCATCACCGAGGGCGGGTACTACTCGCTGCCGCGAAAGCTCAACGCGCCGGGGCTCCTGCTCGTGGGCGAAGGCGCAGGCCTCGTCAACGTGCCACGGCTCAAGGGCGTCCACTACGCGATCGAGTCCGGCCGGCTCGCCGCGGAGGCTGTATTCCGTGCTCTGCAGCGCGGCGAGGTGCCGAGCCGCGTCGGCGCGCTCGACTCCTTCGACGAGTCGCTACGTGCGAGCAAGTACTGGAAGGAGCTCTACGAGGTGCGCAACATGCGCCAGGCGTTCGACAAGGGGTTCTTCGTCGGCGGCGCACTCGCGAGCGCGATGACCGTTACGAAGGGCCGTGCCCCGAACGGCCGCTTCACGACCCATCCGAACGCTGCCGCGCCGCTGAAGAAGACGGGCCGCGCCGCGCGCTATCCCGCTCCGGACGGGAAGTACATCTTCGACAAGCTCTCCTCCGTCTTCGCCTCCGGGAACCGCACGCGCGACGACCAGCCGAACCACATCAAGCTGCGCACCACCGTGCGTCGGCCGGTTGCGGAGGCATGGCAGTGGATGTGCCCGGCGCACGTGTACGAGGTCGGCCGCGACGTCGGGCGCGGCATGGTGACCGTGGAGATCACGCCGTCGAACTGCGTGCAGTGCGGCGCGATCACCGCCAAGGGAGGTCGACTGACCCCGCCCGAGGGCGGCTCCGGCCCGGAATACACGCTGACCTAACGCCGCGCTAGAGGGCGATTAAACTCCTCGACGGACGAGCCGTCTGGAGGTGTAGCGATGGCGCAGAACGCCGGCGGCAGCAGCGCAGCGCGGTGGGGCCCGCTGTTCGGAGCGCGTGCGAGTACATGGGCTGAGACCTGGGAGGGCTCGGCCGGCTGGGGGACGCCCGTGTACGAGCATGTGCTCGACCGTGCGGAGATCGGCGAGGGCAGGTCGGTTCTGGACTGCGGGTGCGGTGCCGGTCGGTTCGCAGGCATGGCCATCGAGCGTGGGGCCCGAGTCGCAGGAATCGATGCATCGAAGGAGCTGGTCGAGATCGCCGCGTCACGCGTGCCTGCCGCCGAGTTCCGCGCGGGTGACATCGAAGCGCTGCCCTGGGAGGACGACGCGTTCGACGTCGTCACGGGCTTCAGTTCTTTCCAGTTCGCGGACGACAAGGTGCGGGCGCTCCGCGAGGCTGCTCGTGTCTCACGGTCGTTGATCGCGGTCGTCGTACCGACGCGCGCTCGCGAGTCGGGGATCGCATCGGTCTTCCAGCCGGTCTTTCCGCTGTTCTCCGAAGGTGCACTCGCCGACTTGAAGGAGAGCGGGATCTTCGCTCTCTCGGAACAAGGGAAGCTCGACGACGTACTCACCGCTGCCGCGCTGACACCGCGCGACGATGATGAGATCGAGTGTCCGGTCGTGTTCGACGACCTAGACACTGCCGAACGCGCATTCATGGGCGCAGGGCCGATGCAGCTCGCGATCGCCGCTTCCGGGAACACTGCTGTCGGCGCCGCCGTTCGCGGCGGCCTCGAGCCTTTCATCCGCCCAAGCGGCTCGATCGTGCTCGACGGTTGGTTTCGAGTGGTCATCGCGACGAGCTGACGCTGAACTAGCCGCCGCCCCGCTCGGCGAATGCTCGCGCCATCGCGACACGATCGGCGAGCGTAGGGTGAGTGCCGAGCATGAGCTGCACCCAGCCCGGCGGGTCGGGCTCGCCCAGTGACTGCATCGAGAACCCCTGCATGACGCCCTCGAGAGCGGCCGGGTCCTGCGTCACCTCGAGCGCCTTCCAGTCGGCCTCGGCCTCGGCCCGGCGCGAGATGTGGTTGGCGAGCGGTGCCGTCGCGAGCTGGTAGACGACCACGACGATCAGCGCGAGCGGAACGGCCTCGGGGGCTCCCATGCCACCACGCCTCCGGGTCGCCCGCATGAGGATCCAGGCCCCCGGAACGGCGAAGAACGCGAACCACCCGAGCCCCTTCGGCAGATGTCGCTGTGAGTGGTGCGCGAGCTCGTGGCCGAGGACGATCTTCTGCTCGTCTTCCGAGAACGGCTCCATGAGCATCGTGTCCCAGAAGACGACGCGACGCGACGGCCCGAGGCCGAACGCGTATGCGTTCGCCTGCTCGGTGTCCGGGCTGACCTCTTCGACGCGGATCGGGATGTGGCCGACGCCGAGCTCCGCCTCGTACTCGCGCGCTGCTGCGAGCAGCGTCTCGTCGCGCAGCGGATCGGTCGTGAAGTCGAGGTAGGGTGCGACGAACGTGAAGAGCGACGCGATCGCGACGAACACGGCCGCGCCTGGCAGCCACCAGTTGTCGCCGAGCCTGCGCGCGAGACTCATCACGACGAGGAGCGCGAAGCAGATCGAGAGGAACTGCGCGGCGAGGAGCGCCCAGTCCTCGACCAGCCAGTCGAGGTAGCTCAGGTCGCTCTGGTCCCAGCGCCGCTCCCACCAGTGAGCCACGAGGCCGAAAGGGAGATCGACGAGCCACACGATCCCGAGGCCGAGCATCCCCAGGAGCATCCCGGTGCCGATCGGCCCGGCCGACGACTCGCGCGCGAAGGCTGCGCCGCGCCTCGCGTAGATCCACAGCGTGACGAGAAGCGCGATCTGTGCGAGCACCCAGTCGACATAGAAGAAGCGCTCGTACCTCTTCGCGCGCTCGACGAGCTCCGCGCCGAACACCGCGTCGACGTCGACCTCGGGCAGCGTGAGATCGTCCGGGACGACCGTTGGATAGAGCAGAAATGCGCCGAGCGTCAGCAGTGCGACGCAGAGGACGAAGACGGCCGACCTCAGAAGGCGTCTCCGACGGCCGGCGTCGGGACGGGGGCGAACTGCTCCGGCTCAGGCTCCTCGTCGCGGAGGACCGGTGCGGAGTACGGGTACCGCTCCGTGACGAGCAGCATGTAGCCGGTCGTCTGCGCCGAGTACCGCAGGCAGGCGACCCCGAGGTTGCGAAGGCCCTCGGGCATGCGCGCCTTGAAGAGCGCGTACCACCAGCCGAGGAACGCGACGACGAGGACGACGCCGCCGAGCGCGCTTCCGACGATGAACGCCGGAATCGCGAGAAAGAACCTGAACAGCGTCTTCCACCGGCTCTGTAGCTCCGCCGGAGGGGTCTCGAGGTCGATCCCGTACGAGCCCGCGCGTCCCGTGAAGCCGGGGAAGCGCCTTCCGACGAGGTACAGGAACGCACCGAGGTGCGTCGCGTAGCGGACATAGGCGGCGAGGAAACGGTGCAGCGGCTCCGGGACGCGGCCGGTGATGAGCGCCGCGAACCAGACCACGATCGCGACGAAGAAGACGGCGATCGACCACAGCAGGATCCAGACGATGTGCGGTATCGCGAGGAAGAGGCGGAAGAGGACCGTGAGCCGCGGCCGCTCGAGGTCGTCGGTGACGACCACGCGCACGGGGTGCTCCGGGAGCTGCGAGTACGGCTCGGCTAGAGCAGGATCTGAAGTCGGGTAACGCGGCGTGAGCAGGAGGAGGTAGCTGCCCGCCTGCGCTCCGTAGCCGAGCGCGAGCGCAGTCAGGTCGCGGAGCCCGCGTGGTGAGTTGCCGCGGACGAGGATCGCGAACCAGGCGAGGAACGCGCAGGCCGTTGCGACGCCCCCCACCGACCCGAACGCCCACGCGGCCGCCTCTTCGTTCCCCGTAGAGGCCGACGATGCCCCCTGGCCGGGAGAACCCGTTGCGAAGCCTCCGCCGAGCACAGCGGCAAGCAGCAGCGCCGGCAGCGCGACGACGAGCCGGAAGAACCCGCCCCAGCGTCCCTGGCGAGCCGGAGGATCGATCTCCAGGTCGACCGGGTAGTCGTCCTGGCACCGGAACCACGGGTACGGGTTGGCGGCGAGGAAGAGGTATGCGCTCACCTGGGTCGCGTAGCGGACGTACGACGCGACGAAGTCGTGCAGGCTTCGCGGCACCTCGCCCTGGATGAGCACGGCGAGCCAGTTCACCACCGCGGCAACGAAGGCCGCGATGCCTCTCAGCGTCACCCAGACGAACAGTGGGATGGCCAGAAGAAGCCTGAAGAAGACCGTGAGCCGGCTGCGCTGCAGGTCGTCACGGACGACGAGGCGGATCGGACGCTGCGCGGGATCCACGGCCACGCCGGGATTGTCGCGCATCTCGCGGGTCAGACCCGCGGGGTCTGACCCAGGTCTCACCCCGAACGCCGACTACGATCGCGCGATGATCGAGCGCGGCGACCTCGAACGAGCCGCCGATGTGATCCGCGGTCGGCTACACCGCACGCCGCTCCTCTCGAGTCGCACGCTCGGGCCCGATGCGTACCTCAAGGCCGAGCTCCTCCAGAAGACGGGCTCCTTCAAACCCCGCGGCGTGCTGACGAAGCTTGCGTCGCTCACATCCGACGAGAAGGCGCGTGGAGTCATCGCCATCTCGGCCGGCAACCACGCGCAGGCGGTGGCCTGGGCGGCAGCGCAGGAGGGAATCGACGCCCTCCTCGTCATGTGGCGCGGGGCGAGCGAGGCGAAGGTCGCCGCGACGCGCGGCTACGGAGCCGCCGTCGACCTCGAGGCTGCTGCTCCGCGCGAGGCGTTCGAGCGGCTCGACGTCCTGCTCGCGGAGACCGGGCGGACGCTCGTCCACCCATTCGACGACCCGCTCACGATCGCGGGCCAGGGAACGGTCGGGCTCGAGATCCTGGAGGACCTTCCCGGCGTCGAGACGATCGTCGTGCCGGTCGGCGGGGGTGGCCTGATCTCCGGCATCGCCGTTGCGGCCGCGGGCCGAGCACGAGTGATCGGGGTCGAGCCCGAGCTCTCCACAGCTCTGCATTCCGCGCTCACAGCGGGCGGGCGGGTCGAGGTGACGCCGACCTCGGTCGCCGACGGGCTGAATGCACCTCATGCCGGACGGCTCGCACTCGCAATCGCGCAGGAGCACGTCGAGGAGGTCGTGCTCGTCACCGAGGGGGAGATCGAGCAGGGCTTCCGGTTCCTCTACGAGCGTGCGAAGCTCGCCTGCGAGCCGGCCGGTGCCGCGGCCGTGGCCGCGGTGCTGTCGGGAAAGGTCGAAGGCGGCCGGACGGTCTGCATCGTCTCGGGCGGCAACGTCGCGGCCGCGACGGCCGCTGGTATCCTGGCCAGCCCATGAAAGCCGACATCCACCCCGAATACGTCCTCGCGCACGTGACCTGCTCGTGCGGGAACGAGTTCTGGACGCGCTCGACGAAGGCGGAGCTCCACGTCGAGCTCTGCGCCGAGTGCCATCCGTTCTACACGGGGAAGCAGAAGCTCGTGGACACGGGCGGTCGGGTGGAGCGCTTCCAGCGACGGCTCGAGAAGGCCGGCGCGCGCCGCGGCGAAGACGACTAGCCAACTCATGGCCGTCAGCTACGGCGGGCAGGCCGTTCTCGAAGGCGTGATGATGCGCAGCCCGTCCTCCTGGGCGGTCGCGATCCGCACGCCCGAGGGGGAGATCACGGAGGTCGTCCGCGACATCACGTCGCCGATGCAGCGGAGGCGGATCTGGCGCCTTCCCGTCATTCGCGGTGTCGTCGCTCTGGGCGAGTCGCTCGCAATCGGCTTCCGCGCGTTGGCCATCTCGGCGAACGTCGCCTCGCAGGAGCGCGACGAAGAGGGCGAGATCCAGACGCAGATCAGCCGCGGCCAGATCATCTTCTCGTTCGCGATCGCGATCGGGTTCGCACTCATGCTCTTCAAGGTCGGCCCGGCGCTCCTCACCAGCTGGCTGCCCGTCGAGTCGACGGAGTTCTTCGTGATCGTGGAGGGGCTCATCAGGGTCGGCGTCTTCATCGCATACATCCTCGTGATCTCACTCCTGCCCGACCTGCGCCGCGTGTTTCAGTATCACGGCGCCGAGCACAAGGCGATCAACGCCCTCGAGGCGGGCGCCGAGCTCAATCCCTCCAACGTGCAGAAGTTCAGCTTGATCCACCCGCGTTGCGGAACGGCTTTCTTGCTCTGGGTGATGGTGATCGCGATCTTCGTGTTCGCGTTCGTGGGTCGCCCCGTCTGGTACTGGCTGATCGCGAGCCGCATCCTCCTGCTCCCGGTGATCGCCGGGCTCGCGTACGAGCTCATCCGCTATGCGGGGAAGCACCAGGACAACCGGGTGCTGATGGCGCTGCTCGCTCCGGGCCTGTGGCTCCAGCGCCTCACGACACGGCAGCCGACGGACGACCAGGTGGAGGTCTCCATCCAGGCGCTTCAGCGCGTGCTCGAGAAGGAGGCTGCCGAGACTCCGGAGCAGCGCAAGCAGGAGTCCCGGGTCGAAGTGATGGCCTGAGTAATGCCTCGGATCGTCCGTGAGGCGGAGATCGACTGGGTCGGGACGACGGCGCGAGGGTCGGGTGTCGTTCGCGCGGCGAGCACGGGATCGTTCGAGCTCTCCGCGACGATTGCCTCGCGGATCGATGTCATCGAGGGAAAGACGAGCCCCGAGGAGCTCCTCGCCGCGGCGCACGCGACCTGCTTCGTGACGTCCCTCGGGAGCGAGCTGGCGCGGTTGGGCACACCGCCCGAGCGCATGTACGTGCGCTGCACGATCACGATGGACGAGGTCGAAGGAGCGGGGCACCGTATCGTCGCTTCGGACATTTCCGCGCGGGCCGTCGCGCCGGGAGCCGACCCGGCGTCGTTCGCGCGCGCCGCCGACGAGGCGAACGCGGGCTGTCCCTTCTCGGCACTCATCAGGGCCACCGCTACCGTCACTGTCGAAGCAACCCTCGACGAAGGAGGAAGCTGATGGCAGCCGATCGCACCGCGCACGTCACCTGGTCCGGCTCGCTCATGGACGGCTCCGGGACGATCACGAGCGTCGACAGTGGCGCTTTCGGCCCGCTCGATGTGACCTGGGCGGCGCGCACCGAGGACTCCAATGGGCTCACGAGTCCCGAGGAGCTCATCGCAGCTGCACATGCCGCGTGCTTTTCGATGGCGCTCTCGCATGGCCTCGCGCAAGACGGGACGCCCCCGGAGAAGCTCGACGTCGACGCCACCGTGACGTTCGTCGCCGGCACAGGGATCACGAAGTCCGCGCTCGCGGTACGCGCGTCGGTACCCGGGCTCGACGAGGCTGCGTTTCTCGAAGCGGCGAAAGCGGCCAGAGACAACTGCCCGGTCTCGAAGGCGCTCGCGTCCGTGCCCGAGATCACCGTCGACGCGAGCCTCGCCTAACCACTCGGTACCCTCCGGCGATGGCGATCGACCGCCTCGTCGACGAGCTGGACCGCTCCTACGCGGAGGCGCAGGAGCGTATGTCCGACCCTACGGTCTACAACGACCATCGCCAGGCTGCGGACGCGGGGCGGCGGCTCAAGGAGCTCGAGACACCGAAGCGTCTCGCCGACGAGTGGCGCCAGGCGCGCGACGACCTCGAAGCCGCGCGTGGTGATCCCGAGCTCGCGGCCATGGCCTCGGAGCTCGAGGACGACGTCGACCGGCTCGAGAACGAGCTGAAGCTCGCGCTCGTCGAACGCGACCCGGCCGACGACAAGGACGTCATCGTCGAGATCCGGCAGGGGGTGGGCGGCGACGAAGCCGCGCTCTGGGCGGGCGACGTTCGCCGCATGCTCACGCGCTACGCGGAGCGGCTCGGGCTCAAGACGGAGACGCTCTCCACGAGCGAGAGCGAAGGTGGTGGCGTAAAGGAGACCGTGTTCGCCGTCAAGGGCCAGGGGGCGTACTCGATCTTCAAGTTCGAGGGCGGGACGCACCGCGTGCAGCGCGTTCCGGAGACCGAGTCGCAGGGCCGCATCCACACGTCGACGGCCACGGTCGCCGTCATGCCCGAGGCGGAGGACGTCGAGGTCGAGATCCACGAGAACGACCTCAGGGTCGACGTCATGCGCTCGACCGGGCCTGGCGGGCAGAGCGTGAACACGACCGACTCGGCGGTCCGCATCACGCACCTTCCTACCGGCGTCGTCGTCGCCATGCAGGACGAGAAGTCGCAGCTCCAGAACCGGCAGAAGGCGATGCGCGTGCTACGCGCGCGCCTCTACGAGCTCGAGCGCCAGAAGCAGCAGGCCGAGCTCGCGGCCTCGCGGCGTTCGCAGATCGGGACTGGCGAGCGCGCGGAGAAGATCCGCACGTACAACTTCGCAGAGAACCGAGTCACGGACCACCGCATCAAGCTCACGCTCCACCGCCTCGATCAAGTGCTGGATGGGGACCTCGGCGATGTCACGGAAGCCCTTCGCGCCGAGGAGCAGCGCCAGGCGCTCACGGCCGCGTCCGCGTGAAGATCGACGAGGCGCTCGCAAAGGCGACTAAGAGGTTGGCGGCGGCGGGCTGCGAGTCGCCGCGCGTCGATGCGGAGATCCTCGTCGGCCACGTGCTCGGCGTCTCACGGTCCGAGCTCCCGCTCGAGCCGGAGCGGGAGCTGTCGGCGGATCAGGCTGAGCAGCTCGAGCAGCTCGTTCAGCGCCGCGAGCTCCGGGAGCCGCTCGCGTACGTGCTGGGAGAGTGGGGCTTCCGTGGGCTGATGCTCAGCGTCGACTCTCGCGTGCTCGTGCCCCGGCCTGAGACCGAGGTCGTCGTCGAGCGCTGCCTTGCGCGGCTCGCCGGCACCGCCTCGCCCCTGGTGCTCGATGTCGGCACGGGCAGCGGGGCGATCGCGCTTGCGATCGCCGCGGAGCATCCGGGCGCGCAGGTCACGGGGATCGACGCATCGGCCGGCGCGCTCGAGGTGGCGGGCGCCAACGTCCTGCAGGCTGGAGTCGCTGTCGAGCTCAGCGTCTGGGACCTGTTCCAGGGCCTTCCCGCGCGGCCGTGGGACCTCATCGTCGCCAATCCGCCCTACATCCTCCCGGAGGAGATCGACCTGCTCGAGCCCGAGGTGCGCGAGTGGGAACCGCGCGAGGCGCTCGTCGGTGTGGGAGCGACCGAGGCGGTGGCGCGAGGTGCGCTCGACGTCCTCCGGCCGGGAGGCGCCCTCGTCCTCGAGGTAGCGGCGGTGGATGCTCAGCGGGTGGCCGGGCTCCTTCGCGAGCTCGGCTACAAGGACGCCACGACGACGGCCGACCTGGCTGGCCGAGACAGGGTCGTCGACGGCGTGACTACATTAGCCGATTGACGTGACTACAATGTCGGATAACGTGACTACTCGCGTGGGCATCAGAGAGCTGAAGGCGAAGCTGTCGCACTACCTCGACCGCGCGGCCGCAGGCGAGACGATCGTCGTGACCGATCGCGGCAACCCGAAGGCGGAGATCCGTGCGCTGTCGGTCGAAGAGCAAATCCAACAGGGCATCGACGAAGGCTGGATCCACCGGGGACGCGGGCGAGCTTTCGGCGAGCCCCTCCGGCTCAAGGGGCGCATGACGGTGGCCGAAGCGATGGCGGAAGACCGCGAGGAGTGACGGCCTACGTCGATTCGAGCGCGCTGCTCAAGCTCTATCTCGACGAACCAGAGACCACAGTTGCTCGAGAGATCCTTGCCGGCCAGCGGTGGGCCACCGGCCGTCACACGTACGTCGAAGTCCGGCGAAACCTGGCGCGAGTGCTACGGGAAACTTCGCTCGAGACGGCGCGTGAGCGCTTTGCAAGCGACTGGGAGGAAGTCGACGTCGTCGACATCGGCGCGCATGGAGCCGAGGTCGCAGCAGTGCTGGCGGAGCGTACGGGGCTCCGAACGCTCGCTGCGCTGCATCTCGGCGCTGCAGCATCTGTCGGCGGCTCGCGGGCGTTCCTGACCTTCGATCATCGGCTCGCCGAGGCCGCGCGATCGCTCGGCTGGACCGTACTGGGCACCGCGTGACTTCGATCGACGAGACGGTCGCCGCTATCCTCGCGGGCGGGCTTGCCGTCATCCCGACCGACACCGTCTACGGCCTGGCGTGCCGGCCGGACAGCGAGGACGCGGTCCGAGAGCTCTCAGCGCTCAAAGGGCGCTCGCAGGAGCAGCCGATCGCGCTCGTTGCGGCGGGCGTCGCGGAGCTCGTCGAGCTGATCCCGGAGCTGCCCCGAAATCGCGTGCTTCCGGGGCCCCTCACGCTCGTGCTGTCGAACCCGGCGCGAAGGTTGCCCTGGCTGGCGGGCGAGCGCCCGGACACGATCGGTGTTCGTGTGCCCATGGTCAGCGGGCTTACGGCGGAGTGGCTCGCACGCGTCGGCGTCGTTGCCGCGACGAGCGCGAACCTGCACGGCGGCCCGGATCCGCGCCGGCTCTCCGACGTACCCGCCGAGATTCTCGAGGGAGTGGCAGCGGTTCTCGACGGGGGCGAGCTTCCCGGCGCAGCGTCGACGGTGCTCGATCTCACGGGCACCGAGCCACGTGTCCTGCGCGAGGGCGCGGTTCCTGCTGCAGAGGCCCTCGCGCGCGTGGCGGACACCCTCTCGGAGTAGCATCCGCCGCGATGGCGACGGCGCCGCTGACGCTCGAGAACCTCCGTACCGCCGGGCTCGCCGATGTCGATCCCGAGGTCGCGTCGCTTCTCGAGCAGGAATGCGCGCGCCAGCGCGACGAGATCGAGCTCATCGCCTCCGAGAACTTCACCTGGCCGGCGATGCTCGAGGCCGTCGGCAGCGTTGCGACGAACAAGTACTCGGAGGGGTATCCCGGACGGCGCTACTACGGCGGCTGTGAGGTCGTCGACGAGATCGAGCAGCTCGCGATCGACCGCGCGAAGGCTCTCTTCGGCGCCGAGCACGCGAACGTCCAGCCGCATGCCGGAGCGCAGACGAACATGGCGGTCTACTTCGCGGCGCTCGAGCCAGGCGACACCATCTCTCTCTCGAGCTCTCGCACGGCGGCCACCTGACGCACGGCCTGAAGGTCAACTTCTCCGGCCGGCTCTACGACATCGTGCACTACGGTGTCTCGCGTGAGACGAACGTCGTCGACTACGACGACGTGCTCGCGCTCGCGAGGGAGCACCGGCCGAAGCTCATCGTGTGCGGCGGCTCGGCGTACCCGCGAACCGTCGAGTCGTGGCGGTTCCGGGAGATCGCGGACGCGGTCGGCGCGCTTCTCCTGTGCGACATGGCGCACTTCGCGGGGCTCGTCGCAGCGGGCATCCACCCGAACCCGGTCGAGCACTGCGACTTCGTCACCTCGACGACGCACAAGACGCTGGCCGGGCCGCGTTCCGGATTCGTCCTCTGCCGCGAAGAGCACGCGCAGGCCGTCGATCGTGCGGTCTTCCCTGGCATGCAGGGCGGGCCGCTCAACCACGTGATCGCCGCGAAGGCCGCCTGCTTCCACATCGCGGCGTCGGAGCCCTTCCGTGAGTACCAGCGCAGCGTGCGGGCGAACGCCGACGCGCTCTCGGAGTCGCTCCAGGGCGGCGGGCTCGATGTGCTGACCGGCGGCACCGATACGCACCTCCTGCTCGTCGACCTTCGCCGGACGGAGTGGACCGGGAAGGACGCGGAGGAGCGACTCGCCGAGGTGGGCGTGACCGTCAACCGCAACACCGTGCCGTTCGACGAGCGCTCGCCGACGGTCGCCTCGGGCTTCCGTGTGGGAACGCCCGCGATGACGATGCGCGGCCTCGACGAGGACGACTTCCGGGAGGTCGGGGGCATCATGTGCGATGCGCTCTCGGAATCGGCCGACGTCGACGCGCTCTCTGCCCGAAGCGCCGCTCTCCTCGAACGCCGCCCCCTCTACCCGGGCCTCCCGGCCTACCCCGCCTTCTCGTAGGAGGAGCTCATAGACACCGCCGCCGACCTCCACTCAGAAGCGACCGGCCTCGTCACCGAGGTCACCCACCCGCTCGTCCAGCACAAGCTCGGCCTTCTGCGCGACGTCACGACGACCACGCAGATGTTCCGACAGCTCGTGAACGAGCTCACGCTCCTCCTCACCTACGAGGCGACGAAGGATCTCGCCGATGAGGCGGTCGAGATCGAGACGCCGCTCGAGCGGATGACGGCGCGTCGGATCTCCGGCAAGAAAGTCGCGGTCTGCCCGATCTTGCGGGCTGGCATCGGGATGCTCGATGCCGTCCTTTCCCTCGTTCCCGGCGCACGAGTGGGCTTCATCGGGCTCTTCCGCGACGAGGAGACGCTCGAGCCGGTCGAGTACTACGTGAAGCTCCCCGGCGACATCGCCGACCGCGACGTCATCCTGCTGGACCCGATGCTCGCGACCGGGAACTCGACCGCGGCGGCGGTCGACACCGTGAAGCGGGCCGGAGCCACCTCGGTGCGACTCATAGCCCTGATCGCCGCCCCCGAGGGCATCGACCGTGTGCATCGCGAGTACCCCGACGTGCGGATCGTCGTCGCGTCCGTCGACCGTGGGCTGAACGAGAAGGGCTACATCCTGCCGGGCCTCGGCGACGCAGGCGACCGCCTGTACGGAACGAAGTAGCGGTCCGTGTTCGACGAGCTGCGCGCCACACCGGAGGTGCTCTACGGAGCTGCGATCGCGTTCGCCATCGTCGTTCTCCTGACCCCGGCGGTCGGCGGCATGGCCCGCCTGCTCGGCGCCGTCGACCGGCCTGACTCGCGGCGCATCAACCGACGGCCGATCCCACGGCTCGGCGGGCTCGCGATCTTCCTGGGAATCCTCGTGCCGGCGCTCGCGTTCCTCGATCTCTCCGGGGAGAGCCGAGGCGTGCTGCTGGGTGCGGCCGTCGCCACGGTCGTCGGCGCGGTGGACGACTTCCGAGGGCTCTCGCCGTCGGTGAAGCTCGCCGGGCAGTTCGTTGCGGCGTCGATCCCGTGCATGTTCGGCGTCTGGATCGACCACGTCACGTTCCCGCTCCTCGGCGTCCTCGACATCCCGGCCTGGATCGGCGTGCCGGTCTCGATGCTCTTCATCGTGGCCGTGATGAACATGGTCAACTTCCTCGACGGCCTCGACGGTCTCGCCGCAGGGGTGTGCGGTATCGCCGGAGTGACGTACGCGACCCTCGCGCTCTCACTCGGGAAGCCCGACCCGGCGATCCTGTCGGCGATCGTCGCCGGCGCCTGCCTCGGCTTCCTTCGGCACAACTTCTTTCCGGCGAGAATCTTCATGGGCGACTCCGGTGCACTGTGTCTCGGCTTCATCCTGGCCGCGGTGTCGATCCAGGGTCTGCTGAAGACCGCGTCGACGGTCGTGCTGTTGCTTCCGCTGCTCGTCCTCGCCGTGCCGATCATCGACACGTCGTTCGTCGTCGCCCGGCGCCTGAAGCACTCGCAGCCGATCTACGGGGCCGACCGTAGCCACCTCCACCACCGCTTCCTCAACATCGGCTTCTCGCAGCGACGCGCGGCCGTGACCATGTGGCTCTGGTGCGGGAGCCTGGCCGGCGCCGCGCTAGCCACGCGGTTCGTCCCGTTCCGCGAAGGAGGGGAGTGGCACCCGTGGGAGACGCTCGTCGTCGTCGCGATCGCGCTCTTCGCGCTCGCCTTTTCGATCTACGTCGTCTATCTGCTCGAGATCGTGAAGCTCATGAACCCGCGCGTGCGCAGGCGCGATCGGGAGCAAGAGGAGGCGTCCGAACGGATGACGGCCTAGGAAGGGCTCGCGCGCTCGACGAAGTCCGCGAGGCGGTCGTTGAACTCGTGGTGGCGCTGGGCGCTGTGCCCGTAACCGTCGAGCACAAGACGCTCTGCGGGCAACCGTTGCTCGAGCACGTCACATATCTCGTCGAAGGCGGGGTGGTGGTTACCCGACACGACGAGCTTCGGGAACGGTGCGGAGGCGAGCGTGTCGAGCGGGATGTCCGCCTCCCATGGACCGCGCTCCACCTGGAGGGCGCGAGCACCCTGCTCGAGCTCCGGGCTCAGCGGTGAGGGCGGATCGAAAGACGAGCCGACGGCCGCGAGGAAGTCACGCAAGAAAGGCTCCGGATCGAGCGTCGCTCCGGACGCATACACCTTCTCTCCTTCGGCTGCGAACTCGTCGACCGCCGGCCGACCCAGCGCGACACGGGTCGCGGGAGGCTCGATCACGGTCAGTGAGCCGAGGAGCTCGGGGCGGGCGGCCGCGGCGAGCAGCGCGATCACGCCGCCGTAGGAGTGCCCGACGAGATGGTCGCCCGGCTCGAGCAGGCCTGCGACGAGCTCGGCGTCGCGCTCGAAGTCGACGCGGTCTACTGGAGGGTTCGGCGGGAATCCCGGCCGCTCTATGAAGAGGAGCGAGAAGCGATGGGCCAGCTCCTTCTGCGCACCCCACGTTCCGCGAGCCCCGAGCACGCTTCCGTGCACGAAGACGAGCCGCTCCATCGGCACATCCTAGTGTGGTTACGAAGTGGGGTGGATTCGGCTTCAGAAGGGGAAATCAGTTGTTACAAGGTCGGTGATATGCTCCCGCCGGGATGACGCCGGACGCGGCCTCCTCACCTCACTCACTCGCGACCGCCTCAGGGCTCCTGCTGGGCGCGCTCGGGGCTGCGATGGCACTCGGAGCGCTCGTCGGCTGGGCGCTCGGCTTCGCGGGTCTCGGGCTCCTCGCGGGTGCGTTGCTCGGCATCCCGCTCGGGGTCGTCGCCGTCTACCAGGTCTACGGCAGGAGCTCGAGGTGAGCGCTGGCATCTTCTCGACGCCTCGCCCGCTGCCGAGCCGGGTCGGTCCGACGATCGCCGGGGCGACGGTCATCGCCCTCGCGCTTCCGATCTTCGCGGTGGCCGGCTGGCCGCTCTCCGGATGGGCGCTTGCGGCAGTCCTCTGGGCCGCCTCGGAGATCTTCGCGCTGGTACTGACGCGCCTTCCCGACAGCCCCGATAACCTCGCCGCCGCAGGAGTGCGGGGAATCGGAACAACCTCTCGGGCGCTGCTCGTCGGCATCGTGCTCGTGATCGTCACGGTGTCGAACGAGATCGTCGGCCTTGCCGCGGCGATCCTCTATGCGATCGCGTTCACCGTCGAGCTCGGCGTCGGACTCGCGAACTACTTCGGCGGAGACGCGAAGGCATGAAGCGCGCGCTCGCCTTTGTCACGCTGTTCGCCCTGACCCTGCCGTCCGTCGCGCTCGCGCAGGACGAGGAGGAGACGAAGTTCGACCCCTCGCACGAGTGGGAGCTCTCCACCTGGGGTCCCGAGCTGAAGATCGGCCCGATCGACATGTCGATCAACAAGGCCGTCGCGTACCTGATCCTCGGGACGATCGTCTCGATCGTGATCGGGATCGTCTTCATGCGCGTTCGGCCGGGGCGCGGGCCGAACCGTCGCCAGGCGCTCGGCGAGACGATCTACGAGGTCGCCCAGGTCCAGGTTGCCGAGCAAGGGCTCCCCACGAAGGCGATCGGTCGCTGGTTCCCCTACGTCGCGACGCTGATGGTCTTCATCTGGGTGATCAACATGCTCGGGTTCATCCCGCTCCCGCTCTCGGACGAACGTTGGGAGATCGGCGGGATCGAGATCCCGACGCTCGCCATCTTCGCCGCGACCTCCACGCTCTCCGTCACGCTCGCGCTCGCGCTCATGACCTTTGTGTTCACGCATGTCGAGGGCATCCGTGAGAACGGCGCGTGGGCCTACTTCAAGAGCTGGATCCCGGACGTTCCGAAGGCGATGCTGCCGATGATCATTCCGCTCGAGATCCTCGGCCAGTTCATGCGGCTCGTCAGCCTGTCGGTCCGGCTCTACGCGAACATGCTCGCGGGCCACATGCTGATCCTCACGTTCATCGGGTTGATCTTCCTCGTGACCCCGTGGGTCTTCCCGCTCTCCGTTGTCCTCGGAAGCGTCTTCTATCTCTTCGAGGTCGTCATCGTCGTCTCGATCCAGGCGTATATCTTCGCCGCCCTGTCCGCCATCTACATCGGCTCGGCCATCGAGCCCGAGCACTAAGGAGGCGTCCCCGCAATGCTTTCCTCGTTCTTCTTCCTCGCCGCCGCCGAAGACGGCGCCGACGCCGGCAAGGCGATCGCCCTCGCACTCGGCATCGGCCTCGGGGCGCTCGGTGCCGGCGTCGGCATCGGCAACATCTTCGGCTCGATGATTCAGGCCGTCGCCCGGCAGCCGGAGCTCCGCGGTGAGCTCACCGGTATCCAGTGGCTCGGCTTCGCGCTCACCGAGGCGGTCGTGTTCTACGGCCTCATCGGCGGCCTTCTCGCGTACGTCCTCGTCTGAGCGATGCATCTGTTCCTCGCCCAAGCAGCCGAAGAGGAGTCGACCGGGGGCCTGATCGACGTCGTCCCGGGCCTGATGATCTGGACGCTCATCTGCTTCGCGATCACGTTCTTCGTGCTCAGGCGATTCGCGTTCGGCCCGATCCAGAAGACCATCGACGAGCGCCGCGAGCGGATTCGCGCCGCCGTCGACGAGGCGGACAAGGCGCGAGAGGAGGCTCGCGGCCTCCTCGAGCAGCACCGCCAGCTGATCGCCGATGCGAAGGGAGAGGCCGCAGAGATCCTGGCCGACGCCCGCAAGGTGGCCGATGCGCAGATCGAGCGCGTCAAGGATGAAGCCGAAGCCGAGCGCGCGCGCCGTCTCGAGGAGACGAAGCGCCAGATCGATGCCGAGACGAAGCGCTCGCTCGACCTGATTCGCACCGAGGTCGCCGACCTCACGCTCGAGGCGACCGCGCGGGTGACGGGCAAAGTGCTCGACGCCGAGGACCAGCGGCGGCTCATCGACGAGGCGATCGCCGAGCTCGACTTCTCCGCGCTCGAGAAGGAAACGACGTAGTGGCGGTTGCACAGCGCATGTACGCCCGCGCGCTCTTCGAGGCGGCGCAGGAGGCGAACCGGGTCGACGCAGTCGCTGCCGATCTCGCCGAGCTCGCGCGCGCGATGGACGAGGTTCCGGAGCTCCGCGCCTTCCTGCGCAATCCTCAGATCGAGCCGGCCGGCAAGGCCGACGTCCTCCAGCAGCTGACCGCCGAGGCGGACGAGCTGGTCCGGAACTTCGTGCGCCTCGTGGCGGAGAAGGGCCGCGCCGGGGAGTTGGCGGAGATCAGCCAGGAGCTCGATGCGCTCGTCGCCCGGGCACAGAACAGACTGACCGTCGAGCTTGCTACCTCCTACGCGCTCTCCGACGACGAGGCCGCGTCGATCGTGCAGACGATCGAGAGAGCCTCGGGCCGCAAGGTCGAGGCGACACGTACGGTCGATCCGAGCCTGATCGGCGGCATCGTCCTCCGCATCGGCTCCCATCTCGCCGACGGAAGTGTCCGCGGGCGCCTCGAGCGCCTGCGCCGAGAACTCGCCACAGCGCATGGTTAATGCGCAAGATCGACATCCGCTCGCGCGGATCTCGATCGCGCGAAGATCCCTAAAGCCGGCGCTTCGCGCCGGGTCGTTGCGAAGGAGACAACCTTGAAGCTCAGACCCGAAGAGATCACCTCGATCCTCAAGGATCGAATCCAGCAGTTCGACGTCGAGACCGACCTCTCGGAGGTCGGCAGCGTCCTCCAGGTCGGTGACGGCATCGCCCGCATCCACGGCCTCGAGAACTGCGTTGCGCTCGAGCGACTCGAGCTCGAGCACGGCGTCACCGGCATCGCGTTCAACCTCGAGGAGGACAACGTCGGCGCGGCGCTCTTCGGCGAGTGGCAGCACGTGAAGGAGGGCGAGCCCGTGCGTCGCACCGGCGAGGTCATGAGCGTGCCCGTGGGGCCGGGCCTGCTCGGCCGAGTCGTCGATCCGCTCGGCAACCCGCTCGACGGGCTCGGCCCGATCGAGGCGACCGAGCGTCGGCACCTCGAGTTCAAGGCGCCCGGCGTCATCAGCCGTCAGCCGGTGAAGGAGCCGATGTACACGGGGCTCAAGGCGATCGACTCGATGACCGCGATCGGCCGCGGCCAGCGCGAGCTCATCATCGGCGACCGCTCGACCGGCAAGACGGCGGTCGCGATCGACACGATCCTGAACCAGCGCGGCGGAGACCTCGTCTGCATCTACGTGGCGGTGGGACAGAAGGGTTCGACGGTCGCGCAGGTCGTCGAGCGGCTCCGCGACGCGGGTGCGATGGAGTACACGATCGTGGTCTCGGCGCCCGCTCAGGAGGCGGCTCCGATCAAGTGGATGGCGCCGTTCGCCGGCTGCGCGATGGGCGAATACTTCCTCTACTCGGGCCAGCACGCGCTCTGCATCTACGACGACCTCTCGAAGCACGCGGACGCGTATCGCCAGCTCTCGCTGCTGCTGCGGCGCCCGCCGGGACGTGAGGCGTTCCCGGGCGATGTGTTCTACCTCCACTCGCGGCTGCTCGAACGGGCATGCAAGCTCTCCGACGACCTCGGTGGGGGCTCGCTGACGGCGCTCCCGGTCATCGAGACGCAGGCGGGGGACATCGCCGCCTACATCCCGACGAACGTCATCTCCATCACCGACGGGCAGATCTTCCTCGAGTCGAGCCTCTTCTTCTCGGGCGTGCGGCCGGCCATCAACGTCGGCACGTCGGTCTCGCGCGTCGGCGGCAACGCCCAGACGAAGGCGATGAAGAAGGTCGCGGGGCGCTTGCGCCTCGACCTCGCTCAGTACCGGGAGCTGGAGGCATTCGCGCAGTTCGGCTCCGAGCTCGACCAGGCGACCCAGAGCGCGCTCGCGCGCGGCGAGCGGATGGTCGCGACACTCAACCAGCCCCAGTACCAGCCTTGGCCGGCCGAGGAGCAGGTCGTCGCCATCTACGCGGGGATCAACGGGTGGCTCGACAAGGTCCCGGTGGGACAGATCCCGCGGTACCACGACGAGCTGCGCGAGCACCTGCGTACCGAGGGCACCGTCCTCGAGGCGATCCGGACCTCGGGCGACCTCTCCGAGGAGACGGAGCAGAAGCTCGTCTCCGAGCTCGAGCACTTCCAGGGCGTCTTCAACGTCGAGGAGGAGAAAGGTCTGGCCGGGTAGCGCTGCATGGCGACCGTCCAGGACCTCAAGAGACGCATCCGCTCGGTCCGCAACACGCGGAAGATCACGCGTGCCATGGAGCTCGTCGCGGCCGCGAAGCTGCGGCGCGCCGAGCAGCGGATCACCGCACTCCGCCCATACGCCGAGACGATGAACGAGCTCATCGCGGGGGTCGGCCGCGCGTCCTCGTCCGTGCGCCTGCCGCTGCTCGAGCAGCGCGAGAGCGTCGAGGCGGTCGCGATCGTGCCGCTGACGGGCGACCGCGGCCTCGCGGGCTCCTTCAACGCGCAGGTCATCCGGCGCTCCTTTGCGCTCGAGCGGTCGCTCCAGGCGGAAGGCAAAGGCGTCCGCTGGGTTGCCGTCGGGAAGAAGGGGCGCTCCACGCTCACGTTCCGGCGGCGCGAGCTCGCAGGCTCGTACCAGGGATTCACGGACCGTCCCGCGTACGAGGACGCACAGGCGATCGCCCATCGCCTCTCCGAGCTCTTCACCGAGGGCGAGGTGGATCGGGTCGTGCTCGTCTACAACACGTACGTCTCGGCGATGACCCAGCGCGTGACGGAGCAGGACATCCTCCCGATCGCCGCCGACATCCTCGAGACGGACGAGGAGGAGCGTGCGGCGGACACCCTTCGCGGCGACTTCATCTTCGAGCCCGAGCCCGACGAGATTCTCGAGCGACTGCTGCCGGTCTACCTCGAGACGCAGATCTACCGGGCGCTCCTCGAATCCACCGCGTCGGAGCAGGGAGCGCGCATGACCGCCATGCGCAACGCCTCGAAGAACGCCGGCGAGCTCATCGACTCGCTCACGCTGAGGATGAACCGCGCCCGCCAGGCCGAGATCACGCAGGAGATCCTCGAGGTCGTCGCCGGCGCCGAGGCATTGACCTAACAAGTCGTCGCTGCGTTCGTAGAACTTCCCGAGTGGCGGCATGACGAGCCCGTTGTCCGACATACCCCCAGCTACCATCGCGCCCGTGGAGCCGGTTCTCGCCGCTGCGTCCGAGCCGGAGCGCTTCGAGCGAGCCGGTGAGATCTCCGACCGGCTCGTCGACAACATCGAGACGGTCGTCTACGGGAAGCGCGACGAGATCAAGCTGGTGCTGACCGCGCTCGCCTGCGACGGACATGTCCTGCTCGAGGACGTTCCCGGCACGGCGAAGACCGTGCTCGCGCGGGCGATCGCGGGGAGCATCGAGGGCGCGGTGCCGCAGCGCATCCAGTGCACACCGGACCTGCAGCCGACCGATGTGACCGGCCTCTCGGTCTTCGACCAGAGGACGAGGGACTTCGAGTTCCGCCCGGGGCCGATCTTCGCCAACGTCGTCCTCGTCGACGAGATCAACCGCGCGACTCCGAAGACCCAGTCCGCGCTGCTCGAGGCGATGGCGGAGCAGCAGGTCACCGTCGACGGCGTCACGCACGCGCTTCCGTTCCCGTTCCTGTTGCTCGCCACGGAGAACCCCATCGAGTACGAGGGGACGTTCCCGCTCCCGGAGGCCCAGCTCGACCGCTTCTTCATCCGCGCCGCGCTCGGCTACCCCGAGCTCGACGACGAGCTGCGCATCCTCACCGACCAGCGCTTCTCGCACCCGCTCGAAGATCTCCGGCCGGTCGTGACGCTCGAGGAAGTGCACGAGGTGCGCGCCGCGGCCCAGCACGTCTACGTGGACGACGTGCTTCGGCAATGGGTCGTGGAGCTCGTCCGGGCGACTCGCGCCCAGGAGGACTCCGTCGTCATCGGCAGCTCCGTGCGCGGCAGCCTCGCGCTCGAGCGGGCGGCTCGCGCGTGGGCACTCCTCGACGGCCGCAGCTTCGTCGTTCCAGAGGACATCGAGCGGCTCTTCTCGTCCGTCCTGATCCACCGAGTCGTCTTCGCCCCGAGTTTCGTCGCGCGTGCCCGCGCGACGGGCTGGAACGCGGCGATCGAAGAGTTCCGCCTGAGCTGTCTCGAGCTCGCGCCCCGGCCCGGCTCCGACGAAGACCCGCTTTTCGAAGGCGACGGGGGTCAGGCCCGTGGGGTCTGACCCGATGCTCTGAATCAGTGCCCGGCGCTCGACTGACCTTCCCGCTCGTTCCGCGGCGGCGTCTGATCGGGCTCTCCTTCGGGACGATGAAGAGCCTTCGGCGCGGTTCCGGAACGGACGTCGCGGGGTCGCGCCCGTACCAGCCGGGTGACGACATCGACTCCATCGATTGGGCTGCGTCCGCGCGACTCTCGACCGCTCGCGGAACCGACGAGTTCGTCGTGCGCGAGCGCTTCGCGGAAGAGGCCCCAAGGGTGATCATCGTCTGCGACCGGCGTCCCGAGATGTCCTCTTACGGGCCGCTGCTGCCCTGGCTCGACAAGCCGCGGGCGATGCGCACAGTCGTCGAGCTCGTGCTTGCGAGCGCGGGCGCGGCGGGCGGATTCGTTGGCTACCTCGACTACGCGGACGGGGAACCGCACTGGCGCCAGCCGAAGGGTGAGCGGAAGCTGATCGAGCTTCGCGACGAGCGCCTCTGGTCGTCCGAGTACGGGGGGCCACAGGACTGGCTCGAGCGCTCGCTCGACCACCTCGCCTCGCACTCGCGGGCGGTCACGCCGGGGACCTTCGTCTTCGTGCTGTCCGACTTCATCCCGGAGCCGTCTCAAGAGTTATGGCTCACTGCGATCGAGCGCCGCTGGGACCTCGTCCCGGTCGTGATCCAGGATCCCACCTGGGAGCAGAGCTTCCCCGACGTGCACGGGATCGTCGTGCCGGTCCGGGACCCGCGTTCCGGCCGGCTCGCCTCCGTCCGTCTCCGCCGACGCGAGGTGGAGGCGCGCCGCGTCGCGAATCGGGAGCGCCTGGAAGAGATCCTCCAGCGGTTTCGCTCGCTCGACATCGACCCGCTCCTGGTGTCGTCGTACGAGCACTCGGACGTTCTCGCCGAGTTCCTGACCTGGGTGGAGCTGCGGCGTGCGAGGCGCGTTGTCGGTGCGTGACCTGAAGATCCGCCCGGGCGTGCTCCTCGCAGCCGGGGCGGCGGCAGCTGCTCTGCTGGCCGCGCTGGTCGTCGTTCTCGTCGGTTGGCAGCGCGGTGGGGAGGAGTCGGCCTCGGCGGGGGCCGAGCCGCTGCCCGAGATCGAAGCCGACGTCGTGGTCGCCCCGCGCGAGGTGCTGTTCGGGGACACGGTGCAGGCGCGGTTCGAGATCGTGCTCGACAAGGAACGGATCGATCCGGAATCAATACGCGTCGCCGCCGACTTCTCCCCGTGGGAGATCGTCGGGAGGTCCGCACCTCGCCGCCAGGACGACGGAGACGTCTCGTATCTTCGGACGACGTTCTTGCTCAGATGCGTTACGGGCACCTGCTTGCCGTCGGGACAGTCGGCGCGGTACGACTTCCGCCCCGCACGAATCGCTTTCGGCGCTCCGCGCGACGAACGGATCGAAGAGAGCTCGATCGAGATCCCGCTCCCGCCGATCCGCGTGTACTCGCGCTTCGCCGCTGCGAACCGGGATGCCGACCCGTTCTCGTCGCCGTGGCGCGCGGACGTCCTGACCCTGCCCGCCGTCTCATACGGCTTCGCACCGCGCCTCCTGCTGGTGATCCTGCTCGGCGGTGCCGCACTCGCCGCGATCGCAGGGCTCGCGCTCGCGTACGTCGCCTGGCCGCGACGCGTTCCCGCACCACCTCCCGAGCCGCCGCCACCGGCGCCGGTCCCGGTTCTCAGCCCGCTCGAGCAGGCGCTCGTCCTGCTCGAGGAGTCGATTCGCAGCAACGGAGCCGCGGCGCAGCGGCGGGCGCTCGAGCAGGTCGCGGAGCAGCTCGAGCTCTCCGACTGGGGCGATGCCAAGCTCGCTCGCGAGGCGCGGGTGCTCGCGTGGTCCGAAGGCCTGCCTCCGGTGGAGGAGACGACCGGCCTCGCCGCGCGGGTGCGGAGCGTTCTGCCGGAAGTCGAGGAGCCGGAGGAGAACGGAGGCGCCCGTGTCGAGTGAGAGGCGAAGCCTGCGCTCGTGGCTGAGCCCCCGCGGCGTCGACCTGCACGACGCGCGTCCCTTCGCCGGGGCAATCTGGAGAGCCCGCATTCTCCAGCTCGTCTTCGCAGGGATCGCAGTGGCCCTCGTGCTCGCTGCTATCTCGTCGGCCCGCGACCTCGACACGTCAGCCGCCCGGGCTCATCCCGAACGACTCGACGGGCGTCGTCGTCGTAGACCTCTCCCTGTCGATCGAGGACGAGGACTACCGCGCGGTGCGAACGGCGTTCAAGAGACTGATCGCCGACAACGCGAGCATCGGGCTCGTCGTCTTCTCGGACGTCCCGTACGAGCTGCTCCCGCCGGGAACACCCGCCTCTGAGCTCCGCCCGATGCTGAGGCTCCTCGTCCCGCCGAGGCTGGGACCGCCGGTGAACCCGTGGTCGATCACGTTCCGCGCAGGTACGAAGGTGTCGGCGGCGCTTCAGCTCGCGAGGGACATGCTTCGGCGCGACGGGATCGAGAACGGGTCGATCCTGCTCGTGAGTGATCTCGAAACTGCCCCGGATGACGTGCCGTCGCTCTCCCGGATCGTCGAGGAGATTCGCCGGAGCCCGGTCGAGCTTCGCGCGTATGCGCTTGCTCCGTCGAGCGACGCGCGCCTTATCTTCGGCGGGCTGTTGCAGACGGGCGCTTTCACGCTCGCCCCGGGGTCGACCGAGGAGGTCGAGCCGATCGAGGCGGCGATTCCGGTACCGCGGTCGCTGCTCCTCCTCGGCGCGCTTCTCTTCGCGGCTCTCGCGGCGTACGAGCGATTCGCGTCGCGGCTGACGCTCACGGGTGGGAGGGGGACCGCCTCGTGAGCCGGCGAGAGATCCTCGCGCGCGCTGGGATGGGAGTCGCTGCACTCTTCTGCCTCGTCCTGTCGGTCGTCCTCGTGCTCCTCGCCGCCGACGTCGTCCGCTGGCGGAATGCAATGCAGGCCGGCGACGTCCGCTACGGGGCGTCCACCGAGGAGACGCGACTCTGGCAGGCGGAGCCGCTGCTTCCCTTCGATCCGGCGCGAAACCTGCTCGGTATCGACGACGACATCGACCTCCGCGAAGCGGTTCGCTCGCTTCGTGTCGCGAGACTCGAGGATCCCGTCATCTCCGATCCCGAGCTCGCTGTCAGGCGCAACGAGGCGCAGGCCCGCCTCGAGGCGCTTGTGGCCACGGCCCCTGACGATGCCACGCGGTCCCGCGCCGCGAGCCTGCTGGGAGCACTCGGGCTCGCCCGCTTCGTCTACGAGACGCAGGAGCGTGAGGCGCTGCTGTCGAGCACAGTCTCCAATCTCAAGCTCGCACTCGATTTCGATCCGACGAACGACGAGCCGAAGTACAACCTCGAGCTCGCGTACCAGCGCGGCAGGGGGATCCAGCTAAGCGAGGCGGCGGCGGGAACGGATCCCAGTCCGGGCGGCCAGGGCTCGAAGGGGGCCGGCGCCGGCGAACCGGGCACCGGATACTGATGTCGCTCCTTGCGCCAGCGGGGTTGCTGCTCGCGTTGGGCATCGTGCTGCCGCTCTTCGTACTGCTCCTCGTGCGTCGCCGCGCCAAGACGGTGCGTCGTGGCCTTGCGCTCGTCGAGCCGCCGAGTCGCGCCCTCGTCGTCACCGTTCTCGCATTCGCTGCGACGGGGGCGCTCGTCGGGATCGCCGCCGCGCAGCCCGTCGTGGAGCAGACGAGGACGCTTCGCGAGCGAACCGACGCCGAAGCCTTCGTGGTGGTCGACGTGTCGCGTTCGATGCTCGCGCAGTCGGGCACGGACTCGGCGCGCCGCCTCGAGCGTGCGAAGACACTCGCGAAGAAGGTCCGCGCTGCGCTTCCGGAGATCAGGTTCGGGGTCGTGTCGATGACCGACCGGACGCTCCCTCACCTCTTTCCGAGTGCCGATCGCGAGGTCTTCGACGCGACGCTCAACCGCTCGCTCGGCATCGAGAAGCCTCCGCCTCGCTCCTCGCTCGCCCAGCTCTCGACCAACCTCGAGTCGCTGGCGTACATTCGCAGCCAGCGGTACTTCGCGCCGAAGGCCAGCAAGCGTCTTCTCGTCGTGCTGACGGACGGCGAGTCGCAGCCGACCTCCGGTGCTCGGCTCGCGCGGCTCTTCGGTAGCCCGCCGGTGACGCACGTCGTGTTCGTTCACGTCTGGGCGGCAGACGAGCGCGTCTACACCGAGGGAGCGCCGGAGCCGCAGTACCGTCCCGATGAGTCTTCGCGCGAGGTCCTGGACGGCCTCGCGGAGACGATCTCCGGCAACACGTTCTCGGAGCGCGAGGTGGGAGCGGTGATCGAGACGGCGCGCGCGGCGCTCGGCTCGGGCCCGACGATCGTGCGCGGCGAGCAGGGTGGACGCGTCGCCCTCGCGCCGTACTTCGCGGCGGCGGCGCTCCTTCCCCTGGCGCTGCTGCTCTGGCGCCGCGATCGTTAGAACTCGGTTCAGGATGATCACCCTTCGACGGGTCGCGCCGCACGACCGGCGGCATGGCGCCTCATTCTGAATCGGGTTCCTAGGGCTGGGGCGCCTCTTCCTCGGGAAACCAGGGCCCCACCGCGTCGGGAAACCCGTTCTCGTCCATGTACGAGATCGCGCGACTCGCGATCCAGAGGACGGCCTCGGGGCTCGCGTTGTCGAGGACGTAGCGCACGGCCTCGTCGCCGTGCTCCGGGCCGCCCTTCTGCCCCGCCACAGCTCGGCGGATCCGGCACAGGGTCAGCGCTGCGCGGTCGACGTCGGTGCCGTGCTGCTCGTACCACTCGACGTCGATGGCGTCTTCGAGGACGGTGCCGGCGGTTTCCACGAGCCGGGCCGCATCGTCGGTTGCGATTGGAAAGACCGTGTCACGAGGGTCGTTGGCGCGCGGAATTCGCACTTCGGTCTCCCTTCTAACTCAATTCCTTCACAGGCGTCTCAGAGTAGTGATCATGCACGTAACGCGGCGTTCAGCGGAGCGGCTGGTAGGGCGCGCCGTGGGTTCGTGCGTGGACGAATCACACCACCACCACCACCACCACACGGAGGGATACATGCGTAAACGATCGCTACTGCTCCTGACGGGCGTGATCGTGCTCGTCGCGAGCCTCGTAGTCGGACCGTCCGCGACCGCGAAGTCGGAAGGCGCGTCCGCGGGCACGGTGACGATCATCCACGACCAGGAGCCGGGGATCCTCAACCCGTTCCTGTCGGAGGGAAACGGGTACACGGTCGCGCTGGCGCTGAACAAGATCCTCTTGGAGGGCCTGATCTGGAACAACAAGGTCCAGCGAGTTCCTCAACTCCTGGAAGCACGCCCGAAGATCCTCCAGAAGGAGCCTTTGAAGGTCACGGCGACGTACAAGAAGACCGCCCAGTGGAGTGACGGCAAGCCGATCACGGGCGCGGACTACATCGCAACGTGGCGGACGATCATGAACCCGAACTGGGACATCGTCGCGCGCGAGGGCTGGGAGGACATCGCGAAGGTCCAGGCGAAGGGCAAGAACTTCACCGTGACGTTCAAGCCCAAGCGGGCCTTCTACAACTGGGAGGGCATCCTGGGCGAGCAGATCCTGCCCGCTCACAAGGTGGCAGGGCAGGACTTCAACAAGCTGTGGTCGGACTCGCTCGACATCTCGAGTGGTCCCTTCAAGTTCGGGAGCTGGCAGAAGGGCACGCAGCTCACCCTCCTGAAGAACACGGCGTACAAGTCAGGTCCGGCGTCCAAGCTCGACCGCATCGTCTTCCGCTACCTCGCGGGCGCTTCGCAGTTCCAGGCGCTGAAGAGTGACGAGGGCCAGGTCGTCGAGCCCCAGCCGCAGGTCCAGATCGTCGACTTCTACAAGGACAAGAAGTTCAAGGTGGACGCGGGGGCCGGGTACCAGTGGGAGCACATCGACTTCCAGCAGGGCGCCAAGGCGCATCCCGCGTTGAAGCAGAAGTTCGTTCGGCAGGCCATCATCACGGGCATCAACCGGTCGCAGATCCGCGAGGTGCTGTACGTGAAGACCGGCCTCGTGAGCTCGGTCAAGGCGCTGCCGGTGCTCCAGAGCAACATCTTCAAGCCGTTCGAGCCGCAGTACCAGACGCCGTACGCGCGGTGGAAGTTCAGCCAGAAGAACGCGATTGCGCTGCTGAAGAAGAACGGCTGCACCGGTGGCCCGGACACTCCGAGCTCCGGCAACTCGAAGATCTTCAGCTGCCCCGGCGTGGGCGAGCTCAAGTTCGCGTTCACGACGACGTCGGGTAACCCGCTCCGTGCCCTGACGTTCGAGATCATCCAGCGTCAGCTGAAGTCGATCGGCATCGAGTTCACGCCACGGTTCATCTCGCCGGCCGTGCTCTTCGGTGGTGGAACGCTCACCTCCGGCGACTGGCAGGTCGTGATGTTCACGTTCCTCAGCAGCCCCGACCTCACGGGTAACTTCGCCCAGCAGGCGGCGTGCGGCGGCGACCAGAACTACATGACTTCGTGCAACAGGAAGGCAAGCGCCCTCCTGAACAAGGCGAAGTTCACCGCCGACGAAGCGCAGCGGACGAAGCTGCTTCAGCAGGCCGAGGTGACCCTCGCGGAGGAGGTCTTCTCGATTCCGCTGTTCTCGCGGCCTGTGTTCCTGTTGAACAACGTCAAGGTGAAGAACGTCCTCAAGAACCCGACGCAGCAGGGATCGACGTGGAACTCCGAGGCGTGGAGCACCGTTTCGTAATCGACTAACTCGAACGTGCCGGGCGTCACTCGGCAGGAGCGCCGTCCCACCCCCGCCATGCGCGGGGGTGGGACTTCGTTCTAGGATCGGGAAGGGAGGTAGAGGAGAACAGTGCTCACCTACGTCATTCGCAGGCTCCTCTACAGCTCGCTCGTCCTGATCGCGGCGAGCATCCTCGTGTTCTGGGGCATGAATCTCGTCACGAGCCCGATCGGGTTCCTGAGATCGCAGCCCGATTTCTCCGAGCAGACGATCCAGAACATCATCGAGCGGAAGCACCTCGACGAGCCGCTCTACGTCCGCTACGGCTACTGGGTGAAGGATGTCTTCACGAACAAGTTCGGAACCGAGACGGTCTCGGACCTCCCGATCTGGCCTGATCTCAAACGCGCGATGGGCCACACCTTGCAGCTCGTCATCGTCGCCGAGATCCTGGCGATCCTGGTCGCAATCTGCGTCGGGGTGTACTCCGCCTTACGCCAGTACAGCGTGTTCGATTACACCGCGACGACCTTCGCATTCGTCGGCCTCGCCGTACCCGTGTTCTGGCTCGCCCTCATGCTCCAGGTCCTGTTCGTGAACGTCTACTTATGGTTCGACATCCGGATCTTCTACGTTGCGAACCTGAACTCCGTCGATCCGGGGACGGGCCTCCACTTCGTGCTCGACCGCGCGCAGCATCTCGCGCTCCCCGTCCTCGTGCTCATGGTGGCGAACATGGCGACGTACACCCGCTTCATGCGTGCGGCGATGCTCGAGGTCGTGAACGCCGACTACGTCCGCACCGCCCGCGCGAAGGGGCTGCCGGAGAGGCGCGTCACGATGAAGCACGCCTTCCGAAATGCCCTCATCCCGTTGGTGACGCTCGTCGCGCTGAACTTCGGCGCGTTGCTTGGCGGCGCCGTGGTCACCGAGACCGTGTTCGCGCTCGACGGAATGGGTCTGTACTTCATCACGAACCTCCAGACCGGCGACCCGTATCCGGTCATGGCGTTCCTCATGGTGACGGCGGTCTTCGTCGTCATCTTCAACCTGCTCGCCGACCTCGCATACGGTTGGCTCGACCCGAGGGTACGCCTTGAGTGAGCGGATGCAGCCGCCGGGCGACCGCCGGGACGTCATGTACAGCACCGGCCAGGCCACCCCGGTGCCTGGGGCTGCCGGTGCCGGTGCGGTGCCCGGCCCGCTCGTCGACGACGCGTCGCTGAGCTACGAGTCGGGCCTCGAGGTCCAGGCCCGGAGCCAATGGGCGTATGCCCGGATGCGCTTCCTTCGGCATCGGCTGGCCGTCGCCGGCCTCGTCGTGCTCGTCATCGCCTGCGTCATCGCGCTGTTCCCGGCTCGGGTTGCGCCCTATGCGTTCGACGAGTTCGACTTCGAGCATATCGTCCAAGCTCCGACGTTCGAGGGCTGGCACCTCTTCGGGACCGACCAGCTCGGCCGCGACTACCTGAGCCGCGTCATCTTCGCCCTTCGTACGTCGCTCTGGGTTGCGCTCTTCGTCTCGCTCGTCGCGACCGCGATCGGCACAGTGGTGGGCGCCATCGCCGGCTACTACGGCGGGAAGGTCGACAACTTCCTCATGCGACTCGTCGACCTCATCCTCGTGGTGCCGTTCCTCGCGGTCCTGCTGGTCCTCTCGGCGTATCTCGGCCAGGGCAAGCCTCTGCGGGTGGGCATGATCCTCGCGCTCCTCCTCTGGGTCAACCTCGCAAGGATCGTCCGCGGGACGTTCCTCTCGCTCCGCGAGAAGGAGTTCGTCGAGGCGGCGAAGGCGTCGGGGGCGGGCGACCTGCGCATCATGTTCCGGCACATGCTGCCGAGCACCGTCGGCCCGATCGTCGTCACGATGACCGTGCTCGTCGCCGTGGCCATCCTGCTCGAGGCCGCGCTCTCGTTCCTCGGCTTCGGCGTTCAGCCGCCGACCCCGGCGCTCGGCAAGCTCATCGCAGACGGGCAGATCGAGGGCTTCACCACGTGGTGGCTCGTGACGTTCCCCGGACTGGTGATCGTCGTCCTGGCCCTCGCGGTCAACTTCATCGGAGACGGGCTGCGCGACGCTCTCGACCCGCAACAGCGCGTTCGGCAGTAAGCTCGCCCCGAACGACATGACCGAAGTCGGGGACGCCAAGAAGACGCGAGAGCCTGTGCTCTCCATTCGCGACCTGACGGTCGAGTTCGAGACCGAGGACGGTGTCGTCAAGGCGGTCACGGGCGTCTCGTACGACCTCATGCCCGGCGAGATCCTCGGCATCGTCGGAGAATCGGGCTCGGGCAAGAGCGTGTCGGTCATGACGATGCTCGGGCTCACTCCTGCAGCCCGCGTCACCGAGGGCGAGGCGCTGTACGGCGGGCGCGATCTCCTCAAGCTGCCGAAGAAGCACTTGCGCGAGATCCGCGGCGGTGCGATCGCGATGATCTTCCAGGACCCGATGACGTCGCTGAACCCCGTGTTCACGATCGGTGACCAGATCGCGGAGGCGCTGCAGACACACCATCCTGAAATGAGCGACAAGGCCGCCCGGGCGAAGACGATCGAGCTCCTCGAGCTCGTCGGCGTGCCGTTCGCCGAGCGCCGTGTGGAGCAGTATCCGCATGAGTTCTCGGGTGGGATGCGACAGCGCGCGATGATCGCGATGGCCATCGCCAACGAGCCCCGGGTCCTGATCGCAGACGAGCCCACGACGGCGCTCGACGTCACGATCCAGGCCCAGATCATGGAGGTGCTGCGCGCCGCCCAGAGCGAGACTCATGCGGCGACCCTCCTCATCACCCACGACCTCGGTCTCATCGCCGAGCTCGCCGATCGCGTCGTCGTCATGTACGCCGGTCGGGTTGTCGAGCTCGGGGACGTGTACGAGATCTTCGCGAACCCGAAGCATCCCTACACGATCGGCCTCATGAGCAGCCTCGCCCGGCTCGACACCGACCAGGAGTGGCTGCAGCCGATCCCCGGCTCGCCGCCGAGCCTCATCTCGCCGCCGCCGGGGTGCGCCTTCCATCCGCGCTGCACCCACTCTCAGGGGCGCGAGCTGTGCCGGACCGATGTTCCCGCTTTGCGTAAGATCGCCGGCGGCCAGCATCTCTCGGCCTGCCATTTCGCCGAGGAGCTGAACGTCGGCCCGGTCATCGAAGTGAGCGTGGGAGTCGAGCCGTGAGCGACGCCGAGACACCGGTTGCGACCCCCGCTGAGGCACCTGCGCCGACGCCGACGAGCAACGGCAACGAGATCCTCCGCATCGAGGGTCTGGTCAAGCACTTCCCGATCAAGGCGGGGATCTTCAAGCACACCGTGGGCCAGGTGCAGGCCGTCGACGGCGTCGACCTGACCGTGCACACCGGCGAGACGCTCGGGATCGTCGGTGAGTCGGGCTGCGGCAAGACGACGCTCGGTCGCACGATCATCAAGCTGCTCGAGCCCACGGCCGGGACGATCCTCTTCGAGGGCCGGGACATCACCAACCTCAAGCGCCGCCAGATGCGGCCGGTGCGGCGAGGGCTCCAGATCGTCTTCCAGGATCCGTACGCGTCGCTCAACCCGCGTATGACGGTGCGGGACATCGTCTCCGAGCCGCTGCGCATCCACGGCCTCTACCGCCGCCAGGAGGGGCGCGCGCGCGTCGAAGAGCTCCTGCGCACGGTCGGTCTGAGCCCCGAGCACGGCAACCGCTTCCCGCATGAGTTCTCGGGCGGACAGCGACAGCGCATCGGCGTCGCCCGTGCGCTCGCGCTGAACCCGTCCATGATCGTGCTCGACGAGCCGGTCTCGGCGCTCGACGTCTCGATCCAGGCGCAGGTCGTGAACCTGCTCGTCCAGTTGCAGAACGACTTCGGGCTGACGTATCTCTTCATCGCGCACGACCTGTCGGTCGTGCGCCACATCTCGGACCGCGTCGCGGTCATGTACCTCGGCAAGATCGTGGAGCTCGGCACCCGCCACGAGATCTACGAGGTGCCCATGCATCCGTACACGCAGGCGCTCCTGTCGGCGGTGCCGATCGAGTCTCCGGTGCTTCGTGGAAAGCGCCCTCGCATCGTGCTCGAGGGCGACGTTCCGAGCCCTGCGAACCCACCATCCGGATGTCGCTTTCGAACGCGGTGCTGGAAGGCGCAGGAGATCTGCGCTCAGGAGGATCCGCCGCTCGTCGTCCGACCGGGCGGCCAGCATCCCGTCGCATGTCACTTCGCCGAGGTCATGCGTCCGCTCGATGTCGTCCAGGAGGAGCCCGCTCAGCAGCCCGCCGCGTCCGGCTAACTTCTTCGCCTCGAGCGGCGTCTCACCGAGCATGAGAGCGGCTCTGTCACCCCTGGTTTGCGACCGCGTTCGCGGCCAGGTGTCCCTCATGCTCGACGGCGAGCTGTCGCACCTCGAGCAGCACATGGTCGCCGGTCACCTGGAGCGCTGCGCCGACTGCCGCACGTTCGAGCGTACGGTCCGCGAGTTCACGCTGAAGATGCGCGAGGCTCCGCTCGAGTCGCCGCGTAGCCCGGTAGTCGTCGCGCGTCGGGCACGTCGCGCCGTTCTCAGTGCCGCGAACGTCAGCGTCGCCGCCATGCTCGCCGTGGCAGTGCTCGGGGTCGTGGCCCAGCTCGGGCCGACGGGACGGAACCAGGACCTCGCGCCGCGGTTCACGATGGCGAACCTCTTCACGGCCGGCTGGAAGCCCGAGCGCGAGATCGCGCAGATCGACGCGAACCGGCATCCGCAAATGCCCGGCCCGTCTTCGGCCATTTGAGCGTTAGGAAAACGTCCCGAGCGGCTGCTCGAGGCGGCGAGCGCCGGCGACACACGCTGCGCGCGCCTGCGCGGTGCCGAGCCTGCGGCACCCGCCGACCTCGAATTTCCCGTCCGTGACGACGTTCAGCGTCCGCCCGAACCACGCGTAGCAGCCGTTTCGCGTCGCGAGGGGATGATCGGCGCATACGCGGATGAGCCGGAGCTGCTCGTAGCGGTCGCCCGCGAGGACGGGCACGTTCACGCCGCGAAGGCAGTTCAGAGCGTCGGTTCCCGTCAGCTCGCCGCAGACGCTGGCGTGGTCCGCCGGATCGCGAACGCGCGCGAGCAGCAGGGATGCGCCACCCATGCAACCCGCCCGCTGCCTGCCCTCGACGCTGTGGCAGAGCCGGAGCAGATCCTGTTTCTCCATGACGCTCGCGGACTGGCGACGCTCCCAGAAAAACCGGTACCAGCACGGACGCGGATATGCGTAGCTGCCGCACAGCTTCTGGGGATCGGTGACCGCCCCTTCGGGACGCTTCGTATCGTCGGCTCCGCTCAGCGAGATCCAGTAGTCGTGGAACGCTCCCTGCGCACAGTCCGGAGTGAAGAGTGCGCCCAACGTCTTGCACGCCTTGACCGACCAGGCGAGATTGCCGTGATATCCGCGCATGAAGGCGTGGCCCGAGCCGTGGAAGCACGTGTACTCGCGGAAGCGCGTCGGCAGCTGTTTGCACGACGGGATGACGCTGCGCGGCTCGAGGATGAGTTCCTTGCCGAGGTGCATGACCATGCCCATACCGAAGCCGGCCGAGCACCCCGGATCGTTCGACTTCGGCACGTAGCGGAACATCGTCTCGAGGGTCACGTCGTGTCGCGCCGCCCACTGGCGACCGACCGCGTGCATGAGGATGTGGCAGTTCGCGGCGAGATAGCCGCCGTTCGCACGCACCTTGTGATCCAGCTGGGGAACCTCTCGCGCCGGGTCACCCGACTCCTCGACAATCGCGAACAGCCCACGTATGTAGCAGCCGCGGCGCTTCTGGTCCTTCAGACCCGAGCACTCACGGAGGAAGAAGTTGCCGCCCGAGATCGGGAAGTCGGGTACCACCTGACTGGCCCCGGTTCCCGAAAGTGCAACCGCCGCGACCGCAGCCAGGGCAAGCGTCGATGCCAACGTGCGGATCACGTACATGCTCAGACGACCTCTCTCAGGGCCGGTTAGCTCGTCTCGTGGCGCGACAGCAACGGGACGACGACGCCCTGCCCCTTCATCTTCACCAAGACCGCGTTGATCTCGTCCCAGCTCTCGAAGTTCAGGCCCTGGGCGCCCGTGAGGATGTCCTCGAAGCCGGGCACGCGGAGTTGATCGGCAGTCCCCTGCACGTCCCCAGCGAGCACGCCGATTTGCTCGACAAGCCGCTCGTGCTCGTCCGCGAGCGCCTGCGGAGGCGTCTCGCCGTCGAGCTCTCCGGCCGCACCGTCGATCGTCGCTGCCGCCTCGTCCATCCGCTCGGTCAGCTCGTCGAGGCTCTGAGCTCTCGACAGGCGCCCGAGCGCGAAGTCGACCCGGTCGCGTGCCTGGACGGCGGCGACCTGGTACTCGGCGGCGGAGCTCTGGCTGTCGCCGCCTCCGAGTGCGAGGCCGGCCAGCACGACGCCCCCGGCCACGAGGACGGCGATCACCGCGACTGCCAGCCAAGTGCGGGTTCCCACGTCGCCAGGATAGCCACCGCCATCCGAAACTCCCGCGCCGCCGGTCAACGTACCGTTAAGAGCTTCTAAGCGGTTCTGGAGCCGGTCGGGCGTCGTCCCCAGATAGACTCCGCGGCCCGGCGCGCCCTCTCTCGGCCGGCCTAATCTTCGACCTCAGGAGAACCTTGTCCGAGAACGGATCAGACGGCACGAACACGGGACGGATCATCGAGATCAAGGGCGTCGTCATCGACGCCGTGTTCTCCGACCGGCTTCCGGAGATCAACACGGCGCTCGAGATCGAGATCGCCGACGGCGACGCGACGCGGACGCTCGTCGCGGAGGTGCAGCAGCATCTCGGCGACGATCGTGTACGGGCCGTCGCAATGGACTCGACCGATGGCCTGTCGCGGGGGACGGTGTGCGTGGACACGGGTGCTCCGATCTCCGTCCCCGTGGGCGCGCCGACACTTGGACGTCTCTGGAACGTCATCGGAGAGCCGATCGACGAGCTCGGGCCGATTCCCGATGACGTCGAGCGGTGGGCTATCCATCGCGACCCGCCCGACTTCCGCGACCTCTCTCCGAAGATCGAGACGTTCGAGACCGGGATCAAGGTCATCGACCTCATCGCCCCGTACGTGAAGGGCGGCAAGGTCGGCCTCTTCGGCGGCGCCGGCGTGGGCAAGACCGTCCTCATCCAGGAGCTGATCCACAACGTCGCGCAGCAGCACGGCGGCGTCTCGGTGTTCGCCGGAGTCGGCGAGCGAACCCGCGAGGGGAACGACCTCCTGCTCGAGATGACCGAGTCGGGCGTGCTCGACAAGGTCGCGCTCGTCTACGGCCAGATGAACGAGCCGCCGGGTGCGCGCCTACGAGTCGGGCTCTCCGGGCTGACCATGGCCGAGTACTTCCGCGACGAGGGCCAGGACGTGCTGCTCTTCATCGACAACATCTTCCGGTTCGTCCAGGCGGGCTCCGAGGTCTCCGCGCTTCTCGGGCGCATGCCGAGCGCGGTCGGCTATCAGCCGACGCTCGCGACCGAGATGGGGCAGCTCCAGGAGCGGATCACCTCGACGCGCACCGGCTCGGTGACCTCGGTACAGGCGATCTACGTGCCTGCCGACGACCTCACCGACCCTGCTCCGGCCAACACGTTCGCGCACCTCGACTCGACGACGGTGCTCGAGCGCTCGATCGTCGAGAAGGGGATCTACCCGGCCGTCGACCCGCTCAAGTCGAACTCGCGCGCGCTCGCGCCCGGGGTCGTCTCCGACGAGCACTACGAGGTCGCGACGCTCGTCCAGCAGATCCTGCAGCGGTACGCGGATCTGCAGGACATCATCGCGATCCTCGGCATGGACGAGCTCACCGACGAGGACAAGGTCGTCGTCGCGCGCGCTCGCCGGATCGAGCGATTCCTGTCGCAGCCGAACTTCGTCGCGGAGCAGTTCACGGGCACGCCGGGCAAGTACGTGAAGCTCGAGGACACGATCCGCAGCTTCCGCGCGATCATCGAGGGTGAGCACGACGAGCTTCCCGAGTCCGCGTTCTACATGGTCGGCACGATCGAGGACGCGGTCGAGAAGGCGCAGCAGGCCGAGGCCGTCGCCGCCTAGGACGTGGCCGAGTCCCACCCCAAGTTCGACGTCGCGCTCGTCACACCCGACGGCTCGGCGTTCGACGGAGAGGCGGAGATGATCATCGTGCCCGGCGCGGTCGGCGAGATCGGCGTCCTCGCCCGTCATGCGCCGCTCGTCGCGACGCTGAAGGCGGGCTCTACGCGGATTCATCTCGATCCGAACGAGGTGCTCGAGTTCGCCACCGGCCCCGGCTTCTTCAAGGTCGAGCTCGATCGCGCGCTCGCGCTCGTCGACGACGCGGTGAACGTGAAGGAGATCGATGACGCGCGGGCGCAGGCGCAGCTCGAGGCTGCGCAGGCCGAGCTCGCGAAGGTCGAGGCGGGCGAGTCGCAGGCGGACCGCTGGCAGCTCGAGCAGCGCATCAAGCACGCCGAGAACCAGCTCACGGTGAGCGGGCGTACGACTGGTTGAGCGCAAGGTCGGAATCCGCGAGCGCGGATTCCGACCGCGCCAAGATCCCTAAAGGCGGACGCTTCGCGTCCGCTGCGTCTGTGTCACCTCGGCCATGAGCGTGAGTCGCATTGCAGCGCTCGCGGACGTCCATGGCAACGCGCCTGCCCTTGCAGCGGTGCTCGAGGAGGTCGAGCGCGAGGCGCCCGACCTCGTCGTCTTCTGTGGCGACCTGACCTGGGGCTCGCTGCCGCAGGAGACCCTTGCGCTCGTCCGAGCGCTCGAGATCCCGGCACGCTTCGTACGCGGCAACGGCGATCGCTCGGTCGGCACGTTTCTCGAGGGCCGGGGGGAGTGGATGGCTGCGCAGCACACTCCCGACGATCTCACGTTCCTGGAGGGCTTCGAGCCGACCGTGTCAGTCGACGTCGACGGCCTCGGATCGACGTGCTTGTGTCACGGCTCACCCCGATCCGACGAGGAGTGCGTTACAGAACGAACCCCCGGTGATCGCGTGCGCGAGTTCATGGTCGGGGTCGACGCGAGGACCGTCGTCACCGCGCACGTGCACGTGAGCTACGACCGGGTGGTGGACGACGTTCGTCTCGTCGGGCCCGGGAGCGTAGGGCTGCCGTACGAGGGCCGGGCCGGGTATGCCTACTGGGCGCTGCTCGGGCCGGACGTCGAGCTTCGCCGCACCGAGTACGACGTCGAGGCGGCCGTGACGCTCATGCGCGCGACCGACGACCCGAGCGTCGAGGCGATCGTCGAACTCATGCTCGAGCCGCCGTCGCGCGAGGAAGTGATCGAGGACGCCGAGCGCCGCGTCTTCGCCGGCTGATCCGTGACGGGGCGCAACGTCGCGATCGGATGCGGGGTCCTCGCAGTGCTCGTGCTCCTCGTCGGAGGGTGCGGGCTCGCCGCCGCGCTCTCGGAGCTGCCGTCGGGCGAGCACCCGGATGTCGACTTCCGGACTCCGGCGGAGGTGCAGGTGGCGATCACGTATCTCGGAGGGCGCTGTCGGCTCGCGGCGCGTGGTGAGCACTGTGAGTCGGATCCGCTCGACCTTCGAGCTGCCGCGGCCGCTGCGGCCGAAGCGGCGTACTTCGCGGTCGTATCGGCCGGGCAGGTCAGTCGTACTACACCGTTCCGTGGGAGTGCCCGTGGCCGGCATCCTGGTTTCGTGAGAGCTGCGGGGCGTAGGGCGGGCCGGTGCGCTAGCCTTTACGCACCCGGAGAGCTTTGAACGGCAGCTTGGCGACCGGGTTACCAAATCGCCTAAAGCGCCGAGAGCCTTCCGGCTCCCGACCCTTTAGGCGGGAGCCGATTCGTGAAGGACGTCCGACAACAACTCCGAGATCTACTCGCTGACAGGATCCTCGTCCTCGACGGCTCCTGGGGCGTTCTGATCCATCGCCGCGAGTTCTCGGAGGAGGAGTACCGCGGGGTGCGGTTCGCTACGCACACCCACGACGTCAAAGGCGACCCCGACCTGCTGAACCTGACCGCGCCCGAGGTCGTTTCCGAGATCCACGACTCCTACTTCGAGGCGGGTGCGGACATCGCCACGACGAACACGTTCACCGCGACCTCCATTGGCCAGGCGGACTACGCGCTCGAAGGGTTCGCCGCGGAGATGAGCCTCGAGGGCGCGAAGCTCGCGCGTGCGGCAGCGGACGAGTGGACGAAGCGCACGCCCGAGACGCCGCGGTTCGTCGCCGGCTCGGTCGGTCCGCTCAACGTCACGTTGTCGCTCTCGCCGAAGGTGGAGGACCCCGCCTACCGGGCGGTGACGTTCGAGCAGGTGCAGGCCGCGTACGAGGAGCAGATCCGTGCGCTGTGCGACGGTGGGGTCGACCTCCTGATGATCGAGACGATCTTCGACACGCTGAACGCGAAGGCGGCGATCGTCGCCGCGTCGGTCGCCGCGCCGGAACTGCCGCTCTGGCTCTCCTTCACCGCGATCGACCGAAGCGGGCGGAACCTCTCCGGGCAGACCTCCGACGCGTTTTGGGTCTCCGTCGAGCACGCTGAGCCGTTCATCGTCGGCGTGAACTGCTCACTCGGCGCGACCGAGATGCGGCCGTTCCTCGAGAGCCTCGCCGGCGTCGCTTCGACGTACGTCTCCTGCCATCCCAACGCAGGGCTGCCGAACGCCCTCGGCCTGCACGACGAGCAGGCCGCCGACACGAGCCGCTTCCTGCGGGCGTTCGCCGAGGACGGTCTCGTCAACCTCGTCGGCGGCTGTTGCGGCACCACGCCGGAGCACACGCGGGCAATCGCGCGCGCAGTCGAGGGCCTGCCTCCGCGGCGAGTACCCGAGCCGTCGCGATTGCCGCGCTTCTCCGGCCTCGAACAGTTCGTCATCCGTCCGGAGACCGGCTTCGTCGTCGTCGGCGAGCGGACGAACGTGACCGGCTCGGCCAAGTTCCGCCGGCTGATCGAGTCAAACGACTTCCAGAGCGCGGTCGACGTCGCGATCGAGCAGGTGCGTGGCGGCGCAAACATGCTCGACGTGAACATGGACGCCGACCTCCTCGATGCGGAGCAGGCGATGTCGACCTTCCTGAACCTGATCGCGACCGAGCCCGAGGCGGCGCGGCTCCCGATCATGGTCGACAGCTCACGTTTCTCCGCGCTCGAGGCCGGCTTGAAGTGCCTGCAGGGCAAAGGCGTCGTCAACTCGATCTCGCTGAAGGAAGGCGAGGAGCCGTTCCTCGAGCAGGCGCGGACGATCCGCCGCTTCGGCGCGGCGGTCGTCGTCATGGCGTTCGACGAGCAGGGGCAGGCCGATACCGTCGAGCGCAAGGTCGCGATCCTCGGACGCGCATACGATCTGCTCACGACGGACGCCGGGTTCGCGCCGGAGGACGTCATCCTCGACCCGAACGTGCTCGCGGTCGCGACCGGGATCGAGGAGCACGCCGCCTTCGCGAAGGCGTTCATCGACGCCATCCCACTTCTGAAGGAGCGTTGTCCGGGCGCGCTCGTCTCGGGCGGCATCTCGAACCTCTCCTTCGCGTTCCGCGGCAACGACGCCGTTCGGGAGGCGATGCATGCGTCGTTCCTCTACCACGCGATTCGCAACGGCCTCGACCTGGGGATCGTCAACGCGGGCCAGCTCGCGGTGTACGAGGACATCGAGCCCGAGCTTCTCGAGCGGGTCGAGGACGTGCTGTTCGATCGCCGGCCGGACGCGACCGAGCGCCTCGTCGAGCACGCGGCGACGGTGACGGGCGGAGGGACGGAACGCGTGCTCGACCTCTCCTGGCGCGAGGCACCGGTGGAGGAGCGCCTTGCCCATGCGCTCGTGCACGGGGTCGTCGATTTCATCGTGGAAGACACGGAAGAGGCGCGGCAGAAGATGGCGCGCCCGCTCGACGTGATCGAGGGACCGCTCATGGACGGGATGAAGATCGTCGGCGATCTCTTCGGTGCCGGGAAGATGTTTCTCCCGCAGGTCGTGAAGAGCGCGCGGGCGATGAAGCGCGCCGTGGCCCATCTCGAGCCGTACATGGAGGCAGAGAAGACGACTCGCCAGTCGGCTGCGCGCCTCGTGCTCGCGACCGTGAAGGGCGACGTGCACGACATCGGCAAGAACATCGTCGGTGTCGTCCTCGGCTGCAACGGCTACGAGGTGATCGACCTCGGCGTGATGGTTACGGCTGACAGGATCCTCGACACCGCGATCGAGCAGGACTGCGACATCGTCGGGCTCTCGGGGCTCATCACGCCGTCGCTCGACGAGATGGTCGGCGTGGCGAAGGAGATGGAACGGCGGGGGCTCGAGCTGCCCCTGCTGATAGGAGGCGCGACGACGTCGAAGCAGCACACCGCCGTGCGCATCGCTCCGGAGTACGAGCAACCCACCCTCCACGTGCTCGACGCTTCGAGGGTCATCGGCGTCGTGGGAGACCTGCTCGACGGCGACCGGCGTGTCCGCCTCGACGCGGAGAACCGCATCGACCAGGAGCGACTCCGCGCGCTCCACGCCGAGCGTGGGCGCAAGCCGTTGCTGTCACTCCGCGAGGCGCGCACGCGGCGGACTCCGATCGACTGGCACGAGGAGGATCTCGCAAAGCCGCCGTTCACGGGGTCACGGGCGGTGCAGGAGGAGATCGCCGTCCTCCGCCGCTACATCGACTGGACGTTCTTCTTCCACGCCTGGGAGCTCAAGGGGCGGTACCCGGCGATCCTCGACGATCCCGAGAAGGGTGAGGCGGCGCGAGACCTCTTCGCGGGGGCGAGTGAACTGCTCGACGAGGTCATCGCGTCGGGCTCGCTCCAGGCGCGCGGCGTGTATGGCTACTGGCCGGCAGTCGCGGACGACGACGACGTCGTGCTGGAGCAGATTCCCTGCGCAAGACCGGGATCCGCTGACGCGCGGATCCCGGTCGCGCGACAACCCAGTGGGGTCATCCGCCTCCCGATGCTGCGACAGCAGGCGGATCACGCCGACTCGCGGCCGAACCGATCCCTCGCCGACTTCGTCGTCCCGGCCGAGGTCGGGCTCGCTGATCATGTCGGCGGGTTCGCCGTCGCGATCCACGGGAGCGAGGATCTTGCCGATCGCTTCGCCGCGGACGGTGACGATTACCGCGCGATCATGGTGCGCGCGCTCGCCGACCGCCTCGCCGAGGCGTTCGCCGAGCGCCTGCACGAGATCGCCCGGCGCGAGTGGCACTCGCCAGAGGAGTCACTCACGAACGAGGAGCTCATCAGCGAGCGCTTCCGCGGGATCCGTCCCGCGTACGGCTATCCGGCATGCCCCGATCACTCGGAGAAGCAGAAGCTCCTCGAGCTGCTCGACGCCTCCCGCGCCGGGATCGAGCTGACGGAGAACTTCGCCACCATGCCGGCGGCGAGCGTCAGCGGTCTCTACTTCGGCCACCCGCAGGCACGCTACTTCTCGATCGGGAGGGTCGGGCGCGACCAGGTCGTCGACTACGCCGGGCGGAAGGGCTTCGAGGTCACGGAGGCCGAGCGCTGGCTCCGTCAGAACCTCTCGTACGAGCCGTAGCGATTCGTACAGTGACTGAGATGCGCGCGACTCTCGCCATCGTCCTCCTCGTCGGTCTCGTCGGATCTGGCGCGGCTCTCGCCGCTCGCGGCGACCCGCAGGAGCGGCTCACTGCAGCTGATGAATCGCGCGCGGGGTCGATGCTCGTGCGGCAGGCCGACATGAACGCCGCATTCAGGGCGATCCCGACCGCCGAGAACCCGAACACGCCGTACTGCTCGGCGCTCGACGAGTCCGACCTCACGATCACGGGACAGGCGAGCTCGCCGAGCTTCACGAGCACGGCGGAGTTCGTCGTCTCGCGCGCGTACGTGTACGAGTTCCGGGCAGACGCCAACGCGTCGTGGAGCCGCGGCACCAGTGCCGCCGGGCAGTCGTGCCTGCGTCAGGCGATGCGCGGCGAGCTGCAGGGCACCAACGTCCGTCTCGTCTCGTTCAAGAGAATCGCGTTCCCGACGGTTGCGGATCGGACGGTCGCGTACCGGATCATCGCGAGCCAGCAAGGGTTACGCCTCTACCTGGATCTCATTGCGCTCCAGCAGGGGCGAGCGCAGGTCTCGATCGTCTACGGGACCGCGTTCGCAGCTCCTCCCGCATCCGACGAGCGGCGACTCGCGCGGCTCGTCGCCAAGCGCATGGCGAAGGCGATGCGCGGCGCTTGATCGTGCGGCAGGCCCGACGAGCCCGCCGCCGAACATCGCGCACATGCCCAGTACGGACACGGCTGGAATGGCCGTAGTCGGAATCGGGAACAGGTGCTAGCGTCAAAACGAGTCGTGGAGAGCTCCAGCCGTCTCGGACTCCTTCGCCGTTCGCCCTCGTTCGGCTATCTCTTCCTCGCCACGGCGGGGTCGAGCTTCGGCACCTATCTCGCAGTCATCGCGCTCATCGTCTCGATCAAGGACCTCACGGAATCGGGTGTCTGGGTCGCGGCGCTCCTCATCGTCGAGTTCCTGCCGATCGTCGTGATCGGGTTCGTGCTCGGGCCGCTCATCGACCGGCTCTCGCGACGCGGGTTGATGATCGCCTCCGACCTCGTGCGCTTCGGGGTCTTCGCCGCCCTCCCCTTCGTCGACCAACCTGCGGCGATCGTCGCCCTGGCTGGCGTCGCGGGCATCGCGACCGGGTTCTTCATGCCCGCCTCCAACGCCGGTCTTCCGAACCTCGTTCCCGACGACGAGCTCGCGAACGCGAACTCGCTCATGCAGACGATGGAGAACGTCGCCTGGATGGTCGGGCCTGTCGTCGGCGGGCTGATGCTCACGGCCTGGGGGAGCTCCGTGCCGTACGCGGTGAACGCCGTCACCTTCCTCGTCTCGGCGGCGCTCATCGCGCGCATTCCACGTGAGCGGCTGCAATCGGAGGAGCCGCTGACCCGTGGCCACTGGCGCGACGTCGCCGACGGCCTCCGGCTCGTCGTGACCGCGCGTCCTCTCATCACCGTGCTCGTCGTCTGGAACGTCGTTCTCATCGGTGCCGGCGCCGTGAACGTGGCCGAGGTCTTCTTCGCGAAGGATGTGCTCGACGCCGGTGACCTAGGGTTCGGCGCGATCGTCGCGGCGAGCGGCGTCGGGCTCGTTCTCGGCAGCTTCCTCGCGCCTGCCGCGCTCGGGAAGGTCGGCCTGCGCCGCCATTACGTCGGCTCGATCGCGCTGATGGCATTCGGCTGGGGCGGCGCCGCGCTCAGCGGCTCGATCTGGCTTGCCGTCCCGTTCGTCATCGGTGGCGCTGCGGGGAACGGCGCCGCGATCATCTGCAACCGGCTCCTCGTCCAGCGCGGCGCGCCCGACCGCTACCGCGGCCGAGCGCTGGCGACGATCATGAGCTCGAACTACGCCGTGCTTGGCCTCTCCATGGCTGTCTCGGGGGTCCTCGTCGGCACATTCGGTGCGAGGGCGGTCTGGATCGCGGCCGGTCTTCTCTACCTCGCGGGTGCGCTCGTCGCGCTCGCGATGACGAGCTGGCTGCCGATCACCCGCGAAGACGAGTGGAGCGCGGTCGAGGCGAGCTCGGAGTCAGCGGTCGCGTCGCTCGCTAACGGCCAGCCGGCAGTCCAGCCAGAGCCCGTTGCGAACGGCGTCCCGGTGCCGCCCCTCGAGCGGATCGCGATGCTCCTCGAGGAGATCGAGGCACGCCGCGAAGCCGAGTCGCGTCGCCCGTCCTGAGAGCCCGATTCAGAGCGAGCAGCCATGTCGCCGGGGTGCGGCGGGTGATCACTCTGAACCGAGCGCTAACCCTGCATAGAGTCTCTGCGTGGCGCGCGGAGACTGGACGCTCGAGGAGCTCGTCAAGGGCGTGCGCTCGGCCGATCGTCGCGCGCTCGCGCGTGCGATATCGCTCGTCGAGGACGGAGATCCACTCGCATACCCGCTCGTGCGGGACGTCTACCCCGACACGGGCAAGGCCGCGATCGTCGGCGTCACCGGCCCTCCGGGAGTGGGTAAGTCGAGCCTCATCGGCGCTCTCGTCGCCCGCATTCGCGAGCTCGGCAAGACGGTCGGCGTCGTCTCCGTGGATCCGTCGAGCCCCTTCACGCACGGCGCGCTCCTCGGCGATCGCATCCGACTTTCCGACCACTTCCTCGACCCCGGCGTCTACATCCGCTCGATGGGCACGCGCGGCCACCTCGGCGGTATCGCGGAGGCGACGCTCCAGGCCGTGCTGCTGCTCGATGCCGCAGGAAAGGACGTCGTCTTCGTCGAGACGGTCGGTGCCGGTCAGAGCGAGATCGAGGTCACGGGTATCGCGGATACCGTGCTGCTCGTCCTCATGCCGGGCTCGGGCGACTCCGTCCAGGCGCTGAAGGCGGGGATCATGGAGATCCCGGACGTCATCGCGATCAACAAGATGGATCACGCCGCCGCCAAGACGATGCTGACCGAGGTGCGCTCGATCGTCGCGCTCGCCGAGCCGGAGCGCCGTCCGAAGATCCTCCTCACCGAAGCGCTCCGCGGCGAGAACGTCGCCGCGCTCTGGGATGCGATCGAGGAGCATCGCGCCACGCTCGAGGCGGACGGTCGCCTGGAAGAGCGCCGGCGAAAGAACCTCGCGGCCGAGGTGTTCGCCGTTGCTTCGAGTCGCGCGAGCGCACATCTGAGGAGCACCGTCGCCGGCGATCCGGCTTTGCAGCGCGTGCTCGAGCAGGTCGAGGAGCGCAGCCTCGACCCGCTCAGCGCCGTCCGGCAGATCATGGAGGAGGTTTTCACGCTCGATGGCGCCGACGATCGCTGACATCGAGGCCGCACGCGAGCGCCTCGCGGGAGTAGCGCGGGAGACACCGCTCCATCCGACCGAGACCTTCTCGAGGATCGTCGGTCGACCGGTGCTCCTCAAGGCCGAGAACCTCCAGCGAACGGGCTCGTTCAAGGTTCGCGGCGCGTACAACACGATCGCGACACTCGGTGACGAGGACCGGCGGGCGGGAGTAGTCGCCGCGAGCGCGGGTAACCACGGCCAGGCGGTCGCGTGGGCCGCACGAGAAGCGGGTATCCCGGCGACGATCTTCATGCCCCTCGACGCGCCGATGGCGAAGGTCGAGGCAACCCGCTCGTACGGCGGAACGACCGAGCTCACCGGTGAGAGCTTCGAGGAGGCCGTCGCTGCTGCGCAGGAGCACGTCGACCGCACAGGTGCAACGCTCATCCACGCGTTCGAGGACGAGCGGGTGATTGCCGGCCAGGGGACGATCGGCCTCGAGCTCGCCGAGCAGGCGCCCGAGGCCGAGACCGTGCTGATCCCGGTCGGCGGGGGAGGCCTCGCGGCTGGCATCGCGCTGGCGCTGAAGGAGCGCCGGCCCGGTGTGCGGATCTTCGGCGTCGTCTGCCCGCCCGGCCACACGATCGCGGACGGGATCGCCGTGAAGCATCCCGGTGTCCTGCCCGGGTCGATCCTCGAGCACGTGCTCGATGACACGATCTCGGTCTCGGACGAGGAGATCTCCGAAGCGCTCGTCCTGTGCGTCGAGCGGACGAAGCTCCTGGTCGAGGGCGCGGGCGCGGTCGGGCTCGCCGCGCTCCTCGCCGGCCGCGTGCCGGGCACGGGATCCGTCACCGTCGTGCTCTCGGGCGGGAACATCGACGCGACGACGCTCATCTCGGTGCTGCGCCACGGGCTGACAGAGGCTGGCCGCTTCCTCGCCATCCGGCTGCTCATCCCCGATCGGCCGGGCGAGCTTCGCAACATCCTCGACCTCGTCGCCGAGGGCCGCGGCAATGTCGTCTCGGTCGACCACCATCGCGAGGGGCGCACGACGAGCGCGCTCCAGACCGAGATCGAGCTCGTCGCCTCGACGCGGGACGAGGAGCATTGCCGGGAGTTGCTCGGAACGCTTCGCGCCGCGGGCTACGCGGTCGAGCGCGTCGGGCCTCCGGCCTAGCCGCCTCAGCTGCCGCAGCGGCGGAACTCGACGGTCGGCTTGCCGGCCGCCATCCAGGAGTCGATGCCGCCGTTCCACACCGGGTGCGCGTCGAAACCGCGAGCGGAGAGGATGCTGGCCGCGATCGCCGCGCGCGGGCCCGTCTCGCAGATCGTGACGATGGGCTTGTCGCGCGGAAGGTCGTTGGCGCCGAGCGCAATGAGGCGATACGGAATGTTGCGGCTCCCGGCGATGTAGCCGGTGTCCCGCTCGTCCTTCTCGCGGACGTCGATCAGCTCCGCGCCATCTTCGAGGAGCGTGTCGAGCTCACCGAGCGAGACGAGCTCGAGCTCCTCGGTGCCCCCGCCGAGGACATAGCCGGTGATGTCCAGAAAACCGACGGAGCGCAGTCCCGCGATCGCCTGCCTCGCTTCCGCCTCGCTCGACACCGCGACGACGACCGGGCCCGAGTCGACCACGAAGGCCGCCTTCGTCGAGAACCGCGTCCCGGACACGGGCACGTTGAGGGCGCCGGCGACGTGCCCCGCCGCGAACGCCTCCACCGCCCGTACGTCGAGAACCTGTGCGCCCTCCGGGGGCGCCGCGAGCTCCTGCGGGTCCGGCTGGGCGCCGACGAACGGCCCGCGGTTCAGCTCGACGACCCGCTCCATGTTCGGCGGCCTGGGCGCCGAGATCACCGCGGTCTCCGCGACGAAGAGCTCGACGTCGTCGTAGGCGAGAGCGGGATTGAAGCGGCGCTCGAAGCCGATGGTCGTGGACGCTTTCGAGCTCATCGCCTTTCCGCAGAGCGAGCCGGCGACGTGCCCCGGGTAGACCTCGACGCCGTCTCCCAGTTCGACGATCCGTCGCAGCGAGTGAAAAAGCCCTTCGGCGCCCTGGCGCGCCTCGACCGCGAGATCGGGTCGCGCCGCGTCGCCGACGAAGAGCGAGTCGCCGGTGAGGAGGATCCATGGATCCGGCCCGCGCGTGCGATCGCTGACCGCGAGGCAGCAGTGCTCCGGCCGGTGACCGGGTGTGTGGATGCAGCGAAGAAGGATGTCGCCGAGCACGATCTCGGCGTCGCCCTCGAGCGGGTCGCTCGGGTACTCGGGCCCCGCGGCAGGGTGGATGCTCACCGGAACACCGAGCTCGAGCGCGAAGCGACCGTGTCCGGAGAGGTGGTCGGCGTGCGTGTGGGTCTCGATCGCCCGGACGATGCGGACCTCGCGGTGCTCCGCCTCCTCGAGGTACTGCTCGATCGCGTACGCCGGATCGACGACGACGGCTTCGCGCGTGCGCGGGTCGCCGACGAGGTAGGAAGCGCAGCCGAGCGCGTCGTCGACGAACTGCGTGAAGATCATGGCCGCAGCCGACCGTAGCAGCGGCTCCCGCTATTTCTCTTGAAGTGGCTCTGTGCGCCGGCGCCACGCGAGCATCGCCACCGCGCCGACGACGAGGAGGCCGATGAGGCCGACGACGGCCGCGAGCGCGAGGTTTTGCGACGCGCTCTCTTCAGCGGGCACCACCGTCATCGGTACCGGCCAACGGACCACCCCACCGTCGTCATAGAGGAGCTCGGTCTCGAGCACCGCCTCACCGGGCTCCTTCTCCGCTCTCAGCGAGATCCCGAACGTCGTCGTCGTGAGCGCCGCGAGCGGGCCGCCCGTCCAGCGCGCGCTCGAGGCGTCGAACTCCTCGTCCCACCCGTCCGCCGGATGCGCGTGCTCGATCTCGAGCCCGGCCGGTGCCTTGACGACGAACCCCGTCATCGGCACATCGCGCTCATTCGGGACATCCAGGGTGACCGACTCGGTGCTCTGGCCCGGGAGGAACTGCGGCGTCGGGAAGACATGCCCGAATGCTGATCCTGCAAGGACGAGGGCGCTACAGACCGAGATGGCGAGCGATGACCATCCGCTGCACCTCATTCGTGCCCTCGCCGATCTCGAGGATCTTCTGGTCGCGGTAGAGGCGCGAGACCGCGGCTTCCTCCATGTAACCGAAGCCGCCGTGGATCTGGAGCGCGGAGTTGGCCACACGATTCGACAGCTCGCCGGTGTAGAGCTTTGCCATCGCAGCATCGCGCGCGAACGGGCGGCCTTCGTCCTTGAGCCACGCAGCCTTGTACACGAGCGCGCGGCCTGCCTCGATCTCAGTGGCCATGTCCGCGAGCTTGAAGCGGATCGCCTGGAAGGAGGCGATCGCCTTGCCGAACTGCTCGCGCTCCTTCGCGTATGCGTACGCGAGATCGTAGGCGCCCTGTGCGAGGCCGACTCCCATCGCGGCCACGGAGATGCGTCCGCCGTCGAGGATCTCGAGGAACTGGTGGAAGCCCTCGCCGCGCTCGCCGAGAAGATTGCCCTCCGGCACGGCGCAGTCGTCGAACGACAGTTCGCGCGTGTCCGACGCGCGCCAGCCGAGCTTCTTCATCGGCCCTGACACCACGTAGCCGTCCGTCCCGTTCTCGACGACGATGTTGGAGATCTCGTCCTCGCCGGTTCGCGCCGTGATCGTCACGCCCCAGGTGACGTCGGTGCCGGCGTTCGTGATGAAGAGCTTCGACCCGTTGACGACCCAGGCGCCGTCCCGCAACTCGGCAGTCGTGCGTGTCGCGCCGGCGTCGGAGCCGGCGTCGGGCTCTGTCAGCCCGAAGGCCGCGAGCCGGCGGCCCGACGCGAGGTCGGGGAGCCAACGCTCCTTCTGCTCGTCCGTGCCGTAGAGGAGGATCGGCATCGTCCCGAGCGAGGTGTGAGCGGCAACGGTGATCGCGACGGACGAGTCGATGCGCGTGAGCTCCTCGACCGCGATCGCGTACGAGACGGTGTCTCCTCCGGCTCCTCCGTATTGCTCCGGGATCGGAAGACCCATGAGGCCGAGCTCGCCGAGCTCCGCGACGAGCTCGTACGGGAACCGGCCGTTCAGGTCGAGCTCCGCCGCGACAGGCGCGACGCGCTCCCGCGCGAACGTCCGGACCGTATCGCGAATCAGCTCCTGCTCGGGAGTGAGGTCAAGGTCCACGCCGCGCAGAGCCTAGCCGCACGATAGGCTCCGCCCGTTCCCGACCGAGGAGGAGCATCCGACACGATGAGCAGCGTTCAGGAGTTCTTCGACGGGCTTCCGAGCCGGGTCTCGCCGGACCGGATCGAGGGGATGAACAACACCTACGTCTTCGAGATCGAGGGCGCCGGCGTGTGGACCGTGGCGGTCGCGGACGGCGCCATCACCGTGACCGAAGGCTCGGGCGACGCCGACACGACCTTCTCGACCAGCGAGGAGAACTTCGAGAAGATCGTCGCCGGGGAGCAGAACCCCACCACCGCGTACATGACCGGGAAGCTGAAGATCAAGGGCGACATGGGCGCGGCCATGAAGCTCCAGAAGCTCTTCTAGACCTGCGCGCTACGCGACGTCGATGATCTGGATCGCTCTGCTCATCCGCTGGGGTCTCAACATCCTGGCGCTCATCGTCGTCGACTGGATGTTCGACGGCGTCACGATCGGGCGCTGGTTCCCCCTCCTCTTCGCCGCCGCGATCCTCACGGTCGGCAACACGATTCTGAAGCCGATCCTCGCGATCCTCACGCTGCCGCTCATCATCGTCACGTTCGGGCTCGCGTACTTCGCGATCAACGTGCTCATGCTCGCGCTCGCCGAGTGGATCGCCCCCGACTTCTCGATCAACGGCTTCTGGACCTACGTAGGCGCCACGATCGTCGTCTGGTTCGTGAACTTCACGGTGGGATGGGTCCTGGACAGAGTGCGCGGCCAGAACGTGTCGAGCTTCGCGTCTGGTCTCATCTACTGACGCGACCGCGTTGCGCTGACACGCGCGGCCTGCCAGCGATGGCCTAGCCTCGCGTCCTGCGCGAGAATCGGTCACGTGCCCTTTCAACGTGGCATGTGGCTCGAGCTGCACGCGGCCTTCCAGCTGTTCGGCACCCTGCTCGCACGCACGCTGCCCGAGGATCCGGCTGCCCGCGAGTTCGCTCTCTACAGCACGCTCAATGCGCTCGGGGGAGCAACGCCGACGGAGCTCGCCGGTGTCCTCGGCTTGCCGCTGACCACGACCTCGGCACAGCTCAACCGCCTCGTCACCCGCGGGCACGCGACGCGCACGGTCAATCCCGACGACGGCCGCTCCTACGTCTTCACCCTGACCGAAGAAGGCCGACGCGTGACGACCGTGCACTTCGACAGCTTCAGGCGGATGACGAGCAGCGTCCGGGCGAGACTCGCCGTCCCAGAGGCCGACGTTCGGGCGGGACTCGTTGCGCTCGAGACCGCCCTGCGAGATGAGCTTCGTGCGCTCGATCCGGGCGACGCGACCTAAGATTACTGCAATGCGGTAGCAATTTACTGCGAGATGGGAGTATTCTCGGCGCATGAGAACTCCACTCGCAGCTCTGATCGGACTTGCGCTCGTGCTTGCCGGCACGGCGACCTCAGCCACCCGCGACACGCCGCTCGTGGCGCGCATTTCGACAGGTACGGACTCTCGTCCATGCTCTGTCGCATTCGTTGGTGGCTCTGCCTGGGCAAGCCTGTTCGGCACGAACGAGGTCGTGCGTATACACCCGGCGGCGAACCTGGTCGTGGCGCGCATCAAGGTCGCCGAGAAGCCATGTGGCATCGCGCGACGTCCCAGTTCGGCACGCTCCACCGCATCAGTCCGAGACGCAACCGGATCGTCAAGACGCTGACGATCCCGGGGCCAGCCGGTGGCCTCGCGATGACGCGAACGGCGGTGTGGGTGGGACTCGCTGACGGTACAGCCGTTGTTCGAGTCGACCCGCGCCGCACGCGAGTGGTGCGCTCGATCCACACGGGTGGTGGCTCCGTGTGGCTGGCGGGCACGCCGCAGGCGCTCTGGGTCTCGAACGGAGACGACGGCACGGTCGACCGTGTCGATCCGGCAACGAACAGGACGGTGGCGACCATTCAGGTCGGTCGCCGGCCGGCGGACTCCGGGATCGTCGGAGGTGACGTCTGGGTGCCCAATCGTGAAGGCAACACTCTCTCGCGTATCGATCCGGCGACGAACCGCGTGGTCGAAACGGTCGACGTCGGCACGAGTCCGTTCGTCGTCCCGGATCACCGGTCGGAGCTCTGGATCGGGAGCTGGGGAGGCGGCGATGTCTGGCGGCTCGCGCCAAGCCCGTAGGAGAGTCGTCGCCTAGCTCTCGAGCTCGACGAGCGGCGTTCCACTCGCGATGCGGTCGCCCTCGGCGGCGTGCACGGCTCTCACGGTCCCTTCGAAGGGCGAGTGCACGGGGATTTCCATCTTCATTGCCTCAATGACGACGAGCGGCTGGCGGGCACGGACCTCGTCGCCGGGCGCCACCTCGACGCGGATGACGGTCCCCGGCATCGGCGCTGTAACCGTGCTCTCGCCGTGAGCCGCTGTGGGACGGTGTGACTCGACGTCGACGTCCGGGGGTGGGGCAGGCGGCGGCGCGGGGAGGTTGAGGCGCCACGCGGCTCGGAACGGCGTAGCTGGAAGACGCAGCTGCCGCGGGGACAGCGGCGGATTCTCGGTGAGGAAGGCGGTAGTCGCTTCGCCGGCGCGCAAGACGGGGTGCGCGACGAGCCAGCGGAGGAACGGGAGGTTGGTCGTGACTCCTCGGATCTCCGTGTCAGCGAGAGCCGTGGCGAGGAGGTCGAGCGCGTCCGCGCGAGTGGGTGCGTGGGCGATGACCTTCGCGATCATCGGGTCGTACGCGAGACCGACCTCGTCTCCCTCCTCGACGCCCGCGTCGACGCGTAGGGCGGGTGAACCGCCGGGGAGACGAAGGCGCTCGACTCGACCGGACTGGGGGAGGAACGTTCGCGGGTCCTCTGCGTAGAGGCGTACCTCGACCGCGTGGCCCCGAGCCTCGTGGCCACCTGTTGCAAGCTCCTCTCCCTCCGCGACCCGGATCTGGCGTTCCACGAGGTCGAGGCCGGTCACGGCTTCGGTCACCGGGTGTTCGACCTGGATCCGGCCGTTCAGCTCGAGGAAGAACAAGTTGTCGCCGTCGAGGACGAACTCGACCGTCCCGGCGCTGCGGTAGCCGATCGCCTTGCCGAATGCGACGGCCGCATCGTGGAGGGAGACGCGCAGGCCCGCACCCAGACGTGGTGCCGGCGCCTCCTCCAGAACCTTCTGGTGTCGCCGCTGCACCGAGCAGTCGCGCTCTCCGAGAGCGACGACGTTCCCATGTGCGTCCGCGAGCAACTGCACCTCGACATGCCGCGGCCGCTCGAGGTAACGCTCGCAGTAGAGCGTGCCGTCGCCGAACGCTCCCGCTGCCTCGCGCTCGGCGGCCGCGATGGCCTCGTCGAGGTCGCCGCGCGACCGGACGACGCGCATCCCGCGGCCGCCGCCTCCCGCCGCGGCCTTGACGAGGAGCGGAAATCCGATCTCCTCGGGAGAACCGTCTGGAAGAACGGGAACGCCCGTCTCGCGCCCGATGCGTTTCGCGCCGAGCTTGTCGCCGCCGAGGCGAAGCGCTTCGGGCGGAGGGCCGACCCAGGTGAGACCGGCTCCTTCGACTGCCGCCGCGAAGTCGGCGCTCTCGGCGAGGAAGCCGTAGCCGGGATGAATGGCATCCGCTCCCGTCGCGCGAGCGGCCCGGATGTGCTCCTCGGAGTGCACGTAGCCGGCGATCTCGACCGTCTGGTCCGCCGAGCGCGCGTGCAGCGACTCGAGATCGTCGGGTGCGGCGACCGCCACAGTTTCGATCGCGAGTTCGCGGCACGTGCGGAAGACACGCAGCGCGATCTCGCCTCGATTCGCCACGAGGAGCTTCCGAATCGACACAGGGCGGTAGTCTGCCCGCCATGCCCGAGGCGCACGCCGGCAGGCTGCTCGACCACCTGCATCTACGCGTGCGCGACCTCGAGGCGAGCAGGCGCTTCTACGCGGGCGCGCTCGCGTCTCTCGCGCTCGAAGTTAGACGAGGAGAAGGCTGGTTCTCCGTCGACGAGCTGTTCGTCAGCGACGACGGGCCGCCGACCTCGGGCTTGCACATCGCGTTCCAGGCCAAGGATAGGGAATCCGTCGAGCGCTTCCACGCCGCCGCACTGGCCGCCGGCGGCACCGACAACGGCGCACCCGGCGAGCGGGAGTACCACAAGGGGTACTACGCCGCGTTCGTGCTCGATCCGGACGGCACGAACGTCGAGGCCGTGTACCACGGACCGGTCGAGCGGTCGGCAGACTCGGTCGTCTTCACCTGGGAGACGTAGTGATCCGGCTTCTCGTCCGGATGCTGATCGCATTCGTCTCGAATGCGGTGGGCCTCACCGTCGCCGCGGCCGTGCTTGACGGCATGAGCCTGGATGCGACCGGATTCATCGTGGCCGTTGCCGTCTTCACCGTCGTGTTCGCGCTGATGCAGCCTTTCCTCTTCGCATCGTTCCGTATGGCGCCAGGACCGGTTCTCGGTGGCGTGGCGCTCATCGCAACCCTGATCTCGCTCGTCGTCACCGAGCTCTTGACCGATGGTCTCTCGATTCGGGGCGTAGGCACGTGGATCGCGGCGACCGTCATCGTCTGGCTCGCGTCCGTCCTGGCGGCTTTCATCCTCCCCTTCCTCGGGCTCAAGAAGTTCCTCGACGAGCGCCGGAACTAGTCGAGCCAGCCCGGCGGCCGTCGCTCGAGGAACGCGCGCAGGCCGTCCTGACCCTCGTCGCTCGAGCGTCTCGTCGCCGCGATGCGCGCCGCCTCCTCGCCGTCCGGTCGCTCGCGCACGAGCTTCTTGGCCTCGCGAACGGCGATCGGGCCGCCGGCGAGGATGTCCCGCACGACCGACTCCGCACGCTCGGCGGCGTCTTCTGCAATCTCCGAGACGAGCCCGATCTCGAGCGCGGCCTCCGCGCCGAAGCGCTCGCCCGTGACGAAGTACCGTCGCGCGGCGGAACCGATCCTCGGAAGCACGAACGGCGATATGACCGCGGGGATGATCCCGAGCCTCACCTCCGTGAATCCGAACACCGCGTCGGGCTGCGCGATCGCGATGTCCGCACAGGCGACGAGGCCTGAGCCGCCGCCGAGCGCGAATCCCTGAACGCAGCACACGACCGGCGCCGGGCAGGAGTCGATCGCCTCGAGCATGCGGTAGAGCCGCAGCGCGTCCTCGATGTTCTCTTCGTAGGAGAGCTCGATCGAGGCTCGCTGCCACTCGACGTCCGCGCCTGCGCAGAACGCCGCGCCCTCGCCCGCGAGCAGCACGGCGCGCGCGTCGCCCACGTCCGCGAACGCCTCGGCGAGCTCCGCGATCAGCGCCGCGTCAAAGGCATTGCGCCGCTCGGCCCTGGCGAGCGTCACGCGAAGGACGTGACCGTCCCGCTCGACCCGGAGCGCGCTCATGGGCGAGAGCCTATGGTGTTGCGCGTGGCCGCGAAGCGCTTCACCGTCGTCCTCGAGCGGGTACAGAAGACGGGGACGATGTTCCGCATACCGTTCGATTTGAATGAAGCTTTCGCGCGCGTTCGCCCTACCGTGAAGCTCACGATCACCGCGACCGTCGCAGGCGCGCGTGAGGGGAGGCCACAGCGCTGATGCCACCGTTGCGCGGCGTGCTCGCCGCCTCGGTCACTCCGCTGCGAGACCACGGGAGCGTTGTTGACGACGGTGCATTCGCCCCGCTCGCCGACTTCTTCGTCGATGCAGGGCTCGACGGAGTTCTCGCGCTCGGGACGGCGGGGGAGGGGATCTCACTGCGCGTCGACGAGCGCCGCCGCGTCGCCGATCTCTTCATCCAGGCATCGGACAAGCGCCTGCACGTCGCGGTGCACTGCGGAGCGCAGACGACCGCGGACACCGTCCTGCTCGCCGCTCACGCAGCCGAGGTCGGTGCGGACGCCGTGGTCGTCATCGGCCCGCCGTACTTCAAGCTCGACGAGAAGGCGCAGTACGCCCACTTCTTCGCTGCGGCGGTGGCGTGCGCCCCGCTGCCGTTCTACGTCTACGAGTTCGCTGCGACCACGGGCTATCCGATCGCTCCGGCGGTGCTCGAGCGGCTCCGTGACGACGCGTCGAACGTCGTCGGCCTCAAGGTGTCGGACACCCCATGGGAGCGCTTCGCCGATTACCTGCTGCCCGGTTTCGACATCTTCGTCGGCCCCGAGGCGCTCATCGCCGAGGGCATGGCTCACGGCGCCGTGGGCGCGGTCTCGGCGCTCGCATCGGCGCTTCCACGCGAAGTCGCCGCGGTGGTGCGGGAACCGACGTCCGAGAGTGCCGTGCGCCTCGGCGATCTCCGCGCGTTCGTCGAGAAGTTCCCGCGACAGGCAGCTCTCAAGCGGCTGCTGGCTCTTCAAGGCGTGCCGGTCACCGAGGACGTGCGTGCGCCGCTTCGTTCGCTCACCACCGGCGAGCGCGACGAGCTAGACGCCTGGGCCGAGGCGATCCTCGGCTACGTCCGCATCGAGGAGTAGCCGCGATGCGCCCGCGAAAGCGGGCGCCTTTAGGGATCTTCGCGCGACCAGAATCTGCACATGCAGATTCTGGTCTTGCGCACTATGAGTCGAACTCCTCGTAGACGTCCGGCTCGGCGCCGACGAGGTCCTGCGCCCAGCCGATCGACTCCGGCAGGTCTTCGCCGATGACGATCGCGCCGAACCGCTCCGCCGCCTCGTTCCATACCCACTGACTCGGAGGAGCGAGCTCCGGGAGCGACTCCCGGAGCTCGTCGATCGTCGTCTTCGAGTCGAAGACGTTCCAGATCAGCAGGCGAATGATCACGCTGCCTGGAGCTTCGTCAGCAACTCCTTCAGCTTGCGCAGCAGATCGGCCTCCTCGTGACCGAAGTCCTCGAGGAACGAGCGGACGGCATTGGTCACCAGCCGCAGCTCCTCGTCAGTGAGCTCGATGGTGTGCATGCGAAGAGCGTAAATGCGCTCGGTGCGGTTGGCACGCGACGTCGGCGAACCGTACGGCCGCCGGGGCCCGCCAATGGTGGGCGGGCCCCGGTTGCTCGATCAGCAGAAGACGAGCTCGATCAGCAGAAGACGGAAATGAAGAAAGGAGAGTCCGTCTGAATGCCGGTGCTGTTGAAGGTGACGACCCGCACTCCAGCGGCGATCGCAGCCCGCTGGGCGGCTGTGATCTGGCCGTTGACCAGGCCGGTGGTCGGCCCACCGAGCGTCGCCTGGTAGATGCACGGCGTCACGTCCTGGTTGAAGATAACCAGGTAGTCGCCTGTCCCGAGCTTCTGAGTCGACGAGACTCCCTTGTTACGAACGAGGGTGCCCGCCGAGTCGACCGAGGCCCAGAGTGACGTGGCGGCCGCACCCGCTGGACCTGCCGGGCCCGCGGGTCCGGCCGGCCCTGCGGGTCCTCTCGGACCCTTCGGCCCGGGCTTACCCCGTGGGCCCCGTGGGCCGCGTGGGCCCCGCTGTGCCTCGCTCCCTGCGGTGGTCGGACTTGCCTCGACATCGCCCTCAGTGCTTCCCTGCGGGCTGACGGAGCCGGCTGCGAAGCCGGTGCCTCCGAGTGAAAACACGAGCGCGACGCATGCGATGACCGTCGCGGGCGAGGGGATGAGACGCTTGAGATCGCCCATTGAGACCTCCTTCTCGGTTCATCCGATCCTACGCATGGACGACTGCTGGCTGCGCCAGTTACCGGTCACATTCGGAATACGCCGAACGTCGTCTCGGGAACGGGGGCGTTCGCGGCCGCTGCGAGCCCGAGGGCGAGCACCCGTCGGGTGTCGAGCGGGTCGATGATGCCGTCGTCCCAGAGGCGTGCCGTCGAGTAGTACGGATTGCCTTCCGCCTCGTACGTCGCGCGGATCTCGTCGGGGTCGGCGTCACCGACCATCATCAACACCGTTGCCGCCTGTTCACCACCCATTACCGAGATGCGTGCGTTCGGCCACATCCAGAGCTGCCGAGGCTCGTACGCGCGCCCGCACATGGCGTAGTTGCCCGCGCCGAACGAGCCGCCCGTCACCACCGTGAACTTCGGCACATTCGCGCACGCGACCGCCATCACGAGCTTCGCGCCGTCGCGCGCGATGCCGCCCTCCTCGTACTCCTTGCCGACCATGAAGCCGGTGATGTTCTGGAGGAAGACGAGCGGCACCCGCCGCTTGCAGGCGAGCTCGATGAAGTGGGCGCCCTTCTGGGAGGACTCCGCGAAGAGGACTCCCTGGTTGGCGAGGATCGCCACCGGGTAGCCCTCGATCCGGGCGAAGCCGCAGACGAGCGTCTCCCCGTAGAGCTCCTTGAACTCCTGGAAGCGGGAGCCGTCCACGAGGCGGCCGATGACCGCCCGCGCGTCGAGCTCGTGGCGGAAGTCCTCGGGGACCAGCCCGTAGAGGTCGGAGGGGTCGAGCGTCGGCTCCTCGGCTGGGGCGAGCTCCCACGGGACGGGGTGTGGAGGATCGAGGTGGCGAACGATCCCGCGCGCGATCGCGAGCGCATGCTCGTCGGACGTCGCGTAGTGGTCGGCGACGCCCGACCTGCGCGCGTGGACGTCCGCGCCGCCGAGCTCCTCGGCGGTGACGTCCTGCCCGGTGGCGGCCTTCACCAGTGGCGGCCCGCCGATGAAGATCGTTCCCGTTCCGCGGACGATCACGGTCTCGTCCGACATCGCCGGGACGTACGCGCCGCCGGCCGTGCACGAGCCCATCACGACCGCGATCTGCGGGATCCCAAGGGCTGACATCCTCGCCTGGTTGAAGAAGATCCGGCCGAAGTGTTCGCGGTCCGGAAAGACCTCGGCCTGCAGCGGCAGGAAGGCTCCGCCCGAGTCGACGAGGTAGAGGCAGGGCAGGCGGTTCTGGCGCGCGACCTCCTGCGCGCGCAGGTGCTTCTTCACCGTGAGCGGGTAGTACGAACCGCCCTTCACGGTCGCGTCGTTCGCGACGATCACGCACTGGCGACTCTCCACCACGCCGATCCCGGTGACGATCCCTGCCGACGGCGCGTCGCCGTCGTAGAGGTCCCAGGCGGCGAGCGCGTTCAGCTCGAGGAACGCCGTGCCGGGGTCCACGAGCCGGTCGATCCGCTCGCGCGCCGTCAGCTTCCCGCGGGAGCGGTGCCGGTCGACGGCCTTCTCGCCGCCACCGGCCGCGACGAGCCCAGTGCGCTCGCGGAGCTCGGCGACGAGCTCCTCCATCCGCGAACGCCGCCGCTCGAACGTCTCGTCCCGTTCAACGGTGGAGCTCACGGTGGCCACGACGGCCGAGCCTAGATGATCGACGCTGCGCGCCCCGAATCGGCAAGACTCCCGGCACCGCCAGCGATCGAGAGGAGTGCGAGATGTCGGACCAGGTGAAATACGTCCTCGACGAGAGCCGCCTTCCCGAGGCCTGGTACAACATCGCCGCCGACCTTCCGGCACCGCCTCCGCCGGTGCTCCATCCGGGCACCGGGCAGCCGGTCGGGCCCGACGACCTAGCACCTCTCTTTCCGATGCAGATCATCCTGCAGGAGGTCTCGACAGACCGCCTGATCACGATCCCCGAGGAGGTGCGGTCCGTCTACAGGCAATGGAGGCCGACGCCGCTCTACCGCGCTCGGCGCCTCGAGAGAGCGCTCGAGACACCGGCGCGCATCTACTACAAGTACGAAGGCGTCTCGCCGACCGGCTCGCACAAGCCGAACACCGCAGTCGCGCAGGCCTACTACAACAAGCAGGAGGGCGTCACCCGCCTCACGACCGAGACCGGCGCGGGCCAGTGGGGCTCGGCGCTCGCGTTTGCCGGCGGAATCTTCGGGCTCGAGGTCGACGTGTGGATGGTCAAGGTCTCGTACGACCAGAAGCCGTACCGCCGAGGCCTGATCGAGGCGTTCGGAGCGCGGGTCGTCGCGAGCCCGTCCGAGGAGACGAACTCCGGCCGCGCGATCCTCGCAGAGCATCCGGACTCGTCCGGCAGTCTCGGCATCGCGATCTCCGAGGCGGTCGAATCCGCCGCGCCGAGAGAGGACACGAAGTACTCCCTCGGCTCGGTGCTCAACCACGTCCTCATGCACCAGACGGTCATCGGTGAGGAGGCGCAGATGCAGATGGACGAAGCGGGGGACTACCCGGACGTCATCATCGGGTGCACCGGCGGCGGGTCGAACTTCTCCGGCCTCTCGTTCCCCTTCATCGGCCGCGCTCTGCGCGAGGAGGCGAAGATCCGCGTCATCGCGGTCGAGCCGGCGGCATGCCCGAGCCTCACGAAAGGCATGTACGCGTTCGACTTCGGCGACACCGGCCACCTGACGCCGCTCGTGAAGATGCACACGCTCGGCTCGACGTTCGTGCCGCCGCCATTCCACGCGGGCGGGCTGCGCTACCACGGCATGGCGCCGATGGTGAGCCACCTGCACGAGCTCGGGTTGATCGAGGCGCGGGCCTACACCCAGAGCGAGGTATTCGCAGCAGGCGTCGAGTTCGCGCGCATCGAGGGGATCCTCCCGGCGCCCGAGGCGAACCACGCCGTGAAGGCGGCTATCGACGAGGCTGTCCGCTGCCGCGAGGAAGGCGTCTCGCAGGCGATTCTTTTCAACCTCTGCGGGCACGGCCACTTCGACATGCAGGCGTACATCGACTACGCCGTCGGGAAGCTCGAAGACCATGCGTACTCGGAGGACGAGGTGGCGCTTGCGCTGGCGGGATTGCCCGCCGTCGTTGCGTAGCTCTGGTCAGATCCGCCCGACCCACGCGCCGGGAACGGCTTCGAACCAGTCGGCGATCTCACGGGCGATGAGCCCGTCGCGGAGCTCGAACACGAAGACCGCGAGGAACGGGTCGCCGTCACCGTAGTCGAGGTTGGCCTCGCGAACAGGTCGTGCCGCTGCCGGTGGCCTGCCGCGGCGTCACTTTCGGGAGCTGTGGGAAACGGGAATAGATCTCGCGCCGGTTCGCCGCCCCGCGGATCCGTTCGCCCGAATGGGGCCACTCCATCACGACGTCCTCGGTGAATACCGCATCGAGCGCGTCACGGTCGCCCGCATCGATGGCCGAGACAAGTGCCGAACTGACCGGAGGGGCGGAGCTATCCGGCATCGGAGCCTCCCAGTGCGGGCGTTCCGGCGCCGAAGCCTACTGGCCCCGCTGAGAGCCGGTCTCGCCAGGAAGTCCGTGCAGCACCACGAACTCCAAGGCGATGGCCGCCCCCGAGGTGCGCGTCGTGACGGTGCGTCCGCGGACGATCTTCCTCGTCCTCGGCATTGCCGTGCTCGTCGGGCTCGTCCTCGTGCTCATCTTCCTCGCCTGGCACGTCCTGACCTGGATCCTCATCGCCGCGCTGCTCGCCGCCGCGCTGAATCCGGCGGTCGAGGCGTTCGAGCGCCGCGGCATGCGCCGCGGGTATGCGGCCTCCCTCGTGTTCGCGCTCGCGCTCCTGGCTCTGACGGGGATCGGCTTCCTTCTGATCCCGCCGCTCGTGACGCAGGTGAGCGACTTCATCGACGCGGTTCCCGACTTCATCGACGACCTCACGGCAGGGCGAGGGCCGCTCGGCTGGCTCCAGGACGAGTATCAGATCGTCGACCGCATCCGCGAAGCGATAGAGCGGCAGGGGGCTGGCGGTGTGCTCGGGCTCGGCGAGCCGTTCCTCGACGTCGTTCGCAGCATCGTCACCGCCGTCGTCGGGACGATCACGATCATCTTCCTCACCTACTTCATGCTCCTCGAGGGGCCGCGAACCCTGACGCAGCTACTCGGCTTGCTCCCCGAGACGTCACGCCCGCGCTACGAGCGCGTCGGGCGTGACATCTACAGGACGATCTCCGGCTACGTCACGGGGAATCTCCTCATCAGCGTCATCGCCGGTACGCTCGCGACGATAGTCCTCTTCGCCGTCGGCAGCGACTACGCGGTGGCGCTCGGCCTCCTCGTGGCAATTCTCGACCTCATCCCGCTCGCCGGCGCGACGATCGCGGCGATCGTCGTCTCGACCGTCGTCTTCATCGAGGAGGACTGGGTCCGCTGTCTCATCGTCATCGTGTTCTTCATCGCTTACCAGCAGTTCGAGAACCACGTCCTGCAGCCGCTCGTGTACGGGAGGACGGTGCAGCTCTCGCCCCTTGCCGTGCTGTGCGCAGTCCTGATCGGAGCGCAGCTCGCAGGGATCCTCGGCGCGCTGCTGGCAATCCCGGTCGCCGGCTCGCTGCTTGCGATCGCTCGCGAGATCATCCAGTACCGCCGGGAGACGGCCGCGGAGCCATCATGAGCACCGGGGAGCTCGTCGCCGTGCTCGATCCGGGCTGAACAGGGGCGACAGGACTCGAACCTGCAACCCCCGGTTTTGGAGACCGGTGCTCTACCAGATTGAGCTACGCCCCTGAGTTGCGGGCGAATGGTACCGCGGCCCCGAGTGGCACCATTCCGGTGTGCAGCGGCGGCTTCTCGGGTTCCTGTTCGCCGCGCTCGCACTTTGTCTGGCGCTCATCGCGGTGTATTCCGCCCTCGAAGGCGGGAGCGCGTGGGTGATCGCGCTCGCTGCGGCGGCCCTGGCTGCCTGGATGGCCGACCTCGCGCGCCGGGCGCTCACGCCCACGCGCCGCTGAGGAGTCGGCCTCCGTACGGCGTATTCTCTTGCCGTGGTCGCGGCTGACAAGACCCAGGCCCTCTGGCAGGACTACCGCAAGTCGGGAGACCAAGAGCTCCGCGACCGGCTGATCCTCACCTACGCGCCACTCGTGAAGTTCGTCGCCGGCCGCGTTGGGGCCAGCCTCCCCGCCCACGTGGACGAGCAGGACCTCGTCTCCTACGGATTGCTCGGCCTCATCGGCGCGATCGAGCGCTTCGATCCGTCGCGCGAAATCAAGTTCGAGACGTTCGCGATGGCGCGGATTCGCGGCGCGATCATCGACGAGCTTCGCTCGCTCGACTGGGTGCCACGCTCGGTTCGAACCCGAGCCCGCCAGATCGAGCGCGCCATCGCCGCACTCGAGAAGGAGCTCATGCGCGCGCCGACGGACGACGAGATCGCGAAGAAGCTCGGAGTCACGGATGAGGAGCTCGACACGACGCTGCTGGAGATCTCGCGCTCCTCGGTGGCTGCGCTCGACGAGCTGTGGTCGCCCTCGGGCAGTGGCGACTCGATCGCTCTGATCGACACGATCGAGGACGAGAGCGGGCCCGACCCGGAGATGTCCCTCGAGCTAGGTGAGGTCAAGGAGGCACTCGCCGAGGCGATCTCCGATCTTCCGGAGCGCGAGAAGCTCGTCGTAACTCTCTACTACTACGAGGAGCTGACGCTGCGCGAGATCGGCGAGGTCCTCGGCGTGACCGAGTCGCGCGTCTCCCAGCTGCACACGAAGGCGATCCTGCGGCTGAAGGCGCACCTCTCCGGCGCGACGCGCGAGCCTGCCGAGACGTAGCCGGCGCATGGACCGTTGCAAGCGCGGCGCCGGCGAATAGCAGCAAGCCGGCTGGGGTCGGGTTAGATCCGCGCGAGCAGGCGCCAAGACCTCTAGCCGTTCGACCCCCGCCGGAGCGCTCGGGCGCCCGACTAAGCTTCTCGGCCGGAACCGCAAGCGCCGAGAAGGAGAACCAGCCTCATGCCCGAGCCCGCCAAGATCCGCAACGTCGCCGTCGTCGGCCACCGCGGGACGGGGAAGACGTCGCTCGTCGAAGCGCTCCTCTTCCAGACGGGGAAGATCAACCGTCTCGGGACCGTTCAGGCGGGGACGACGGCCTCGGACTCGGCCGAAGACGAGCACGAGCGCCAGCTCTCGATCTCGATGTCGCTCGAGCACACGACGTGGCAGGACCGGAAGGTCAGCCTTGTCGATGTCCCGGGCGACCCTGCGTTCCAGGGCGAGCTTCGGTGTGCCGCGCGTGTTGTTGAGGGCGCGCTGGTAACGGTCTCCTCGGTCATGGGCGTGGAGGTCGGCACGAGCCGAGCCTGGAGACTCGCTGACGAGCTCGGCCTCGCGCGCGTCGTCTTCGTGAACATGCTCGACCGCGAGCGCGCCGACTTCTTCCGCACCCTCGAAGGCCTTCGCAATCAGCTCTCCACGAAGTGCGTTGCCGTGCACATCCCGATCGGATCCGAGCACGAGCTCACCGGGATCGTCGACGTGCTCCACATGTGCGCGTACGTGAGCCCCGAGGGTGACAAGGAGGGCGAGCCCGGCCCGATTCCGGACGAGATGACCGACCTCGCCGCGGAGTACCGCGAGAAGCTCCTCGACGCCGTCGTCGAGACCGACGAGGCGCTGATGGAGCGCTATCTCGACGGGCAGGAGCTCGACGCGAACGAGGTCGCCTCGGCGCTGAAGGCCGCAGTGACGAGCGGCGACGTCTTCCCGGTCGCGTGCGGGGTCGCGTCGAAGAATCTCGGCACGCACGCGCTCCTCGACCTCCTCGTCGAAGGCGTGCCGTCGCCGGCCAAGAAGGGCTCGCCGATCGACGTGGATGGCGCGGGGACCGCGGCCTTCGTCTTCAAGACTGTTGCCGACCCGTTCGCGGGCCGCATCAACCTCTTCCGCGTGCTGAAGGGGACGGTCAAGGCGGACACGACGCTCGTGAACGTCCGCTCGAAGGCGAAGGAGCGCATGGGCACGCTGCTCGAGGTGCAGGGGAAGGAGCACCATCCCGCGCTCGAGTTCGGCGAGGGCGACCTCGGCGCCGTCGCGAAGCTGAAGGACGCGCAGACGGGCGACCTTCTCGCCGACAAGGAAGTCGCGATCGAGGTGCCCGACTTCGGTTTTCCCGAGCCCGTCATGAGTTTCGCGATCACCCCGAAGTCGAAGGGCGACGAGGAGAAGGTCGCAACGGCGATCCGGCGGCTCGCGGAGGAGGATCCGACGCTCCGGCTGCGCCGCGACCAGCAGACCGGGGAGGAGATCCTTTCCGGGATGAGCCAGATGCACGTCGAGGTCGCGCTCGAGCGTGCGAAGCGCCGTTTCGGCGTGGACATCGAGCTCCATCCGCCGCGCGTCCCGTACCGTGAGACGATCCGCCGCGAAGCGCGCGCCCACGGCCGCTACAAGAAGCAGACGGGCGGGCGCGGCCAGTTCGGCGACTGCCACATCGTCATCACGCCCAGCGGCGAGACGGAGTACGAGTTCGTGGACAAGATCGTCGGCGGCGCCATCCCGCAGGGATTCCGGCCTGCCGTCAACAAGGGCATTCAGGAGGCGATGCATCATGGCGAGCTCGCAGGCGCCCCTGTTCAGGGAGTGCGCGTCGAGCTCGTGGACGGCTCGTATCACACCGTCGACTCGTCGGAGATGGCCTTCAAGATCGCGGGCTCGATGGCCTGGAAAGAGGCGTACATGAACGCCGACCCGGTGCTCCTCGAGCCGATCATGGAGCTCGAGGTGAGCGTGCCCGACGACGTCGTCGGCGCCGTCAATGGAGACCTCAACTCGCGGCGTGGGCGACTCCTGGGAATGGAGCCGCTCGGCGGCATGACGTCCATCAACGCCGAGGTGCCGATGGCGGAGCTGCTGACCTACTCGCAGTCGCTGACCTCGATGAGCGGGGGCCGTGGCGACTACTCGATGCACTTCCTCCGCTACGAGGAAGTGCCTACGCACGTCGCGCAGAAGGTTATCGACGAGACGAAACGCGAACGGGAGGCTGCAAAGGCGTAGTGGGGTCATACCCATTTCCCACAGGCTGTGGACAACCTCTCGAGCGGTGCTAGGGTCCGCACCATGCGCGTGACGAAGGCGAACGTCCGCCGCGCGTGCGCGGTGTGCGAGCGGACGTTGCTGCAGGGGGAGTACGCGTTTCGCTTCTCTCCGGACGGCGTCGAGTTCGTCGACGTATGCCCGCTCTGCCAGGACGTCGCGCTCGACTACGGCTGGGTGCGCGAGGGAGGCCCGATCTCGCCGGCGCTCTCGGTGCGTGCGCGAAAGAAGCGCACGCGCTGGCAGCACCTGCTCGGGGTCGGGAACGGCGAGTCAGAGCCGGTCGTGCCGGAGCCGGTCCTGCGGCGTCTCACCGATTCGGAGGCCGCGCTCGTCGAGGCCGCCGATCTCTTCAACGCGAGCCTCTTCCGTCGCACGATCGAGGGTGTCTCCCGCGCGCTCGGCGCGCCGCTCATCTCGATCGTCCCGCTCTCCGGGGTGAATAGCGAACTGGTGCTCACTTTTGCGTGGGAGATCACCTGGTACCAGTACCGCGTGCTGCCCGAGGCCGGGCAACCGATTCGCCTCGCCGACCGCGGCGCGGATATCTCGGAGATCGACGCTGCGTTCACCGAGTGGAACGCCACGCTCGACGACGCCGGCCGCGTCGTTCCGAACGTCGCGCGGTAGGGCGAGGCGTTCCTGGCGGCGAGGCATGCGTCGCCCTCGCCCCTAGAATCGCCTCATGGCGACGACGACACGCACCTTCCAGAACTACGTCGGCGGCGAGTGGGTCGACTCCGCGTCGGGCGAGACTTTCGAGTCGACGAGCCCCGCAGACGGCGAGCTGCTCGGGGTCTTCCCACGCTCGAGCGCCGACGACGTCGACCGCGCCGTTTCCGCGGCGAAGCAGGCCTACGAGGAGTGGCGGCTCGTGCCCGCTCCGAAGCGCGGCGAGATCCTCTTCCGCTTCGCGCAGCTCGTCACCGACCACAAGGCCGAGCTCACCGATCTCATGACGCACGAGATGGGGAAGGTGAGGGCCGAAGCGGGCGGAGACGTCCAGGAAGCGGTCGACATGAGCTTCTACATGGGCGGCGAAGGCAGGCGTCTCTTCGGGCAGACGACGCCTTCGGAGCTCCGGAACAAGTTCCAGATGTCCGTGCGGATGCCCATCGGCGTCATCGGAGTGATCACGCCGTGGAACTTCCCGATCGCCATTCCATCCTGGAAGATCACGCCCGCGCTCGTCGCCGGGAACACCGTCGTGTTCAAGCCCGCGACCGACACGCCGGCTCTCGGGCACCGCTTCGTGGAGCTGCTCGACGAGGCGGGGGTGCCGGCTGGCGTCGTCAACATCGTCCATGGGGGCGGCGGGGCCGTCGGTGATCGACTCGTGCGGCACCCGGACGTCCCCGTCATCACGCTCACCGGCTCACGCGACACCGGCGTGAAGGTGCTGGAGGCCGCGGCGGAGCGGCTGAAGCACGTGCACCTCGAGCTCGGCGGCAAGAACGCGATCATCGTCATGGACGACGCCGATCTCGAGCTCGCGCTCGACGGGATTCTCTGGTCGGCGTTCGGCACGTCGGGCCAGCGCTGCACCGCTACGAGCCGGGTCATCGTGCACGAAAGCGTCTACGAGGCGCTTGCCGGACACCTTGTCGAGCGTGCTGAGTCGCTGCGGCTCGGGCCGGGGTGGGAGGACGACACCGACGTGGGCCCCGTCATCAATGGCGGGGCGCTCGAGAAGATCCACTCCTATACGGAGATCGGCCGGGACGAGGGCGCCACGCTCCTCACGGGCGGCGAGATCGCGAGCGAGGGCGACCTCGCGAAAGGCTTCTACTACCGGCCGACGATCTTCGGCCATGTCGAGGCGGACATGCGCATCGCGCAGGAGGAGATCTTCGGGCCGACGCTGTCGTTGATCCGGTTCCGGGACGAGGCCGACGCGATCCGCATCTCGAACGGCGTGCGATACGGGCTCTCCTCGTCGATCTTCACCCGGGACGTCAATAGGGCCTTCCGAGCGATGCGCGATCTGGAGGCAGGGATCACGTACATCAATGCCGGAACAATCGGCGCAGAGGTGCACCTCCCGTTCGGCGGCGTGAAGGAGACCGGCAACGGTCACCGCGAGGCCGGGCAGGCCGCACTCGACGTCTTCACGGAGTGGAAATCGGTCTACGTGGACTACTCGGGGACCCTTCAGCGAGCACAGATCGACAATGCGGACTGAGGTGGGGTCAGACCCCACCGGTCTGACCCCATGAGCAACGTCAAGCTCGTCTGGTTCGTGCCCGCCGATGCCCTCGACGCGACGCGCGATGCGGTGTTCGACGCCGGCGCGGGCCGGATCGGCGACTACGAGCGCTGTTCGTGGTACACGGCCGGAACCGGCACGTTCCTCGGAGCGGAGGGCTCGCAGCCGGCGATCGGCGAGAGCGGGGCGGAGGAGCACGTGCCCGAGCTCCGCGTCGAGACCGTGGCTCCGGACGAGCGGATCGACGACGTCGTCGCGGCGCTGCGGTCGGCGCACCCCTACGAGGAGCCCGCGTACGACGTCTACCCGCTCCTCGACCGGTGAAGGCAAGGCTCTTCACCGACGGGGGCTCGCGTGGCAACCCGGGGCCTGCCGCGTACGCCTACGTCCTCGCGGCGGTGGACGGCACCGTGCTCGACGCACGCGGTGAGCCGATAGGAGTCGCGACGAACAACGTCGCCGAGTACTCGGCACTCGTTGCGGGCCTGGAGCGCGCGGTCGAGGCGGGAGTCGACGAGCTCGAGGTCGTGTCCGATTCGGAGCTGCTGGTCAAGCAGATGCGAGGCGAGTACCGCGTGAAGAACGCAGCGCTCCAGGATCTCTTCCTCGACGCCTCACGTCTCGCGCGGAAGATCCAGCGGGTGACGTACACGGCGGTCCGCCGAGAGCACAACGAGCTTGCCGACAGCCTCGTCAACGAGGCTCTCGACCGAGCCGCGTCGTAGGGCTCGGCGGCGTGCGTCGAGGGGGTACTCAGTCCGACGCTAGCCGCTCCGCGATGACGTCGAGGAGGCCGCTCCAGCCTTGCTCGGCGCCCTCGTATTGCTCGGGGATCAAGTGGCGGCCTCGGGGCTGGAAGAGCATCTCCGCGCTGAGGTGCGACCCGCACTCCGTCAGTTGAGCCTAGGTCGGGTGGGGCCCGGACCGGAAGCGCACTCTCTCCCGGCTTCGTATCGTGACTACGTGAAGCGCCTATTCCTGCTTCGTCACGCGAAGTCGGCTTGGGACGATCCGACGCTCCGTGACCGCGACCGCCCGCTCGCACCACGGGGCCGCAAGGCGGCAAAGCGAGTCGCGCGTTGGGCAAGGAAGCACGGCGTTCGCCCACAGCTCGTCGTCTGTTCGAATGCGGTGCGCGCACAGCAGACGCTGCAGCGGGTGCTTCCCGGCCTCGGCGATCCCGCCGTGTGGTTCGAGGTTACGCTGTATGCAGCCGGAGTCGAGACGCTACTCGCCCGCGTCCGAGCACTCCCCGACGAGGTCGACGAAGCGATGCTCGTGGGGCACAACCCGGGCCTCATGGAACTCTTGCTGCTGCTCGCCGCACCGAGTCCGCTGCGCGAGCAAGCGTGCGGAAATGTCCCGACCGGCGCCCTCGCGGAACTCGAGGCGGACGTCGTACGCTGGGCCGACGTTGTTCCCGGCGAGGCCCGGCTGAAGGAGTTCGTGCTGCCACGCGAGCTCACGTAACTGCGCACCACTCGATCGGGAGATCATCGTCCTTTCCCAGCGTGCTAGGGCGTCGGGCTTGAGGCTTCTCGAGCGGTGTCCTCAGGTCTCGAGAGCAAATTCGTCTCTACGCGACAAGTTCATCTGGAACGAGGCGAAGCGCCAGCTCGCGGCCCTCGCGGATGACGATCAGGTCGACGGCGGTGCCGATCAGGTCCTCGGTCATGAGGCGCTGGAGGTCGCCCACACCGGTCACAGCTGCTCCGCCGAGCGCGATGAGCAAGTCCTCTGGGCGAAGACCCGCTCGCGCAGCCGGGCTACCCTGGGCGACATCGACCACCTCGACGCCGCTTCGTCGTCCAAGGCGCGAAGCGATGCGAGGTGGCAGAGGCCTCGGCCCGCCCGCGATGCCGATGTATGCACGCCGGAAGCGCCCGTCGCGCATCAGCGCGCCGATGATCCGGCGCGTCGCGTCGTTGATCGGGACGGCAAGACCGAGTCCGATGCCGGCGACCGCGGTGTTGATGCCCACGACCCGCCCATGTCCGTCGGCGAGCGCGCCGCCCGAGTTCCCCGGATTGAGCGCCGCGTCGGTCTGAATCACGTTGTCGACGACTCGCCCTGCACGCGTCGGCAGCGAGCGCCCGAGTGCCGACACGACGCCTGCGGTAACCGAGCTCGCGAACCCGTAAGGATTGCCGATCGCGACCACGAGCTGGCCCACGCGCAGTCCTTCGGCGTCGCCGAGTTCCGCCGCGACGAGATCGACCGCTTGAGCGCGAAGCACCGCGAGATCCGACAGCGGATCTGCGCCCACTAGCTCCGCGGACTCTTCGCGACCGTCGACGAACGAGGCGTGGATCGTTCGACGAGCCCCTTCGGCGACGTGTGCCGACGTCAGCATGAACCCATCCGGGCTAATGACAAACCCGCTACCGCCGCCATCGATGAAGCGTCCGCCTCGCATCCTTCGAGACACACGCAGGTTGGCCACCGAGGGCGCGACCTTGTCCGCAACCGAGCTGACGACCAGTGAGTACGCGTCGAGCGCCTCGCCCTCGGGCACCGGTTCGGAGTCGCCGTCAGATCGTGACGACCCGAGGATCGTGTCGATGAACGTCAGCTCCGCGATGCGCCCAAGGTAGCGACTGGAGCTCGTCTGCCGACCCGGCTGGCGCCGGAAATTCCGCCCGTGCATCTGGGCCAGCCACACTGGCACTTCAACAGCGTGGACGGCTGGCGTTCTGTCTAGTCGTCTGAACCTCGACGCAGCTTCGGCCCGAGCTCGTCGCGCTCTCGGAGCTCCAATAAGCGATCTCGTCGAGCCCGAGCGGGTCGCGGTAGAAGCGGAGCGCCTCATCGAAGTCCGCCACTGTGAGGGCGACCCGCAGCTCCGTCACCTCGGCCACGCTCGTGAACGCGGGCGAATCGGAGAAGCTTCCCGCAGCCCATCGACATTGGATATTTCTGATCACGCGCGCACGCTGCCATCCGGGAATGCGCGGATCCGCGCCAAACGCAGCCGCGATGGCGTCGGATGCAATGATCGGTGCGTGCCGTCAGTTCTCGATGCGATCGGGAACACGCCGCTCGTGCGTCTCGACCACTGTGCGCCTGCGAACGGTGCAGAGCTGTGGCTGAAACTCGAGTACCGGAACCCATCGGGCTCGATGAAGGACCGCATGGCGCTCGCAATGATCGAGGGAGCCGAGCGCGACGGGCTGCTCTCTGCGGGAGGCACGGTCGTCGAGTACACGGGCGGCAGCACGGGTCCGGCGCTCGCGCTCGTCTGCGGCGCGAAGGGATACCGCGCGCTTATCGTGATGGCGGATTGCTTCACCGAGGAGCGATTCCAGCTGCTGCGTGCGCTCGGGGCCGAGGTCGACGTCGTCCCATCGATGGAGGGGCGGCCGCGAGTGACACCGCGGGACATCGCGAACATGGTTGAGCGCGCCGCCGAGCTCGCGGCTCGGCCGGGCCACTACGCGACCGATCAATTCAACAATCCGTACATCGTCCACGACCACCGCGATCATCTTGGGCGGGAGATCTGGGAGCAGACGGGCGGTCGTGTGACTGCTTTCTGCCAGGGAATGGGAACGGCGAGCTCGCTGCTGGGCGTGTCGGAGGCGCTCAAGCCGCACGGCGTGATCATCCAGGGGCACGAGCCGGCGGGATCGGCTGCGATCGGCGGCGGCGCCCCAGGCTCGTTCGCCATGCAGGGCTGGGCCGGGTTCGTGATGCCGCTTTGGAGTGCGGACGCCGTCGATCACATCGAGGCGATCCCCGACGATGAAGCACTCGAGATGACGACGCGTCTCGCCCGCGAGGAAGGGATCTTCGCGGGCATCTCTACGGGTGCGAACGTGGTCGGCGCGCACCGACTCGCAGAACGTCTCGGCTCCGATGCGGTCATCGTCAGCCTCGCGGTCGACACGGGGTTCAAGTACTTGAGCGTCAGCCCGTACGCCGAGCTCGCCTCGTGATACGCCAGCCGGTTGCGGCGGCTGCTTACGCTCCTCGATCCGGAGATGCTGCGGGCTCGGGCTCGTCGCCGCGTCGATGCCGCTCTCTCGATACTGCCTCGTCCACCCACCGACCCCGACTCGCGTAGCGTGCATGATCATCAGGCGCCGACCTCGGGGGTGAGGAACGATGACGAATTCGGTTGACCGCCGTCAGAAGCAGCCCGCTGGTTACAGATACGGCGGCCCAGCTTTTCCTGGCGGGATCGTTCTGGGTATCGGACTCGGCATTCTGCTCGATGACTTCTGGGCGTGGCTCCTCATCGGCATCGGCGCTGGCTTCATCCTGATGGCGTTCATCGCCGCGATCGGGAAATAGCCCGCGGCGCCACCGGCGCCTCGCGACCGATGACTGTTCGTCACGAAGACGGTCTAGAACAGCATGGTTCTCGTACACGTTGCGATGTCCCTCGACGGGTTCATCGCCGGGGCCGGGCACGACATGTCCTGGACAGGCAGAGCCGAAACGACACTTCCAGCCAGCTCGCCGACGAGGTCGCGCGTTCGACGAGCGTCGTGCTCGCCGGCCGCGGCTGGTACCAGGTTGCGAGTGCGGACGAGGGGGGCGCTGTCGCCGGAATCTACGGCGGCGCCTGGTCAGGACCGGTTCTCGTCTTGACGCATCAGCCCGAGCAGCTCGCGTCTGATCGTACGGTGGAGGCGGTCTCGGACCTCGAGGCTGCGCTGGCGCGAGCCGAGGAACTCGCCGCGGGTCGAGCGGTGAGCATCTTCGGTGCCGACGTTGCTCGGCAGGTGCTGGCGCTTGGTCGACTGGACGAGATCATCGTGCAGATCGTCCCAATCGTGCTCGGAGACGGGGTGCGGCTGTTCGGCGAGGCGCCGGGCGCTCAAGTCAGGCTTGAGCGCACGTATGTCGGTACGAGCGGGACGCTCACAGACATACGCTTTCGGGTTGCCGAGGCCGCCGATGAGTGATCGCAGACTCCTCGACCCCAACGCGCTGACTGGCGAAGCCGCCGGCGTGCCGTTCGTCGTGCATCCTGCGTCAGGGTCTAGCGAGGAGGCGGCGACAGTTGTCGTGTGGCACATGCATGACCCTCCGCGAAGCGAGTCGGCGATGGCGGCGGCGCTCCCGTTACGAGGCGTGGATGCATGGCGGGTATATCTCGGCCTGCCGATGAGCGGCACTCGGCTTCCGGTCGGCGGACTTGACGCGTTCTTCGCGCTCGGCTTCGAGGATGCCGTCTTGAAGCTGTATGGGCCGACCGTGCGTCAGGCGGTCGACGAATTTCCACAAGCCTTGGCTGAGCTGCGACGTCGATACGGGCTTGCCGAGGGGCCGATCGCTGTCGTCGGTGCCTCGATCGGGACCCTCGTCGCTCTCTCCGTGTTCGCCGCCGGCGAGCTGCGGGTGGCCGCGATAGCGCTGGTCAGTCCGGCGCTGCGGTTGGCCAGCGTCGTCGAGGCCAACGAACGGCGGTTCGCCGTCTCCTATCCGTGGAGCGCGGATTCGCGCGCCATCGCGGAGGAACTCGACTTCGTCGCCCGCGCCCCGGAGATTGCGCGCAAGCGCGTCCCGATGCTGCTCGTCGTCGGGGCGGACGACGACGCGGAAGGAATCGCCCGCCCAGGCGAGGAGCTGGCCTCCGCGCTCGTCGCAGACGGCGTCGAGGTAGCGGTCGTGCGCATTCCGCAGATGGGCCACGCACTTGCGGACGAACCCGGGCTCGAACCGGCGCCCCAGAGCGCGGCCGCTGTCGCGGTCAACGATGTCGTGGTCGCCTGGCTGAGGCAGCACCTGCCGTAGCCGCTTAGTTGCTGCGTACTTGCCACGTCGCCTCTCAGTACGCCCTGACGCGATCTCAGCTCGTGGCAGGATCAGCTGTGAGCTCGTAGACGTGTCCATCAGGCGCGCGGAAGTGCTGCCAGGCATAGCCGTCAGGTAGTACATGCAACTCGCCGAGCAGCTCAACGTTGGGCGTGCGCGCGAGCTCGTCACGCGCCGCCTCGATGTCGTCGACTAGGAACCCGGCGACGACTGGATTGGACGCGAAGAGCCATGGGCTATCGGCGGCAGCGGCGGACCCGAAGAGTTCCAGCTTTGCCCCGTCACCCATTGCCAACTCGACAAAGTGATCGGTGTCCTCGCCGACGACCCGCAATCCGAGCACCTCTATCGCGAAGGACCGCATGAGCAGCACCCTCTCGGTCCCGACGCCGAGCCAACGGATGCCCTTGACCTCCACGCGTCGAAATACTGCACTGTGACGGCGGCTCCTCCCTCATCTGGCGGCTCCGCGTTCGACCACTTCCCTGATCGCGGCAAAGAAGAGCGCTGCGGAAGCCTCCCATGTTGGGCGTGAGAGGGCGCGGCGCTTGGCCGCCGTCCCGAGCATGCTCCTCATGTCGCCGTCGAGTGCAAGCTGGATCAGGGCACGCGAGAGAGCGCCCGTGTCGCCGGGCTCCACGAGGAGTCCTTCGCGTCGATCCTCCGCCAGGTACGGGAGGTTCCCGGCCCTCCACCCGACGACCGGGAGGCCGAAAGCCATCGCCTCGCCCCAGACCGTCCCGTACGGCTCACGAGTTGCCGGAAGCACGAATACGTCGGCTGCCCGGTAGAGGGCCGCGACCTCCTCGAGCGCGAGAGAGCCGTGCACGATCACGCGGCCGGTCAGGTCGGTCTTCGCGAGGCGCGACCGAACACGCGCCGCGTAGCGTGTATCGGCCGTATCGTCGCCGGCGAGGTGGAGCGTCCCCGTCTCGACCGGAAGTTGGGCGAACGCCTCGAGAAGCTCGAAGATCCCTTTCCGCGGCAGCCAGTTGGCGACCGTAAGGAACCCGGCTCGACGCCCTTTGCGAAGGTCCAGTGGAGGACCTTCTGGAGGAGGCGCTACGTCTCGCCCCGGCGGCACGACTCGAATCCGCGAGCGCGAGAACCCCGCTTCGACGAACTGTTCCGCGAGGTGGTCGCTCGCCGCGATCAGGAGGTCCGCTCGTCGCAAGGCAAGCCGATCGAGCGGCGCCTGCGCCCTCTCGCGAACGGCGCCATGATCGATCCCGCCGGGCGGCTGATGGAGGACGGCGACCACAGGCACGCCGAAACGGCGCGTGGCGAGGACCGGACCCGCGAACGCAGCGGCGATCGAGTCGAGTAGGAGCGCGCTTGGCCCGAGTGTCTCGAACCGACGAAGCACCGACGCCCCGCGTAGAGCGGCGAGCGGGAACGGCCATTCGGGAAAGGAGATGAACGGGATCCGCGCCGAGTGCGCACGCGCCGCCTCCGCCATCCGCAGGTGGTACAGGTAGCCGCCGCTGAGCCGGTGTGGATCGCCTAGCGTGATGAGCGGGAGAACCAGATGCGGGTGGTCCATGTCGCTCCGACGCTCTTCGGCTCGGCCGGCCTCTTCGGCGGCGGTGAACGCTATCCGCTCGAGCTCGGTCGTGCGCTCGCCCGGCAAGTCGACTGCGAGCTCGTCACGTTCGGCACGCCGGCGCGCGCTTGGACCGATTTCAGCGGCCTCCGGGTCCGGGTCCTTCGCCCGATCACTCTCCTCGGGGGGCACCCCGCACATCCCGTTGCACGTGGGCTCGGTCATGCCCTCGCGGCGGCGGACATCGTCCACGCTCACCATCTGAAGAGCACGCCGAGCCGTCTCGCGGCCGTAAACGCGCGAATCCGCGGCATTCGCTCGACAGTTACGGACCATGGGCTCGACGGAGGGAACTGGGCGGGTCTGCTCCCGCGGCTCTTCGACCGCTTTCTCACGGTATCGGCGTATTCTGCGCGCGAGCTGGCCGCACCCGCGTCGCGAACGAGGGTGGTCTACGGAGGGGCCGATCCCACTCGCTTCTCGCCCGAACCGGATGCCCAGCGCCGGGGCGTCCTCTTCGTTGGACGCCTGACGCCGCACAAGGGCGTCGACCGACTGATCGAAGCGCTCCCGGAGACTGCTGGGCTGCGGATCGTCGGTTCAGCCGGGCACGACCGCGATCTGCCCGATCGCGACTATCCCAACCTTCTTAGACGGCTCGCTGCACAGCGGCGCGTCGAGTTTCTCGGCGCCGTTCCCGACCCGGAGCTCCCCGCCCATTATCGGAGCGCGCAAGTCCTCGCCCTGCCGTCAGTCCAGCGCACCTGCTACGGGCGCGACGTCCTGCTCTCCGAGCTTCTCGGCCTTGCCGCGATCGAGGCGATGGCGAGCGGAACGCCCGTCGTCGCGAGCAGGCTCGGCGGGCTCCCCGAGGTAGTCGAAGATGGCGTCACCGGATTCCTCGTCGAGCCGGGCAACGTCGCCGAGCTCCGAGAGCGGCTCGCCCAGGTCCTCGGCGACCGACGCCTGGCGGCGCGACTGGGACGAAACGCGCGAGAGCGCTTCCTCTGGCGGTTCACCTGGGAGGCCTGCGCAGAGCGCTGCCTCGCCGCCTACACGGAGCTCGTCGGCACCGTAGCCCGATAGCCGCCGAACGCCGTCGGGGACTCCCATACGCGCACCGCCAGCGCCTCGCCGCCAGCGGCGGCAATCGCATCCGCGAGTCGCTCATGGAACCAGCGGGCCAGGATCTCCACGGTGACTGCCTCCGCCTCCGGCGGCCGGATCGAGTCGAGGTCCTTGCCCTCGATTGCGGCGACTGCCTCTCGGAGTGCCGCCTCGACGACGTCGAGGTCGATGACCATACCTCGTCCGTCGAGGGTCGCACTCTCGATGACGACCTCGACTCGGTACTCGTGTTCGTGGAGATCGCCCTCGGGAGGCGGGAGCCACGGGATTCGGTGCAGCGCCCGTAGATCTGCCGACGCGCCGACCTCGAACCCGCCGGTCACGAGTACTCCAGGGCGACGTGGACGACGCCTTCGTCGCCACGGTCGAGCGCCGCGTAGGCCTCCGGCGCACGCTCGAAGGGGAAGGTGTGCGAGGCGAGGGCCGAAAGTGGAAGCTCTGCAAGCAGTGCCAGTGTCGTCTCGAGCCTCCGGAGCCGATCCCACCGGGCCGCCCGGCCGCCGATCGTCGAGACCTGGCTGCTTCGAATCTCGAGACGCTTGCGGTGGAAATCGGTCCCGAGTGGAAGCGTGACCGGCTTCGTGCCGTACCAAGACGCGACGATCGCGACGCCCTCCGTCGAGAGGAGCCCAAGGCTCTCGCCGAGCGCTTCCGGATTCCCAGTCGCCTCGACGATGTAGTCTGCGCCACGCCCGCGCGTCGCAGTCCGGACAGCGTCGCCAAGCGCCTCGGGTTCCACCGCCTCGAGTCCGCACACCTCGGCGGTTTGGCGGCGCCAGTGCTTGGGATCACTTCCGAGGACGGTTGCGCCGCTCCGCACGAGCAGCATCGCGGTGAGAATTCCGACCGGGCCGAGCCCGACGACAGCGACAACCTCGTGACAGCGAATGCCGGCGTCGAGCGAGATCTGCAACGCTGTCTCCACGAGCGGGAAAAGCGTCGCGTTGCGCGGGACGCACTCGCCAATGCGCACGACATCGGCGGCCGAGACGACGAATCGGGTCTGGTGCGGGTGAAACGCGAAGACGCGTTCTCCCTCCACCACATCGCTTCGGGAGGCCTCGACCGTTCCAATGACGCTGTAGCCGTACGTGAAGGGGTACTCGAAACTGCCCGCGAGAGCGCCTAGCGTCTCGTCTCTCGGCAAGCTCGAGTCGAGCTCGCCCCGATAAGCGAGCATCTCCGTACCGCCGCTTATGCCCGAGAACTCCGCTTGGACAAGGACCTCTCCTGCTCGGGTCTTCGGGACAGCGACGTAGGCCAGCTCAACCACATACGGCGCGACGAACCGAACGGTCTTCGCTTGCCCCCCGGTCGCAGCATCCGCCGGCACGCCACTAAAGTAACGCCGAGTGTTCCCTCGCGAGGTCGCAACGCTCCCACTCGGCACCACCTTCGGTGAGTTCGAGCTACGTGCGTTCGAGTTCGCTTCAAGCGGGGTCTACCTCGCGCTCGTGCGCGGCGAGATCGGCGACGGCCGCTCGGTCCTGACCCGGCTCCACTCGGAGTGCCTGACCGGTGACGCGCTCGGCTCGCTTCGCTGCGACTGCGGCACCCAGCTTCGAGAGGCAGCCCGCGCGATCGCGGCGGAAGGACGCGGCGTCCTCGTCTACGCAACCGACCACGAGGGACGCGGGATCGGGCTCGTCAACAAGCTGCGCGCATACATGCTTCAGGAGAACGGCGCGGACACGATCGACGCCAACTGCCGCCTCGGCTTTCCGACGGACGCGCGCACGTACGACGCCGCCGCCCGCTGCCTCGGCCTCCTCGGTGTCTGCTCTGTTCGGCTGCTCACGAACAACCCGAGCAAAGTGGAGGCGCTCATGCGGGCCGGGATCGAGGTCGAACGGACCGTCCCGCTTCAGACGACGCCCCACGTCCGAAACATCGAGTATCTCCGTGCCAAAGAGGCAAGGCTCGGGCACGTCGCGCCCGCCGGCGTCCCACTCGATGGCAATGGGATCGGCGAAGCCGTAAACGTCGCCCCACTTCTCGGACGTGTCGCGGCGCCTTCGTGGCGGCCGTATGTCGTACTCAAGTACGCACAGACGGTCGACGGGAGGATCGCGACCCGGCGAGGCGAGGCAAAGTGGATCTCCAGCGAAGCGGAACGGCGTATCTCGCACGGCCTTCGCGCGGCGTGCGACGCGGTGCTCGTCGGTGTCGGCACGGCCATCATCGACGATCCCCAGCTGACCGTGCGCATGGTTCCCGGACCCTCGCCGATTCGCGTCGTGCTCGACTCGACTTTGCGCCTGCCGTCGAATGCACGCGTCCTGGATGACCGGGCTGGGACTGTCGTGATCACTACGGAGCAGTCGACCGAGGAGCGTCGCGCCGCCCTCTCCGCGCGCGCTGTAGGCGTCCACGTCGTCGACGGCAGCCCGCGCGGCGTCGATCTGGCGAGCGCGCTTCGAACGCTTCGAGCGCTCGGGGTTGGTTCGCTGCTCGTCGAGGGTGGGGCGCAAGTGATCACCTCGTTCTTCGCCGAGAAGCTCGTCGACCGCCTCGTCGTGGGGATCGCGCCGACAATTATGGGAGCCGGCATCGAGGCCGTTGGCGACCTCGGTGTCGGGCGCGTCGCAGAGAGCGTCCGACTGACGAACCTGTCCGTGCACCAGGCCGGCGGCGACCTGCTCGTCGCAGCGGACGTGCGCTGATGTAAGGACGGCGCCGATGGAGCGAGCGCTTCTTATCCGCCACGCGGAGAGTGTGTTCAGCGCCCGAGGGCTCGCGACGGGAAGGGTCGACGTCCCCTGCCCGCTGAGCGAGCGCGGCGAGGCGCAAGCGCGAGCTCTCGCGGACGACCTCGCAAACGAGGGCATTGACCTGTCCGTGACGTCCGAGCTCGAGCGGACACGCCAGACCGCGGAGATCGCGCTCGCGGGCAGAGCAGTTCCACGGATCGTGGTTCCTGAGCTCAACGACCCACTCTACGGCAGCTACGAGGGCGGCCCACTCGACGCCTACCTCGCCTGGGCGCTCGCCAACGACTCGGCGGCCGAACCTCCCGACGGCGGCGAGCGAAGACAGACCCTGGTCGCTCGCTACGTGGACGGGTTCCGGAGGGTCGTCGAGCGGCCGGAGCGGGTAATCCTCGTCGTCACGCATTCGCTGCCGATCGCGTACGTCCTGATGGCACTTGCTGGCCATGACCCCGCGCGGTGCGTTCCGATCGTGGAGTACGCGAAGCCCCATGCGGTCTCGGGTCGCGAGCTTGCGCGGGCGGTCGCCCGTCTCGACGCGTGGTGCGCGGCGCCAACCTGGTAATCGACGGCGGCTGGCTGCGTGCGCCAGCTTCGGTGACCTCGGGGTCACTGGGTGCTCACTGCCCATCGCCCCCCTCCAGGCCAGCCGATCGCTCGTCGCCAGTGGGGTGGGATACCCTCGCCCGTCTCTATTACGCGTGCACGCGCGTACGCGAGGTGACGATCGTCGCGGGTCGAGCCGAGCCTTCGCATAGTTGCGTCGGGTCGCGGACATTGTGCGGAAGAAGTCGTGCGCGCGGCGAGGTATGAGGATCGCCTCAGACCACGCCCAGTGGACATCGCCTGAACTCGCAACGGCGCGGGCGGAGCCGGAGTCCTGACAACCAAGATTCGGTGGGCGCTGCCGACCTCGGACGATCGGCCGGCGTCGAACGGCATCGTACTGTTCGCCGAGCCATGATTGACTGGCGCGCAACCCGGGTAGCGTTGCGGCATGGAGAGAGCGAACGGGTGCGGCCGTGCTCTGGACGTTTCTGCCGCTTCCGGCCAGGGCGCGGAGAAGAGCGGCTACCCGCGACCCGTTCTCTCTTTCCTGGCACGTAGGCCCCAGCATTCTCGAACGTCGCGACGGGGTGGTCCTCCCGACCTCTTCGGAGAACACGTAAGCGGCGATCACGAGCTCGCCGGTCTCCGGCGCGCTCGGGCGTCGCCCCCACGGGCGACAACCCCACGAGGCCTCGGTCGAGGACGAATGCGCGCACGCCTCCGATCGCAGAGGCGGTGCCCACGACTACGACGAGCACCGCAGTAGCTAGCGTGACTACGCGGCGGCGGCGACCGCTGGGAAGCACGCGAGTTCCCTGCTGTCCACCGGTTGCTTCGTCAAGCGCACGCGCCAGCCGGGCGGAAGCTCGTCGCTGCGCATCGTGCTGGGAGCTGCGACTCCGCATCGGAAGTTGCGAAAGAGATCGAGCTCAACCATTCAGATCAACTCCTGTTGTCGCGACCGGAGAAACGTCCGCTTCTGCCGCTTCGAGTTCGCGTTGTGCCGTCGCACGCGCCCTGTGAAGCCACGTGCGCACCGTTCCGACCGGGACGTCGAGTGCAAGAGCGACCTCCTCGTAGACTGAGATCTGCGAGGGCATAGAGGAGCAGCGCATCCCGCTCGCGCGGGCGCAACGCCGCAAGCGCCCGCCAGCCGAGCATCGAGCGACGCGCCGTCGACTCGTGTATCCGCCGCGTCCTCGTAGGACGCATAAGGTGTGGCTCCTCAACGTGTTGGCTGCGAGCCGAAACCTGATCTCGACCTGATCTGGCCCTCGGGCCGGGTCGGGCGAGGGGCTAAGATTCGGCTACGCTACTGGCCTCGCGGATGTAGCTCAGTTGGCTAGAGCGTCTGCTTGCCATGCAGAAGGTCGAGGGTTCGAGTCCCTTCATCCGCTTCACAGAACCCGCTGGAAACGGCGGGTTTTCCTATGGGCGCGTGCCGACAGTCACCTGTCCCAGAGCCAGACGGCCGCGACCAGGATCACCCCGAACGCGATGCCGCCGATGGGATCAAGGGCGGCCCAGAGCGCAACCACGATCAGGATCGTAAGAGCGACCCTTACGAGGGTCGGCCGCCACTCCTGCGAGTTCGCCAACATGCCTCGAAGTATCGGCCGGAATCCTGGTGGACCAGAAGCCTCAGACGAGGTAAGAAATGAGCCGCATGGCACGATTCCAGACGTGCTCGGCGTATTGCAATCGTGACGAGAGTCTGGGAGGGTTGGCCGCAATCCGTCGCGCAAAGGGGGGGAACGGAAATGAAGATTCGTCGTCCGCTGTTTCTTGCAGTGGTTGCTGCTGCCGCGGTGTCGCTGGCGAGCATCGCGGCCAGCGCCGTAGCAGCTGAGACTCCATTCAAAGGAACCTTCAACGGGGTTGAGACGGGCCAGACCGTCTTCCCGATCCGTTCAATCACTCGGGAGGGCACGGGCAACGCCACATATCTCGGCAAGTACACATCGCATCTGACTGCGCAGATCAACCTCTTGGCGGGCCATGCGACAGGGGTTGCGACGTTCACTGCGGCAAACGGCGACACCCTGACCACCACCGTTGACGGACAGTCGACCCCGACAACAACGCCCGGAGTCCTCTCGATCGTCGAGGTCTACACCATCACAGGCGGTACGGGACGCTTCGCGGACGCAACCGGCACCTTCACGCTGGAAATCGTCGTGACCCAAGCAACGGGCGTCAGTAGCGGCACACTCAGCGGAGCGATCGACCACTAACGCGCACGCTTCGCTCACGCCTGAGACATCCGTCTCCGATTAGCTCGCGTCCGCGTGGCACGATTCCCCCGTGCTCGGAGCTCCTGTTCGCGTTCATGACATGACCGGAGACATCTCGGGATCGCTCACGTCTCGACGCCGGTTGAGACTGGGATCTGATGCTCCTCGAGCGAGGTGAATACCGCGTCCTCGACGTGATCCTCATCGAGAAGGACGCAAATACCAGCGGAAGTGCAAGGACCCTGGCACCCCTCGCCGCTGTACGCACTTGTACGAGCCCGACCAGCACATGTACGACCGCTCGCAACGCCCTGAGCGCGCGGAATCACTCGATCGAGTGAATGTCACTCGAAAGGGTGACTTTTCACCGCCGCGACCCATGATGTGGATATGGGGGAGAGGGTCCGGACTCAGGTCGGCAGCACCCTGCCCGCTGGGAAGCGGGGTGCGCCCGGTCCGGAACGTGAATCGATGCCACTGGGAATTCGCAACTTGATCCTTGCCTGGGGAGAAGGGCCCGACCAACGCGACGTTGATGAGCGTTTAGTCGCCATCCGCAGGGGAGCGCGTTTCGCCCGTCCCGTCCTCATAGAACCTCACGACGAGGACTAGGACGCGGCACCAACGCCCACGTAGTACGTGGGGATAGCCCGTCCCTGAACGCAGGCCCGTATGAGACGTAGATCAGTGCGAAGGAGATCTCCGATACCGGGATCCCGGTAGGGCTGAAGTTCCGCCCGAGACTTCTCTCAACTTCTCCTCGACGTTCATCACGAACGAACCCAGGACAGCGCCCGCTTCACTCCGGGGGAATGCCAGCGCCCTCCACGAGGGGTCGGGACACCATCCTCGTTCAGCTTCCTCGCGATCGCGGCCACGCTGAGCCCGGACTGATGCAGCTCACCGATCCGCTCGACCGTCTCCTGATCGACCTCTCTTGGACGACCGAGCCGAACGCCCTGCGCTCGCTTCTCCTATACGGTAATTCGGACGGGCGCAACCGCGGAATCAGGCCGTTCGTGGCTAGAAAACTCCGCTGCTACCGCAACGGGGGCGGGGTGCTTCTCGGGGCGCAAACCCGCAGCCTGCATACATCAATTTTGGAGTTTCGCGCGGCGAGATCCGCTGATGTCTCGGACGCGATCACTGTTCCTCGGTGGTCGGCGCCCCCATGTTCTTCCAGTCCGAGTACTTGTCGGTGACCTCGTGGCCACCGATGATGTCGAGCGCGTGTCAGGAGCAACGCCTCGAGCAGACGTCGCAGTGCTGGGGGGTGGACTAGCGGGCCTGTCTTCCGCCCTCGCTTTCGCGCGAAGCGGGCGGCGCGTGACGCTGATCGAGCGCGACGGGCCGATTGAAGACGCGGCAGCGGACGAGCTGTTCAATGACTGGCAGCGCCCCGGCATCGCCCACTTCCGGCAACCTCACAACTTCCTTGGCCTCGCTCGGCGCGTGCTCCTGGACGAGGCACCCGAAGTCCTCGACGCCGTCCTCGGTCTCGGAGCGTTGGAGAATCGGCAATACGAGCTCCTACCAGGTGCCACCGAAGCGCAGGATGAGATGTTCGTCTCGATCTGGGCTCGCCGGGCGGTGTTCGAAATCGCGCTCCGGCGAGCAGTCGAGGCCGAAGCCAACATCAACATCATCACCAACACTCGGGTGGTCGGGCTTGTATCCGCCCACGTCTCGCGCAGTATTGCGGTTACCGGAGCGCGCACCGACAGCGGTGAAGAAATCGGGGCGGACCTCGTAGTCGATGCGCTGGGACGTACCTCCCCCTTGGTGTCTTGGCTGACGTCGCTGGGAGTTCGTCCGCCTCTCGAGCGAAGAGCGGAGTGCGGTCTCATCTACTACAGCCGACACTTCCGCTTCCGCCCAGGCGTGGAGATGCCTACTGTCCGCTCCCTCCATCGTGTCCCGCGGGGCGAGATCGGTTACATGGCGTTCGGGATGTTTATTGAGGACAACAGGACGTTCGCCCTGGTCCTGATGATTCCGCCGTGGGAACGGGACCTGAGAATGCTCAGATTCGAGAAGGCATACATGGCCGCGGCGCTAGCAATGCCTTCGCTGGTTCCATGGGTACACCCGGATCAGTCAGAGGTGATGACGCCCGTGCTCCCGATGGGCAGTCTGCAGAACGTCCATCGCTCGCTCATGCTGGATGGCGACCCAGTGGCTCTAGGGATCCAGCCAGTCGGCGATGCACTGTGCCACACGAATCCCACCTTCGCCTACGGCGCTTCCCTCTCGATCCATCACGGTTTCACGCTTGCAAGGGTCGCCGACCAGAGCGAGGACCTGCGCTCGGTCGCCCCCGCGTTCGACGCTGCCGTGGGGGCGGACGCGGCCGCGCGATTTGATGTCGTCTCTGCCGAGGATCGTGACCGGCTCCGTCACTGGAAAGGAGAACCGCTCGACGTTCGCGAGCCGACCGACAGCATGGCTTTGTTCTTGCGAATGACTGCCTTCCCTGCTGCAGCAAAGGATCCAGACCTCTTTCGAGCAGTCGCGCGCCAGGTGAATCTTCTCGGTCCTCCTGATGCATTACAGCGAGACGAGGCTCTCATCGAACGCGCCCGAACGATCGCCGCGAATGACGGACCGCCTTCCCTCGCGGGGCCGTCGCGAAGCGAACTGCTCGAGACGATCTCAGCGGCATAGCTGGCGCACGCGTCGGGCGGGGCGCTCGCGAGACCACGGTTACCTCATGGCGTGCTGGTTTACGATCGCGCAAATGCGCCTTCATAAAGACGCAGGTTTGGAGGGGGAACATTGCGCGTCGAAACCGAGCACAGGCGCGTCCGCGCGTGTCGCGGGCCTCGGCATCGAGACTCGGGGCAAGGGCCGGATGCCTTCGAGGTGGCATTGGTGCAGGCAGCCGCCGCGAAGTGCGCGTGCATCGCGCCGGTCGACCTCGTCGACTCCGCTCGTACGCAAGCGGAGCTCGGGGGTCCGGAGCCCATGCGAGCCGCGCCATCCACTGCGCCCACGTTGATCCGCAAGCGGGCGGAGCTGGTCGCGCCGCTACCCCGTCCACGATCTGCGGCACACGGCCGCGAGCCTGTGGATCTCGGAGCCTGCCGACGTGGTCTACGTCAGCCGGGTGCTCGGGCACGCGTCGCCCTCGATCACGCTCGACGTGTACGCCGGGCTGTTCGACCGGGCGCGGCACGAGGAGCGGGTCACGAGCGCACTCGACGCTGCGTTCGGCGCGATCGTCTAGCGCCGGTTGCCAGCCCCGCTAACGCCACGAGCGTCCACTTCAGCTCCAGGGTCGAGGTGGGCGCTCACACGCCCTCTCGGGCGCGCTGAGCGCTAGCAGGCCGGGTTTTCGGAGCACGAACCCGAAGCGCAACTCAGCCCTCGTCGTCACGAGAGCCGAGCTCGGGCGACGGACGGCTGTAAGGCCGCGCGGAACACGAGCCACGCCGTCACCGCGACCGTCGGTAGGAAGGCTACCGCGGAGATGTAGATCCAGCCGTGAACCGTCTCGACCGGCCGCACCCCGAGGAACGACTGGAACAGCACGGTGTTTGCCGTCGTGCCGACCATACACGCACCCGTCACCACGAAGAGCTCGACCGGCCGACGCACGACGAGCGCAGCGGCGACGAGGATCGCTGCGAGCACGAGGACGAAGAACTGCGGGCTGAAGATTCGATTCGTCAGCAAGAAGCACGCAGGCGCCAGGCCGGCGAGCGCGACGGCTCCCGAGCGCCTGCGGGCGAGCGCGGCCAGCACGATCACGGTGGCGACGACTGCTATCTGAAACCAAATCGCAGCTCTGTTCGCATCGGCAGGCACGTCCGCGGCGCCGAAGTACCAGTAGCCCGGCTCGGAATCCCACCAGAGATGCAGCGGGAGGAAGACGAACGACTCGGCCGTTACCGTGCGTGCGCTCTGTGTCGTGTACGCGTGCACGAGCTCGGTGGGCCTCCAAAGCAGGAGCGGAAGATTCGCGACCAGCACGGGGATCGCGAACCCGACGAGATGCATGCCTGCTCTCGCGACGAGTCTTGATCGAAGAAGCCAGAGCATGAGCGCCACGAACGCGAGCGCGGGTGTCCATTTCACCATCGCGCCCAGCCCGAGCAGGAACCCCGCCTCGTACCAACGTTCCTTCCACGCGAGCGCAAGGCCGACCACCAGTGCCGCGGCCGGAACGAGATCGAAGCGAAACTCCCAGTAGAACGCGTTGAGGGGCCACAGGGCGATCACGGTCGCGAGCCAGGGCGTCCAGCGCGTGCGCAGCGACCAGACGGCGGCCACGCAGGCGACCTGGAACGGGATCATCAGAAGCGCATTGGGCGTCCGAGCGGCGCCGCCGCCCAGCCACGTCTCGAACGCGAACAGCGCAACCGCGCCGGGCGGGTACTCCGAGTCGGGATAGTCGCCGTGCAGGAGAACGTCACCCTGCGCGGGGTAGACGTCGACCGGATCGTGGTCGCCTGTAACACCGATGCGCAGGTGGAGTAGGATCCAGGCGAGCTGGAAGAGCAGGCCGAGCACGAGAACACGGCTCAGGCGCAGTCGATTGCGGGCGAACCAGGCGACGCACAGCCCGGCAGCGGCGACGATGGCTTGCGCGATGGGCCACACGGCCGAGGATCCCAACGTCGCCGCGCCTCTGAGGCCCTCGAGCACGAGCACGAGCGCGGCGGCGACCGCCAGCGTCAGGTGTGGCGACACCGTCAAGCGGTTCCACTCAATCGCCCGCACCGTGGGCATTGGGCGCCGAATCTATCGGGCCGCTCGGTCGCGAACGCCGAGCGCACCCTCCACGCAGCTCTGGCTGAAACCCGCTCGAATCCCGCATGGGCCTTTTCAGCCCGCTTGGTGAAGGCGATTTGGCTCAACCGTGCGGGTCATTCGTGTCGGAAGTGTCGCTCGAGCTCGCCGCGTGCTGGTACCGGTGCTGGTATCGCCTGACCGTCGCTCGCGGCATCCAAGATCGAGGAGGGCGACGTCACGGCGCCGTGAGCGCGTCCGCTTGGGCCACGAGCCGCTGAGCCCTAGCGCGTGCCACATTCCGTCGATGAACGTCGGCGTTCCCATTCGAGTCCATAGCCGGACCGGTGACGACCTCGGGATTGCCCACGTCCCTCCGCCCGTCGAGGTCGGCGACGTGCTCGAGCTCGGCCCACGGGCCGATCCTGCTGCTGCGGGTGGTGGACCTCGTCGAGACGGGGCTGCACTCGCCGCTCGCCGCGCTCGTGAACGTGTCGCCCGCACCGCTGGCGCTCGGCCAGCCGTCCATACACTGATCTCCCTCGCCCTGGCGGAAGCCTGGGGAACGTAAGAAAGGAGACATGGTGTCCGACAGCGTTCCCGACCCTCGCCTCACGGCGATCGCAGGGCATTGGCGAACGTCCGGTCACGTCATCGGCGATCCGCAGGTTCCAGTCGCCGGAACCGACATCTACGAGGTCTTCCCCGGAGGCCACTTTCTCGTCCACCACGTCGACGTCACCGTCGGCGGCCAGTCGGTGCGAGCGATTGAGATCATTGGCGAGCCCGACGGCGAAGGCGGGTTCCTGGGGCGCAGCTACGACAGCGACGGCAACGCCGAAGTCATGCATGTGCGCATCGACGACGACCGCGTCTTCCACTTCGCCGGCGGCGGCGAGATCGCGCCGGCTGCCCGACCGCAAGATACGCCGATCGCTCGTGTCCGATCGACCCTGACCGTCGCAGGCGACCGGGCGTCGATGACGGCACGCTGGGAACGGTCGGAGGACGGCACGACATGGCAGCCCTGGATGGACATTGCCTTCACCAGGCAGGAGTGACCCCCTGGTTGAGTGCAGCGGCCTCAGCCGGTATCCCGCTCCGGAGATGTTGGCCGCGCGTGCCGTGGCGACGATCCCGAGCTAGCGAGCTACGTGCGGATCGAGGAGCCGGAGCTGGAGGTGGGATCGACTCCCCGGTACCGCTGCTAACGGGTGATCGGCCTCCCCTTGGCGGAGAGGACGTACCAGATTCCCAACACGCCCTGGCCGTTGACGTCGCCCGGCCTCTTGTCCGCGAGCTGCCCTCCGGCGCGCCAGCCCGCGTTGGTGTAGAGAGGATGACGGTTGTACGTGACCTGTACCTCACGGTGCTCTCGGCGACATCAAGGAGGGAGGTCTTGGCTCCTGGTCCCGCTCGCGGAGCACCCGTCGTCAGCAGTGCATGCCAAGCCTTGTCGCAGTGATACGCAGTGCAGTGGCTCGATGGCTCCTCCGCAGACGCGCTCGCCTTCGCCTTGTGGCGAACGACCTCGCCGCTGCACGTCCTACTAGCCCGCCGACGGGACGAGCGCAAGAGCCGCTCGGAACTCGAGCTCGCGCTTCCCGCGCAGTGCGTCGCACGCCTCGCCGTCGGTCCACTGAGCATCGGCGCCAATCCAGACGCTGCTCCGGGAGCGGCTCGAACGCGTCTTGCCCCGGCCTACGCTGCTCCGGATCCACGAGACCTCCGGCGGCAATCCCTTCTACGCACTCGAGCTCGCCCGGGCTTATGTGGCCGAGGGTGCGAGCGGCGACCTCTCGCAGGCCTCTTCCGGTTCCCGAGACGCTGGAGCGCGTGGTGGGCGGCCGGCTCGATGATTTCCCGCGGAGACGCTCGAGGCGCTAGCGCTCGTGTCCGCGCTCGGGCCGCGTCACCCGCGCCTGCGTGCGGCCGGTATCTCTCAGCACACACTCGGACCGGCGCTGGCCGCACACGTCGTCGAGCTCGCGGACGGGAACACTCGCTTCACGCACCCGCTGCTCGCCTCGGTGCTCGAACGAAGGCAACCCGCAACGCAGGCGCGGCGCGTGCACAGGATGCTCGCCGGGGTCGCCGAGGATCCCCTCGGCTCGACCGGTCCCTATCAGAGGTCGGGGCCGATCCGTTCGCTGTCTGCGCGGCATGGCTGGCGTTGAGGGCTTCGACGATTCGGCGCTCCGGCCGGTACGGTCGCTCGGATGAGCGACGAAGTGGACACCCCCGAGGACCAGCCCGACCCGAAGGCGATCGTGGGCGGAGCGTTCTCCGCTGCCGCCGAGTCCTACGACCAGGTGGTGGGGTTCTTCGCGCCGTTCGGTCGGGCGCTGGTCGCCGCGGCGGATCCCGACCGGGGCGCGAAGGTGCTCGACATCGCTTGCGGTCGCGGTGCGTGCCTCTACCCGGCGCTCGACGCCGTCGGCCCCGACGGCTCGGTGCTCGGCGTCGACCTCGCGGCGGGGATGGTCGAGCAACTTAACGCCGAGTTCACCGCCAAGGGCATCCGCAACGCCGAGGCGCGCGTCGGCGATGCCGAGGACCTCGACCTGCCCGACGGCTCGTTCGATGTCGTCACCGGCGGGTTCATGATCTTCTTCCCGCCCAACCCGCCGCGAGTCCTCGGGGAGTTGCGCCGGTTGCTGGCGCCGGGCGGCACCCTTGCCCTGTCGATCTTCGACGGACCGTCCGGCTTCCCGTGGATGGACGACATCGCCGCGGAGCTGTTCGGCCCGTCGCCGCCAATGCCGAACGAGGAGTTCAACGAGGCCGCGGTGCTCGACGCCGCCCTGGTGGCAGGTGGCTTCACCCGCCCGATGGCCACCGAGGTCATCGAGCGGTTCCGCTTCGCCGATGCTGGCCAGGTCGAGGCCTGGATGCGCAGCCACGGCCAGCGCATGCTGCTCGACGGCTGCGACACCCGGCAGCTCGCCCGCTGCCGCGAGCTGATCGCCCAGAACCTCGAGACCCACCAACGGACCCCGGACGGAGACGGCTACGAACTCGTTCAGCGAGCACGCATGACCGTGGCGCAGCGAGTCTGAACCAGTTCCCGCAGAACGGCTGGATCCCCTCGGGTGAAGATTATTGTGGGCGTGTCCTCGAGGGATAGCCGCGTTGCCCAGGCTGGCGAGATCCTTGCGTGCCACCCGCGTGCCACCGTTTGTTCTCACTTGGCACCTCTGGCACGTCTGATCCGCATAGCTAAGCCGAATCCGCTCTGCCACGCGGAGCCTCAAAGGCCCATACGGGACTCGAACACCCCTGCTAATCGCGCAGTTTCGCCCCTGAGGGATCACCGGGGGATCACGACTCGGTCGCGCGCGAGCACGTTGGAGAGGTCGAGCTCGCTGCGGTCGAGCACGACGTGGGCATAGGTGCGCAGGTGCTCTGCTCGACGGGAGAGTGGCCGAGCCAGGAGGCCGCCTCGACGGCGGGGACGCCGGCCAGGTGCCAGAGGCTCGCCCGGCGGTGGCGTAGATCGTGGGGGCTGAACAGCGGCGTGCCCGTCGCCTTGCAGGCCCGCGCGATGGCGGTCCGTAGCTGGGCGTCCGTGATCGCGAAGACCGGCAACGCGAGATCGCGGTCCTCGCGCGGGACGAGCTCGCGCACGGCCAGGAACACGCTCTCCGGCACCGGGACCCATCGGGCGCTCCGGGTCTTCGCGTTCGCCGCCTGAACGCGCCAGCGGCCCTCCCGCTCGTCGACGTCCCCCCACGCGAGCGACGTGAGCTCCGAGACGCGCATGCCGGTCTGATCGAGCACGACGGCCGCCAGCCGGTAGCTGCTGCCGAGCGCCGCGAGCACGGCCTCGACGTGTGCCGTGCCGGGCGGCTGGATCGGCTCGTGCTCCCGCTCCGGTAGCCGCACGCCCGCCGTCGGGTCGACGGAGACCTCCGCGTAGTCGAGTACCTGCGAGAGCGTCGAGATCGTCTTGCGGATCGACTCGCGACCGAGGCCCTGCTCGTGCAGGCTCGCGACGAGGTCGGCGACGTCAGCCTTGCGGATCTCGGCCGGCGCGCGCTCGCCGAGCGTGGGGAGAACGCGGCCGAGGTTGACGGCGTGCGTTCGCCGCGTCCCCTCCGAGACGTCGATCCGACCGCGGCGCCAGCGGTCGGCTACGTCGGTGAGTGTCTCGACCGTGCCGGCCCGCTCGGCGAGCCCGACGTCGGGGACGCGCATCGCGGCGAGCTCGCCGAGCACCCATGCTTGCCGTGCTCGCGCCTCTTTCAGCGTCGCGAACGAGCCCGCGAACAGTGTGGTCGTCTCGCGGCCTCCGAGCCTGTAGCGAACGCGAAAGCGCGTGTCGCCGCCGGCAGTGGCACGGCGCTCGACGAACGCGCTAGCCATCAGGCGGCTTCCCTGACGTCACGGTGCCGCTCGTGCGCATCCTCGCCGTGAGCTCCGTGACGACCCTTGGCGATTCGAGCGCGTACGTGCGCAGGTTCGCCGGGTCGAGCGGCGCGTCGCCGCCCACCCAGAGCGCAGCGGTCTCGGCGTCGACTGTGACCCCGTCGGTGAGCGCAACCGTGTCGGCGATCACGAGCTGGATCTCCTTCCCCTCCCCAAGGGGCAGGAACAGCGACGCGGGCGACACGTCGAACGCCGTCGCGAACGCGACCAGCTCCGAGACCTCCATCGGCCTCTTGCCGGCCTCGATCTTGGCGATGGTCGCCCGGTTGATCGGAAAGCCGACGCGCGCCATCTCGTCGGCGAGCTGCTGCTGCGTCCAGCCCCGGCCGCGACGAATCGCGCCGAGACGCCTGCTGTAGACGTCGCGGACCGTCGCCGGGTGGTTTCGCTTGCGGGCCATTGTTACTCCCCCTGTGCCGATTCGGAACAGACCCTACCAGGTTCGGAGCAGAACGCCTACTCTCGTTTGCGGAACAAGATGACGCCGAATCAGAACCAGACGGCGAGCCCGATGCGGGCCGAGCGCGAGCGGCAGGGCCTCAAGGCTCGAGAGCTTGCGTTCTTCGCCCGGTCCAGTCCGATGGCCGTCTCCCGCCTGGAGCGCGGGTTCGGCGGGTCCGCGTCCCTCAAGGCGCGCGTGGCGCGCGTGCTCCGCGTGTCCGTCGAGGACCTGTGGCCGCACGACGGGGAGGAGGTGGTCGTTCCCGAAGAGGCGACCGGGTCCCGGGCTTGAGCGGCGGCTACGCGCTCCCGCGGCCCCTCCAAACGGCTGAGGCCCCCGGTCGTAGCAACCGGAGGCCCCAAACAAAAACAGCAAGGAGTCGAAATGCAGCGTAGTACACCCATCGACCGGCTCGCATCCGCAGTGCGGCCTGTTCTTAGGGTCGCGTCATGAGCGACCGTCGCGATTGGAACTGGGACACGGACGGCGCGCTCGAGGGCATATACGTCGAGACCCGCGAGGTGGCTATCAAGAACAGCCCCTCGGCCGGCCACTGGAAACTCGTCTTCGACCTCCACGTCGGCCTTGAGGACGAGCTGGTCTCCGTGTTCGAGACGGCCGTGGTGCGGTTCGCATGACCGCCCTCTGCTCGGCGTGCGGGGAGCCACTGCCGCGCTCCTGGGCCTGTCTCGTGTGCGAATACGAGCGGCAGACGGGGCACCGGCTGGAGCGAGTCCCCGGGGGGCCGGTGCTCGAGGACGTCGAGATGCCGCGCCTGTTCGAGCTGCCACGGACGAAGCGGCAGATGAGCCAGAGGGAGCTGTACGGGAGCGCGGCGCGCAATGGGCGCGCCATCTGAGAGGCGGAGCGAGGAGCCGGCGGGGAACGCACCCGCCGTTTCCCTCGTTCAGAACGGCGGCGAAGTGCTCGCGGCGGTGCTCGACTACGCGGCCGCGGCGATGCCGGTCCTCCCGCTCGCGGGCAAGGTGCCGCGGACGGCGAACGGGCTCACCGACGCGAGCGCCAACCTCGACCAGGTCGTCGCGTGGTGGAAGAGGTGGCCGACCGCCAACGTCGGCGTCGTCACCGGCTCAGCGTCAGGGTTCGTCGTGCTCGACGTCGACGGCGCCGCCGGCGCGCGGTCGCTCGCAGAACTCGAGCGCCAGCACGGAGCGATCCGCACCGCGGAGGTCGTGACCGGGTCGGGCGGGAGGCACTTGTACTTCCGCTGCCCGGAGTACCTGGTCCGCAACTCGACCGGCGCGCTCGGCGAAGGGCTCGACGTCCGCGGCGAGAGCGGCTACGTCGTCGCGCCGCCGTCCAAGCACGCGAAGCATGGAGGGCGCTACACGTGGACCCGCGAGCTCGAGCACGCGGTCGTCTGGCCCGACTGGCTGCGTGCGCTGGCACCGGCGCGAAACGGACCCGCCTCCGCCGTCGAGCGCGTCATCGCGGCCGGCCGGCGAAACGCTGAGCTCGCCAGCGTCGCGGGAACACTGAGGCGCCGCGGACTCGAGGCGGACGAGATTCTCGGCGCCCTGGTCGCGGTGAACGCGGCACGTTGTCGGCCGCCGCTCACCAAGCGCGAGCTCGAGCAGATCGCGACGAGCGTCGCACGGTACGAACCGGCTGCCGAGCTCGGCGCGCCCGCGCACACAGGCCCGCGGCTCGAGCTCGAGGAGCTCGTCGCCACGTTCCGGCGCTGGCTGCACATGCCCGACCCCGGCGCCCTGTACATCGTGCTCGCCTGCGTCGTCGCGAACCGGCTCCCCGGCGACCCCGCTCTCTGCTCGTCGCCGCCTCGAGCTCCGGGAAGACCGAGATTCTCTTCGCGCTCGCCGCGCTCCCCGAGATCGAGCCCGCGGCGACGCTCACGGAAGCCGCGCTGCTCTCCGGGGTTCCGCGCAAAGAACACGCCGCCGGCGCCACGGGCGGGCTCCTGCGCAAGATCGGCGAGTACGGAATCCTGACGTTGAAGGATTTCGGCTCCGTGCTCTCGATGCAGCGCGACGCGCGCGCCGGCGTACTCGCCGCGCTGCGCGAGGTGTACGACGGAACCTGGGACCGCCCGGTCGGCGCCGACGGCGGAAAGACGCTCCACTGGGAGGGGAAGCTCGGGCTCGTCGCCGGCGTGACCACCGTCGTCGACCGCCACCACGGGGTCATGGACGCGCTCGGGTCCCGCTTCGCCTTCTACCGGATCGAGGTCGACGAGCGGAAGGAACAGACGCGGCGCGCACTCGAGCACGTCCGCCGGGCGCGCGGAACGCGCACGGAGCTCCGCGACGCGGTCGCCGGCTTCTTCGCCGGGCTCGAGCTGCCCGAGGACGCGGAGCATGTTCTCACCGATGCCGACATCGAGCGCCTCGTCAGCCTGGCCGACTTCGTCACCCTCGCCCGCTCTCCCGTCGAGCGCGACGCCTACTCCACGCGCGAGATCGAGCTCGTCCCCGACGCGGAGGCGCCGGCGCGCTTCGCCGGCATGCTCGCGTCGCTTCTCGAGGGGCTGCGGGCGATCGGGCTCGAGGACGGCCCTGCGTGGCGACTCGTGACGAAGGTCGCGCTCGACTCGATGCCGGCGCAGCGGCGGAAGGTCATCGAGCACCTGATCGTGACGCCGACGACGACGACGAAGGACGCCGCGACGCTCCTCGGGCTGCCGACGACGACGGCCCGCAGAACGCTCGAGGACCTCGCCGCGCACGGTGTCGTAACGCGCGAATCCGGCGGCGACGGCAAATCCGACGTGTGGGCCCTATCGGCCGCAACACGGCATGACTACAGGGTTGGGACCGTTCCCGAAATGTCGGGTAACCCCACTCCTTTAAACACACAACACGCTTACGACGACATTTCGGGAACGATTGCGGATAACTCGTGAGCGCGCGCCCGACAGCCGCCGAACGTCTCGAGAACCCCGCCGCGTTGCTCTAGCCGCACCGACCTGCGCGAGCTCGGCCTCGAGCGCCGCGCCGTCGACGCCGTCTTCCGCGCGTGCCCGTCGTCGTGCTCCCCGGCTACTCGCGGCCGTTGATCCGCGTCTCGCGACTACCTCGAGCTCGTCGAGGCGAGCACGTACCGCGGCGATCGCGTGCGCTCATGAGCGTCGACGCCTACTGCCGCTGGCTCTCGCGGTTCTTCTTCGCGGACGGGCACGAGGCCGAGGACATCTTCCAGGAGGCATCGCTCGCGGCCTGGTGCGCCCCTGCCGGGCTCGAGCGGGTCGCGGCAAGGCGACGCGTCCTCGACGTCGTGAAGGCGGCACAGCGCCGCCCGCGCTTCGCCGAGCTCGTCGAGGTCGCGGCGCCGGACACCGTCGTCGACGTCATCGACGCACGTGACCGCTTGCGCGCGGCGCTGGCCGCAGTCGGCACCGAGAACGAGCGCGCGGCAGCACTTGTGATTCGAACGCGGAGTCATCGCCGAGCGCCTCCGCGATGACCATGCGGAACGAGTCGCCCACGGTCGCGAAGTCCCGGGCAATCAGTTCGAGTGAGTCGGCGATGCTGCGAAGCGCGCCGAGCGAAGCCGAGACCGTCGCTCAGATCCCTCGTTTGGGGGACGTCGGTCCCTCATCTGAGGGATCAGAAGCCATGCCGAGCCTTGTTAGCCTCGTTTCCGACGAAGAAAACAGGACCGAGGGGGAGAGGTATCGACGTTCTGTTGGCGTTCTTCGGGGTGGTATTCGGCATTGGAGCATCGTGGTTCATCGCCACGACGCCGCTCCACGGCGACTCCGAGCGCACTGGGCGAGCCCCGGTCGAGTCGGCTCGCGCCCGCTCGTCTGTAGCTAGAGCCCAGCGGGTTGCTCGTCGGGGAGCTCCGCACGCTGTGGGGGAAGACTTCTTCATCCGCTACATCCTCTCGCGGTCGGTGCCCCCCAAGCTTCTGATCGACATCCTCCGGCCCGCCTCCGATCACGACCTGGCGCCGCGGGTGGCGGACGCTCACTCAACTCACATCCGCGGGCTGCTGCGACGTGAACGACGAAGCGGTGCGCAGGGCTCACGATTGACACACCTGCGCTACGTTCCAACGGTCGTGCCGGTAGACGACGAGCTGTTCCAGTCGTTGCTCGAGCAGGTGCGGGAGTTGCACCGAGTCGCAGATGAGGTCACACGCGAGAGGGCGAGAATCGACGCAAACGTCCGCGCTCGTTTGAGGTGGGACGATCACCACGCGCCGCCTCTCCGCCCGCAGCAGCGGAAGGTCGCGGATGAAGCGGTCGAAGCGCTCTCGAAGTCGCGGCTCTCGTCTTCCCAGTTCAAGCAGCTCTACGAAGCCTTCTTCCGACGACCGGACGTTCTGTGACCCAAGGGAAGGGCGTACAGCCTCAGGGGAAAGGCGTGCGGATTGAGGGGAAGAGGGGGATGAGCGAGCGAGCGACTGCGGCGTATGCGCCACGTGTAGTCGAGGGAACGCAGCGACACCGGGCCGGACCACAGCAGCCCCAGTCGGTTGCGGACGGCAAGAATTGGCCGTTGGCAGCGATGCTCCTGGCGGGTACTGCCGCGCTCTATGCACCTCTCGTGGGTTTCATCCTCGTGCTTGTCACTTTGGTGAGCTGGCAGCATCTCGTTGTAGCCGGGTTGCTCGCATTTCTGCTCTGCTTCGTACCGCTGTTTGTTGTCGAGGTTCGGGCGTCGCACCGGCAACAGCCTCGCGAGGTGGCCGCGCTCTTGAATCGACCCGCTTCGACATCGAAACGAGTCAGGTCGTCTCGCCTGTCGTCCGAGGATGCGCTGGGTCTCGTTCGACTCTACGCCGAGAACGAGTCGCCGACGTATGAGGAGGCTGCTCTGCGCTGGCTCAAGCGCTACATCGCCGACGGATCTCCGACACTCCAGAACTTCGCGGAGATCACCGCGAGTCTCGCCAGATGCGCTAGCGACGAGTCATCTGCCCCTCGACGTTAACGTCGCGCTCGGTGTCGTCGTCGCGGTGGTGGGCCAGCAATGGCTACCGGATTCAAGAGGACGGTGGAATTGGAGCGTCTATGGGTCCCGCTCGGCTGGGCCCACACGACCGCCGTCGTCCTCGTCATCGTCGCCTCATTCGTGCGCGGAGCCGCGCAGGCGCCGCCGTGTTGCAGGCCACGTGTTCCGGCCCCCCAACCGATTCACCGTCGGGATGACCTAAATGCCAGCGTTCACCAGGACGGATAAAGCCTCCGACGAGTTCACCGTCGACAAGTTCGGCGCGTTTGCATGCGGCACCTCGCGCGCATCTGACCAGGCCAGACGCCACGGCCGGCGCCCAGCGCTTCCGGGTTCCGCGATGGGCCGTCGTCGCGTACTTCGCCTCCTCGTGTCGCCTTCCGATCCTCCTACACCCCGGCGAGCAGAACCTCTGGTTGGGCGTGATTGCCATGAAGTCGCTCCAGCAGAGAGCGCACTGGCGCTCCCCGAACGTGCGCGTAATTTCGCGTCGTAGCGTCGTCGGACGACTAGCCCTGCAACTCGGACACAAGCTCCGATTTCCGTGGCCCGCAAAGAACTGGAGCGAACAGCGGCTACAGGTCTTCCTCACCACGAATCACCGCGTGGCCAGGGGGGATACAGGATTCAGGGCGGGGGTGAGCGCCGTGCTGCCCTCTAAAAACGCTCAGTGTGGGGTTGCTCTCGTGAACCGTCCTTAAGAGACCCAGGAGGTGTGCAGGCCCCCTGAGCCAAACCCTTCCGTGATGTGGGACGACCACTCTGTTGCCAGAATAGCGGACGACTGCACTCGGCACGTCGATCAGGTCTTACTCAAAGGCTTACGTCCGCATAAATCGCACTGCGCGATTCGCCTTCGGTCGGGTTCAGGTGCTCAGGCTTCACCTCAGACGCGCCATCAGTGGCGAAGCGCGTACTCGAAGTTCTCGCCGGAGTACGTCGCTGCGTAGAGCACCCTCCCTTTCCCGACCTAGAGAGCGCGAAAGTCAAGCGCCGGGCCGGGCATTCACGCGGCGACGTTCGCCTCAGCCTCCTTGAGGTGCTGATGGACAAACGCGATCGCCATGCTTCCTTCCCCAACTGCGGCGGCGACGCGCTTGACCGGGCCGAAGCGGACGTCACCGCATGCGAAGACGCCAGGGACGCTCGCCTCGAGAAGGAGGGGATCCCGTTCGAGCGGCCGGCGTCCCGGACGTCCGTGCCGGTGAGCACAAAACCGCGCGAGTCGAGCGCGATCTCGGCCGGCAGCCACGCCGTCTCCGCGTCGGCGCCGATGAAGAGCGTTCCGACGAGGCGTTCGCGCGACCGGACCCCTGCACCGTGCAAGACAAGCAAAACCAGTATGAAGCCGGCGATGCGTTTGCTGCGGTGTTCGCGAACAAAACGGCTTGACCGCGTTGGCCAGCCTCCCTAGAGTCCCGGCTGCACCGAGTACGGAGCTTCCGAGGTTGATGGCTCCCCGAGCGGCAATCGCTTTCGGCGAAGGTCAGTCGGGCTGCCGGACGAGGGCGCCACCGCTCGGTGCATTTCTGTGCGCTTAGTCGTATCCGTCGCCAAAGACGAACGCGTGCTCCTCACCGTTGGCGAGGTAGATCTTCCCGCGGCGCTTCTCGTCCTCTGATCCGTCGTAACGGCGCAGCTGGCCTCGCACCATCTCAACAAGCTTGGCGGGGGCGATGATCTCGCCGGCGATCGCGCCGACCTGGATCGTGAGATCGTACGACACGCCAGCGTTCTGGCTCCGACTCGAGCGGAGACCGCGCTCCTCTACTGCTGGAAGAACACGAACGAGGATGCCTTCTCCCTCCAGGTCGGCAGCGAGTGCCAAGTACTGCTCTCGGTGAGAGCCGTATTCCCGAGCAGCAGGCTGTATGAGGATTTGCTGCGGCACAACGGAACGACTGTACGCGTACCCCTTCGACCGCCGTATGGGCGCGATACCGCTCCTAAAACCAGCGCAGCTGCCGTTCGTGCCTAACTCAAGCCTCCATTCGCGCTCTTGGCGGCCTCAATCGGCATGGTTGTGCGGAAAAGAGGAAAAGGCATGGAGGGGGCACGCGCGTAAAGGCCTGACCGGCGGGGAGGCCGCGCAGCATGACTTGGTGGACGGCAGCGAACTACTCGTCGACATGGTCGCGCGAGTAACCCTCTAAGGGATGGATACTACGAGCAGACTCTGACCTACGAAAGCCCGCTTGCGGGCCGCCGACCGGCTGAGCGCGAGGCCTTGACGCGATCGTCCTTTAGGTATGCACGAGCCCGCAGTCGGCGAACTCGTCACGAGCCGCGCTGACGATTGAGTACTTCGCCACCGGTGCGTTCAGGGCAAGCCCGGATGCTGCGCGAGAAGCTCGCTGCGAGCCTGGTCGCAACGCACAGTCCAAGGAGGGATCGTCGATGTCGACGCTCGCACAACCGCACGCGGAAGCGTGGCCGCGGGCGACATTCCGCGTCTGGGTCAACAGCCATTCGCTGCTCGCGTTCTTCGTTTTCGCCTACGCCTTCTCGTGGCTCTTCTGGATCGCGCCTGCACTCGGCCTGCGCGGTGCCATCGGCGTCCCGCTGCTTTACGTCGGCGTCTTCGGGCCAGCGGTCGCGGCGGCCACGGTCACGCGCCTGACGGGCGGGTCGCTGCGCGCCTGGTTCGGGGAGCTAGTCCGTTTCCGCGCGGCACCGCACTGGTACGCGGCGGTGATCGGCCTCCCGATCCTGCTCGTGGCCGCGCTCACCGGCGTCTACCTGCTCACGGGCGGCACGATCGAGACCTCCCTGTTCGGGGAGCGGCTGGCCGCCTACCTGCCGCTGCTCATCGTATGGACGCTCGCCGGTACTGGCGAGGAACCCGGTTGGCGCGGCTTCGCACTGCCACGCCTACAGTCGAGACTTAGCCCGGTTCGGGCGACGCTCATGCTCGGCGTCCTCTGGGCGCTCTGGCACCTGCCGCTGCTCGCCGCAGCCGACGAGCCCAGCCACGGCCTCGAGGCGCTTCCGCTCGTCGGGGTGAGCCTGCTGTTCATCGCCGCGATTGTGGGCTACTCGTTCTTCTACACCTATCTCTGGAACCGGACGCGAAACGTCTGGCTCGTCATCCTTCTCCATGGCAGCGTCACCGCCGCCAACGGTGCCTTCGTCCTCATTCACAGCGGCGACCAGGTCGGCGGCACCTATGCGCATCTGCAGGCGCTCGTCGTGGGCGTCGTGTGGCTCGCGGTGTTCGTCCTCCTCTGGGCGACGCACGGAAGCCTCGGCCGCAAGCAGACCGCGAGGGAGCGAGAGGCTGTGCTGCAGCCGGGAATACATGGAGCGCCGGCCGGGTGGCGGCCGAGCAATCCGCACCTCGACGTCACCTCCGCCGCTGGCGCGCTCGGCCTCACGTGGCGGCATCGGTGGGTTGGTGTCGCAGTCACCGCCGGTATCCCAGCGGGCGCCGCAGGGTCCTCGCGCTGCTCATGCCGCGCGGGCCGATCACGGCCGCGCAGGCGCTGACGGCAATGCTGGTTGCCCTGCTCGTCGGTGTCGCCGGTGGCTTCGCGATGCGCTCGCGCTGGGCGATGCTGCTCGCGCCACTCGCCTTCGCTCTCGTCTTTGAGCTTCGCTGGCTGAGCGTCGACGGGCCGACCGTCGACGGCATGCGATTCGACACCGCCTACGGAATCCTCGCCATCATCCTCGGGCGGGGCTTCTTCGGGGTCCTCGCGCTGCTGCCGATGCTGCTCGGCGCCGCGCTCGGCGCGGCGTTCGCCCGACGCTTCCATCGGGAGAGCGCACGACCCGCACACATGCGGGGACGCGTCTGGCTGTACACGCGCCGTGGCGTCAGCGCCCTCGTCACGCTCGGGCTCGTCGCCCTCGCGGTGCTTATCGCCCGCCCGGCGAGCACACCTGCGATCGTCGGCCCGGACGGCGAGCCGCTGCAAGGCAGCATTGCCAGCCTCGAGCAGGTGGAGATCCGAGGGCACCGGACCTCGGTTCTCATCCGCGGTCGGAGCGTCGACAATCCCGTTCTCTTCTTTCTCAGCGGCGGCCCTGGGCAGACGGACATGCCGCAGATCCGGTCGATGTGGCGCGACCTCGAGCGCGACTTCGTGATCGTGAACTGGGACGAGCGAGGCGTCGGCAAGTCGTACGCCGAGCTCGACCCAACGTCGACCCTGACGCTCGACGCCGCTGTCTCCGACGCGATCGAGCTGACCAACTATCTGCGCGCACGGTTCGACGAGGAGAAGATCTACCTGGTCGGCGAGTCCTGGGGGACGATCCTCGGCGTCCTGGCCGCGCAAAGGCAGCCGCAGCTGTTCTACGCGTACATCGGGAGCGGCCAGATGGTCGACGTCAGGGAGACCGACCGTCGCCTTTACCGCGACATGCTCGCGTATGCCGACCGAACCGGTGACGAGAGCGCTGCCGAGAAGATGCGCTCCTTCGGCCCACCACCCTACGACGACCCCTTCGCGAACGCGTACGTGATGGGCTACTACGAGAAGCTCGCCGGTGAGTACTCGATTCCGCAGTACGTCGAGGACCGGTACGAGCAGGACCCGTACGGCCCGTGGGGCGTCCTCGGCAACGAGTACACGCTCGTCGAGAAGGTAAACGTCCTCCGCTCGCTCATCGACTACTTCTCAGTCATGTATCCACAGATCCAGAACGTCGACTTCCGTCGCGACGCGACTCGACTCGAGGTGCCCGTGTACCTGGTCCAGGGCCGGCACGAGCTCGATGCGCGGAAGGCACTCGTACCGCAGTGGCTGCGCAGGCTCGAAGCACCCAGCAAGCGCCTTTACTGGTTCGAGCGCTCCGGGCACTCGGGTGCGATGGAGGAGTTCCGGCGCTTCCACCAGATCATGACCGACACGGTCCTCCCCGAGACGTACACAAACAGGGCCGACCAATGAGCGAGACGCGAACGAGCGCACCTCTGGGCGGGGAACCCGCGATGTTTCCACGACCCGCGGCGATCGACCTGTACTGGCTGCCCCTCGGTGCGGGCGGGCACTCCGTACGATTGAACGGGAAGGTCTTCGAGGCGGTCGCCGCGTGGCTCCACCGGCGGGAACGCCTCGGCCTTTACCACGCGGGCCTACAGGTCCACGTGCCCGAGGGGCGGTTCGTGATCGAGCAGGCACCCGCGTGGGGCCAAGGTTCGTGACGCGGCGTCGTCGCCGAGGGTGCCGTCGGCGCACGCGCCTTGGGCCGCTTCCGCCTCTTCCGCTACGAGGTTCGCCGCTGGCGCAACGGCGTCATCCCCGACATCGCCGAGGCCGTCGAGAGCCCGCTTCGGCTGAGCGACGAGCCTCAGCGCGCGCGGCACCTGATGGAGCTCGTGCCGCAGGTGCCCACGTCCGTCTGGGGCCGCGACGAGCTCGGTGCGGGCGAGATGTGGAACTCGAACTCGACGATCTCCTGGCTGCTAGCGCGCAGCGGGCTCGACGTCGAGTCGATCCCGCTCCCCCAGAGTGGACGAGCACCGGGCTGGCATGCTGGCATCGTCGTCGCGCGCCGCCAGCACACTCTCAAGAGCCTCATGCTCGAAGGGGTCGTGTGATGATGAGCATCCTGACGTTGCGCAAGGTCATCCTTGTGCTCGGCTCGATCAGCGCCGCCGCGCTGCTCTATCGGAGGCTGGTGCGCCACCCCATCCTCAACTGGGGAGCGACAAATGCCGAGGCGCACGCGTGGCTGCCTGGCGACGAGCTGCTCGAGCAGGCGGACGGCGTCGCGACGCGCGCGATCACGATCGGCGCTCCCGCCTCCGCGGTCTGGCCCTGGATCGCGCGGATGGGACCGTCGCCCCGCGGCGGCGCCTACACTTACGACTGGATCGAGAATCTGCTCGGACTCGACATGCACAGCGCCGACCGAGTGCTTCCCGACTACCAGCATCCACAAGTCGGCGACACGCTCGGCTACGGCAAGAACCGCATGCGCTTCGAACGCGTCGAGCCTGGGCGCGTGCTCGCGACCCGTTCGCAAGATGGCAACTGGCTCTGGAGCTTCATCCTCGACGAGCACGACGGACAGACCCGCTTGATCAGCCGTAACCGCTTCCGACTCCCTTCCCTGACCGCGAGGATGGGGATGCTTCCGATGGAGCCCGCATCGCTCGTCATGGAACGCAAGATGCTGAGGGGCATCAGGGAGCGCGCGGAACGCCTCGCCGCCGAAGGGAAGGGGCAGGTATCTGAAGAGCAGTGAGACCAACGGCCGACCCAAGGGGGAGCATCGCGAGATTCCCACGCGACGCGGCCCTTCCGCAACGGGAGGGACGATCGACCCTCCGCATCCCTCAGTCGGAATTCCGTACTCCGTCCGATGACGACCCGGCTTCCCTGATGCAGGCGGTCCGGGGGAACCTGGCCTCAGGAGGTGGTTGTCAAGGATAGATACCCGAAGGAGATCTTCGACCTCGTGTTGGGCCTCGACCGCTGGGTGCTGCGCGTCGTCGCCTACGCGGCGTTCATGACCCGCGAGGATCCGCCCTTCCGGCTCGACGCCGGCCCGCACGAGCCATCCTCCGACATCAAGCAGGGACAGACCGCGTGAAGTTGACTGCGAGCCAGCCGCTCAAAGAGTCACGCTTCCGGCAGGAAATGCGACTGATTTGCGTCCCGCGGCGACGCGGTCGCGGAATCGTGACTCTTTCGCCACCCTGGGGTGGATCGGCATGACGGGCGAGCGGACTCGGCCACACGCGACGTCACACAACCGTCGAACCTGACCTGCACGCAACCCGCCGCGATCCGAGGTGGCCAATGGCGGCAGGGGTCAAATGCCGGGGCATCAGCGCCGAAGGACAAGTATCGATCGACAGACCACTACGATCGAGTCATGGCTGACGAGAAGCGAGCGGGGTTCATCGCCGGTGGCCCGCGCCGAGCGCGGAACGAAGGAGAAGGTTTCTGGGCCTTCCTGCGCGACTGGATCGCGAGTCTCTTCAGGGTCGATCGCAGGATGTGAACGCAGGAGCTGGCTGTTAGGTCCAGGGACCTCGCGCACTCGCCAGCCGTCCCGCGACGAAAGAAGAGCCCCGGCGACCCACTCTTCGCCGAGGCTCTTGGGAGGTGGAGGAGGGCCACCACCACCCTGGGGAAAGCGTCGAGCCTAACCGAGATCTCCCGAGGCCGCTCCCGTCGTTCGGGCCACCTACGGCGTCAGCCGGCCCGGTCCGAGCAGCGGGCAGTGGAAGTAGTGGTCGTCGGCGTCCTGGACGCCATTCGGGTTCGTGTCTTCCCACCACCGACCGCCCAGGTAGCCCGGATCACCAGGCCCGAACTCGGTCGTGCCGTTCTCGAGCAGCTGGAACTTGCCGGTCATGGGGATCGGATCCCTGGTCACGAACGTGTCGTAGTACAGCCCCTGGCTCGTAACGAACACGACACCGGTGGAAGCCGCTCGACCACCGGGTGTTGCGCTTGCCGTCACGGCCACGGCGAGGGCTGCTGCGAACGCCGCAAGCAGGATGATTGGTCGTCGGAGCACTCGTCCTCCTTCAGTCGATGTGCTCCTTAGGTGCCCTCGGCGTCGCGCCGGAGAAACGGCTTTCCGCTGAACAGATGCTTACGAGTTCCTTGCGGCGGATCGCGAAAAACCGCTACCCAAAGCGATGCCGAACGGCGACTCGTGTCGCCTCTACGGCCAGCGCGGCGGCGATCACAAGCGCGGCTGCCGGGTCAGCCCACCACCAGTCGAAAAGCGAGTTGGCAGCGAGCGCGACGAGGGTGATCGCTGCGAGTGGGCGGCGGCGGTGGTGAGTACGCGTCCCCACTCAGAGCGGGACTCTCGAGCCGCCTGCCGAGACGGAGCTTCATCGCCCCGAGCGCGGGAAGCACGAGGAGCGATACGGCAGCGATCCCGAATGCGAATGCCGAGGGCTCGGCATGAGAGCCGTTCATCAATGCGCGTACAGCTTGGACGCCGACGTAGAGCGCCACGACGTACATCGCGGCGATGACCCAGGTCTGCGCTCGCCGCTCGAGATGCCCAGTCGCTACCGGGTCGGCTCGCTCCCTGCGGAATCTCCACACGAGGACGAGCGAGGCGGTCGAGTCGAGTAGGGCGTTGAGTGCGAACGCCGCCAACGCAAGGCTGCCGGTCGTCACCCCGACGAGCAGTGCAGCTGCCCCGACTACCCCGTTCCAGACGATGGTGAAGTAGGAAACGCGAAGCGCAGAGGCAAGGAGCGAATGGCGCTCGCCGTCGAGGTGAAATGAATCGGTCTGCACTGATGCGCCTCCGGCTGCTCGCTGAGGGGGTTGCCGACCAGGCTTCCCGGTGGACCGGGACTGACTCTACAGGTGAGAACAGCGTCGCCCCGCCTTGACTTTGCTTCCTGCTCGGCCTCAGACTCGTGCGCAATCTCACGAGGAGTGAAGTCCATGAACTGGGAACGTTGGGCACGCGCCGCAGGGATCGGGTTCTTTGTTTTCACTGTCGCCGCCTTCATCGTCGGCGGTGAACCGCCGAAGGTCAGCGACTCGGCTCAAGAAGTGGCCGCGTACTTCACGGACGACCGATCGCAGGTCCTCGTTTCATCGTTCCTGTTCGCCGTCGGGCTCGTTCTCTTTCTGTGGTTCGCCGGCGCCGTCGCGAACACGCTCCGCGAGAGCGGCGAAGGCCGCGTTGCGGCCACAGCGATCGCAGCGGGGACGGCGTGGGTTGTCATTCAACTCGTACTAACCGGAATCACAGCCGCGCTCGCACACTCCATCGCCACAGAGGCCGACGCCACAGGTGTTCGCACGCTCTTCAACCTCTCGTGGGTGCTCGACATGATGGGCGCGTTGCCCATCGCCGCCTTCGTCTTGGCCGTCTCCGTTGGACTGAGGCGGACGCAGATGGTTCCGCAGTGGCTGAGTTGGGGCGGTGTCGTTGTCTCGGCGCTCCTGGCTCTACGCAGCACCACGTGGGCGAGAGACGGATTCTGGTCACCGACAGGTGAGTACCTGTTCATCGTGATTCCTCGGCGCTGCTCTGGATCTTGAGCACAAGCATCGTGCTGGTTGGCAGCGCGCCTGCCTCCACGATGATCCAACCAGCGCCATCAGCGCCGATGCCGTAGTCGGTGCGCTAGTTCAGCCCGCCGCCTTGAGCTCGCGCTCCTCGATCCTGAGCTTCGCGGTGATCTCGGGCTCGTCGCCCCGCACCTCCTCGATGAACCGCTCGGCGTCCTCGCGTCGGATGAACACCTCGAGCGAATCACCGAGCGGGAAGTCGGGCGAGAGGGCATCATCGACGACGGCGTAGACGAGCATCCGGCCGGCCAACTCGTTGCTGATCGTTCGGGCAACGTTGGCGTCAGATCCGCAGCCGGTCTGACCGTCGTGTCGTCCGCGAGACGCAGCAGCCGCCATGCGAGGAGCCCGAGCCAGAGGAACCAGGTGATGCTCAGCGCGTACCGCTGCGCCGTCACCGATCAGGCTGAACGGAATGCTCACAGTCACCACGACGGGCACGACGAGGAGCGTCGGAAGCCACAGGTCGCGCCACTGTGGGAGCCGCCGAAACGCGAACGCGAGCAGCAGCGGGACGGAGAAGAAGAGTGCCGACGCGATACCGGATTCGAAGCGGTGCCCGTCGGCCTGCCAGGACGTATTCTCGCAGCCGTCATCCATACCGCGACAGTCGAGCCGCAGGAAGCCTTCAAGGAATCGCGTCACTCCGATGACCGCCAGCCCGAGAACGCCGAGCCTCGCAAGCCAGCCGGACCCGAGCGCGGGCCAGAGGCCAAACGCGAAGGCGACGATCAGGAGCCCGTTGAGATTCGCTGCGATCTGGTTGTAGATCCAGGCCTGATCGGCCGTCTGCGCGCCGAGATCGCTGATGTTGTCGTTGCCCGGGCTGAATGCGTCGGGCTGGGCGAGGTCGCCGAGCACGAGGCCGACGACGAACGTCACCGGGGCCAGAAGCCCGCAGATCGCGGCGGCGCGAAGCGGCACTCGGCGAAGTGTCTCAGACCCGCGCGGCAGGATTCGAGCTGGGTTGCCTCGCTCGTTCTCGGTACCAGGTTTCCGCTGTGGTGAAGTCCGCCTCGCCGTTGCGCGCCATGATCTCCGCGGCATGCGCGAGTGTGCGGGAATGTCATGACGAATTGGTGCGCGCGAGTGTTCGGTCGTGTTCGGTCGCTGGGCCTTACGCTTAGACCTGTGCTGAGCTCTGATGACCATTCGAGAGGACGAGATGACCCAAGCGATTCATATCAATGTCCGGTTCCAGGCAAAGCCGGGCAAGCAGGCCGAGCTTGCCCGTCGTATGGTCGAGCTGCGCCCAGATGTGGAAGCTCTGGGAGGGACGAGCGTCGTGACTGTCGATTCCGAATGACGAAACGGTCTTGTACTTCATTGAGACGTTTCCCGACCAGGCTGCGATGGACGCTGATATGAAGACGCTGCTCGTACAAGCCCTCGTCGCCGATCTGGGCGAGCTGACGGTCCACGGAACCGATTTCCGTATTGAGCGGAGCTCCCCCGTCGCTCGGTAAGCGAAGGTGACTCGCATCCGCGTGGCGAAGTTGATGTCGCCTGCGCGAGTGTCCTCTCGCTTGAACGCCGCCGGCGACGAGACCTGTCAGATTTGTGTCAGATCAGGCTCACCATCGTCGCCCACGCCGGACGCACGGCTAAGGCGCAAAGCCGTTCAACCGTCGCGTTCCGACACATCCTGACCAAGCCTGATCAGCGCCGGACAGAATTTGCAAGCCGGAGGTCACCGGTTCGATCCCGGTACGCTCCATGGCTTAGGAGAGCCATTTCCGACCACGTGAATGCCCGAGCCGGGTCGCGTGAAGCGGCGTGCACATCTGACATCCGCCTGACCCAGGCCCCCGATGCGTTTGTTCATCGAGGATTTCGAGCGATCTCCGACCTTGCGAGTCGGATGTCGTAGGTGCGTTCAGGGGGTACCCCGCGAGCATGTTGTCCTGCCGGGGCCCGGGAGCCGCCAGTGGCGCCTCTCACTGGCTAGGGCCGCGCACGGTGCGCGTGCCTGGCGTCCCGCTACTCCCGGGGGCACCCCCGCGAAGCGATCGGCGCGACGGGTCCCATCGCTGGGGTGATCGAGCAGGCCCAGCCGCGCCCTTTCCCGGCTTCAGGTCGCCGCAGAGGAACTTGGCCGCGTACACGTACCGGAAGAAGTGCGGCCAGGGGAACGGCAGCGGCAGCGGCGTCTGACCAGTGGGGTCGGTGGTCGCCAAGGCATCTCCTTTCGAGGCTCTGTGCGCGCTCGTCGTCGCCCTCCCCCTCGGACACGAGGCAGAAGCCGACGTCGTAGATCATCCGGTACGGGTTTCCGCGGCTGTCGACGTTCGTCCGGTCGTGCGCATTGAGCCGGATGACGTAGCCGCACGGATCCATCCCGGCCGTGTCGAGCGTCCAGGTTCCGGCCTCGCCGGTCGTCGGCACGACCGGGTAGGAGCGCGCTCGAGGGGCTCGGCGCGGCGCCGTTCGCAGGCCCATCCGGGATCACGTCGAGGCTCAGCCCGCCGAAGTGCTGGTTCGGCGAGGTGATACCCGGATCGTGCACCTCGTAGTTTCCGGAGATGATCGTGCCCACCGGGAACTTGCCGCACTCGATCGCCGGCATCGGGTTGCCCTTGAACGTCGCGCCGGTGATCGTCGAGCGGCGGGTTCGCCTCGATCTGCGCCTGGCGTTGCGCCAGGGCCCGCGGGGCCGGATGGCGGCGTGTTGTCGATGCGGACGCGCACCGTCTGGAAGCCCGGCAAGAGCATCGGACCGATGGATCCTTCGCCGCGATGCGAATCTGCCACAGGCCCTCCATTGCCGCGTTGGTGGACCAGCTCGCGCAGCTTGTCCACGACGCAGGAACCGTTGGTTCGGCTCCCTGGATGTCCTCGAGGTACGTGGTACCAGCCGGGGCCGAACCCATCGCCATCGTCGGTCGGCGTCAACGACACGTCTCGCAGACCGAAGTCGACGCCGGGCGCATCAGAACGGGTTTCCGTTGAACCACTCCAGGAGCCGACTTCGACCTACGATCGGGTTCGTCCAGCGGCTGTCCAGGTGTTGAACGGTGGCGGACCGAACACCTCGATCGCGGTACTTGAAGGGCCCGTGGCGCCGCCCGGGCCGCCGAGAGCTGTTCGGCGGGTTCCCGATCCGGCCGGTGATACGCGACCTCGCCGCCGAATGGGCTGTGCCGACCACAGAGAACGCGCCGATCTGGCCGTCGCCCGTGGCAAGCCCGGTCACCGGGTTGATGTCCGGGCACCAGAGATTCGCCCACGGTCTCGATGAGCGGGATGTGCCCTTCGACCTTCCCGGGCTGGAGCTGAACGCGGCACTCTTCGCTGGTTTCCCCAGACCGGCACGTAGTTCGGATTTCCCGGAGGCGGAGGCGCTGCCCACGACAGGATCGCGCGCAGCCGCACGATTCGCGGACCGGCCTCGCATGGCACGCGGAACTTCGAGAGATCGGTCTTCAGGAAAAGACCGCGTACTGCACGTCCTCATCCGGGATCGTCTGGAGGTCGAACACGTTGACGGTCGCCGTGCCCGTGTATGGAAGCCGGATCCGTCCTTGAAATCGATCCAGAACGCCATGTACTCGAGCGAGCCCTTGCCGCACAGCCCGCCGCTGTAGCCGCTCGACTTCTTGACGGTCAGCACCGCTTTGAATCAGGTCGGCCTCGGGATGCAAGCCCTACGCACCGCAACTCCTCGAAGCTGGTGTCGCCGTCGGTCGGAAACAGCTTGCCGATCAGATCGTCGATGGCTGCCGGCGTTAACCCCGAGCTCGACGAGCGGCGACTTGCCGGGCGCCGGCCAAGGCGCTCGGATTCGACATGCGCCAGGAGCTGCTGCGCCTCCGGGAACGCGAAGCGATGCACCGGCACGTCCTTGCCCTGTAGAGCGCCTGCTTCTCCATGACGCGTCAGCGGCGGCGCCTCGAGTGCGGTCAGCTTGACGGCTACGGATCGAGGCCCTTGATGACTGGGCCGATGGGATCGGGAAACTTGATGGGGAACCTTGTCGAACTCCTTGAGGAGATCGCCCGACGGGGAAGAACTTGAGCGGACGAATCTGCACTTGCACGTCGAGACGTTGCCCCACACCGGCGCTGTACTTGGGCGAGTTGGCAGGCGGCGGCACGTTCCACGGCAGGATCGCGCGGACCTTGACGATGTTTTCGACTAGAGACAGAACTTCCTGATCGACTGGAAGTCGCGCCGCACGGCATAGCAGATGGGCTTGTCGCCGGGGAATGTCGTGCACGCGGACGCTCGTAGACCCCGACGTCGTGCCAGACGCCGTTGTCGAACAGGTCCACGTAGAACCTGACTGTACTCGCGCGTTCCGGGACCGCAGATGTCGCCGCCGTAGCCCGCGCTCCTGCTTGATCTGCATGACGCGCCTCGAGCCGGTCGTACGGCGGGTTCAAGGCCCGCGCAGACCATCTGCTCGAAGGTGGTGTTCCCCTTGACTCGACCTTGCATCGGCCTGAAGTCGCTGACTCTCGAGGTTGCCGAAGTAGTTCGGGTTCTGGAGGAGGAAACTCTTGAACTGCGCGCGCTCCGGCGCCACCGGCTCGCCGCGGGGCTTGAGCCGTCCAATCGCAGCTGCGAGCTCCGCGCGGCGCGAAGGGCTGAGCACGTCGCCGAGGAGCGCGGCCGACTCGAGCATGCCCCCCGCCTCCTCGCGCCGTGCGAGGATGGCCTCGAGCTCCGCCTTCAGCGCGTGCTCGTCGCTCACGTCGAGCGCCGCGGCCATCTCCTCGGCGGGGATCGGCTGGTTCAGGAACTGCAGCAGCCCGAAGGCCTCGGGCGTCTCCTCGACCTCGCCCGTCTCCTCGCGCTCGGCTCCCGCGTCGCTCTCTCCGGCCTTCCTGGCGCGCGCCATCGTGACTCCTCTCGGATCGCTCAGAGCTGGCCCGACCGACGCTGACAGCCCGGCGTCACCGGTCCGTCAACGCGCCGTCACGGCTCGCGCGAGGTCAGTCGGCGATGCGCAGCTGCCCACTCGCGAGGAGCCCGGGCACGTCGGCCGGGTGCACGGGTCGAGCCCCGCCGCGGGCGTTGAAGACGTAGCGGCGGCCCGTCACGCCGCGCGCATACAGCGTCATCGGCCCACGAGGTTTGAGGAGAACGGGCCCGTCAGCGACCGCCGGGGTGGTCGCCGCCGGCGACGGAGACGAGCCCGTCCGCAGCGCCTCCCGGCCGCTTCCGCAGCAGGTCATACGGCGGATGCTCGCCCTCGAGCGACTGCAGCGTCACCGAGGGCTCGCCCGTCGGTCGCGCGCTCGAGGAGACACGCGGCACCGGAGAGCGCGAGCCACACGAGCGGCAGGTCGCGGCGCCGCTTCGCAACGGCGAGGCTCGCCGGCACGGACACCCAGACGCTGACGCAGAGGAAGCAGTCCATGAGCTCGCCGAGCGGCCCACTTCCCGCACGCGTACGGAGCCGCAAGATCGCGTCGCCCGGGCCGTCCTCCGCGGCGAGGAGGTGGGTGACGCGCCAGACGGCGAGCGACGCAACCACGAAGCGGCTCACACTCACGGCGCGCACCCGCTCATGTTCCGGAGACGAACGCCCGGAGCCAGCTGCGGACGGCCGCTAGGACCTCGTCCTCGGATGCCGCTCCGAAGGTCTCGGTCGCCTTCGCTGCGGACACGTCGAGCGTGCGGGTGATCCGCACGCGGAGCGGGTTCTCGACGTTGTCCTCCTCGAGCCACGCCCGGATGACGAGCACGGCCGTCCGCTCCGGCGCGCGGGGCATCGGCCGGATCATGGGCGCGGGTCGTCACGCGAGCGTCTCCGCCGGCGTCACGCCTCGCATGAGCTCTGCGAGCTGCGGCGAGGGAGGGACACCGAGCTCGCCGAGCAGGCGCCGGCAGAGCCGGTACTGGCGGACGGCCTCGCCGGGGTTCCCGTCCGCGAGGTGGATCCGGATGACCGCGCGGTGCGCGCTCTCCCGGAGCGGCTCGCCGACCAGCGACGCTAGGCCTACCTCGAGCGCTTCGCCGAGCCTCCCTTCCCGCGTCAGCCGCTCACATACGACGTCGAGCGCTCGCAGGCGCAGCTGCCGGAACTGCTCACGCTCGAGCAGGACCCAGTCCTCGTACCAGTCGGGGAGGAGGTCGTCGCCGAGCTGGTCGATGGCGGGCCCGACATCGCCTGGACAGCCCTCGCTCAGCGCGCGCCGCGCGAGTGCCTCCACCCTGCGGAGGTCGACCTCGACGGCGGCGCTGAGCCGGAGCCGCTGACCCGCGGCGTCGACGAGCCCGCGGCTGCATCGATGCAGCCGCCACAGCGCGGAGCGGAGGTTCGCGTGCGCGCGCTGCTCGGGCGTGTCGAGCCAGAGGCTGCCCGCCACGTACGAGCGCAGCAGCGGGCGGTTGTGGAGGGCGAGGAAGGCGACGACCCGCTGCGCGCTCATCGGCAGCTCGACGGGCCTGCCGTCGCGGAGCAGCTCGAACGAGCTCAGGAGCCTCAGCCGAACGCCAGCCGACGATCTCACGCCTCGCGTCCGGCGCCCCGGGTCGGCCCTGAACAGCTCGTCCCCCACCACCGAGTGGCGTCTCCTTCTGCCGACTTACCGGCGCGCCGCGGCCCTGGCGGCGGCCACAGCGATCGTCTCACGGCGCGCAGGCGCCGTGTATCACCCGGCCTGGCGATTCGATCGACCCGCGCGGGTGCACATGGGCCGATCCCGGCTCGATTCGGCCGCGAAGAGATCGAGCGCCTCGTGCACGCCTGGCTCAACGCGCTGCTTGCTGGTGACGGCGCGGTGACGACCCGCCTATGACCCAGCCAGGGACCCGGGCGTCGTCACACGAGCGCAGAGGTGGAGCATGCCCATCGGCAAGAACTACCGGCTCGCTGCGGGGGGAGGGTCGCGAGGCGATGCCTCCGGCGGAGGATCGCGAGGGGGCGACGCCGGCCGATCTCGAGCCCGGAGCCCGCAGTTGTGCCGGCAAGGGGCTCGGGCCTGCAACTGCAGATGGCGCGGAGATCATCAAGCAGATTCCCGGCCTCGCGGACTTCGTCGGGGTGGGCCCGGACGGCGTACTTCAGCGTCTGCGCAAAGAGCGGAACCGCGCACTACCTCGACATCTGGGACGCCGACCACTTCGACGGCTTCACGGACATGCAGGGAGTACGGCTCGACGACTGCCGCGCCTGGTTCTCGGGAGACGGGTATACGACCTGGGGCTCGGGGCAGACGAAGACCGGACGGGTGAACTGCTACTTCACCGCGCCCGTCGCCGGTGACTACCTCTGCACGGCCGCCTTGCAGAGCTACCCGACGGGCAGCGCGGCACAGGTCGAGTGCCTGATCGACAACTTTTCGTTCGGGCCGCTGCCGTTTCCACGGGACGATCTCCCAGCCGCACCCGTGCAACCTGTCCGCAGGCGGCCACCACTTCCGCATCCGGCAGATGTCCGGATCGTTCTTTCTCCTCAGTCTCACCGTCTGGAGGGTATGAGCCGCTGTCCGAGTACGAGCAGGAAGCACCCCGAACGCGACGTGATCGACGAGGGGCGGGCCAGGGAGCTGTCGCTCGCCCGCGTGAGGACGCTATGGGTCGCGGGTAACGACGAGCTCGCCCGCCTCGCCGGCGCAGAGCCCGAAGCCAAGCCGATCGTGATCCACGATCTCGCCGGGCCGCCGCTGTTCTACGACTTTCCGCTCCAGGACGAGCAGGGCTCCGCCGGCGTCGTCCGCGCGGCGGCGAGCTCTTCGGTCGGAACGCCGCTCGTCGCGGCCGAGCTCGGGCCGCGCAGCTGGGAAGCCGACGTCGCGACCCGGAAGGCGCGCGAGGCCGTGCGGAAGGAGCACAAGGACGCCAAGGTGACCGGCTCGAGACTTGTCTGTTACTGCTACCCGAAGATCGGCGTCGAGGTGACCTTCGACCTCCCCCGCAGGGGCAGCCGGCGCGCGATCATCGACGTCTCGGACGGGCTGCCGGTCGTCAACCTGGGGGCCGACGAGCGGGAGGGAGCTCGGCGTACTCTTACTACGAGACGGTAGTCGCGCCAACCGAGAAGAAGCGGCGGCAGCGCTGGGCTCGCGAGGAGGAGGACGTGGAGGTGCTCCGCCGGATCGCGGCACCGATCCTCGACATCGGCACGCGGCTGGACGAGAAGGCTCGCCTGAAGTACTACGACGCCTTCGTCAGTGAGTTCGCATACATCGCGTTCCCGTTCTCGAGCTCGAAGGTGATCCGCTACGGGCCGCGCTGCAGACCACACGAGTGCTTCCAGCTGTACGCCCAGCAGACGAACGTCTACTGCGCGGTCGCGACGGGTCAGATGATCCTCGACTTCTACCGCCGGTACTTCACGCAGGATCAGATCGCCGCCGCGATGGGGACCGACTCGGGCGGGACGAGCAATCCGGGCCAGGTCGCCGGCTACGAGTCGCTCTCGAACAACTGCCTCGACGCGACCTACGACACCTCGGCGGCGTGGAGCGAGGCGAAGTCCGAGATCGACGCCAACCGGCCTCTGAAGAGCGAGCATCCCGGGCCACGCGCGCGCGTGCGCCGGCTGGATGAAGACGTGGTCCTGGAGCTCGTTCTCCTACGACCTGTCGCTGAAGATCTACGATCCGTGGCCCTGGAACGCCGACATCTGTGCCGGCGGCGCGGTCGTGTGGGAGGACTGGGACGCGGTGACGCACACCAACTTCATCTACGTCCGCCACGTCTGAGCGACGTGCGGGCAACCGCCCGCGAGCGCGCGCAGCAGCTCGCGCGGCAGGACGCGCTGTTCGCCTCGTGGCCGAGGCGGTCGTCGGCGAGCCAGTGCTCGTCCACGACATCGGGCGCACCGTCCTACTGGCTCGTTCCCGTCGAGCGCGTCGACCGTGCAATCGGCTTCGTGCGCGTGAATTTGGACGGCAGAGCGTCGGCGGCCGGCGCGCTGTACCGCGACCCCGAACGGCTGGACGAGGCGCCCCGGGTCGTCACCTGGATCACGGCCGACGAGGCACAAGGGCGCGCAGCCTCCGAAGCCGCGCCGGGCGCGGTGATCGACGACCCCGTGTACGTGCACGACGGGCCGCCGGGCCGCGAAGCCTGGCTCGTCCGCGCGCAGCAGTCAGACGGATCGTCGAGATGGCTGTTCGTGACGGCGGCGGGCTGGTACGAGCACCAGCACATGGGCGACCGCTAGGGCAAGCCGGACTCGCCTCGAGTGACCGGCTGCAACGCGGTGTCCTCACCCAGCGCTTGGGAGCGGGCGGCCTGGTTGGACCTCGGACGCGCGGTTGAGCTCGCGGTCTTCGCGCAGGATCTACCTGACACGGCATCGGCGTGACTGATCACAGGCGAGATGGGCCGCGGAAATAGATAGGTAGCACCTGCCTGGCGTGCAGCTCGGATGCAGATGCCTCGCACGGGTTCACGTCACCCCTATGGCCCCGCCTTGACGCGACACGTCGGAGGCGAGGGCTCTACGGCAGGCGATCGACGCTCGTGTCATCGTGCAACCGGCGGAGGCGAGTTCGGGCGGCAGGCTCCGACCCTAGGACGAAGTCTGCTCGTGCGTCCAAGCCGAAGCATGGTCAGACTAAGAAGACGAAGGCTGCTCGCACTAAGGCGAAGCCCGCTCGCGAGCGACGCCGGTGAGGGCAGCGACGGGTCGACCGCCGTTTTCGTGGGGTGGCGCTCGGCATAGGTACAGCGCTCGACGCGCGATCGGCAGCGATCCTCGCGCTCGCACGAACGGCAGACGACGAGACACGGTACAAACGTCTCTCAGTCGCGCGCAGTGAGCAGTGTCACGACGTAGAACACCGCCAGCGCAATCAGTACGTAGACGGCTCCGCGGATGAGCACGCCCGACGCCCGGCCCACAAGCGACGGAACGGTTGCGTCCGCTGCGTCGCTCTCTGCGAGCCGCATCGAGGCGCGAGCTCGATCGCCGTACGCATCGAGCAGCCGGTCACCGCGAGCCGCGCATCGAGCACAGAGGTCGGCCAAGACGAGCTCTTCGCCGCCTTCGGTCTCCCACATGATCCGGCGCCGGGGGCTTCTCGCGTAGGCGGCGCCACAGAAATCGCATCTTGACACGGCCACAGTGAAGCGTTCTAATCGGGCTCTGCTCTCCGCGTGCCCGCTGCTTCCCTCGGGCGCGTCAATCTGAGAGGGGAAGGAGGGGAGCGGATATGAAGATCTCACGCCGCAAGGTCTTTGCAAGCATGTTGGCAGGGGCGGCATTGGCGCTCACGCTTAGCCCCGCCTTTGGCACCCCGTCGCCGCCAACAAACGGCGGGAACGGCGCCGGTCAGAGCGGCCAGTGTACGGGGCCAGCCGACGAGCGGCCGGCGTCCTGCCAATCACCGTAGGGGGGAACGAGGCACTGGGGAGGGGGCGGTGACAGCATCGCCCCCTCTTCTTTTTAGGGCCGGTTCCTCACGCGCGAGCTCTGCCGAGCGCCCCAACGTAGAGGCTCCTAAGCGGCTCTTCGGCGCGAAAGCGGCTTCGTTGAACCAGATCTAGGGGGACGGAAGAGGGGGCGGAAAGGGGTCGGAAGGGGTCGCTCACCGTGCCGACGACCGTTCGCGGCCTCGATCTCAAGTCGGACCCCGTCGGCCCTTCGGAGTCCTATCGGCTGGATTACACACGGGAGTCAGCTGCTGTCCGTGCCCAACGTAGGCTTCGATTCGCGCTTCCTCGCGCCGCAATCAGCGTGGTTTGCGGAAAACAGGGCGCGGAAGGAGGCACGGAATGCGCGGCCACGGTCCGGGATTTCTCGAGCCTTCTGCGGATGAGGAGCGGCGGCTCGGGGCCAGACGAGGAACAACCAGCGCCCGCGACCAGCGCTCTCGTTAGCGGGAGCTGGCCGGCTCGTAGCGCGTCCCGGCGACCGAGGGCTCCGGCCGCTCCCCGAGCAGAACGTACGTCGTCATCTCACCCTTGCCCTTGACGACGACCCCCGTGCGCCGCTCGAGGACGAAGCTGTCCTCGAGCCGTCCATATGTTCGCTCGGTCACTTGGATCGCGCCGGGCGGAGCGTGAGACTGCATCCTGCTCGCCGTGTTGACGGTGTCCCCCCAGAGGTCGTAGCCGAACTTGGTCCGGCCGATGACGCCGGCGACCACCGGCCCTGAGTCGATGCCGACGCGGAGGTTCAGGCCGGACGCAACCGGTAGCTCGGCAAGCGCCTGCCTCATTGCGAGCGCCAGGCGGGCGGCCGCCTCCGCGTGGTCGGCCCGTGGCGTTGGGATCCCGGCTGCGACCAGGTAGCCGTCGCCGATCGTCTTGATCTTCTCGAGGCCGTGGCGCGTTACCAGCTCGTCGAAGGCCGAGAAGATCTCGTCCAGGAGGACGACGACCTCCTCCGCCGGCAGTCGTTCCGCAACGGGAGTGAAGCCCGTGATGTCGGCGAAGACGACGGAGACTTCCTCGCTGCGCTCCGCGATGACGTCCTGCGAGATCTTCAGCCGCTCGGCGATGGCCCGCGGGAAGATGCTGAGAAGAAGCGTCTCCGACCGCTCCTGTTCCGCGGCCAGTAGCTCGGTGCGCACGGTCGCGGGAGCGGACGAAGTGCTCGAGGAGGGCGAACGTCGTGACCGACGGGCCGAAGATGTTGAGCGCGAAGAACGCCACGACGACCGCGGACGGAATCTCGTCCGAGGGCTCCGGCAGGACGCCGTCGATGGCCGCGGAGAAAGCGACCAGGGCGAGGAAGGCGCCGAACCAGGCTATCGCCTGGCGGGGCCCGTAGAACACGAGCGCGCCGAGGGGCGCGACGAACGCCCAGATCGCGACGGCGCCCGATTCAACGAATCCGCCCAGGCTCCACTGGAGCAGGAAGGGAAGAACGAGGAACATCGCGACCTGGCTCGCGCGATAGGCGTCGTAGCGCTTCGTCCTGGCGAAGAAAGCGAGCCCGACCAGCGACGCGACCTGGTAGGCGAGTGGAATGAGCGCCGAGCGCCAGAGCCCGAGCGCCGCATACGTTCCGACCCAGACGAATGAGAGAATCGTGATCAGGAGCGAGGAGAGGACGAGCGCCGACTTGCGCAACCGCTCTTCGGGGGTGTCCGACGGCAGAGAGCCGACGGCGGCGGCCCGGCCGACGGCCGTGCTCGCCCACTCGCGGAAGCTCATGCGCAGGACTCTAGGACAACCCCGACGACGCGCATTACGGCCCCCAAGGCACCGTAGATACTCCTCAGCCATCAGGGCCGAGATGCGACCTCCGTGGGATTCCTCATAGATGTCATGCGAGGTCATGCGACGTCACCGTAGGTCCAGATGTGCCCCCCGACGATCGCTCTCGCGGACACCGTCCGGCGGCTGGCGGTAATTCAATGTTTCAACTATCTATCGGGATCGCGGACGAAGCAGATCCGCGAGCCGCCCTCGCGCACCTGGTACGGTGGGCGCTCGCTCAGGCTCGATCCCGTGACCGTCCTTCAGCGCCGTGAGCGTTCCGTCGAGGTCGTCCACCCCGACCGCGATGTGGCCGTAGCCGTCACCGAGGCCGTATGTGCGGCCGTCGTGGTTGTTGGTCAGCTCGAGGACGTTCTCGTCGTCGCCGAGCGAGAAGAAGTAGTTCGTCGCCTCGCGCTCGCCGTCTCTGACGATGTCCATGTCTCGGGAGAAGCGAAAGCCGAGCGCTTCGTAGAAGCCGCGGCTCCGCTCGGGGTCGGTGATGCGAACCATGGTGTGCAGGAACGTGGCCATGGCGCAATCGTACGATGATCCGGCCCAGGAGCCAGGCCGTGCCCGCATCGTGCAGCACGTCGAAAAGCGGGAAGCTCGAGCCGGTGGCCGGCGCAGCGGCAGACCATCTCCGCGCCACTGAAGTTGCTCCGACCCGGAGTGGGCTACGCGCGACGCGCCTTGCTGGCAGCGTGGTCGGTCGGTTCCTTAAGAACTCCTCGAAGTCCGGGGCCGCCGCGAGCCGAGTAGAAGCATCTCCGTCCGCGGCGGCACGGGTGCGGCTCAAAGTCGGTGAGGCCGCTCCGCGAAACGACCAGCGAAACTAACGCTACGACGAGGGCGGCTACCTAGAGCAGCGTCCCCGGCCGCGAGCGAAGGACGGCCAACACAACAATGACGATGATGACGATCCAAAGCCAGGTCGGCACAGTGATCCTTTCGTTAGGACCATGCCGATTCTACGGCGAGCCGACCGGTATCTGCAACGTGTGCAGCCTCGCTGCGAGCGGTATTGCACGCGCTCTGGCGAGGGCCCGCAAGTCGGGGACCAGGGGCAATCGTGGCTACGCCGGGTCGGCGAGACCGAGCGTCCCCCGGGTCTTTGCGAGTTGACGGCGGCGCGGACAAGCTCCCAGCCCCTCCTCCACCGACGCCGCACCGTCATCGCCCGACGGCACGACATGGGAGTGCACGTCGACGAAGCGGGGCGCGATCACTTCCCGAACACTGCCGGAGCGACCGCCCCGGCGGCGCGGGTAAGCGTCGTCTCCTACTCCTTACAGCGGGTAGTTGGCGCGAGCGCGAGCTGAACGGCCCGAGAGCTGCGCTGAGCGGAATCCTTGACGGGCGAGCGATGTCCGCGGAACGAGGTAGAGCCCCGTCGGTGTCCGAATGAGACGGAAGAATCGTCCCGGTGCAGGGGGCAGGCGACCAGCGGCGATGGCATGGGAGCGAGGACGGCGGCCCGGGGGCTCGCGGCCGGGTGGTTTCGGCACTGTTCTTCTTCCCCCGCGGTGGCTCGGCGCAGGTCGCGCGGGCGTTCGCCCGGGCGCTTCCTGCTGTGGGCTGGCAGACAACGCTCGCCGCGGGCTCGCTTGGGCGGCCGGGAGAGGAGACGAACGCCGCGGAGCTCTCCCAGTGGCCTCGAGGTGCGCGCAGTCGACTACACGCCCGCGCTCGAGCTTCCCGATCGGCTCGCAGCTCTGCTTCCCTTTCCGCCGTCCTACGAGGACCGGCCGAAAGCGCCCGACCGCGTCTTCGCGACTGTCGACGACACTGCCTACGAGCGGCTGGTCGCTGCCTGGAGCGAGGCGCTCGGGGCGCGCCGCTCGCCGGCGAGGCCGACGTCCTTCATGTCCACCATCTGACGCCGGCGAACGAGGCGGCGATCCGCTGCTTCCCCTCGCTTCCGATCCTCGGCCACTTGCACGGGACCGAGCCGCTTTCCTGCGAACGGTCGAGGCCGGGCGCGCCAGCGGGTTGGCGCTACGCCGCCCGCTGGGCGGAGCGGCTGCGCGGCTGGGTGTAGCGGTGCGACTCGCGCTCGTGCCGCCGGGGGCCGAGGCGGGGGCGGCGCTGCTGCTCGGCCTCGAGCGTCGAAGGCTGCGCAGCGCGCCGGGCGGCGTCGATCTCGCCCGCTTCACACCAAGGCCGCTCGCCGAGACAGACCGCTTCGCCTTCTGGCGCTGGCTCGTCGACGAGCCGCGCGGCTGGGACATGAGCGGCCGCCCGGGAAGCGTCGCCTACGACGAGCAGGACCTCGCCCCTTCCAGACCGGAGCGCCGGTCTTGCTCTACGTCGGCCGCTTCCCGCGCCCGGCTTCCGCTCCTGATCGCCGCCCACGCGCGCGCGAACGAACGGCTCGGCGCGCCCACGCCGCTCGTGCTGGTCGGCGGCCATCCCGGCGAGTGGGAAGGCGAGCATCCGCTCGCCGCGGCAGCCCGCCTCGGGAACGAGCACGTGTTCCTCGCCGGCTGGCGAGCGCACGAGCTGCTCCCGCAGGCCCTGAACGCGGCCGATCTCCTCGTCCTCCCCTCCGTCGGTGAGGCGTTCGGCCTCGTGCTCGTCGAGGCGATGGCCTGCGGGCTGCCCGTCGTGGCTTGTGCGTCGCACGGACCGGCGGCGATCGTCGCCGACGGCAAGACCGGCTGGCTCGTCCCGCCCGACGGCGTCGACGCGCTCACCGACGCACTCGTCCGGCCGCAAGCGATCGCGAGGAACGACGCGCCGCGGCGACCGCGCCTTCGCCGAGAGCCGCCGCTACGGTTGGCCGGTGATCGCCCGCCGTTTGGCGTCACTGTACGAGGAGCTGCCCGCCCCCGCGCAGGATGACGCAGTCCCGCGCTGGGGGCTGACACCGCTCGAAGCCGTCCTAGAGCGCTGAAGCGCGGCGGACGCGCTGGGTCAGGAGCTAGACGTTGATGCCGAGCTTGCGTAGCTCGATGATCGCCGATTACGCCATCGGATCGTGTCGGGGGAGAATGGCAGCATGAAGGGCATCCCGTTCGCCTTTCGAAGCGGCTTGCCGTCGCGCAGTACGCGGTAGTGCCCTGGCGTCGCCTCGACCGTGAGGCCGACAGCTTCGAGCCGGCGAATGAACTCGCGGACGTCTTTCCTCATCTTTGGCGTTTTCTCGAGGACGAGGATGAGATTACTCGCTGGGCCGACTGCCCAACTCGTCGAAACGGAGCGCCCCGGGCGCGGCGCTCAACGCCGTTTCGCCCCTCGACAGCCGCCAGGCCACGGTTTGATGGAGAGGGGTAACCAGGCATCAATCGGCGGCCGGCCGGGCGCCGGTGAGGAACAGTCGGAGCGCCGTTGAGCTCATGTCCTCCAGTCCCATTCCGGCGGCCTTGCCTGTCCGGACGCATGCTCCGATGAGAACGAGCAACGATTCAACGAGGGTAGCGAGGGGGACGTCGGTGCGGATCTGACCGCCCTCGCGCCCTCGCTCGAGGAGCGCTCCGAGCGGCGCGGTGAAGCCGGGCTCGGGAGGGCGCCTCTCGCGCAGCAAGACGATGAAGTCCTCGCCGACCGTGACCAGGGCGCGGGTCGCGCGGGCGAGTCCCTCCTCGACGGGTACCTGGTCGAGACTCGCTTCCGCGAGACGTCGCCCGGCCTCCTCGTTGGCCGCGGCTTCGAGCGCCTGGATGAGCGACTCGCGAGCCGGAAAGTAACGGTAGAGCGTCCCGCGGGTGATCTCTGCCGCGGCTGCGATGTCCGCCATGCTGGCGGCTTCTCGTGCGGCAAGCACGCGTGCCGCTGCGAGGAGGATTCGACGCCTCGTGCCTTGCCCCCGTGTGGTCATCGACGCCTCTCGGTGTGACATACGTGTCTGCATTAACGAGACAGCATTGACATGTTGCGGAGGACTGTGATCAAATCGAATCGGAGGGGAGGGCCGATGCGGCACCGTACAGCGGAACAGCCCCGATGCGGCCGGGGCCGCATCGGCTCCTCGATGCTCGAATGAGCCTACTCCCACGGGAGGACGGGTGCTCGCCGGGGTGTCTCCATCGAAGGTTGGCCGGCGCGCGGGACGTGACGTCGCCGACGGCACTCTCGCTGCGCCCGCTTCCAGGTGGAGCGCTTCACCGGTCGCGACGAGGAGGCCGTGATGGCTCGGATCACGCGTAGACAATTTCTCAGGTACGGCGCTGCGGGTGGCGCCGTCTTGTTCCTGCCGCTCCGCGTCGGCGCCGCGGCAGGCGCTCGCGCAGGTGCCCGGCGGGACGCTCCCGCCCGGGGGCATCCCGAAGTACGTGACGCCGCTCGTGATCCCGCCGGCGATGCCGCGCACCGCCGGCCTCCGGCCGTGAGGGGCGTCGACTACTACGAGATCGCCGTCCGCCAGTTCCGGCAGCACATCCTCCCGCAGAGCATGGGGCTGGCGCCGACGACGGTCTGGAGCTACGGCTCGGTCAACCACCCGGGCAGCTTCAACTATCCGGCCTTCACGATCGAGGCCGAGTTGGCGCAAGCCCGTGCGCGTCAAGTGGATCAACCAGCTGGTGGACGCGAACGGGAACTACCTGCCGCATCTGCTGCCGGTCGACCAGACGCTCCACTGGGCGAACCCTCCCGGAGGGCCGGCGGGGACGGACACGCACGGCACCGATCCGACCCCGTACACCGGGCCGGTGCCGATCGTCACGCACCTGCACGGCGGGCACTCGTCCGAGGAGAGCGACGGCTACGCCGAGGCCTGGTACCTGCCGGCGGCCAGGAACATCCCGGCGGGCTTCGCGCGCGCCGGCTCCTTCTACCAGCGCTTCAGGGCCGAGGCGCAGCGGCTGCTCGGGCAGGCGTGGACGCCGGGCAGCGCGGTCTTCCAGTACGACAACGACCAGCGGGCGGCGACGATGTGGTACCACGACCACACGCTGGGGATGACCCGCGCGAACGTCTACGCCGGGCCCGGCCGGCTTCTACCTGCTGCGCGGCGGACCCGCGGACGCGGTCGGCGGCACGCTCCCCGGGCCGGCCCCGGCGCTCGGCGACCCGCCGGGACGCGCTACTACGAGATCCCGATCGCGATCCAGGACCGCTCCTTCAACGCCGACGGCTCGCTCTTCTACCCGGACAGCCGGGCCTTCTTCGAGGGGCTCGACCCCTCGCAGCTGCAGATCCCGTTCATCCCCGAGCAGGCCTGCGACGGCCCGAGCGACATCTCGCCGATCTTCAACCCGGAGTTCTTCGGCAACACGATGGTCGTGAACGGCAAGACCTGGCCCTTCCTCGAGGTCGAGCAGCGCCGCTACCGCTTCCGCTTCCTGAACGGCTGCAACTCGCGCTTCCTCGCCCTGAAGTTCGAGCACCCGGCGGCCGACGTCTGGCAGATCGGCACCGAGGGCGGCTTCCTGCCGGCACCGGTGAGGATCAACGACCTCGACGTCCAAGGCGTCGGGCCGGTGATCCTGCTCGGCCCGGCCGAGCGGGCCGACGTGATCGTCGACTTCACGAACGTGCCGGCGGGGACAGCCTTCCGCCTGCTCAACCTCGCGCCCGACGAGCCGTTCGGCGGCTTCCCGCCGGACGATCCGGACGACTTCGCGGCCGATCCGGAGACGACCGGGCAGGTGATGCAGTTCAGGGTCGTCGCGGCGACCTCGGCCCGACACGAGCACGCCGCCCAACGAGCTCGTCCTGCCCGGGATCGAACCCCTGCCGGCGGTGACGAACACCCGCCAGGTATCGCTCAACGAGGTCGACTCGGAGACCGTCCTCGTCTCCACGGACGCCGACGGGAACCTCGTCCTCGACTGCGAGGGCGGCGAGCCGTTCGGGCCGAAGGAGGCGCTGCTCGGCACGCTCGCGGGCGGGGCAGGCGTTCCGCTCAACTGGGACGACCCGATCACCGAGAACCCTGCCGTCGGCGCGACCGAGGTGTGGGAGCTGCACAACTTCACCGAGGACGCGCACCCGATCCACATCCACGAGATCCTGTTCGAGGTCGTCGACCGCCAGCCGTTCGAGACCGGTGCCGTCCGGACCCGGAGCCCTGGGAGGCGGGAGCCCGCAAGGACACCGTCATCGCCTACCCCGGTGAGATCACGCGCGTGAAGGCGACCTTCGACCGCGCCGGCCTCTTCGTCTGGCACTGCCACATCGTCGAGCACGAAGACCACGAGATGATGCGGCCTACCGGATCGGTCCCTAGCCGAACCTCGCCGGCTCAGCGGACGTCACCTCGACCTTCGGCGAAACGAGTCGTGACCCGCCTCGTACCGGCCGACTCCAGTGAGCGCGGCTGCGATCGTGTCCACGCTCGCATGACCAGCATCGATGAGTACAGGGAGGCGCTCGAACGCGCGGCTAACCAGAAGGCGTATCTGCTCGCGCATTCCGGGCTGCCGGGACCCAGAGGGAACCTCGAGCTGGCTCGGGCAGCGGCCGAGGCGTGCTCCACGCCTGAGCTTCGTCGCTGGGCACGGCTTGGGCCCGACGAGGCCCCGACGGGAACGGCGGAGGAGTTCCTCGCCTTCTGCGGTGTGCTCGGGCTGGGACGCGCGCTGGTCGAGGACGACCTGCGCGCGCTCGACGAGCTGCGTCGTCACGCCTCCGATCCGCGCTGGCGCCTGCGCGAGGCGGTGGCGATGGCGCTCCAGCTCTGGGGCGAGGCCGACTTCGAGGCGCTTGCGGCCGCGATGGACGAATGGGCGCGCGGCTCACCGCTCGAGCGACGAGCGGCGGCGGCGGCGCTCTGCGAGCCGGCGCTCCTGACGACGCCGGAGCGCGTCGACGAAGTCGTCTCCGTGCTCACCGAGGCGACGACAGCGATCGTGCAGGCCGGCGCCGAGGAGCGACGCTCGGAGGAGTTCAAGGCGCTGCGGAAGGGGCTCGGCTACTGCTGGAGCGTGGCCGTGGCGGCGGCCCCGGAGGTGGGGAAGCCGGCGTTCGAACGGCTGGTCGAGCAGGTGGCGGTGAGCGGCGACCGCGACCTCGCCTGGGTCGCGCGCGAGAACCTCCGCAAGCGGCGGCTGCAGCGGCTGGACCCTGGGTGGGTCGCGCGGTTGCTCGAGCGCCTGTAGCGCGAAGGACCGACCCGACGAGGTGGCTGGCGGCGAGTCGAACGATCGGCTCGTCTCGGCTACGGGTTAGGGGTTGCTCTGTGAAATCTTGTGCATGAGCCCGTTGAGGACGAGCGCTCTGACGCCTCCGTAGGCTGCGTCGATCTCGGGGTCGGACCATTCGGCCGCGTGGAGAGGGTTGTGGAAGCGAGCGGTGGCATCGAAGACGGCGCGCGCTGCACGAGACGTATCGACTTTTCGAGCTGTCCGCCCGCGACGCCGTCGGAGATGATCCGCTCCAGCTGCCCGACGAGCGTGTCGACGTGTGCTCTGACGACGTCGCGCGCATCCGCGGTCAACTCGATGTAGGTCGCGAAGAGGTCGGGCTCATCGAGTGCCTTGCGGCGCTTGCTGGTGACGAGGAGGTCGAGCCTGCTCGAGAGCTTCGGCTGGCTGGCGGAGCGCATCCGCGACCTCGGCGGCATCTCGTCGGCGCGCGGGACGGAGATGTACGTCGCCCTTTGGCTCCGCCTCTGGGGCGCGCTCGGGACCGGCTACTTCAATATCGCGGTCGTGCGGGCGCCTGTTTGACAGGCGCCCGCCTCTTTGAAAGACCCGCATGGTTGCGTGCCCTGGCCACCCCTGACCTACCCTTCCCGTAATCGACAAGTGGGTCACGGGATTGAACGGTGCCGGGAGCGCCTCCCACTTCCCCTCGCGCGCACGCGCGCGCACGCGTAAACAAAAGGCGTCGAGGGCGACCCCCACCCCCCTCGGATGCGATCCGAGGGTCGGGGCCTGCTCGCGGGCGCCCCGCGGTGCGATGAGTGCCGAGGCGTCACACTCGAGCAGGAAGGCGCTGATCGCGGTCTCCGCCTCGAGCAGGTAGACGCGCCCGTCGGAATGGTGAGCTTCCGATCAACGAGACCGAACTGCTCAAGCTCGTCGTCCCATCCGTTCACCGCTGAAGGCTTCACATTCAGGTCACGTTCGCCTCGGCGATCGAAACGAGCCAAGCGACGATCTCGAGCAGGAGCAGGATCAGCGCGAGCTGCGGCGCCTCCCGGAGGCATCGCACAGTGCGGCCGTTCCGCTTCCAGTCGGACTTGATCTGCAGCGCCAGCTCGCGGTGGATCGCCGGCATCGGCTGCGGCTCGGCGACGTCGACGTAGCGGGCGAGCAGGTCCTCGGGGTCGAAGCGAAAGGTCAGGTTGTAGTACGGCCAGAGGAGAAGCACCGCCAGTGATCCGATCGCGAACAACAACCCGAGAGCAACCCAGTCCCAGGCGCCGAGGCCGTTCGCGAGCGCTTGGCTGCCGAGGAGCGAGCTCGCAAAGGACGCCGCGAAAATCAACGTCGCCGCTCTTGCCTGCAGGCTCTGGATCGCGGCCTGCTGCTGCAGCAACCCCCTGAGCGCCTCCTGGTACACGAACGCCGAGCGGGGGTCTTCGACAGGCGCGGGCGTATTGACACCCGTCTCAGTCACCGCGGCGGCCTCCGTCGCATTCGAACCGCCTCCCGCGGTCCTTCGGGTCAGATTCCGAGCGCATCGATGATCAGGCGGGCGGCCGCAGCGCCCGAATACTGCTGCTGGCCGGTGATCAGGAGACCGTCGCGCACCGCGTGCGGCTTGAAGCGCGAGGCGACGATGAAGTTCGTGCCGTCGAGCTTCTTCGCCTCCTCCTCGATCCGGAAGGGCTGGATCCGCTGCCCGATAAAGTCATCGGCGAAGTCCTCCTCGGAGTCGGCGAAGCCGGTCGAGGTCGCGTCTTTCGCTAGCCGAGATAAGTAGTTCCCCTGATACGCGATCGGCGCAGTCGCGCGATCCTGCGGGAATACAAGGGAAGGAGGCATACGGTGACTCCGGTCTTCCTGATTTCGTCGGCGCTAGAGATCTTCTTGGTTCTCTTCGCGGGCGCCATCTTCTTGACGATGATCATCGCTGCCCTGGCGGCACTGGTCTGGTTCGTGGCGGGGTTGTTCTCCGCTACCCATCAGACACCGACAGGCGCGCGGTAACACGAATGCGCGGAGACGCCGACCGGTCGCCGAGGGCACCGGTCGAGCGTCGACGTGCTCTTGTTGGGTTCGGGCTACGCTGGCGCCGTGGCGACTCTGAGGCTTCCTGACGAAGCACGGAAGCTGGTCGAGTCGAGCGCGCTCGGACACCTGGTCACGCTCAGCCCCGACGGCTCGCCACAGGTCAGTTGCATCTGGGTTGGGCTGGACGACGACGAGATCGTCTCCGGTCACCTGCGTAGTGACCAGCGCAAGCTTCAGAACATTGCGCGCGACCCGCGGGTTGCACTCTCGATCGAGGGCACCGAGATCCAACCGCCCGGCCTCATGCAATACCTCGTCGTGCATGGCCGGGCGCGGCTGGTCGAGGGCGGGGCTGCCGATCTCCTGCAGCGCCTCGCGCGCGTTTACCTCGGCCCCGACGTGACGTTCCCGCCCATGGACAATCCCCCGCCCGGGCAGGTCATCCGCATCAGCGTGGAGCGCGTCGGCGGCGTCGGGCCGTGGGCGACGTGACGATTCCGGTGGGGGTCTGAAGTGGCTTCGCTGGCGCTCATCACGGGAGCCTCGTCCGGCATTGGAGAGGCTTATGCGCAGCGACTAGCGCGAGACGGATGGAACCTCGCTCTCGTCGCGCGACGTCGCGACCGGCTCGATGACCTTGCGCGTAGGCTCGCCGAGCACGACGTCGAGGTGCGAGTGATTGCCGCAGACCTCGCGGACGAAACGCAGGTCGCGCCACTGCTCGACGAGGTGGCAGAGATGGAGCTTGACCTCCTCGTCAACAACGCCGCACTGGCTCACTACATGCCCTTCGCGGAACTCCCGTTGGAGACCGCCCAGACGCTGGCACGACTAAACGTGCTGACGCCGGTCCTCCTGACCCGATCGGTCGTGCCAGGGATGATCGGAAGAGGAACGGGGGCGATCGTCAACGTCGCGTCTCTACTCGCGTTCAGCGGCGGCTGGCAGGGACACCAGCTTCCCCGTCGTGCCGTCTACGCCGCGAGCAAGTCGTTCCTGGTGACGTTCACGCAGGTGCTCGCGAGCGAGCTTCGCGATACCGGCGTCCGGGTTCAAGTCGTCTGCCCTGGCGTCGTTCGCACCGAGTTTCACTCGCGGCAGGGCATCGACCTCAGCGCCGTTCCGCGTATGGATCCCGCCGATGTCGTAACGGCGAGCCTGCACGACCTCGAACGCGGCATCCTCGTGTCGATCCCCGGTGCGAGCGACGAGTCGACTCTGGATGCGGTCATGTCCGCCCAGGGCGAGTTGCAGGACGTTACCCGAGCGGTCGAGTTACCCGATCGCTACGCCCTTCCGTGAAGCGACCTCACGCAGAACGGTTTCCTCGAGATGCGGAGCTTACGCCCTCGCGGGGTCCCAGCCGGTCGTGAGGCCCTCGTCGAGAGCGTCCAGCTCCGCCATCTGCGCGTCATTCAACGCGAAGTCGAAGACCCTGGCGTTCTCGGCGATGCGATCCGCGTTCGATGAGCGCGGAAGGACGATGAAGCCCTTCTCCAGCGACCAGCGAATGAGCACCTGCGCAGACGTTCGCCCCACCTCGGCCGCGATCGACACGACGGTGGAGTCGTCGAGCCTGCGGCCCTTCGTGAGTGGGCTGTACGCCTCGAGCGCGATCCCCTCCCCCTCGCAGCGGCGAACCGTGTCCTCCCGCGAGCGGTAGAGGAAGGGACTCAATTCGATCTGGTTCACGGCGGGAGCCGTGGAAGCCACCGCGAGGAGCTCGTCGAGGTGGCGCACGAGGAAGTTCGAGACACCGATCGAGCGAGCGAGACCCTCGGCGTGAAGCTGCTCCAAGACCCGCCAGCTCTCGAGTCGTCGCTCATGCGGCCAGTGGAGGAGATAGAGGTCAACGGCATCCATGCCGAGCCGCTCCAGCGACGCCTCGAACGCTCGACGCGTCGTGGCCGCCCCCTGATCGCCGTTTGCGAGCTTCGTGGTGACCCAGATCGAATTGCGGTCGAGGTTGCTCGCCCGGATCGCCGCACCGACGTCCGCCTCGTTGCGATACACGGCCGCCGTGTCCACGTGCCGGTATCCGACGGCGAGTGCCCCCTCGACAGCGCGCTGCGCGTCTCTCCCGGGCGCGATCTGGAAGACGCCGAACCCGAGCTGCGGAATCGCACGGCCGTCATGAAGGGCGACCGTGGGCTGCTCAGCCAAGCTGCTCCCTCCTCACGCCGTGGATTGTGCTCACCGGCCACCGGCGAGCGGGCAGTCATCGACTTCCCTCAATGGCCCGAATAGCGCAGCCCCAAAACAGGGGATAGAGCACGAGCGAGACTTCAGGCGACACGCGCGTCTCCTACATTCCTGCCGCCCGCCTGATCTCGTGCTCCTCGGTCCGCAGGGAGTTCGCGAGCTCAGGCTCCAATCTGCGCAGCTCCTCGATGAATCGATCGGCGTCCTCGCGGCGAATGAACGTTTCTCGGCCGAACGGACAATTGGGGCTCGTCGCGGGGAGGTCAACCGAGTACAGGATCACCGGTTGCCTCCTTGGCTCGAGGGCTCGGCGCATCACCGCCTCGCACGACGGCGCGTCAGGACTCGCTACTGGTGGCATCTCATGCCTCCTTTCCGATTCCCACGGTTGCGGTCGCCGCGCCCCGGCACATCGGGGACGACCCCGATTCGAGACACGAACGTCCGCGCGGGCGGATCAGGGTTTTCCCCGTTACTGCGTCAACGACGACGGCCGGACAATCAAGGAATCAATAGGAGGTGAGCGGCATGCCAGCGTTGCTAGAAGCACCTTCGCCCGTGGTTGGCACCAGCTGGCGCGAATGGGACGTGCGGGCGCGCGGCGACTTGGTGCAGGTGTTCATCCACGACGCCTCTAAGGTCGAGAGCCATGATCTTTACACCGACGACCCCCGGATCTGGGCCAACATCTCTCTGCGCGCCGAGCAGGCCCGAGAGCTGGCGCTTGAGTTGCAGAACGCGGCCGGGCGGATCAACGAAGAGGTCCTGGAGGAGTGGGGCCTGGACTAGCCGTCTCGCTCGTTCGCGCCCAGAGTGCCCTTCTGGCGGTGACCACCCACCCTTGGTGAGTGGGGCGTCAATTGGACTGCGGACGCTGGTCAAATCGTTGGACAACCGTCTTGCTCACTCCTTGAGTACGAGCGTCGCCCTAGGATCAACGGCATGACCCGACTCTCACGAAGAGCTTGTCGCGGCGTGTGCGGCACAGGGCTCCTCGACGTCGCGACTGAATGATGAAGCGCGTCCTCGCGTCGGTCTTGCTGGGCACGGCCGTGTACTTCCGCTTCCTGCGCTCACCGATCCTCACGTGGGGGGCGAGCGATTCCGAGGCTGGAGCGCGACTTGCTGGAGACGAGTTGCTCGAGGACGCGGATGGAGTCTCGACGCGGGCCGTCGACATCGACGCTCCCGCATCCGCCGTGTGGCCCTGGATCGCGCAGATGGGTCCTGCGCCTCGCGGCGGGGCGTACACGTATGACTGGATCGAAAACCTGCTTGGCCTCGACATGCACAGCGTCGACCGGGTCCTTCCCGAGTTCCAGCATCCGCAGATCGGCGACACGATCGGCTACGGACCGAACCGAATGCGCCTCGAGCGAGTTGACCCTGAGCACGTGCTCGCATGGCGCTCCGAGGACGGCAACTGGGTGTGGACGTTCGTCCTCGAAGGGCGCGGGAACTCGACGCGGCTCATCAGCCGTAACCGCTTTCGCCTTCCGACGCTCACAACTCGGCTCGGCATGCTCCCGATGGAGCCGGCGTCGCTCGTCATGGAGCGGAAGATGCTCAGGGGCATCAGGGAGCGCGCGGAACGGCTTGCTGACGAGGCGCAGTAGCGCACCAGACCGATCGACCGACTCGTAATGTCCGTCATCTCGATCCGCGAGCTGCGAGGCGTCCGTGGCACCGTCGTCGGGCTTCTGCTTCCTGGAATCACCTTGAACATTCTGCAAGTCTACCCGGCCATCTTGAGAAAGTGCGAGGCGGCGAATAGGATCGCCCCGTGCTTCCGCCCGGTCCGCCGCCGCTCTCGGAACTAGAGCGACGAGTGCTGGAGGCCGACCCCGACCACAGCCTGGGCTTCGACGAGGCTTGCGAGAACGTCCCGCGCTGGTTGCGTGCCGAGGTCGACCGGCGGCTGCGCGAGGCGGCGAGGTCGGGACCCCGTCGAGATCACTTGTGTGGGCTGCGGCGAGCCGGTGGACGTCTCACGTGGTCAGGCTGAGCCGGTCGAGGCCGCATGCTTCGTGGAACAACTCGGAGACTCGGCGAAGGAGCTCGCCGGCGCGTTCGCCGCGCTGCGCTGACCGAGCTCGAGGGATCACCGGGGATCACGGCTTGCGCAATCGCGGCCTCACTGACTCGTCCGACTCGCTCAGCTAAGCTAAATCCGCTCTAGCCACGCGGAGCCTCAAAGGCCCATACGGGATTCGAACATCCCGGCTAGACCTGCGACTCCTTCGAGGGCAAGCTAAGGGCTCGCGGGACCCTCCCGCCGCCACGACAGCTCATCGACCAGGCTCGCGATGGCCTCGCTGACCTCGTCGTGCTCCAGCGGATCGGCTCCCTCGATCGCGGCGAACTCCGGGGGCTTACCCCACCCTTAAGCGAGGAGAAGCTCGGTCGCTCGAATCCTGTCGGCCTCGCGGACAGGCTTACCGTTCAGAAGCCGAGGTCCAGGTCGGCCACGACCCCAAGAGCAAGTCATAGGCAGATCCCTCGGCCTTGACCATTACGCGCGAGCCTGCGCAGGATCGGCGCAACACGACACAGGAGGGGGGAACTCATGAGTCGAACCATTCGTGTCTCGATCGCGCTACTCATCGCGGTCGGATCAGTTGCGCTTGCCGCGGTCGGAGGGGCGACGGCGCAGGGCGTCACGCCGGAGCAGTTGATGGCTGCCGGTTGGACCTGCTTCCCCGATCCGGGACCGCCCAGAACCGTGTGTACTGATCCGGGTCATGGTCGGCCGATACCCGGAGATCCAAACGCGCCACCGTCGTACAACTTCAAGCTCTTCACCCTCATCGACGGCAACTTCATTGGCACGCTTCATCTCATTCGTGCCGACTTGTACCGGGGGCAGCCGTGCCCACCGACGGGAGCGCCGTACTTCTTCATTCCAACGATCGGGTACTACCGCTGCGAGCACTTCTAGAGGGCAGCTGATCCCATATCGGAGGACTCAGCTTTCGCTCCGTCCGGGCGATTGGGGGGAAGAACGCAGATTTCCCCCGCCGTCGAGTAACAGAAGCCCTGGCCGCCGCCGCCGCTAGGGCTTCTGTCTTTAGGGGCCAGGTGGAGCGGCAGCTTCCGCCAAGCTTCACCGCCGCTCACCACCGGGAATTCCCCGTTGCTCGCGTACACGAGCTCGTGCTCGACGATGCGGGCTCGCTCGACTCGGTCAGCCTCCCCCGAGACGTGGACGAACTTCACGCTCTCGTCCGCGACTGCTCGGCACGACTCGTCGTCATCGATCCGATCGTCGCGGCAATTGAGACGAAGCTGGACGCCTACAAGGACCAACACGTCCGGCCTGTTCTCAACGATTTCCACGATTTCCAGTATCGCCTCGGATGCGGTCGTTCCTGCCGGTGGCAAGAGAGGTTGAGTCGGACGCACGCGCCCGAGCGTCAGTCGGCCGCCCAGCACTTGGCGGGGGTGCGTCTCGGGGCGTAGGGGCGTGCCATCCACCCGAGCTGCCTCGCCATCGCGGCGTCGTCGCGAATGGCATCCTGTCGGCCGCTTTACGCGCGCGGATCCTACCCGGGCGTCTACGCCGTTGTCTCCTCGCGTGGGACGCGGACAGCACTGACAACTGTGATCCGCAGTTACGGGGGAAACGCCCGCGGGGAGCTGGCGAAGCTGTCGCGTTGGGCGAGGGGCGCTGCGCACTTGGATCGCAGCGCCCCATTCATTTTCGATGACGTTATGGCAGCGGCTGGCCCTTCACACCCACGTCGAGCCGGAGGAGCGCAGGTCCTGGCCCGCCCGGTGGACCGATCGCGAAGTTCACCACCCACAGATCGCCGTTCTTGCCAAAAGCGAGGCTCGAGGCCCAGTCGAGTCCATCTGCGGCCGTTGCGATAGTCGTGATCGCACCGCTCGGCGAGACGCGGACGATCGTGCTCTGCGCTATCACGCACGCCCACACATTCCCATGCACGTCGAACGTGATCCCGTCGACCGCGATCAGCGCTGGGCCCTCCGCAACGATGGAGGCAGAACCCGCGCTTCCGTCCGGATTGATCGGGATGCGCACGAGCCGCGCGCCCTCGGTGTTGCCGACGACTAGTTCGTTCTGCCGGTAGGCGATCCCGTTCGCGCCGAGCAGGAAGCCGAAGTTGAAGCTGCCGTCGCCCAGGAGCAGCGGCGACTTGAACCACTCGATCGCGACCCCTCCCGAAGCAGGCGCTCGCCACACCGACCCACCGATGGTGTCGGTGACGTAGACGTTTCCTTCCTTGTCGAGCGTGACGCCATTCGGAAAGACGATCGCTCCCGTTCCAGGCAGGCGCGCGAAAGATCCGTCTCGCGCGATCTTGTAGACACCCGAAGACGCGGGATCCAAGGTCGCGGCGGCGACGTACACGTTCCCGGGTGCATCGACCGCGAGTCCGACCACTCCGTTGCCCGCGCCCGGTGGCACGACCTGCGCGAGCGTGGACACCGTCCCGTCGCGGCTGATCTTCTGCACCCGACCGAGTGGAGAAAGGCTCGTGAACACGTCACCGCGCTTGTCGACCGCGACGCCCTCCGGCAGCTCGCCCAGAGCCGAGTCGTAGTCGACAACGACCGTGGCGTTGACCGCCGCGCCAGCGACAGCGATCGGCAGTGCCAGCGCGACGGCCAGAACAGCCAGAAGCTTCCTCATGATCCCCCTCCTTCTCCCGATTCCCTTACCGAACCCTCGCACATGTCGTCGCTGGTGTCACTCGCTTGCCCACGTGCACTCCCGCCGAGCGCGGGTCGGACGCGGCAAGCCAGCCGTCGAGCAGCGCTTCGGCTAGAGCGGAGCTTCGTCCCTGGCGACCCCAAGGTTCAGACTTCACGCGGAGCGGGATCCCCTGTCCTGAGGGCCGGGGCAGCCGCCCTCGGACGGCAGGCGAACGCTCGGGGGTAAGGGGAGCGTTGGCTGTGAGTCGCGCCCTGGCCCTCTCTCCAGCTCTCTCGCCTGACTTCCCTCTAGGCGTCAAGCTCGAGGTCTTCATCCGCCGCGAGGATGCGGAGCGCTTCATTGAGGAGGTACGTGGCGACGACCCCGAGCTTGCGGCGAAGCTGAGGATCGAGGAGCGGAAGCTCGAGGGCGGCAGGCTGAACTAACGAAGCTTTCTTACGGCAGTTACGGCGCGGCCCTCCACTGCGCACGCCATTCCGGCGGCTCCCATCCCTCAGTGACGTAGATCGACTCACGCGCGATCTTGCCTTCGCGAAGCTCGAGGACGCTGACGCCGAAGTTTGCCCGCTGTCGGTTATGGCGGCAGTGGGCACACGCCCACTTCACCGATTCACTCGTCGCCCGTGTCGCGCTCGACCGCGGCGGCTGGCCGGAGGAGTTCCGCGCCACCGCCATCCGCGTCTGCAACGACGCGGGAGGCAAGGAGGTACGCGCCGCGTAGCGCATTCCTCCGTCGCCACGAATCCGCGACCAGGCCCCACTGCCCGAGCACTTCGCGAGGGGAGGGTGGCGAGCTAGACGCGAGCTCCGCTGCGGCGGATGATCACACGGCGTGCGATCCGATCTCCCGACCGGCACCGTCACCTTCCTCTTCACGGACGTGGAGGGATCGACGCGGCTGCTGCATGAGCTCGGCGCGGAGGGCTACGCGGAGGCACTTGCCGAGCACCGGCGCGTGATCAGAGAGACCTGCGCCACCGAAGGCGGCGTCGAGGTCGGCGGCAAACAAGGGGTGAGAGAAAACGAGCCAGCTTTCGCGGCCCCGGAGGTCCCCGCCGGTGCCCGCGTCCGACGTCCGGCCCCGAGAAACGGAAGAGCCGGGGCCAATCCTGCACCCCGGCTCTTCGTTCGGTCTAGCTACGAGCTACGGACTAGTCGTTCCCGTGAAGTTCGCCGCCCACGTTCCGCCGGGCGAGGGCCGGAACCACCCCAGCCCCTCCCCGCCTCCGTGATCCGGCTCACGCACTCGCCGGCAGGAGCTGGAGCTCTCCGGTCCACGACGTCGTCGGCCCGGCGGGGCCGACAAGGTTGCTTCGCTGGTGGACCTGCGCGCCCGCGAACGAGCCCTCGGTGACCGTGCCGTTCAGGACGATGAACCCGGCCGGGCTCACATGCCCGTTCATCTCGGCCGTGAACGAGATGCCTCCGACCGTGATCGTCTCGGTCGCCGTCATCTGGGCAGCGCTGCCCGTGGGCCGGAAACTCGTGACTTGCATCACGAACGTGCCGCCGGCTCCAGCGCTACCCACGCATAGACCAATGGCTTCGTTGCACGTCTTCGCGTACGGGATCACGATCGGCGCGCTGGACGCGGACGCCTGCGCCGCCCCGAACGCAACGACCCCGACGACCGCCGCCACGAGGGCGACGAGCAATCCGGAGGGTGTCTTGATGTTGGTCATCGCTCCCTCTGCTCCTTTCCTCTCATTGCTGTCTCTCGCGAACTCGCTCGAGCAGTGCCGATGCCGTCTCGAGCTGGCTTCAGCCGCGGAAGGAAGGACGCGCTGTCCCCGGCCCCCAGTACGTGCGAGCTTGCGCCAATTGCAACGAGAAATCAAGTGTGGTCCGCGGGGTGGTGCAGCCGGGGAGGCCTTTCCACCGCTACGGGGATCGGGGCGAACAGTGCCGCGGCAAACAATTGGCGAGAGAACGAGGATGCCTCCGACCGGGACGACCGTCGGCGACTCGTCCCGCGACAAGTGGAGCGTCCACTGGCTGGACCAGCACTAGGACATGCAGTGCGCGATACTCCGCGGTGTCGCGTGACTCCGACAGAGGGAGGAGAGATGATCCTGTCGACGGCGAAGATCGAGGATTTCGACCGCTTCTGGAATGCCTTTTCAACTAAAGGCGCCGAGAAGCGAAGGGAGCACGGGTCCAAGGGTGCGCACGTCTTCCGCGATCCCAACGATGAGAACCGGGTCTGGGCGATCTTCGACTGGGACCAGGAGGGCTGGCAGAGCTTCATCTCCGACCCCGAGGTCCCGGCGATCTTTCAAGAAGGCGGCCTGCAAGGTAGGCCCATGGCGGCGGAGTTCGTCCGCCAGCTCGACGCCTAGCCCAGACCGCGAATTCGGACCCCTCGAAGCGCCGGGCTGCGGGGTAGGCGCGGCCCGGTCGTCAGCGTCTGAGTTTGATCGGCTCGAACAGCGCGGCTGCAAACAACGGGCGAGAGAACGAGGTATTGCGCGGGCGGCACGACGCGGGTGCTCTTACTAGGTCGCTGTGTCCCCGCGCCAGGCTGGGCGAAGGATCGGGGAGTCCTTCCTGAACCCCCAGATGGCGCAGTAGATCCCGAGGAACGCCTCCCAGATGAACTCCGGAATTACCAGGATGTTCACCGCGCCGGCTTGATCCCACCAGTCGAAGAGAACGCCGAAGTTCCCGAACAGGAGGAGCGGCCCTCCGATTAGTCCGAACCAGGCCATGCGCCGTGGAACGAGTCCGGACTTGTACATCAGGTAGCCGAGGATCAACCCGTTGCCCCAAGGGACGATGAGTCCGGGGCCAAACAGGAACGTCCAGTCCTTGAGCGCGGCGAGCGTGAAGGCAGCTTCGTCCGCGCCGGGAAGATCGTGCCGCAGGCCCACGACTCCGAGTACGAAGATGATCCCCGCCGCAATGAAGACGCACTCGATGATTCGAGCTGCGACGTACCCGATGGCGAGAGCCTCGTTCTGACGCCTCGCGATTGGGTAGAGAACGACGGCCGTTCCGACGTTCGAGATGATGAGCAGCAGCTCCAGGAAGGCTCCCAGGTAGATCTGGTTGTCCTTCCCGCCACCAGCGATGTACCCGGCTGGATCGTCGAGGACGGGCTGGAAGAGCGCGAGCGCCCCGATCGACGTGATGAACGTGATGATGAACAGGATTCCGAATATCCGGCCATGCCTCTGGTCTTGGACCATTTGCTCTCCCTTCGCGCTCAAGTTCGCTAAGGGACGCCGTTCCGCGATTTGCCCTCTCTCAAACCCGACCTGATCCCGTGCTCCACGCCGGTCGACGGCTCAGCCCACCGGGATCGGCCCGAACAGCGGGGCAAAAAATGGGCGAGATAACGAGCTCGCTCTCGGCCGGGACGAACGCGCTGCTCAGACTGAGAGTGACACCGTGATGGATGCGGTGACGAGCTCGTGATGCGTCAGGACTGGAGACGTGTTCAGGCGCTGCGGCGCCGCGACAACTCATCGACCAGGGACGCAATGGCCTCCGTGACCTCGTCCTGCTCCAGCGGGTCTGTTCCCTCGATGTCAGCGAACCCAACTGCCTTGCCCCAGCCGCGGTCGAACAGCTCGCGGGCTGCAGCGATCCTGTCTGCGTTACGCGCGGTTGGGTCAGTCGCGATCTCAAAGAGCACACGGGCAAGCGGGAGGGGCTGGCGCCCATGACACCCCGCCCCCCTCTGCGCTAGCAGGGGAGTTCCAAACCCGCATCCACACAGGAGCCGCCTTCACCGGGATCGCTCCGGAAATCGGCGTTACGGTTGCGCCCGTGCACGACTCTGCGACACGGGCGGACTAGGTGGGAGCTGGCTGCGTCGGTGCTTACAGCTGGCCGGTGAAGCCCTTCAACCGTGCGCACCCGATTCGCGGTGGGTTCGGTGACCCCCGGACCGTTTTCGCGGGGCGACGCTCGGAGGAGACCGTGCTCGAGGGCGACGGCACCTTCTCCTTCCATCAGGGGCTCGACATCTCCGCCCCGGACGGCTCTCCCGTCTTCTCCGTCTCCTCGGGCACGGTGGTGCGGGCTCGCGGCGATCGCGTGACCGTCGATTGCGGCAACGGGCGCAAGTTCCAGTACTGGCACATCGAACCTGCCGTGCGCGTCGGCCAGCGCGCAGTCGCCGGGCGGACGCTGCTCGGCTTCGTGCAGGAGAAGCGCGAGCATGTGCACCTGACGCACCTCGAGCGCGGCCGGGCGGTCAACCCGCTGGCCCCCGGGCGGCTCACGCCGTACCGAGACACGACGGTGCCTCGCGTGCTCGCGATCACGATCGTGGGTGGCGTTTTCGTCGCCGAGGCGATCGACATGCCTTCCCTGCCCGTCCCCGGCCGCTGGCGCGGCTTCCCGGTGACGCCCGCCCTCGTGACGTGGCGCATGGAGTCGGCGAGCGGCCGCGTCGTCGCGGGTCCACGGGTCGCCCGCGACGTCCGCCGGACCGTCCTGAGGAACGATCGGTTCTGGGCCACATTCGCCCGCGGCACGCACCAGAATTGGCCGGTCTTCCACGGCAGCAAGGAACAGGGCCTGAGGGGTCGCTACCTCTTCCGACTTGCTGGGGCGCGGCGTGCAGCCGGGGACGTGATCGTCGTGACTGCGTCGGATATCGCTGGGAACCGCGGCGTGCGCCGCCTCGCGCTCGACGCTGTCTAGCCCGTGAGCGGCCCTTGAGAGGTCGCTGTCAGCCTCTCGACACGCCTATCCTTTGATTCCGCCGCGTTGCTGTTCGCCCTGATCCCGGTAGCAGTGGAGGACGCCAGCGGCTGACCCCTGCACCAACGCGCTCGACGGAGAGCGGGCCTGCGGGCCTCCTCTCCTTGGTTGCCCCTCGCGCGCCCGCACCCCGGTGCACACCCGGAATCGCCATGGCGGCGTCGACCGGTTCAGCGACTCAGGGCGCGTCCTCTTAGGCGTGATCCGTTGACACGTTTGCGGACGAGTCGAATACTTACTTCATTGTGAGGTTTGTCACGCTCTTTAGCCTGGGCGTGATCGCATTGACGGTCGCCGCTTGCGGCGGCGGCGGGGATGCGAACTTCACGCAAGAGGACGTCCTGCAGATTCTCCAGGTCACGCCCACGATGCCGCCGGGACCGCCGTGGACGAAGCAGGGGGGCACCTCTCAGGAATCGCTCGAGGAGATACGCGCAACTGGCCCCGAGGCAGAGGGAGCGTATAAGGACGCGCTTGCTGCGCTCGCGGACGCGGGATTTCAGCGTGGCTTCTCCCAAAGCTGGGTCTCATCCCATGCTGTCGCCCAGAGTGAAGCCTCCCTTTTCCCCGATGCAGCCGCGGCGCAGAAGGGGTTCGCCGCACTCCGGCGCATGACGCCCGGTTGGTACCTGCCGATCCCGGTCGACGACCTGGGAGACGAGGCGGAGATGGGACAGGGCGAACTCGGCGCTGGCTATACCTGGCGGAGGGGAAACGTTGTCCTGTCCGCATGGGCATTCCGCGGCGGCGGTGCCATTTTCGACTACGACCGGGCGGCACGGGCATACGCGGACAAGCTCGACGAGCGAGCGACAACGGGTTAGGCCAGAGTCGGGAGTTGGAGTGATCGTCTAGGCGGTCATCGAACTGCGCCCGTCGGCTCACCATCCGCTCGCGAGCTAGAGGCGGGCGGGCACAACTAGCCCACAGTCTCCGTTTGCATCCGCCGACTTGCTGTTCGCGCCGATCCCCGTAGCGATGGAGGGCTGATCGCTCGGCCCGCCCGACCACTGCGGAGTCGTCAGCCGTTCTTGAACGCGCCGTACACGGCGATCAGGCCCTCGCGCCAGAAACAGTCGGGATGCGGGAAACCGGCGTCCGCGATGAGGTCTAGCTCGTCTGGAAGAGAGACATAGAAGTCCTCTTCGGCCCATTGCGCCAAGTGGGCGGCTCCCTCGTCAGCCGAGATGCCGTATTGCCCCATATGTGCGAACAAGTCCACGACCATCCGGTCCCGCTCGGGGCCTTCCTCATAGACGAGAGCGTCGGCGACGCATACGAGACCGCCGGGTTCGAGGGCTGAGAGGATCGACCGATAGAGGTCGCGCTTCGCATCGTGGGTAGCGACGTGGTGGAGCGCGAGCGAGGCGACGACGGCGTGGCAGGGCGGGAGCTCGTCCTCGAACCGTCCTTGTCGCAGTTCGTAGCGCCCGTCGTGATCGGCACATCGTGTCGCGGCGACCTCGAGCATGTTGGGATCTACATCGACGAGCTCGACGCGAACGGTCGGGAGCGCATCGAGGATCGCGGCGGAGAGACTGCCAGTCCCGGCTCCGAGGTCCACGACGAGGCCTCCGGGCGGGACATGGCCGTCGAGCCAGTGGACGACGGTCGCAAGCATGCGCTCGTAGTGCGGGATGAACTCGCGGATTGTCCTGTCGTAGTCGTTGGCTGCGACGCCGAGGTGACCGGCGACACGGTGCTGGTCAGCCATCGGGCCGAACATACCGTGGACGGCGCTGGACGCGAAGCGGCGCTTCGCGCGGGGCACAGCTAGCCCACGCCCATCCTTTGATTCCGCCGCGTGGCTGTTCGCCCCGATCCCCGTAGCGTTGGAGGGCTCAATCCCCACCCTCGCCCACTCATGGACTTGCTCGAGTGAACCGGGCCTGAGCTTCACCTGATGCAGACCGTCTCCACCGCCGCAAGCTACATGGGAGGCTGCGTCGCCAGACTGAAACACGTCACGCGGTTCGGAGCGGCCTTCTAGCGACTAGGCCCCGGTTGGGGAATCCCGGCCGAGGGGTTCCTCGTGCTCTACCCCTTTGTTTGCCGCGCTGCTCGGGCCGATCCCCGCGGGCTGGCCGCGTAAGGCTTACAGGCCTTCAGAGGTCGGGCCTATGTCATGATGGCGCCTCGGCGTTGCTGGCTCGCAGGAACCCGCATGAGTGACCCGTTGATGATCCTCGTCGCCGGCCCCTACCGGTCCGGGACGAATGATGACCCCGCCCTGATCGAGGTCAACGTCGCTGCAATGACTCAAGCCGCGCTCGATCTCTTCCGGCTCGGCCACCTTCCGGTCATGGGCGAATGGTTCGCGCTACCGCTGATCGAAGCCGCTGGCTCGACCGGCATCGGCGATGACGTCTTCAACGAGATCTTCCATCCGATCGCAGAGCGGGTACTCGCGAAATGTGACGCCTGTCTCCGCATCGGCGGGCGATCGGAAGGCGCGGACCGGATGGTCGAGGTCGCGAGAAGCTTGGGAAAGAACGTCGTCTACGACATCGCCGCGATCCCGACACCCAGCTAGAGAAGTTCCCCTCCGTGATCGTCTACGCCGTAGTCGATGACGCCCTCTCGCCCGACTTCACGCTCCGGCGTCGAGCTCGAGGTGTTCGTCCGGCGCGAGGATGCAAAGCGCTTCATCGAAGGTCCAGTTCATACCTGGCTCTGTGTACCGTCGCGCCGCCCCGCCGCGGCCACGGCACCGCGACACCGGGTCGTGTCCCAAGTCGACAGGTGCGAGGCCCGATCTGGAGCAGCGGCCGCGGCCTAGCCGGCCGCCGCCCCACACCGGGTAGTGCTTCCCCCGGCTAGTAGATGCGCGTGGCACGCGAATCTTGCGGCCCGCTCGTGCAAGGGTTGCGTAGCTCTCGGGAGGGGTACAAGTTTCACGAGGGCGCGCGCCGAGGGGGAAGGACGTCTCGCGCCGTCCTGGGCAGACGCGCGCTCTCGTTCCCGAGCTCGCTAGCCACGTGCGGATCGAGGAGCGCGAGCTTGAGGCGGGCGGGCTGAACTGGTGGGCCGCTCGCCGGGTGGTCGAGACCAGTCACACGGGTAACAATCCGGTCATGCGCTGGCTCGTCGTCGGATTCGCAGCGCTCGCGCTGACAGTCCCCGCGTCGGCAGCGAGCGTCGACCCGAGGCTCTTCGCCCTGACCCAGGCCGACGTCCCTAGAGGCTACGCCTTCGACGAGAACAACAGCTTGCTTCTGTCCAAGGCGACCGTCGATCGGGGTGCAAACGAAGAGTCCCGATTCCTTAAGCGGCACCGTTTCCAGGGTGCTTACTTCGGTACGTATCTGAACACCGAACCTCCGAAATGGAGATTCGTACACTCGGGTGCCTACGTCTTCTCCGCCGCAACTGGCGCAGTTGCCTTCGAGAGGTACGCGAGGGCGAAGAGGGTCACACCGCTCACCTTCCGTGGTCGTCGCCTCAACCTTGGCGACGAGGCGTGGCTGTACACCGGGCGATCAGCGACAGATGGAAGCGCGGTCGTGTGGCGTTACCGCCGGGTCATTGCATATGTGACCTGTACAGATATGAGCGGTCACCGCGAGCTCGCCCTGGCATTAGCGCGAAAGCAACAGCGCCGAATCGTGGCGCTGACTCGCTAACTCCCAGTCGCCGCTTGAGGATGCGCTCCAACTCGTCCATCTCTACTTCGAACGTGTCGAGAGGCGAGAGACCTACTGGCGACGGAACAGCGCGAGTTGACGCGACGCGGCTATCACGCTCGCTGGTCGCCCGACGGCGAGAAGATCGCCTTCGTGACCAAGCGTGACGGCAACTTCGACCTCTACGTCATGAACGCCGACGGGAGCGGGCTTCGGAGGTTGACGCGCGGCGCCGCGTGGGACGGCGGTCCTGCTTGGTCGCCCGACGGGCGGAAGTTCGCCTTCGTCAGTAAGCGCGACGGCAACGACGAGGTCTCCGTCATCAACGTCGACGGCACCGGCCTGCGCAACCTGACGCGCAGCCCCGCGCAGGATGGGCATCCGAAGTGGTCGTCCGACGCGAGGAAGATCGCCTCGTCAGCAACCGCGGCGGTAACCGCGACATCTACGTAATGAACGCCGACGGCAGCCGGCAGCGGAACCTGTTGAATGTCCCGAAAAACAGCGTTGGGACATCCGCGCTAAAGCGAAACGCCGTCAAGCCCGCAAAGCTCGCCCCCAATGCGGTACGTACTGCGCACGTCCTGAACGGCTCCCTGCTCGCCGCGGACTTCAAAGCGGGTCAGATCCCGCAAGGCGCGAAGGGAGACAAGGGAGACAAGGGAGATAGGGGAGATAAGGGAGATACCGGATCGCCAGGTGTGGCAGCCGTCGAGTTGGTCTCTGCTGCTTCCGCCTTTGACTCGAGCTCTACCCACTTCGTGGACGTGACATGCCCGTCCGGAAAAAAGCTGTTGGGAGGCGGAGGGACCGTAGACAACGCGGCGGGGTTCGTCGATCTCTACGCGAGCCGTCCGCTCGACGCGGACACCTGGCATGCGAGAGCGTGGGAGGTCAACGCCACGACACTCTCCTGGCGGGTCATCGCGTATGCGGTCTGCGCGAACGTCGCTTCATAGCCCGCTCGCGGGAGCTCGGCCGCGCGCGGCTGCGGGGTCACGAACACGGACACAGCATCACTTCCATGCTCTCTTGCCGCGTCGCGCACAAACTGATGCCACCGCGTTGGGTTGGCGCACCGGATCGTAAAGGTACTTGCTCCGGCTCAGCTTGCGGCCTGCGCGACAAGGTCGGCGGCTTGTTCCACGCTCAATGTGTCCGTGTTCACGACGAGGTCGTAGTGCGTCGGCAGTTCGGCCTCGACACCGTAGAAGCGGCGTAGGTAATCCGCCCGCGCCGAGTCGGCCTCCTTGATCGACTTCCGAGCATCCTTGAGATCAAGCGTGCGCGCCTCCGACAGCCGCCGCGCTCGCGTCTCCGGGGATGCGGTAACGAGCACGCGAAGCACGTTGGCCCGCTCCGACAGCGCGAGTGACGCAGCGTGCGAAACGATCACCACGTTGCCCTGGTTGGCGGTCTCCTCGATTGTGTCGCGAATCAGGCTCCGAACGGCTTCCGACGTAACTCCCTCTAGATCTGGGCTGGACAGGCCGGCAAAGCCGTAGCTGTCGGGACCCGCGGTCCTGCCCATCTCCCGGACAAGCCGGCTCAGCACTGACTTGCGCTTCTCCGCGTCGGCGACGTCGCCTGGTGAGATGCCTCCCTTCGCGGCCGCACCGGAGACGATTGCCTCGTCGACGTAGTCGAAGCTAAGTCGGTCAGCCACTGCGCGCCCAATCGTGGCGCCTCCCGCCCCGTCGGGCCTCGAGATGCAGACGACGCTGCAGGGCACGACACCAACGCTACGCCCGTCATCGACGAAGCGTCAAGGTCGCTCGCAAGCTGCGCGCCGCTCTGAAATCACTCATCCGCGGTTCGGGGTGAGTTGATGCCGGCAAGAACGACCGCATCCGAGGCGATACTTGAACCCGTGGAGATCGTTGAGAACAGGCCTGCAACAACGCTTGGAGGCGTCACGGGCCGGGGCTTCACGCCCGGAGTCAGCGGGAATCCCGGCGGCAGGCCGAAGGGATTGGCGCGCCGAGTTCGCGAGGTGGTCGGAGACAACGGCGAGGCGATTGCAGCGTTCATGTTCGAGCTGATGACCGATGTCACCGCTCGCAACGCCGATCGGATCGAGGCGGCGAAGTGGGCCCGGCCCCGGCGACACCATGACGCACTCGAGCACGGGCGCCAAGATGGCCGTTCGAGACGGTTCGAACATCCAGTGGGTTAGTTCAAGCCTGTAGGCCCGTAGTGATTCCCACCGCGGTGCGGAGCCACCAGCGGCTCTCGGTTGAAAGATGTGGTCCTACGCGGGGCTCTTCGTCTTGCGCGTGGTACGCCGCGTCGTCTTTTGCTTTCGCGAGCCCGAGCTCCGGCGGGTTGAGCCATTCCCACTCGATGCGGGGGTGGTTGAGACTTGGCGGGCGCGCGCCATCAGGTCGTCCTGCAGCTCTACCGCAACCGTTTTCGCCTCACCGACGACGCTCTTGGCCTGGCGCGAGAAGAAATCGCTCTTCGCGAGTGCATAGATTGCGGCGCCGACTGCCGGCAGAACGACCAAGTCCCTTCCCCTGTTCGCTCGGCGCTTTCCTTCGGCCGCATCTGCCATCTCGGATAGCCGCTCCGCATAGTCGATGACGTGCGACGAGAACGTGTGAATGCGTGACATGTGGATCCCACCCTCCGTTCGTTCGTAGTGCTACACGGTTCCCCGTCGATGCAAACCAAAACGCCCGACATGCTTGGGGTACTAGAGAAAGCTTCTAGGTAGTCACCTGCACGCCCTTCTTCATGTTGACCGGGTATGCGAGGGCTGCCAGAGTCGTCCTCGTGCCAGCGACGATCGACGCGGTCGTGGACGAGTACATCCGTCGATACTCCGAGCGCGACGTCGAGGGTGTCACCGAGTTCTGCCTCGCGCCATTTCTCGCGATCAGAGAAGGCGTCCCGATCCATCTGCCGGACCGCGACGCTGTGCGCGACCACTTCGCAGCGATGATCGACACGTATCGCGGGGGCGGTGTCGCGACGTGGAAACGGATCGAGATCGATGTTCGCGAGCTCGGCGAGCACGCCGTCTTCGCGACCGTGCGCTGGAACGCCCTCGACTCGGAGGGAAGCGTCCTCCGAGACACTCGGACGACGTACCACCTGCTCTCGACTTCCGAGGGCTGGCGCTTCCTGTCGTACACGAACCATTTCTAGTGGCTGCGGAGCTTGGAGGGCGGTCGCTGCCGTGAGCGCACCCAACGGGGCAGGAATGTGGCAGGCCACGTCGACGGCGACCGTCTGCGCTACGCGGGGCCTGAGCACACACTCGCGTGACTGAGCGAGGGTGGAAGCCGCGCGGCGTCTCGTCACCGCAAGCTCCGAGAGACGCACCTCGAGCAGACGCGTCGCAGGTCGCGGGAGTGGTGAGCCCGACTGGGTTTGTCGTGGTGCGGTGTCCCGCCGCACAACTGTTCAGTCACACGCGCTTGTGGCGCTGTCGCCGGCGGGCTGGTTTCTGAGCTAGTTCGTCATCCCAACTACGAGGATGAAAACCACTGCGCCGATGAGAAGCACAGCCGCGATCTACTAGCTCGACGGGCTGCGCCTCCGGCTGCGCAAGACTCGCCGTGACCTTCGCCGACCCCGAGGCTGGGCGAGCCCCCTTCAGCGACATGGCTACGGCTGGTACTGCTGATCGAGGGCGCAGACGGTGTCGATGTCTACGCGAATCCAGACGCCGGAGTCGAGCGGCTCGAACAGCTTGACTGGCTTCTCGCCATTCACGAGCTGCGCCAGCTCAAAGACCGTGATCGGAGTCGCGCCAAAATTGGGGGGGTCGCCCTGTCTTGTCAGGACGGTGACGTGCGCGTCCGGCGACACGAGGTACGTAAGGAGGCGGTGTCCTTCCTCGACTCGGTAGTTGTCGTTCGGAACCGGCTCACCTGGCTCGACGACACCATCCTCGGCGGCTGCAGCATTCGCGGTAACGCCACTCGTGAACCATGCTGGATCGAACCTCATCTCGTATCGATCGCCTCTCATGGCGAGGGACGAGATGTGCCCGAACGTTCTGTCGCCGCACGACTGCGCGGAAACCGACTCGCTCTCCGAGTCTGTCGTGAAGTAGAGGCTGGCAAAGACCGCGGCGGCGATGGTGGCGACGACCGCGATGACGGCAAGCGCTACGGGCGCTAGTTTCATGCTTCAGTCCTCCTGCGGACGAGCCTGCCGCGGCGAGACCTTACAAGTAGACGATTCGCCATGTCAGTTCAGCCCGCCCGCCTCGAGTCTCGCGCTCCTCGATCCGTAAGACCTAGGATCGCCGCGCCATGAGTGATCGACGTCCAGACGACGGAGGCTTGAGTTGTCTCGGTTGCGGCGGGTGCGTCTCACTATTCGTGATCGTCGCGAGCCTTGTCTTTGTCGCGGTCGCAGGTACCGACTGGCTGCCACAAGCCGTCGCGGTGGCCGTCATCGTCGCGTTCCTCATTGGGATCATCGCCTTGGAGAGGGAGAGAATGGGCTAGTTCAGCCCGCCCGCCTCGAGCTCGCGCTCCACGTTGCGCAGGTAGCTCGGGACTCGGCATGCGATCCGTCGGGGCACTACGGCGACTATCCGTTAAGAGATATTGGATCGGGGCGTGTGAGTCGAAAATCCGGCTCCGTTGGATATCTCGTCCCTCGTCCGACGTGCGATCGCCAGTTCAACGATCGCCTCACCGAACGCGCGCCACTCCTCGACGTGCATTCTCGTTTCAGCAAGGTAGACCGAGAATCCGACTGTTCCTGCCTCGTGGAGAAGCTCTGCGTAGCGCCCCGGGCTCGGTTCTCCCTGCCCGGCATATACGCCGACCGTCGGGTGGACCGCGTGCGTGGGAAAGAAGTGGGCGGCTCCCTCCGCGCACGACGCGGGCGATGCGGCTTCTCCGAGGTCGTTGACGTATGCCTGAGGCATGAAGACGAAGCCGGCGCGGTTCCATGCTTCCCAATCAATGTCCTGGGTGTCCGCCCGACAGTACGAGGAGATTGCCGCAGGCGTTTCGGGCCGGAGCTGACGGAACGAGTCGACGAATCGTCGTGAACGTCCGTATCGCTCGCCGCTCAGACCATCGTCGCTGCTGTACTTGTACTCCGCTTCGGGATTCGCAATGTAGAAATCGAGCGAGTAGTCCTCGAGCAGTCGATCGGCGAGCTCTGCCTCCTGCTCGGGCTGGGTGCGCAAGACGCCCCATCCCCCAACTGGCAGGCCGCTCGATTCGCGGAAGCGCCTGACCCAGTCGGCTTCGATGGGATCTACGTCCCCGCCGTCGTGGATGAGCACTGCCACCCAGGAGAAGCCGTTCTCGCGAAGCTGCAAGCCGAGGATCTCGGGCGCAACATCGTTCTCATGCCAGACGAAGGCGCCGGCACCCGCCCACGAGATTTCTCCGGGTTGTGCTTCGGGGTGCGGTGGGGATTCATGCAGCGGCACGGTGACAGGGACGTCAGCCTGCTCCGTAGGTGGAGGCTTTTCGGCCGCCTGAGGGCCTTGTGGTGGAGCGGGCGAAGTGTGGGGCACCGCTGCTGGCTCAGCCGGAGTCGGTGCTGGACACGTTTCTGTGGCGGCGATGACAGATGTTGGCTCGGAGCGCCGTCGGGCCGCGTCGAATGCTTCGACCGAGAGCGTGTGGGCAATGCCGCATGAGAGCCCGGTGAACGTGAATTCCTGCTCGGTGGTCGACCCGACGCGCTTGCCGTCTTTGTAGAGCTCGAACCCGTCCGCCGAACCGGCGCGACGTGCGCTCCAACTCAGTGTGAGCGTCTCCGATGAGCTGCTAACGATCCGGAGGTCGGTCGGAGGCTTCGGTCCGTCGTTTCCGATCTGGGGGTGCGCCACAGTCGGCATCAGAAGAGCAGTCGCGAGGATGGCAGTAGACGCCGCTCTGAGTAGCAGGCGGCGGTGGACGCTCGAGACAGCGGCTTTCTGCACTCTCGCTGCGATCGGCTGAGAGGATGGAGCATCCGTCCCTCAACAGGGGGATCTATCCCTCGAACGAGCCGTTCCGCTGGGCATTGCCCTGACGCGGCCGTCAGAGCTCGTTCATCGCTACGAGGTTGTCGAGCACTCCGCTCCTCAATCCGCAGGTAACCCGCGACCTCCGGATCGTCACCCCGCACCTCCTCGATGAAGCGCTCGGCGTCCTCGCGACGGATGAATACGTCGAGCTCGACGCCAATTGAGTTGCGCTCCGCGGTTCGGTCAAGACCGTTTTGACCAAAGTCACCGAGGAGGTCGTCGCCGTCCGCTGCCCCTCCTGCGGAGGCTTGAGGGGCGTCCAAACCCGGCACGTGACACGCAACGGCGGCGACGCATGCAGGGACTGCCGGCACGGGCGCGTCGTGCGGCGCGAGCAGTTCTATTCGTTCTGGCTCGCGAGGTTCAGCCGCGAGGAGTTGCGGGAGATGGCCCACGCGATGTGGGGGCCGGGTGTGGCTTGCAAGACGCCGCCGCATCGCGGCCTCGGGCACTGGGACCCGGCCCCGCCTGGGAGCATGACGGAGCCGAGGACTCCTGACTAGGGGCTGTTTCGGCCGTTGTCCCCGAAGTCAAACTCCTAGTCAACATTCGGTGTCGGTTGCTGACGGTTGCTGACGCTGACCGGCTTGAGGATCCGCATAAACGAGCGGAATGTCGGCTCCTGACGGCTCCAGTCGCCTCGCGCACTGTTATTGCCATGCAGAAGGTCGAGGGTTCGAGTCCCTTCATCCGCTTCCAAAGCCCCCGGTAATCGGGGGTTTTTGTTTTGGCACCATGAGTCCCCGATGTGTCCCCGTCTACGGAGGAAAAGTTGACCTCCGGCTTGCAAATTCTGTTCGCGCACTGCGCGAGGGGGAGGGATGACCTCCTAATTGGTGAGTGGGGGTCAGCCTGAATCCGCCATGAGCACTGGCATAGCGGGTGCTGGTCAACCGTTGGTCAACCTCGCTTGTTGAACCGATAGGGCTAGATCTGGCGGCTCTCGCACGGCGAGACGAGCGACTAACCCAGGCTCCCTGACAACACCCCGGGTTCATGAGTCTCGAACGCTCGCTCATGTGCGCGTGTGCAGCACCAGCAGCGTCCCTGCCTGTCGCGGTTCAGATCCGTCAGAACGTGGCCCCGCTCGCAGACACCCCATCGCTCGACGAACTCTGTAATGAGTCGTCGTCGGATGGCGGCTCGGTAGCGCTCAAGCTCGTCATTTCGGGACACGGGGCAGACGGTACCTTCCGGTCGCCCGGGCGAATGAGTCCCTGCCCCTCGTTGAGGGCTCCGGCGAGCCAACGTCAGGCCGGCACCAGATCGCGGCGCTCGAACGCAAGCACGGCCGCGATACCGGCGCAGGCCGCGATCGCGAGCATGATCGCCGCGGCGCCTGCCTCGAACGGCTCTCCGGGCACGAGCCCGACGTCGTGGAAGGGCGAGAGAGCTAGCAGCCAGTCCGGCGTTTCCACGAGCGAGCCGAGCAGCTCCCAGACGAACGCGACGGCGACGAGACCGTAACCGATGCCGGCCCCGAACCGGGGAACGAGCGCATAGGCGAGCGCGCCGAGGCCGAGGAAGAGGAACGCGACCGGAAGACAGTTCGCCCCCGCCCCGATCATCGTCGGCAGAGCGACGTCGGCGCCCTGGGCGGCGGCCCCCGCCCAAGCAAGAACGCCGGCCGCCAACGCGACAGCCGTCGCGCCGCCTGCCGCGACGAGGAGGCGTCCGCCGAGCCAGCGCCGGCGGAAGACGGGTTGCGCGAGCAGGGTCTCCACACGCTGGTCAGCTTCCTCGCTTCGGATCGACCCGACCTGCATGCAGGAGAAGAGGCTTACTGCGAGGAGGAGGAAGACGAACGAGAACCCGAGCCAGCCCTCGGGTGTGACGACAGAGCCTCCGCCGAGCTTCTCCAGCTGGTCTTGCAGCTCGTCCGAGACGATGTCCGGCGTGATCGCGCTGGACAGAACGCCCATGAGCAGGGCGAACCCGCCCACCCCGACGAGCCACGCCACGAGGCCGGCACGCTCGGACCGAAGCGCCTGAGCGCTCGTCGAGCCGAGCAGCCGGAGCCGCGGCTGCGCACTGTCCCGGGATGGCAGAAGGCCCCGGCCGATGTCGCGCCGGACCGCGATCGAAAGGGCTGCGACCAGCAACACGACTGCGGCGGCGGCGGGCAAGAGCAGGACGAGGGGTTTCGGATCCGCGAATGGCCGCATCTCACCGGCCCAGCCGAGCGGCGACGCCCACCGCAACCACCGCCCATCGCTGGAAACGGAGGCTGCGGTGCGTAGGGCGAGCGCGATGACGAGCGCGCCCGTGGAGATCCCGGTCGCCAGCCGCTTCGTCGGCGCCAGCTGGCTTGCCAACGCGCCGACGCCGGCAAACACCGGCAGGACCGACACGGTTGCGAGCGCGAGGTACGCGGAGCCGCCCACGGCGAGCTCGCCGGCGACGAATGAGACGAAGAGCGCGATCCACAGGACGGCTGCGCCGGCGCCGATCGCGGCGAGCTGCGCGACGTATGCAGCTCGCCGACCGACGACTCCGGAGAGCGCGAGATCTGCGCGCCCGGAGTCCTCCTCGGCACGCATCGCACGGACGGCGCCCAGAAGCCCGAACAGGGCGGCGAAGATCGCCATCGACCCGCCGACCCGCCAGCTCACGTAGCCGCCGACAGTCAGCAGGTCGTGCGGTTCGCCGTAGAGCAGTCGCGCTGCATCGTTGGCTCCGACGCTCCGTGCGAACCTGAGCCGGTCCGCGAGGGTCGGATAGCCCTCGCGATAGGCAGTTGCCTGGAGGTATGCGGCGAACGCGAAGAGGAGCGCGAAGGAGATGGTGCGGACACGGGCGTCGGCGAACGCTCGGCGCGCGATCGCGCTAGCGCCCGACACGTCCGTCCGTTCCCTCGTAGTGGTGGAGGAAGATCTCCTCGAGTGACGGCTCGCGACTCGTCAGCGTCTTCACGGGATAGTCGGCGAGCGCGGCGATGAGCGGCCCGATCTCGCCGCTCACCTCGAAGCGCAGGGCGTTCGCACCGGCGCTCGCCACCGCCACGCCCGCCATCGGCGGCAGCGTCGGTGCTTCACCCTGGAAGACGACCTCGACCGTCTGCGCGCCCAGGTGGCGAAGCTCGGCGAGCGTGCCCTGGTCGACGAGCCGGCCCTGGCGCAGGATCCCCACTCGATCGCAGACCGCCTCGACCTCGCTCAGGATGTGTGACGAGAGGAAGACGGTCTGGCCACGTTTCTTCGCTTCGAGGACGATCTCGCGGAACGCCATCTCCATCAGCGGGTCGAGGCCGCCGGTCGGCTCGTCGAGGATCAGCAGGTCCGCCCTGCTCGCGAACGCAGCGATGAGCTGCACCTTCTGGCGGTTGCCGTGCGAGAGCGCGCGAACCTTCTTGTCCGCCTCCAGCTGGAAGCGTTCGATGAGCACGCTGCGGTACGCCCGATCCGTTCCATCACGGAGCCGTCCGAGGAACTCGAGTGTCTCGGTCCCTGTCAGGCCAGGCCACAAGTACGGCTCACTGGCGACGTACGCAAGCCGCCGGTGGGCTACGACCGGGTCATGCCAGGCGTCGACGCCGAAGAGCTCTGCCCGGCCGGCAGTGGGACGGTGGAGGCCGAGCAGGAGCCGAATCGTCGTGGTCTTGCCTGCCCCGTTCGGGCCGAGGTAGCCGAATACCTCGCCTTGCTGCACCTGTAGATCGAGCTCGTCGAGGGCGCGAGTGTCAGCGTAGAGCTTCGTCAGGCCGACGGTCTCGATCGCCGGAGCGCTCACCTCGACAACGTAACCCGTCCCGCAGTCTCGGCGCTCGCCGGTGGCCGGCGAGCTCAAGACGCACGAGGCTTCGTCGAGCAGCTGCGCACGAGATCGTCCAACCCGGTGGTCTACGCGGAGCTGCCCGCGGCGCAACACGGGTTCGACCTGTTTCGCTCCCGGCGCTTCGGACGGTCGTCCACGCGATCGAGGCCTTCGCAACTTGGGTGAGGTCGGACAGAGAAAGTCGCGGGGCCTCACCAGGCCCTGGCTAACGAACGGCTCATCGGGGGTGGGACCGGGGATCAGGCCTTTCCTGTGAGCAAGTCTTGCGCAACCGCGAGCCTTTTCTCGCGCGGTCAGGGTCTTCGGAGTTGCTCGACCACATCGCTCCGTAGTCCCATCAGCGCTTTCTCTGCAGTCGGCCTCCGCGCTTTCTGGTTGCGTCGCGCCCTAAGCGGGGTAAGCCCTCGTACACGGCTGGTGGAAGGAGGACTCATGAAAGGCCACGTTGCGGTTGCGGAGATCCAGATCGATGCGTCCCCGGGTCGTGTCTGGAGCGCGCTAACCGATGCCGCCGAGATCAAGCAATACATGTTCGGCTCAGAGGTCGAGACCGATTGGGAACCTGGGAACCGCATCGTCTGGAAAGGCGAGTACGAGGGGGAGAATTACCAGGATCACGGCGAGATCGTTGAGTTCAAGCCCGAGAGACGGCTCGTGATGACCCACTTCAGCCCGCTCACCGGGCAGGAAGACATCCCGGAGAACTACCACACGCTCACGTACGAACTGGACGAAGTGAACGGCGAAACGCAAGTCAAGCTGACCCAGGACAACAACTCGACTCCCGACGCGGCTGAGCACTCGCGGGCCAACTGGGAGAAGATGCTCGAAGGGCTGAAGTCCTTCGTTGAAGGAAGCCAGACTCGCAGCGCGGAGGCGGTGCGCAAATAACGGCTCGCGGCCGAGCGGGTTGACGCACGTAGTCACGACGACGTCGGGGCCGCGCGTCGCGAGAATCCGAGCTCATCCTCGCTGCGGAATTCGGAAGGAGCGGATGTGCGAGTAACCGGAGTCACACCGAACCTGCCAGTCGCTGACATCGACGCGGCGCGCGGCTTCTATACCGACTACCTCGGACTGAACGTGGAGGAAATGAACCTCGGATGGGTCGCCCGTTACCGGCCGCCAGACGGGCGAGCGAGCGTCCAGCTCGTGACCCGAGACGCCACAAGTCCTCAGGACTCTGTGATCTCAGTGCACGTCGGGAACGACGTTGACGAGGCGTACGCCGAAGCACAGCGCCGCGGCTACGAGATCGTTCATCCGCTGACCGACGAACCGTGGGGTGTTCGCAGGTTCTTAGTGGGCGACCCAGACGGGAACGTGATCAACATCGTCAGCCACCGAGACGAGTAAAGCTAGCCAGCAGCCGCCGTGCGGCCAGCCGCACAAGCCGTGATAGCCCTCGCCCGTCGAGCGGATGCAGCTCGCGAACGCCGTCTGGCGCTTGTCGAGCTCGCGCGCTCTAGCGGCTCGTTGCCTCGCCGCATCGGGGATCGTGGTGAGCGGCGAGCGCGAGCAGAAGCGTGTGCAGCTGGCGCCGCTCCTCGGTATCGAGGGGCGCGAGGAAGTCCTTCTGGACCTGCTTCGAGATCGCCCGCAGCTCACCGAGGGTCGTCTTCCCACTCGGCGTGAGGCTGACGAGATGACGGCGTCGATCGCCTGGATCGCGCCGGCGCTCGATGAGGTTCTTCTGCTCGAGCTCGTCGAGGAGCCCGACGAGGTGGCTACGGTCGTAGCCGAGCGAGTCGGCGATGGTGGCCTGCGTATCACGCGTGCCTTCATCGAGAAGTGACAGCACCGCGTAGTTCTGCGGGTTATGCCCGCTGCTCTCGAACGCCGCGAGCGAGCGCTCCTTTGCCGCCATACCCAGGAGCTTCAACAGGAATGTCGTGTTCGCGAGCAGCTCCCTCGACGGCCCTGACTTTGGTGGTACGAGGGGTGTGATCGTCATTACGTCAGAAGTGTAGCGCCCACCAGGGTGGTATCGTGCTATCGTTGTGAAAGTAAACGATTGAGAAGGTCGACGATATATGGCGTTGCGCTCGATCAAGATCAGCAGTGAACGGACGGACCGGCGTTGGAGCGCACTCGCGCTCATCGTCGTGGCGCAGTTCATGGTCATTCTCGACGTGGCGATCGTGAACGTCGCGCTGCCGTCGATCAAGGTGGATCTGGGCTTCTCACAGACGAGCTTGCAGTGGGTGATCTCGGCGTACGCGATCATGTTCGGCGGGGCGCTGCTCCTCGGCGGGCGCCTCGCTGACCTTCTAGGTCGAAGGCGGCTGTTCGTAGTTGGGCTCGCCGTCTTCTCGATCAGTTCGCTCTTGTGTGGCCTCGCGTGGTCCGAGGCCTCGCTCGTCGCCTTCCGCGCCGTCCAGGGCCTTGGGGGAGCGTTGCTCGCTCCTGCGGCACTGTCCCTGCTCATGACGACCTTCCCGGACGGAGCCGACCGCAACAAGGCGCTCGGTATCTACGGCGCGGCCTCCGGGAGCGGCGCAGCCGCGGGCGTCCTGCTCGGAGGGCTTCTGACGTCGGTTCTGAGCTGGCCTTGGATCTTCTTCATCAACGTTCCGGTCGGTCTCGCAGCGATCGCAGTGACTCCGTTCGTGCTGCGCGAGAGTCGTGCGAGCCTCCCGCACCGGCACTTCGACTTCGCAGGCGCCGCTTCTGTCACCGCCGGGCTCATGCTGCTGGTCTACGCACTCACGCGCGCGACCACCGACGGCTGGGGCTCGCCCCTCACTCTCGGCCTGATCGCCGGCTCATTCGGCCTCGTAGCGGCGTTTGTCGCGATCGAGCTGCGCTCGCGAGCTCCTCTCTTGCCGCTGCGGATTTTCCGCCTGCCGACACTAGCTGCAGCCAACGTGACCATGGCCCTCGTGGGCGGAGTGGCCTTCTCCGAGTTCTTCGTGCTCTCGCTGTACATGCAGGACGTCCTGCACTACTCGGCGCTCGAGAGCGGGGTCGCGTTCGTAGCTTTCGCTCTCACAGTGGTCGTCGCATCGAACGTCGCTCAGGTCGTGGTAGGCCGGGTCGGTGTTCGGCCCGCCCTTACGGGCGGGTTGCTCGCCTCGGCCATCTCGGTCGCCGTGCTGACGCGGCTGCCTGTCGAGGGCCAGTACTTCTGGGATCTCTTCCCCGCCTACGTCTTGGGAGGCGCCGGGATGGCCTTCGCATTCGTCCCGGTGACGATCGCAAGCCTCGCCGGAGTCGAGCGGTCCGACGCAGGCGTCGCCTCGGGGCTCGTTAATACGAGCCGACAGATCGGAGGAGCCATCGGTTTGGCGGCCACGAGTGCGGTCGTCGCCGCGTCGACGGCCAACTACGTCGACGCGCACCCCGGCGTTGCGGCGACGAGCGGCGCTGCGCTCGATCACGGTTTCCAGACGGCTCTCTACCTGCTCACCGGGCTACTCGTGGTGGGCGCTGTGATCGCGGGGGGCTTCATCCGCCCGCGATCGCGCTCGGTCGAGGTCGAGGTCGAGGCAGGGACTCAGGAGGAGCTCGCGCCGGTCCGCGACGCGGCTTGAGTGGGGCTACCCACCCCCGTTAACGTCGTTGCGGGGCTGGGGCCTGCTCACGGGCCGGGCCGGCCGGCGACGTCGGTCAACCTCGCCCGCGCACGCGTAGGCGAGTGCCAGGCTCAATGATGTACGGCGAATCGTTGTCGAAGTCGCCAGCGTCACGGCTCGGGAGCGACGTGCACGAACTTGTCCGGGTTGGAGATCGAGCGGATCGCCGCCGCGCGATCTCCTGCCGCTCCTCGCGGGAGACGTCGGATGCGAGCTGCACGGTGCACGCCGAGGCCGACGTAGCGCTCGCCACCCACCGCCGGCTCGCCCGTGTGGATGCCCATGCGCACGCGGAGTTCCGCGTCGTCGGGCCAGGTATGCCCCGCGAGACGCCGTTGGCATCCGATCGCGGCGCTCACCGCGTCTTTCGCCCGCCGGAAGGCGACGAAGAACGAGTCGCCCTGTGTGTCGATCTCGTGCCCGCCGTGCTCGACGAAGGTCTCCCGGACAATCGGCTGTTGATCCGCGAGCGCCCCACCGTAGGTCTCACCACCCAGCCGCTTGAGCAGCTGCGTTGATCCCTCGATGTCCGTGAAGAGAAACGTTACGGTGCCGACGGGCAGCTCGACCGAGCTCACGGCTGCGAGTTTGTCACCTTGTTGCGCGGCGGGCAATCGGCGCACATGCGCCGCGCGGAATCGGGCCGTGGAATGCGCGGTCGGCCAGTGCGCTCAAGAGACATCCCCCGCACACTCGCTTGGCGCACGCGAGTGAGGTCCGGTTCACCAGCGAATCTCGTTCGCCCGAATCCTGAACTGATGTATGCAGGCTGGGGGTCTTGAGAGGTCTTTTCTTGCCGGCGTTGTGTCCCCGCCTGCCCGAGATGTCCGCTAGCGGCGCTCGAGATGCGCGACGAGCTGTTCTCGGACCTCTTCGGGTGAGAAGCCCCAAGGGCCAGGGCTGCCCGGGTAGACGATCCGTCCTTCGGCTCCGACGAGAACGAGCCGCTCGGGCCAGGCTGCGAAGGCCGCGCTCGCGCGATTGTCCATCTCGTCGAGCAAGAGCGGCAGGCCGAGGTCGAGGCGCACCATGGTTTCCTGCGCCTGTTGGCGGCGTTGTTCGAGCGTCGTCTGCTGGTTTACGACAGCCCCGTCTTCAAGGTTCGAAGGGAGCTGCCACTCGTCGTTTGCGTGGGCTTCCGCGACGTAGACGAAGGCGAAGTCCACAGCGTCCCCGAACTCCCGATGAAGGGTGGCGATGTCGCCCGACCGACGACGAAACGGCGGTCACGTGAAGCTGCCGAACACCAGCAGCAGCGGACGGCCCCGAACGCGCTGCGCGAGCTCGATCGGTTGGAGGTCCTCGGCGCGTCTGACCGTTACATCCGGCAGCACGTCGCCGGCTTGGAGCACTTCGGGAGTTCGATATCTGGCGAGGCTCGCGATGACCGCCTCGCGCTCGACGCCAGGGGCAAGGCTCGCAACGTAGCGGCGGTCGGCCGGCTCGACGAGTACGATGGTCGTCTCGTCGCTTTCGACGTGTTCCATGAGGCGAAGCCTATTGACGCCGGGCGGTCGGCTTCAGCCGTTCGCTCAGCGCAAGGTCCCCGTGCAGACGGTGAATTGCTCAAGGAACATTCCTGAACACTCGCCCATGTCGGCATGCTGCTGTCGGTCTCAGCTGGGTAGGTACCGATCGCGCAGGGCGGTCATCGTCTGAGCTGGCAGGACACTGGCGTCAAGGAGTTCTTCGAAGGTCGCCGACGCGAATGTCGAGTCGTCGACGAGGAGGTCTCGGTACCGGGCACACCCGTCGGCGACGCTCGGGTTGCCGACGGGGTGGACGACGACGTATCGGCACCAACTCCAGGCGCCACTCACATGCTGGAGCATCGACAGCAGCAGGAGGTGCTCGAGCCACGTCACGCAGAGCCCCGACCTGCCCCTCACTTCGTCGAGAGCACCCGGCCGGAACTCGCCCGACCGCTCGGCGACCTCTAGGTACCGCGAGAGGTTGCTCGGCCTCGGGGTCTCGGGCTTGAGCCAGTCGTAGTAATTAACGTCGACGCCGACGATCCCCTGCGTCCCGTGGTCTAGGTCGAGCATGAACGCCGTGTCGAAGGCGCGAAGGCTGTTGAGGTACTCGGGATCGAAGCGGCCCGGCGAGTGCGCGAAGCGGACGTCGGACACCGTGCCCGGGGCGCCTGGCCACCAGGTTTGGAGGGCCTGGTCGGCGAGCGAGTGGTCGGCGGCTAGGTCTCCGAAGAGGTTGAAGGCCATCGTCGGCGACCACAGAAGCTCAGCCCACAGCCGCTGGTGATCGAATGTCTGGTGCGGCTCGATGACGGACGTCCGCGCCCTCGCCGCCGCGAGGGCCGATGGAGTCACGAACGTCGCGCCGGTCTCGCGAGCGTAGTCGAGCGGGAGACGGCTTCCGACCAGGCGCACCCGTCCGCCGAGCTTCGGCGCGATCGGCTGCGACCCGACGGGATGCCCGTTCGCCTCACGCCAGCGCGCCTGGTGGTAGCGCAACCTGCGGCGGAAGTCGGTCATCTCAGGACGCCCCGGCACATGGTCGCCCGTTTCCCAGCAATACGCAGCCTCGAGCTCCGGTTTCGAGGGAGCCTCCGCCATGTCGAGATCGTAGGTCGCCGCCGGCCGATTCGGAGCACGCGTCCTTAAGCGACATTCCCGCACACTCGCCCATTGAACGGCGCTCGTTCTCGACACCAGCACATGACCGCGCCCGCTTTCTGAGGCTTCGGGGTACTGTCTCCGGTCTCGGCGTTCGGAGGCTCGATTCATGCGCGCTACCGTCATGTACGAAGCCGGCGATGTCCGGGTCGAGGATGTCCCGGACGCTCGACTGATCGACCCCACGGACGCGCTCGTTCGTGTCACGCGGGCCGCAATCTGCGGCAGCGATCTCTGGCCGTACAAGTCGATGCCGCACACCGACACCGGTCGGCGGATGGGGCACGAGTTCATCGGGGTCGTCGAGGCGGTCGGCGCCGACGTGGAGACGGTCAACGCCGGCGACGTGGTTGTTTCGCCGTTTCTCTGGTCCGACGGAACCTGCGTCTTCTGCCGGGAAGGCCTGCCGAGCGAATGCCTCCACGGAGGTAGGTACGGCGCCGATGATGTCGACGGCGGTCAGGGCGAGGCCGTGCGCGTCCCTCAGGCGGACGGAACGCTCGTCGTGCTGCCGGTCGACGCCGACGACGACGAATTGATGCCTTCGCTGCTCACGCTCACCGACGTGATGGGAACCGGCCACCACGCCGCCGTTACGGCGAATGTTGGTCCCGGCAAGACCGTCGCCGTGGTCGGCGATGGTGCCGTCGGGCTCTGCGGTGTGATCGCGTCGAAGCGCCTCGGCGCCGACAGGATCATCCTGCTCGGCAGCAACACGGAGCGGACCGCGCTCGGACAAGAGTTCGGCGCTACGGATGTCGTACGCGAGCGCGGCGAGGAAGCGGTCGAGCGCGTCCGCGAGCTGACCGAGCACGGCGCCCACTCGGTGCTCGAATGCGTGGGCCTCGAGCAGGCGGTCGAGACCGCGCTCGCACTCGCCCGACCCGGCGGCGCCATCGGCCGGGTGGGCGTGCCCGAGCACGACACGACACAGACCGGCATTGCGTTCTGGAAGAACGCTTCGATCGCAGGCGGCCCGGCGCCTGTGCGCGCCTACATCGAGGAGCTATTGCCGGACGTCCTCGAAGGTCGGATCGAGCCGGGTCGTGTCTTCGACCGCACCGGCTCGATCGAGGATGTGCCGGACGGCTACCGCGCGATGAACGAGCGCCAGGTTCTGAAGTTCCAGATCAAGCCGTAGCCAGACGATCTGCGACACCTTCAAGGGACATTCCCGCACACTCGGGCAGCAGGCGGAGATCTCCCGCGGCCCGAGACTGGCGGCACCCGCTAGCGCGCCGCCAGTCTCGTGCAGCGCACTTACGGAGAGGTCAGGAAGCCCTCGTAGCGTGCGTACCAAGGACTACCAAGGCCTGCATGCCCACCCCGCCCCTTCCGGACGATCCCGGCGTACTGGCCGGTCCCGCGCACGACCTTCCGGGTGCTGATGCCGATGCCGTCGAGCTCACCGTCGCCATTCCCGTCGCGCCCGAGATCGACCCACTCGTTCCGGTCTCGAATCGTGAGGGTTCCCAGCCTCCCGGTGAGCGTCGTCACGGCACCGTCATAGCCGATCATGTCGGGCCGGATCGTGCGCCGCGGCATCGGCGAGGTGCTCCGAGTCCGGTAGATGCCGGCGGCGATCTCGGAGCGTGCGACTTGCCGCGCTCGACGAGCTGCTCGAGCTCGACTCCGTTCGCGTGTCCGTCAAAGCCTCCGCCCGGTTGACGATGAGTCGGGGCTACGGTCGACGTGGAACAAGAAGACGCGATGCGAACGTGGACATGTCTGTCGCTGGGCCTGGCCGATCCCAAGGGACACCCGGTCGGTGCACCTCGACCTCATCACCGTCGGCGAGGAGGAAAGTGGTGCCGCAGTGCTGCTCGCCAAACACCTCAAGCAGTGCAGGAGACCCGAGGCCGAGGAACCCGTGCACCGTGCCACCGGGCGCAATGCCCAGCTCGCCTGCCTGGCACACCTTGGCCACGCCGTCGACTTCGATCAGCACGTCGCCTTCGAGGACGACGAGGATCTGGTCGGCGCTGTCGTGGCGATGGAGGTGCCCAATGTCGTCGGCCGCTACAGCCTGGACGCGCACGATGAGTCGCTGCAGGCCTTGCTCAGGGCCAGCGATGACGCCAACCTTGTTGGTTCTCACCGAGAACGACATCGTTCGAGACCGGGCCGGTGAGCATAACGGAGTCACTCATCGTGATCAGGCAGCAATCCGGCCTGAACCCCGGGGTGAGACCAGTCTCAGGTCGATTTTGTGCCAGCCGCTGTGCGGGGGGTGCCCCCGGGCCTCGCGATCGGTGGACCCCTGCCACGGCAAGACCAGCGAGCACACCGACGGGGAAAGCCCGAGCGCACGGAGTAGGCACAGCGAGGATCGAGCGTAACGTCAGCTCGCGGCGCCGCTGTACCGAGGAGTCTGTGGGATTGCGCGCCCGGCGCGAACAGCCTCAACCACGGACTGCGCATCGGCAGCCCGATACTCCTCGCCGTAGACGGCACCCTCGCGTCTGGGTGCCTCCATGACCGAGCATTCCGCCGTACCGCCGAGGTCGACCGGAACGAAGCCGGCGTCCTCGATGAGGCCGGCGACGATCTGCTTCGCCTCCGCGTCGTCCCCGCACAACCACTGCACGACCCGCTCATCCCCCTGTCGCCCTGCAGCTTCGGCCTGGAAGGCGGAGGTGAGCGTGTTGAAGGACTTCGTGTAGCGCGCGCCAGGCATGCGCGCGGCATTGAAGTGGGCCGCAGTCTCGCCCCGAGCGGGGAGCGGAGGTGCCCCGTACTGATTCGTCGTGTCGAGCACGATCTTCCCGGCGAGCGACCCCGCCTGGTCGAGGGCGTCTGGCAAGACGCTCCAGGGGACGGAGATCAGGATGACAGCTCCGAATGCGACTGCTTCCGCGGGCGCACCGGTGCTCGCCTTTGGTCCGAGCTCGCGCGCGAACTCCTCGAGCCGCGCCTGGTCGCGACTGTAGGAGAGCTTGAGTTCGTGTCCCGCGCCCCCCAACTGCCTGGCGATCCCGCCACCTATCCGTCCCGCGCCGATGATCCCGATCCTCATCCTCCGCCTCCCTGGCGAATCGTGACCGAGACTACCGCTCCAGCCCCGACTCGACGGAAGCGCTCACGGGGTGGGGCAGCCGTCACGCCTTCCTATTACGCGTCGTGCGCGGGAGAGTAGAGGCGTCGGTCACGAGCATCGCCGGCCAGGAGAGAGGCCCGCTTCGCCGGTGCGGCCAGTCGAGCCCGGGCCGAGCTAGGCGAGCACCACGGGAAGCAGCGTGATCGCGCCCGCCACCGAGACGAGCGGGGTCAACATCCCGCCGTAGCCCATCGAGCGCAGGAAGGGGAGCGAGCAGGCGCAACCACATAGGCGCAAGGCGCCGCGCCCTTCCACCCTTGCTCAGGCGATCGCCAGAGTCTCCTTGTCTGCCAACCGCGCGAGCGCCTCGCGGGGGCTCAGATGCCGCCCCTCGTAGCGCGCCTCCGCGACCTCGGGCCCACCCGCGTCGAGTGCCGCCATGGTCTGCTGCAGCGCCATACGCAGCACCGGCCACATCTGGATGCCCGTGCGCTCGCGGAGGCCCTCGGCCGCGCCGAGCGCGGTCGCGGCGCGAAGGGGATCGCCTTCAGCGAGGGCGACTGCGGCGAGGCCCTCGAGGCAGTACGCAGTCCCTTCCAGGTACATGTGCGTCCCCGCAGCCATACGGAGATCCTCGTGCGCCGCGTCCACGTCGCCGCTCGCGAGGCACGCGAGCGCCCGCAGCGTGCGGTTGGCACCCGTCATGGACGAGAGGCCAAGCACCTCGGCCGCAGCCAGTCCCTCGTCGATCCGCGCCAGACCTTCCTCGGGATCGCCGAGGAGCGTCATGATCGTCCCCTGCAGGCCGAGGCTCGTGGCGAGCCCGAACTCGTTCTGCTCGGCGCGAAAGATCTCGACCGCGCGCGTGACCTCCGCGAGCGAGCCGTCGAGGCTCGCTTCGAAGTGCGGGAGCAGGCCGGCGAGGATCGTCCGCGCCCAGGCCTCGAGATCCGGGGACCCCGACTCGGCGAGCAGGTCCACGGCCGCCTCGAGCGCGACCCGTGCATCCTCGTAAAGCCCGAGCTGGTAGAGCGAAGAGCCCCAGATCCGGCAGAGCTCGCCGCGCAGGCGCGGCTCGAGCTCGCCCCGCGCCTCGTATGCGAAGGGCATCCACGCGGTCGCGTCCCGCACCCGGTCGGAGAGCCAGACGTAGCGCCACGTCGCGGAGGCGATCTCGACCAGCGGCTCGAAGTCGCGTGCGGCGACTCTGGGAGCGACGGTGGCTTCGATGTTCTCCCACTCGTCGTCCAGAAGCAGCATCGCCTCCGGCGTCCGGCTGCCGGAGAAGAGCGGCCGGATGCTTTGGACGAATTCGTCGAAGTACGCGGTGTGGCGCCGCCGCGTCTCCTCCTCGTCGCCGCTCTCTCGAAGTCGGTCGGCCGCAAACTCGCGGATCGTCTCGAGCATCCGCATCCGCTGCTGGCCACTCGAGCCGCGCTCCACGAGGACGAGGCTGTTCTCGGCAAGGCGCTCGAGGCTCCCAAGGACTTCGGCACAGCGATGATCGCGGCAGACGGCCTCGGCAGCCTCGACCGTCCACCCGCCCGCGAACAACGCGAGCCGCGCGAAGAGCGTCTGCTCCGACTCGTCGAGGAGGTCGTAGCTCCAGGCGATGGTCGAGGTCAGCGTGCGTTGGCGATGCGGCAGGTCAGGGACGCTGCCGCCGACGACGTCGAGGCGCCGCTTGAGCCGCCCGAGCAGCGCCCCCGGGTCGAGCACGCGCAGCCTCGCGGCGGCGAGCTCGATCGCGAGCGGGAGGCCGTCGAGCCGGCGGCAGATCTCGCGCACCGCCTCCGCGTTGTGGGGCGACGGCCTCCAACCCGCGCTCGTCGCCTGCGCGCGCTCGAGGAAGAGCCGAACTGCGGCCGACTCGGCGAGCGGCGGCACCGGGAGCTCGTGCTCGCCCTGCACGCGCAGCGGAGTCCGACTCGTGACGAGGACGTTCGTGCCGGGGCAGCCGGCGAGCAATGTCGTGACGACCGACCGCGCGTCGAGCACGTGCTCGAAGTTGTCGAGAACGAGCAGGACGCGGGCGCGGGAGAGGTGGTCCTCGATCGTGTCGACGAGGGCGCGCGCGCCTTCGGTCCGCAGGCCGAGGCACTCCGCGACGACCCTCGGAACCTGCTCCGCAGTCGCCGCGTCCTCGAGGGCGACGAAGTGGACGCCGTCCGGATACTCCGCTGCCACGCGCGCGGCCGAGGCCACGGCCAACCTCGTCTTGCCCATGCCGCCGGGGCCGGTCAGCGTGAGCAGCCGCTCCTCTCGCCGCTGGAGCCGCTCGACGACGTCCGCGATCTCCCGGCTGCGGCCGATGAGCTCCGTCAGGTGCGTCGGCAGGTGCACGATGTTCGCCGCGCGGGCGCGGGGCGGCGGGAGGTCATGCTCGAGGCCCGGTGCGACGAGCTGGAGGAGCGGCTCCGACCGGTCGAGGCCCTTGAGCGCGAATGAGCCGAGCTCGAGCAGCTCGATGTCGGTGTCGAGCTCGCCGAGCAGGTCGGCTGCGGCACGCGAGATCAGCACCTGGCCGCCGTTGGCCGCAGCGCCGATCCGCGCTGCGCGGTGCACCTCGAGGCCGACGTAGCCGTTCGGCGTGAGCTCGATGGTCCCCGTGTGGACGCCGATACGCGCGCGCACGGTCACGTTCTCCGGCCAGGAGGCGCTCGCGAGCTCGCGCTGGACGTCGATCGCCGCCCGTATGGCCCCGGCGGGAACGGAGAACGCGGAGACGACGCCGTCGCCATCGAAACCGGCGACGGCTCCCGCGTGCCGGCGCGTCGCCTCCGTGACGATGCGACGGAACGCATCGAGGGCGGCTGAGTAGGCGTCTCCCAGCTGCCGGACGAGCGGCGTCGAACTGTCAATGTCGACGAAGAGAAACGAGACCGTTCCCTCGGGGAGGTCCTGGGCGGGCGCGCGACCGCCGTGGAAGCGCTGCGTGAGCAGCGCAGCCAGGTCGTCGACGAAGAGCTCGGCGAGCTCGCCCGGCGTTGCAAACGAGCGCAGGCGCTCCTCCTCCGTCATCCGCGCCAGCAGCCGCTCGAGCGGCGCCTCGCGCTCCGGCGCCGGCTCCTTCGCGTAGAGGAGCTGCGGAAGCGCGAGGCTTCTCGTGTACTCGTCCTCGAGCCCGGAGACCCCTCCCTCGGGCCTCCACCCGTAGCTCTGCCAGTAGATGCCGACGAAGACGTCGCACCCCTCGGGCGCCGCCTCGTCGAAGACGGGCGCGAGCCGGAGCGTGCGGATCACTGCGCTCGCGGCCTCGCGCTCCTCCCTGAGCTCGCCGCTGCTCGAGCTGACGAACACGCGTAGACGCCGGTCGCTCATCTGCGCATCAGTCTTGCAGCGTGTAGACCAGCGGTGTGAGCGACGGGGTCAAGGCCGAGCCGCTTCCTCTTAGCACTCATAGCCAGGATCTCGAGCCGCTGCGCGTGCTTGCCCCGACGGCTGTCGTAGAAGTAGGGAGCAGCCGCGCCGACTGCCACGAGTGCGACGTTCACGTTGACGTCGTCCTTGGCTCGGATGCAGGTTGCGCCCTTTGCGACGTTGGGGGTCAGCTCGGCTGGGCGGAGGCGTTCACCATCCAGCTCGTGCCGAACCGGTCGACGCACATGCCGAATGTGTCGCCCCAGGGCGCCTTCTCGAACGGCATCGTGACGGTGCCGTTCTCGGCTAGCCGCTCCCAGTAGCCGCGCAACCTGGGCTCGTCGTCGCCGCTCAACGACACAGACACGCCAGCCTGCGGCCGGTACTCCGTGCCGTTCGGCGTGTCCGAGCCCATGAGTACCAGACCGTCGGGAGTCTCCAGCTGGGAGTGCATGACCTTGTGCTGCTCGGCCGGATTCTCGCTGGCGTGGAAGTCGCCGAACGTCGAGATCGTCAGCTCCCCGCCGAAGACCGACTCGTAGAACGTCATCGCCTCACGCGCGTTGTCGCGAAAGCCGAGGTAGGGATTCAATCGCACGCTCATGTCACGTCCTCTCCTCGCCGTTGATCGACACCATCTATCGTGCGCCTCCACTCGTACGCGGCGCGTTGCCTGAGAAGTGCTACGGCTATTTTGGCATCTCCGCAGGCGTCTGCGCATCCCTAGTTGCGGATGTTCCATAGTACACTTGCGCTCGCCCTAGCTTCCCTGTCGAGAAGTAGCTCTTGCCCCCAGCGGTTCGGCTTCGACCACCAAGGGGTGAGGTGTTCTGTTTCGTGGTCGCGCCGCGTTCCTGCAAGCCGATCAGGGTCGGGCATCAGCTTGTCGGCACTTGACTTCAACCATGCTTGAAGTTCTAGCGTGTGGCTGATGAAAGAGCGCTGCTTCCTCGTCTACGCCCTCGCGCCCGAGGGGACGACGGCGCGGGAGGCGAACGACCGGCTCAACGAGTACGTCGCCGACCGGCGGCGGGGGCTGGCGGTATGGCACGACCACTTCATCGGTGCCCATGGCGGCGCGGTCGTGCTCGACGTCCGCTCGGAGGAGGACGAGGCGCTGCTCGACGAGCCTGGACCGCTTGCGGGCTGGCAGCTCTTGGTGCATCCGCTGACGTTCTCACTCTCGGCCGTTGGCTTCGCCGCGCAGACCTCGTTCACGCTCGAGCGTTACCGCGGCGCCAGCCTCGACGAGCTCGCCGCCGCCGAGGCGGACGACCGCCGCTTCTGGTGGCAACGGAGGAGCGCGTAATGCTCTCAAGGCGGGAATGAGCATGTACACGATTACGCCTCACATCGTCGTACGCGACGCCCCGCGGGCCGTCGACTGGTACACGAACGTGCTCGGTGCCGAGGAGCGGTTGCGGATCCCGGTTCCGGACGGCAGGTTGATGTCAGTCGAGCTTCGCTTCGGCGACTCGACGGTCATGCTTGCCGATGAATTTCCGGAAATGGACATCGTCTCGCCGCAGACGCTCGGCGGCGGCACCTACATGGCGCTCCACTTGCTGGTCGAGGACGTCGACAGGGTCTGGCAGCGCGCACTCGACGCAGGCGCAGAGGTGTTCCGCCCGCTCCAAGACAGCTTCTGGGGCGAGAAGCACGGCCAGGTCATCGATCCGTTCGGACACCGCTGGGGCCTCGCCCAGCATCTGCGCGACGTTTCCCGCGAGGAGCTGGTACGCACAGCTCAGGAGTTGTTTGCCGCGACGAGCGAGGATTCGTGAGGGCGTCGCCTCTCACGACATAGCAGCCACCCCGAGTCCCATCATTCGCTCTGAAAAGCCAGGTTAGCGTCGCTCGCCTTCTGCCACGAGCGGTTACGGCCAGCCGACGCCGGCCGCGGGCGCGTCGACGACGAGCACCTGTCCCGTCCGCGCCTCGATGACGCCCTCGACTCCCTCTGTGCCGCGCCAGTCGGCCGTGAGCATGAACAGCGTCCGGCGGTCGGGGCCGCCGAGCATGGCCGCGAAGCACGGGCGGCCGAGATCGATCCGCTCCAGCACTTCACCGCCCTCGCGGATACGGGCGCAGTCGTTCGCGACGTTTGCGCTCGAGGCCCAGATGCAGCCGTCGGCGTCGAGGCAGATGCCGTCAGGACCGACCCCCTCGGCCCAGACCCGACGGTTCGCCAGGGTGCCATCCTCTGCGATGTCGAAGGCGGTGAGACGCGCGGCAAAGGATTCGGCGACGACGAGCGTCCTGTTGTCCGGCGTGATGACCATGCCGTTCGGGAAGGCGAGCTCGTTCGCCACCTCGCACGCCTCGCCGTCCGGCGTGACGAGCGCGATCTTGCCGGGTGCTCGGCCGCTCGTCAGCATCTCGTTGAACTCGGCGAAGTCGAAGTTGATCGTGTTGACGTAGGCGTTGCCGCGTCCGTCGACGGTGAGCTCGCTCCACCCGAGCGGCGAGACGTGGCTGAGATCGGCGTGCCGGACGCGCGACCCGTCGGGCTCGACCCGGATCAGCTCCGGGCCCGTGACGAGCAGGCGTCCGTCCGGAAGCCAGTTCGTCGCCCAGCCGAGTCCCTCAGGCCCCTCTCCAACCACGTCGCTCTTGCCGTCGAGGTCGACTGCGACGATCTGCCCCGTGCCCCAGTTCGAGAACCACAGCCGGCCCTGGTGCCAGCGAGGCGACTCGGGCATCGCCAGGCCGTCGAGGAGTACGCGAGGCTGCATTCGCCCTCCTTCGTCGCGTTTACCGATACAGACGCGAAGAATGGCGAAGGCTCATCGGTCGCCGCTCAATCTGCAAGCGTCGGCGCCGTGCCCTGGCCGGCGTCCCCGGCTCGACGGGGCACGCCCGCGTGACCGAGGGCGGCTCTCCAGCACTCGCTCCTGCCAGCGCCGACGAGCTTGGTCATCTTCTGCGAGTCGAGGAGTGCGATCTCCTTCTGGTTCTTCTGACGCGGCTTCTCGGTGCCGAGTAGCCCGTCCGCAGGCGAGGCAACGATCACGCCGCGCGTCTTGGCGAACGCGACGGAGCTACCTGGGGATCGAGGAGCGGGGGCTTGACGCGGGCGGACAGACGCGGCCCGGCCCATCCGCACTCTGTCTGGCCCTGCCAGGTCGGAACTCTGTTCGCCTAGGCTCCTCGCCTCGCGCGCGGTGGAGCGCGTCGGCGGCCTGTGGGCTTTCGGCCGGGGTTCTGGCCAGCAGGGCCAGTCCGACCAGTGTACTCCCCTCGTCTCTTACGCGATTCGCCCAGGCCTATTGCGCGAGCCCGAGCAGACGCTCAGCGCGTTGGCGCCGATTCCGAAGCGCAGAGTCGCGTCGTGTGCGTTCTGCAGGGGTGCAGTTCGCATCGAGGAGCGCACGCTGCTTGTCCCACTTCGCCCGCTCGGCGCGCGTCATCTGACGAATCACTAGAGCACCCGAAGAAACCTGCTCACGGATGTGCTCGAGCTTCGCCTGCCGCTCCTCGGCTGCTCGCTCCTGCACTCTTCCCACCTTCAGAGTCTAGTTGCCGAGGCCGCTAGGGCGGTCATCAGTCCGAGTGAAGCGTGTGCGGTTCGAGGCCGATTGCCTCGGCTCCGCGAGACGTGAGCACGTAGAAGGTGGGGTCGGGCGCCGGCGGAGCGCGGCGCGACTGCGTTCTGCCAGGGTTGGTCCGACGCGGCCGAACCAGCTCGGCTCGAACAAGGCGCTCTACGTCGAACGCCGGAAAGCGGTCGGAAACCTGCTCGGCCGTCTTCCCCTGATCGCCGATGAACTCGAGCACGTCACGATCAGCGTCTTCCATGAGCCGACGATACTCGTGGTCGCGGATGGAATCGGACTTGGCTGTTCGCGAACCCACGAGTTAGGTGCACGGCGCTAGCGGCTTCAATGGGCCGCGGGCATTCTGCTAGGTCGGCACCATGATCGTCGCCCTCCACGTTGCGACAGGCGCTGCGGCCGGCGCGGCAAGCGGCTCGCGGCACCTTCTGGGGCTCGATGCTTGCGGACTACGGCCGGATGTTCTGATTCAGGTGGAACAGGTTGTCGGGGTCGTACCTCCGCTTGACGTCAGTCAGCCGATCGTAGTTCCCTCTGTAGTTCGCCTTGATCCGATCCTGGTCGTCGCCGGACATGAAGTTCACGTAGCCGCCTTCCTCGGAGAGCGGCGCAACCGCGTCGTAGTAGTCCCGGACCCACTTGACGTTGGCTTCGTTGTCCGCCGGGTCGGGCCACATGCCCGCGATAACGGTCGCGAACGTCGCATCGCGGTACGCGAAGGCGGTCTCGTCGGGCGCGACCCGATGGCACGCGCCGTTGATCGGGTAGATGTGAACGGTTGAGTTCACGACCGGCACCTTGCGGCCGTGCTCGAGGTGGGCGTCGATCGCCTCGTCGGTGAGCTCCTGCACAAAGTTGGCCTTCCAATAGTGCTGGAGATCACCGGGTGGGTAGAGGCCGTCGAACGCGCTATTGAGCGCGGGGTAAGGGATCGTCCCCACGTGCTCGGCGACGACCGGCGCGGCGTCGCGGAGCGGTTTCAACACACGTTCTCCGTCCTCGGCCGGTCCGGCCCAGCAGGTTACGAACGCGAGCATCGTCTCACCGTGGCGCTCCTCCGGGATGAACGGGAGCGGCGGAGCAATCTGCCAGGCCGGGAACCCTCCGAACTCCTCTGGCGCATCTCGAATGAACTCACGATAGGCGCGCAACACCCTGCCAGCGTCGGCGCTGTCGAAGAAGAGCGGGCCGCCGTAGATGTCCTTAACGGGATGCAGTCGGAACTCGAACGAAGTCACGACACCGAAGTTGCCGCCGCCGCCACGAAGGGCCCAGAAGAGATCCTCGTTCTCCTCCTCACTCGCGTTCAGAGCCTGTCCGTCGGCGGTCACCACCTCGGCGCTGAGCAGGTTGTCGCACGAGAGGCCGACGCCTCGTGCCAGGTAGCCGATCCCTCCGCCAAGCGTCAGCCCGCCTACTCCCGTGGTCGAAACGACTCCCCCCGTGGTCGCAAGACCGTAGGGATGCGTCGCGTCGTTGAAGGCGCCCCAGGTCGTGCCGCCGCCGGCGCGGGCCGTCGACTGCTTCGGATCGACCTGAACGTCTCGCATGCCCGAAAGGTCGATGACGACAGCGTCGTCTGCGGTTCCGAAACCCGGCACACTGTGCCCTCCTCCCCGGACCGCCAGATCGAGTTCGTTCTCGCGGGCGAAGGCGACCGCGGCAACCACGTCGGCGGTGCCAGCGCACCGTACGACGAAGGCGGGTCGGCGATCGATCATTGCATTGAAGACCCGGCGTGCGTCCTCGTAGCCCTCGTCGTTCGGCGCGATCACGTCGCCGCGCACGCTTTGGCGGAGGCCATCGGCGATGCTCATGCTCATGTTCCGCTCCCTCGGTCGTAGGCGGCCCATTCTGATAGCTGGTGGTGCCCGAGTCCACCCTTGGCGGACGGTGGACTCAGTGGTCCGATCACGGCCAATCGACAGGACGCTCGGCTGGCCGAGCGTGCGGGAAAGTCGCTTGAGCCGTGAGGTCTCCGAGCCATCTGTTCGATCGCGCGGAGGCGACTCAAGAGCTACGAGCCGCTATTACTGAACGTGTGGCGCCCAACCAGCTTCGACCACATAGCCGTCTGGATCCAGAAACTTGATGCTCACATAGTCCGGCTCGTCCCACCCCTCGACGATGGTGACGCCGTCGGTTGCGAGGCGATCCCGGAAGGCTCGGATGGCGTCAGGGTTCTGAAGATGAATCCCGAAGTGGAGGAGGCTCGGCAGGCGGTTCGGCTCATCGGTCGGCCCGAGCCAAGGAGAAACCTTCGGCGTCGTAGAGCATCAGGACATCGTCGTCATAGCGACGAGGCGGCTTTGCGTCGAACCCGAGGTACGACTCGTAGAAGCGACGCGAGCGCTCCTGATCCGAGACCGGCAGAGCCAAATGCTTCATGTCGGCTGAAACCGTATCCAGCTAGACCGTTCCGCTCTGAGTGCTGCCGCTCAAGTAGGGGAGGTCTCGGGTGCTCGTACGAGAGTCCGCTGCTTCACTGCCTGAACGGCCCGTCTTCGACACCCGGCCAGAGCGGAAATCCAGGGGTCAGCCGAAGGGCCTGAGCCGCCGTGGGCGTGAGCTCGTGGGCGATGACGGTTAGTGCTTCGGAATCGCCGTGCCGCATCGGGTAGCCGACCCGCCCCTGGCACAGACGATTGCGGCCCTCTGCCAGTGGGTAAAAGAGTGGTGACGATGCCAGAGGCGTCCGCCATCGTCTACGAGTGTCCTGGCTGCGGCGAGATCATCGAACCCGGCGAGGACTACGTCGTTGCACGCGCGTATGAGTCCCCGTCCGATTTCGCCTTGCACATGCACGGTGACGAATCCGCCCGCGCAAGACGACGGTTCCATGTCGCCCACTTCAGGCGTCAGATCGGGGACTGGGTCTACGAACTGGTTCAGGAAGAAGCGTCGGACGGGCGCGACGCCACTGCGGTCGGGTAGCCCGACCCAGGCCCGGCCGAGTGCCCGTAGTTGCGGTCGGTCGAAGTTCGCCCGTCAAGTTCGGATTCCAGCGCAGTGACACGCAGTTCGAGGGCGTGTAGCTGACGTGCACGTCCGGCAGGCGTGCGTGGTGCAGGCGACCGGACGGATCGTCGTTGAAGAACGAGGCGAAGTCGGCGTGGAACGCGGGGTCCGCGTGCATGTCTGTGGCTGCGCGGGTCGGGTTCCGGTGCTGTCGAGTTGGACCGGAAGCTGGACGACAGCCTGGAACTACTGGACGACTTGCGGCCGGGACAGGACGTGGACCTGACCGTGACGCCACGGTTGTCGGAAAGTCCTTCGGCTACCTGTCGAAGGCGACAACGCGGACGATGTCGCGTCCTACCAGGTCAACTGAATGCGCAATCGGTCGAACCAGTCGCGTGACGCAGGTGCGCGGACCATGGGCCGGGTGCATTGGTGACGGCCGCGCCTGTCAGCGCCACAACACCTTCCCTGTTAGGTAGCTGACGGTGTACGCGGCGTTTTCCGACTCGTTGCCTTCGCCGTGTAGCCCCTTGTATGCCTTCGTCGCAGACTCGATCTTCCATCGTGATACGGGCGGCAGTCGTGCGATGTGGATGCTGACCAGATACGTGACCGTGCCCTTCCTGCCCTTCGTGACGAAGCGAAGCAAGATCAGTTCCTTATTCGGCACCGCCCGGTATGCGGTGACTGATCCGCTGTCTGTGATGGCACCAGTTGCCCTGAAGGTGCCCTCGCCCGCGATGCCTCCATCGGTTTGTTCTTCCAGTGCGTCGTTCGTTCCCGCGATGACGACCTTGACGGCCTTGCCTTCCGGCGGCGTGGAGTTCGACGCGGTTTGTGCATCGTCGCCGCCTGACTGCGTTGCGATTAACGCGACCACCACAACAGCGACGAAGAAACTCCCGGTCAGAACGAACGCCAACCGCATCGGGCTGAAGCCAGGAAGTTTCCGCACCGCGCAAGCACCCAACCACAGTCCCATGCCCTGGTCAACAGGCCGGGACAAGCCGTCCTGGGCGCCGTGAAGCCTTTCACGCCGTCACCCTGCGCCGCGATGGATACGTCTGGCAGGACCTTCAGGCGCAGACCGTACCTGCCACGCGACTGCTGCTTTCCAGCCACCGCTGCATACATCAATTTTCAGACTCGGTCGGGGCGCACGTCCGAGCGTTCGCATCCCTGGGTCGCAAGCTGAAGCTCCACTAGTCCGAAGTTCTGTGCATCACGGCTACTGCTGTTGGACCGCTTGTCGACCGCTCGTCGAGACCGCTAGCCGTATACAGTCAACCCCCGGGGGAAGGGGAGGAGCCAGGATCTCGGGACCGCGCATACTTGCTGCTCTCGCCGTGGTCGGGCTCGTACTCCCGCTGTCCGCCGACGCCGACAGCGCAGCGATCCACGTGCGGAACAGCACCGAGTTCGCAGCGGCGATATCTGCACTTCGAGACACGGGCGGCACAATCAGGCTCCGCCCGAACTACTACGGCGGCGAGCTCGGCGTTCGCTCGCGCTCCGCGAGGCCGTTGCGCATTGTGGGCGAGCGGGGAGTGCGGGTAGAGAGCTTGCTTCTCGAGCGCACCCAGCACGTCTCCGTCAGCCGACTCACGATCGCACCGATCCGACAGGATGCGTGGTTGCGCATCACCGGATCACGTCACGTCGCGCTGAACGACATCCTCGTGACGGCGAAGCGCACGCAATACCGGGCGACCGTCCAAGTTTCCGGATCGAGCCATGTCGTCGTCCGCCGCAGCGAGTTCCGTCGCTGTGGTGACCGCTCGCCGCTGTTCTCTAACTGCCTGCACCTCAAGCCCGGGTCGAGGCACATCCGGATCGTGGACAACTGGTTCCATGACTGCCGAGGGTGCGACTTCGTCCACGGCCGCTTCGGCTACGACCTGACGCTGCGCGGGAATCGATTCGAGCGCGCGCTTCCGTGCCGGATGAACCGCCACCGCTGCGGGCACCAGGACCTCGTGTCGTTCTGGTCCGGCAACCGCCTCCTCGTCGAAAGGAACACGTTCGGCGTCTACAAGCTCGGCGCCGCCCAGCTCTACCTCATCGGTGGCGTGGACAGAGTGTCGATCGTCAACAACGTGTTTCGCGGCACCGACCGCAATGTCCCGGGCTATCGCGCACGTGTGGCGATCATCGTCGGTAGCAAAGGATCGAAGCGCGTCCCACGTCGCGTGCGCATCGTGAACAACACGATCCTCACTGGCGCACGCCGGATTGACGGCTACGCGGGGTCGATCCGGATGAGCGGCGTGTACTGGGGACTACAGCCGCGCAAGCGACCGCTCCTCGCGAACAACGTCATCGGCCTCCTAGAGGATCCGCACCATGTATGCAGCGTCGCCCGCAGGGCGGTCTCGAACGTCGTACTGCGCGGACTTGCGTGCCGGGGCTCGAATCGCGTCGGCCGGGTGCACCTCGACCCGGACGGCCAGCCGACGGCCGCGTCGAATCTGCTCATCGATCGCGCGAGCAGGCGACTCGGTGCCCGGCGCGATATCGACGGTCGCCCGAGAGACTCTCGGCCGGATATCGGCGCGTACGAGTACCGTGGGCGAAAGCTGCACCCGCGGCGCCCGCGAGGCGTCGATCGCGGCAGAGACGCGGCTGCAGTGATTGGACGCGAACGTGGCTAGCGTTTGGCTAGCTTTTTCTGTCGCTTGCTGACGCTTCATGTCGTGACATTGCCTCTGGAGTCCCCTCGGTGAAGCCAACTGTCGGCTCCAGTCAGCCCGAGTCACCTCGCGCACCCTCCGTGTCATGCAGAAGGTCGAGGGTTCGAGTCCCTTCATCCGCTTCGACAAAAGGCCCAGGAAACGGGGCTCTTTCTTTGCCCAGATTGGCGACGACCTTCGGCTAGGGCGGGTCGATGGGTCAGGTCTGTTCGGGCACAGGAGCGTCTGGGTGGTCTGCAGCGGCTGGGTCGCGGCCGTGGTCCAGCGATGTGGAGGCAGGATGAATCCGGCCGCGTCCACACGCCCCTTGAGCCCATCGTGCTCGCGGCGACTCTCGCCGTCGTATCATTTGACTCATGTGGAATGTTCATCGACCGAAGAACCACGACCAGGAGGCGGCGATGGCGTCTGACACCACCCGTGACGTGCCCGAGGTGGGCTCGCAGGTGCTTGACCGCGCCCCGGAGCTGGCGAAGCCCGTCGTAAGCCAGGCGGCCGCCAAAGTCATGGTTGTTGGCCCTCCAGGCTGCTGCGGTTGCGTCAGCGAGTTCGTCAGCTCACGTTCACGGCGTAAGCGCTAGAGAGAACTGATTCGACGGCGAAGCCGAGAATGAGGGCGGCGAAGCACTGCCGCACTGCAAGCGATACCCCATCCTGCTCGACTTGGAACACGTTCGTGACCGCCAACCTCCCGCGCACGTCCGCGCCCGTCGAGCTATCGAGCGCCGTGCCCTGCTGATGGACGACGGTCCGCTGGCCCCGTTCGTTTGCGCAGATCCGCGGGGCCTTCGGCGCCCTTCGTCTTTCTATTGCGCCTCGCGAATCACGACATAACGGACGGGAATTCCATGAAGACTCTCCGTGGGCGCGTTGGCCGTCGCAAGCGACTCCACCTTTCCTTCCTGTTCTGCCGGCCGTACCGCGACGACGATCTCATCGGCTGGAAACGTTGCGAGAGCGTCGCGGATCGCCAAGTCGACGTTTGATTCGCCCGCCACAGCCTCGACAGTCTCACCAGGTAACCGTGCGGCCATTTCTTCCGCGACGTTCTCCGCGTGACTAAACGCCCTGTCGTCGTTGGCGAGCCAGTCGAGTACGCCCTGGCGTACGACGGGTACAACAACCTTGAGCTTGTCGGCTTCACCGACGTATGAGCGCAGCACGTCTTCCGGCTGGTCGACGGTACTGACGACGAGGACGTTTCCCACGGCGTTGGATCAGTGCCCACATCGGGGTAACATCGAAACACCTAGCGCGAGCGAGCGCACCACTCCTCGAGCGGCGCAGCCGCAAGATTCGCCCGCCCCCCGCATCTATTCAATGGGGGAAGACCGCCCGGTGGGGGCGGCTACGTGCTTGGCGGCAACGAGCCGCTCTCATCGGGTCGGGGTTAGGAGAGGGCGCCCCAGCGCAGGCGGACAGACCGGCCGAGCGCCGCGTCGGCCCACAAGACGCTGACGCTGAGGATCGTCTTCTTCCGGGCGCCGCTTGGGCATTCCTTCGAACACGACACATCCGCCACTTAACGCCTTTCTTAGGCTCGCCCCGTTTTGGGTTCCTGGACGGGGGTAGGCAACAGTGACCACACGAGAGGAGGCAAGGATGCCCCAGGTACTCACCCATGACGTGTGGATGTATCGCGATCCGACGCTCGCCACGAGCCTGAACAAGCAGCAGATCGTCGGCTACGAGGTCGAGTCCATCGACGGGTCGATCGGCAAGATCGACGACGCTTCATTCGAAACGGACACAGGACACATCGTCGTCGACACTGGTCCGTGGATCTTCGGCAGGAAGGTCATGTTGCCGGTGGGCGTGCTTCGGAACGTCGATCACGAGAACGAGAAGGTCTTCGTGAACCGCACGAAGGACGAGATCAAGAACTCGCCTGAGTTCGAGGACACGCTGATGCACGACGAGGGTTACCGAACGAAGGTTGGTTCGTACTACGGCCAGGGTGGCCGCGGCTACCGCGACTGGTGACTGACGCGCCGTAGCCTTCCCTACGAATCCGGTCGAGTCTGACCGCGAGGGGCTCCCAAAGAGGGGAGCCCCTCGTCTTCCATTAGGTTTCCTGCGAACGGGGAGTCAGTCGAAGGAGGCTCCCTCACGACTGACGAAGGCAAACACGGCCGGGTCAGAGGGGACTTTGCGTTGACCCTTCCCCTTCCGCCTGGAGGTCGACGAACTGGCCCGGCCCAAACGCGTCAACCGATGACATCCGGAGCCTGACAATGTCTAGGGATCAGATGAGTCCCGGCTCAGCAAATACAGGCGACATCGGCGGCGAGGCAAGCGACCCTCACTTCGGGCCGCACGCAGCTGCGATCCTCGCGACCGAGCACTGGAGCCTGCTCGCGGCACGGACGCTCATCTGGAACGAGGCGATGAGCCGAGCGACGGTTTTCCTCACCTTGCTCTCAGCCTCGATCATCGCGCTGGCGCTGCTGGCCGACGCAACCGGCTTCGGAGAGCAGACTCGGACACTAGCGCTGGTGCTCCTGCCAGTCGTGTTCCTCCTCGGCATCGCCGCGTACACGCGCCTGGTGCAGATCAACACCGAGGAGTTCCAGCTCGTGCTAGCGATGAACCGGATACGGCACGCGTACCTGCAACTCGAGCCCGGTTTAGGGCGCTACTTCACCACCGGCCAGCACGACGACGAGCAAGGCGTCATCGCCACCTACATGCTCGAAGGCACCAGCCGGAAGTGGCTGGCGGCCCACTTGCTCGTCAACACCCCGACGATCGTGGCGACGGTGGACGCCGCCTTGGCGGCCGCCATCGTCGTTCTCCTCCTGCAAGTCGGCGACGCGCCACAGGCCGCTGAGGTCGCCGGCGGGATCGTAGGGTTTGTGGTGGTCTGGGCAGTGCTGCTTCGCTTTCAGCTGCATACTCTCCGCCCGCTTCGAGGTACGACGCCGAGGTTTCCCACTCCACCCGATGTCGGCTAGGTCGCGTCGCTTGGAGGGAGACCGGCACCAGATGGTTACTGGGCGAAAACCTCCGGCGCCCGAGAGCGCGTAGCAGCGTTCCAACGTTGAGATCGACGAATAAGGCCGAATGGTCTGAGGCCTGGTGGTTTTCCGTTCTCGATCTCGGGATAGGTTTTCCCAGGCTGTGGGCCGGGTGATGCGTTGGCCGGCGGAGTACGACGCCGGCGAGGACGCCCTTTGCGAGCTCGTCCGGCAAGGACGCCGCAGTCCGTGGGGAGGCACTCCCCTGGTCGTCGATGTTGTGAATGGAGCGTGAACGGAGGAGGAGAAGGGCGGACGTGACGGGCCAGTCGCCACCGACGCCCTCCCCCAAAGCGTTGACTACCCGCATCCGACGCCTGAAAACGGGTTCCAACAGTTTCCTAACGGGACGCTCAGTACGCCGCGTCCGGTTGGCGGGGCGTCGATTTGAGACGGTCCCGCGAGTTAAGCCTAAGACCGTGGCCCGTGCGGTCACGTCTTCAACGCCAGCGAGCGGCAGTCGGGGGCGGATCGAGACCGACTTCCTCGTCGAAGATCGCCGCACACTTCGCGACGCATACCTGGCAGATGATGAGTCCGTCGGCGTCCGCAACCACTCGCACCTGGCCGTTGTCGACCGCAGAAGGAGCACACGACGTCGCTGAAGTGGGAAGCGTCTTGCAACGGCCTAGGTGACGCTCGACTAGCAGTGGCGCAAGAGGCCGGACGCAGGAGGGAGGGATAGCTGCGGCACTACCGCCCCCTCGTCGGCCGCCCTTGAAGGGGCCGACCAGCCTTCAGACCACGTCCGACCTCTCGTCCTGTTGCAACGTCCAGCATGCCAGACCAACGAGAACTCGGCCATGGTCCGGCCGGGGCACTTCCGAAGCCCGGTGGACGTCATCGTCCTGGTCGGTGTGGCGCCATCGGCTAGGAGGCGGAGGCCGACGCTGACCCCCCACGCGGGTGATATGCGGACCGCCCCCAGCGTGGATGCTCAGTGCATGGCTGCGGCTGCCGATCGCCTTTCTGGCGACGTCCTCGAACGGGTAAGTCCCGAGCTCGTCCTGGTTGACGCCGCCTTGGCCGAGGAGATGCGTCGGCGCCTCGGTGTTCCGGACGACACGTTCACAAGCATCGGACGAATGGACATCGAGCCTCGGCTGTCTGTCCACGTGGCCGAGGTCGAGGCCGGGGTCGAGGAAGAGACGGGGGTGGCAAGGGACGCTCTTGCCGGGGACGAGGTCCTTCCGGCGCCTGCAGCCGCGATCGTGGAGGAGCGGGGCGACCTCGGGATCGACGACCTCATCGTCATTCCCGAGGACGAGCTCCGGAGCGTGCCTCCGACGCTCCGCGTGGTTCCGAATGAGGACATCACGCAACTCGCCCCCGAGCCTGAGGAGATCGTCGCAGCGCGGGTTTCCGAGACCGATGACGTGATCGTCGTGCCGGCAGATGATCGAGTTCAACAGACCAGGACCCGGACGTACCCCGCGCTTCCCAGCCCGTCAAGCGATGCGGATGAGGAGGACGCGACCGACGTGGTCCTGCGCCTGATCCGTGACCACATTGATAATGAGACTCCGCCGAAGCGCCGCCGCCGTAGGCTCGTGAGCTTCGTCTCGCTCTTGGCCGCGCTCAGCTCGATCGCGATCTTCGTGGCTCACACGCAGCGCGGTGTCTCCGAGCTGCCGCAGTGGCTCCCGAGCTGACGCGGACTGGCCGCTGGCCGCGATTTGCGGCTCAACGGCCCTCGCCGGGGCGTCTCACTCACGAATCGCTCGTTCGGCATCCGCTCGTCGGGGTGAGCTCTGAGTGGAGTCTCAGGCGTGGTGGCTGCCTGAACGCCGTGACGTCCACGGCTCTCACCCTTACTCGCAGCCGATTCCGTCGACGTCACCGTCGAGGCGATGCGGGTCACTTCCGATGCTCCTGATCGGCGCGAGGCCCAGCGCACGGAGATCGTCGCAGTCGAGGTCCGGCGGAAACGGCGGAACGCACCCGCCTGCGTAATTGGGGTCGCACTTGCCGTTCGGCGGCGGTGTCGTCGTGGGCGGGCCGCTTACGCCGGTGTCGATCGCTCGGTAGGGGTCGAGGGCGGTGCGCGGGCAGGCTCCCCAGAGACCCCGCTTTGCCGTCTTCGCTTTCTGAGCGTCCGTGAGCAGCCCGAACGCGTACTTGCCGAGGTCCCCACCGTAGAAGTACGGCGCAGCCGCTCCCGCGCGGACGAGGGTGACGTTCGCGTTCAGCGGCCCGCGGTGGACGTAGCGCAGCAGCCGTCCGTAGCGGTCGACGTCGTCAAGGCGGGCGTCGGCTTCCAGCCTCACTCGACTTCCGATCGGCACGAGCTTCAGGAGAGCCTTGCGTGACGCACGTGAGTAACACTCACCGGAGCCGAGCTCTGGCGTGTCGATCTGCAGCAGACGCACGCGCCGCCCGTCTGTGAGCGAGAGCGTGTCGCCGTCGTAGACCGACACGACCGTCCCGCTCGAGGCGGCGACCGTCGCGCCAGAGACCGGGGCGAGCACGACCGTGATCGAGATCAGCACGCCGCAGGCAAGCGTGCGCTGCATTCACTGATCCTCCGCCGCACCGCGTCGTGCGTCAACGGGCCCGGCTTCGGCGAGGATCAACCGCGCTGGTCTTCCTCTCGTAGCACGACGTTGCGAACGATCTCGATCCCTGCGACTGCGAAGGCGATCAGGAGCAGCCCCATGAACCAGCCGCGGGCGAAGAGCGGAGCGACGAGCGCAAGCACGAGGAGCGCGCCCGCGGCGATGCCGTACGTCGTCAGGCGGTTCTCGAGGATCGGCGCAGCGGCCCGGCGCGCCTGGGCGGCGCGCCGAGTCTCGCCGACGAACCAGACTCCTGCCAGCACGACGACGCCGAGGACGATCCACACCCACGCACGGTCGGCGAGGACCTGGGTGAGGATGTTCCAGGCGTTGCTCGCTGCCGGCTCGACGGCGTCGTCCTTCGCGAGGTCGTTCACGAGGTAGTCGCCGGCGAAGCGGCGGACGGCCAGCATCAAGAGCCCGACGACGACGAGGCCTATCGCGAGCGCGCGAAGCTCGATCCTGCGACGGCCACGAGCAAGCCAGATCGCGAGCGCCGCGACGGCGAGCGCGACGATCCACATCCAGTCGGCGACGGCGCGCAGGATCCTAGTGAGCGTCTGTGCGGCCTCGAGCTGAGACTCCTCGATGATCGCGATCCTTCCCGAGGACTCCGGCAGCCTCTCGGCGAGGCGTCCGATCACGACCACCTCGTTGCCGATCTCGAGCATGAGCGGGCGGAGGTCGAGCACGACGGTGCCCCCGTCCACCTGGATGAACTCCGTCTCGTCGTCCAGAAGGCGCACGAGCTGGCGCTGGGTCCCCGTCGTCGTCTCTACCCACAGGGTCTGCACGCGCGGGCGCTCGAGCGCCGCGACCGCCGCGCGATCGGCACCCGAGCGCGCCAGACCGGCCAGCACCGGCGCTAGGCCTTGCTGTGCCGGCGGCAGGCGCTCCGCGATCGCGGCCTCGACGTCGACGTTCGCGAACAGCTGCTCGACCGCGGTTGCTGCGACCTGCGTACGGATCTCGTCGTTCTCGATCATGTTGCGCGAGATCGTCTCGAACCCGTCCTCGTCGAGCGCCGTGTGCTCGACGTAGAAGGCGACCATCCCCACGAGCGCGAGCAGGATCGCGAGGACTGTGAGCGCGCGTGCGCCGATGATGCGAATCCGGGACATCAGGCGGAGCCGAGTATCTCACGTTTCTCGGCGCCAACTTGTGCCGGTCTGGCTATTCCGTCGTCGGCCACGAGACATGTCGCCCCAGATGTGTAAAGGTGGCCGGGCAGGTCGCTCGTCCTCGTGGGTAAGCCGCGAGGAGAGGGGCGGCCGCTAAGGAGGCAGCATGCACGCACGTTTGGCCAGGTACACGTTCTCGGGCAACGCGCAGGAGCTCGCGCAAAAGGCAGAAGCGGGCATGCTGCCGATCTTCCAGTCGCTGCCCGGTTTCAAGGCCTACTCGGTCATCGAGAGCGAGGGCGAGATCTTCTCGTTCAGCGCCTGGGAGACCGCTGAGCAGGCCGACGCCGCGAACATCGCGGTTGCGGACTGGGTCGCCGAGAACTTGGCCGGCGACGTCCAGCTGACCGAGACGCGCTTCGGAGAGATCCTCATCTCCACCGCGCTCGGCATCACCACGACCGCCGGCGCGCGCGTCTAGACCCGAGATGTGGGGTCAGGCGGCTTCGCCTGGCCCCATGTCATCTCAGCTTGCGACCGCCACGAGCGCCAGACCAGGCAGCTCGTAGTCGCCGCCCACTTCGAACGGACTGAGGCGCTCCTCGATCTCCCGTTTCAGCGTCACCTGCTCCTCCAGTGGCGAGTCGCGAAACGCCGCGGAGAACGAGCCGCCCGTGTCGGATGCAAGAGCGACGTAGTCGTCGAAGCCGCGGTAGACGAGGAGTACCGGCACGTCCTCGATGCGCACACGCTCGAACCCTGCGGCGTAGAGAAGCGACTCAACGCGGTCGTCGGTCGCCATGCTGAACATGCCCGGCGATCCAGGCTCAGGCGGCGCCATGTGCCCGCGCTCGACGAGCACCCTGCCCGCAATCGAGATCCAGGGGTTCTGCTCCGGGCCGCGCCAGACGGCGAGCGCGAGCCGCCCGCCGGGTCGCAGCACGCGACGAGTCTCCGACAGTGCTGCCGCAGGATCCGCCATCAACATGAACCCGAAGCGGCAGATAACGCCGTCGACCGAGTCGTCCTCGAGCTGCAGATGCTCGGCGTCCATGGTGCGGTAGTCGACGTTCCGTAGGCCGAGCGCTTCGCCACCACGGCGCGCGACCTCGACCATCTCGGGTGAGAAGTCAGTCGAAATCAAGCGTCCTTCCTCGCCGACGACAGCGGCCACTTCGTGTCCGGTGTCGCCAGGGCCGGCAGCGAGCTCCAGAATCGTGTCGCCCGGTCGCGGCGCGAGCTCGCTCACGAGCCACTCGCGTACAGGGGCAGTGACCTCGTCGATGTCCGCGCGGCGCCGCTCCCAGCCGGACGCCATCCTCTGCCACATCTCGAGGCTCGAGCTGCGGTACTCATCGCGCGCGTCCGTTTCCACGAGTCGGAGAATACGAACCGGCCGTATGACGTTTCTAGTGCTAATGTCGCCATGAGGCGGCGGCGGGTATGACATACCGACTGAGGTCGGGGAGAGAGGGGGCGCCCCGTGCGCAATTGGAGCACCATCTGGCTTTGGCCTGTCACCGGGTTCGCACGACTGCGCGGTGCGGTGCGGCAGTACTGGAAGCGCGTCCTCGTAGGCGCGTTCGTGGGTTGGGTCTTCGCCGTCATCGGAGGCGCGTTCGCACTCGCCAACCTCGAGTTCTGGGGGTTGGTGTCTGCGAGCACGTCGGACTCGCTCGGCATCGCGACGCCGCTGGCCGGAGTCGGGCTCGGCGCGCTCATCGCGTACGCCGGCCGGTCCGATCAGCGTCCGAGCGGCGTGATGACTCGGCGGTAGGCCGCGCGACTGCGCGGCTTGCTCGCCAGATCCCAGATCGAACCGGGCCTGCTCGAGAAGTAGACAACGAACTCGGTGCGCGTGTGGCTCTTGACGAAAGCCGCCATGTGCTCGACGAACGGGGGGTCGTCGATTCCCCAGAGACCCCACTCTGCGATCGCGTACGGCTTGTCGCGATGGGCCGCATAGAGCGCGTCGTTCGCCTCCCAGGCGGCCTTGAATCCCAGGTCATAGAGGTCGTTCGCGACGACGTCGACGTACGGATCGCCGGGGTAGTACGCGTTCGCCGCATTCGCGGGAATGTCGGGCGCGCCGTAGCCCTGCGGGTTCCAGACCAGGCGCGCGTGCGTGCGTTGGAGGTCGCCGCCGAGCGCCGGTCCGCCGAGTGACCGGAGCTTGGGGTTCAGCTCTCGCATCGGCCCGCCTCGTGCGATGAGCGCGATGCGCGCGAACGCTCTCCTGAAGGCAGCGGTCGAGTAGCGCGGGCCCCGCGACGATCCGTCCCTGTTGAAGGCGCTGTACTCGTTCCAGTGCCCGTTCATCTCGGGCATCGGCCGGACGTACACACGCTGGCCGAACCCGGCCAGCGCGCTGTTGAGTGCGAGCAGGAACGCGTCGCCGCGTCCCTGGGCGATGTCGAGCGGCGAAACGACTCCTGCGGTCTTCATCGCGATCATGGGGAGAGGTGCGAGCTGACCGAGCAGCTTCGGGATCGTGCTCGGCTGGTGCCAGCCGATGAACGACTGCCGGATGTCGGAGCGCTGGCCGGTCTGCTGCTGGAAGCGGCTCGGCTCGCCGAGGACGCCGAGCAGAACGCGCGCGTTTGGTTCGATAGGAGCGCCTGCGGCGGGCGCGCACGCGAGCAACGCGCACGCGAGCCCGAGGGCCGTAACGACCTTCACCCGACGATCCAGATCTCGCGCTGGGGCGTGGACAGCCAGTCGACCCCGTCCGCTGTCACGACAACGTCCTCCTCGAGCCCGACGTAGCCGCGGCCCGAAACCATGGTCCCGTATTCGACGGTGAAGACGTTCCCTTCCTCGACGATGCCAAGGGGTGCGGCGCCATAGCGATCCCAGCGAGGCGCGAGTGTCGTGCCGCCGTCGTGAGCGGAGCGCCCGAGCTGGTGGCCGAGTGCGTACATCGGCTCCGGGTAGCCGGCGGCGACAAGGCTCGAGCGGGCCGAAGCGTCCACCTCCCAGCCTGCTGCGCCCGGCCGCAACGCCGCGATCCCCGCGTCCACCGAGCCCCATAGCGCAGCCCACGCGTGCCGGACGTCGTCCGGTGGAGCCGACTCACCTTCGTCGAGGAAGTACCAGACGCGCTGCAGGTCGCTGCAGTACCCGTCTCGAAGGACGCCGAAGTCGACGTGGAGGAGCTCGCCTCGTCGTGTTCTCAGCTCGCCAGGCGGACTGTGCCCCACGTCCTTCGTCGGGCCGGCGTTGACCGCCGGGCAGTGGTCGCGGCCCCACGCGTATCCGAGCTCGCGCCGTGCCACTTCTTCGTGCATCAGTTCCGCGATCTCGAGCTCCGTCTGGTCGGTGCGCAGCTCACGGGTGACGACGCCGAAGATCTCCTCCGTCTCGCGCGCCGCCGCGCGGATGCGCCCGATCTCCTCGGCCGACTTCCGGCCACGCAGCGCGTTGACGATCGCCTCCGACGGGACGAACCGTTCGGCGTAGGGCGTGCCTGCGAACGTCTCCTGCAGCACGAGCCAGAGACCGTGCGTGAGGCCGTCCGCAGCCGGGTCGTTCGTCGAGTGGTTGAGCGCGATCGATCGCGGCGACCGCCGCTCGATGGTCTCGCGCAGCGCCGGCCGGATGCTCTCGTCGTACGGAATCACCTCGTAGGCGCCGGTCTGCTCGACGCTCGGCGCGTCGAAGCGGCCGACGATCGCGACGCGCTCGCCGCTCGCGAAGAGGAGGAACGCTCCCATCCACGCGCTGTACGTGCCGGCGATCAGGTCGAGGCACGGGTCGTTCGTGAGCGTGGTCTCCCGCACGAACGTGAGCCAGAGGTCGACGTCCTGCTCGCGGAGGATCTCGACGGCTTGGTCGACCTTCTCGGCGACGAGGTTCCCGGTGACGGCCACCGCCGGTGGACGCTACCTGCAGTCGTCGGTCTGGCCTTCGCAGCAGCCGACCTTCAAGCGGCAGCGTGGGCACTGCCGCCACTCCATGTGCGCGCCACAACGGAGGCAGATCTCGACGGCTCCGAGCGCGGGCTCGTGCTCACGGCGCCACGATAGACCCGAAAGGACGACGGCTACGATGATCCGTCGCGGCGCCGTGGCCGAGAGGTTAGGCAGAGGCCTGCAAAGCCTCGTACAGCGGTTCGAGTCCGCTCGGCGCCTTGAGGCTTGTGTCCATACCCGTCTATGGGCTTTTTCGGCTTCACGGTTTCCGCGGCGGTATTCCGTCAGCGCCTTGATTCGTCAGCACCCGCACCGCCCCGCAACGGGTTTTCCATCTCGCGCGTGCCCGCGACCAAGAGGTCGAGCCCCTCCTGAAGTCACCCCAGTGCCGTTGTCGACAGCTGCCGCCATCGGGCGAGCCCACTGCCGAGATCAGCGTGGGCTCGGGCCGACAGGCGTGGTCATTCAGTCATGGATCTCGAACGGGACGACGGCGATGTTCGAGGCAACTCCGTACGCCTCAAGGTCGAATGCGTTGATGCGTCCGTCGCGGTTCGAGTCGGGAACGACGGCGGGTGCGTCGTTGTAGATCCCGTCCTTGTTCTTGTCCGCGGCGACAGCGACCCGCAGCACCGAGCGGACGTTCTTGCCGAAACTCGGGGCTCCGACGATCCAGGTGTCCCAGATTTCGTTCGTCCGCTGGTTCGTGAAGCCGGTCAGGTTGAAGAGGTTGGCGAGGTTCTGTGCGTTCTTGGCACCAACCGTGGTGGTCGACAGGAGCACGATCAGGCCTGGAACCTTCTCGTCGACGCCGGGCGCGAAGGTGCCCGGGAACGGAGCCTGATTCTGGTGCACCGTCGGCCCTGTCAGCTGGAAGTCTGCCCCGCTTGCCGCGAGGCTCGGGTAGCGGAGGGCGAGATCGACGAGGAAGCCCTTGCTCTGCCTTCCGGCCACGTCGTCCTTCCGCGGTGAGAAGACCTCCACCTCCACGGCAGTCCTCGAGGCCCTAAGCCCGTTGGCCGCCGTAGCGGCTGTCGCGACGACCGCCGCGAGTGCGACGAAGGAGAGGGCGGTGAGCAGCGTTCGCTTGTACACGGGAGTCTCCTTTTCTCGGATTGCGTTGCTCGCAACCAAGGACACCGTCGATCGGCGCCTATTCCCAGAGAGCCTCGATCCGAGGCCGGGCATCCCTCTGCCAGTCGGCCAGACGGTCGCGGAGCCCCTGTCGACGCGAGTGTGTCGGGAGATCGTGAGGCCGGTCCGCGATGGCGACCAACTCCGAGCTCGCTTCTAACGCCACGACGTAGTGGAGCCGCGGACACACGTACCCGGCTCTATGCTCGCGCGGACGCACCGACCCGCGTCGGCCATCACCCGATGGAGCGCACGCTCGACCCCAACCGGCTCGGTGACCACCTCGACCGGCTCTACCGGGCCGCATGGGCTCTTAGCGGCTCGCGTGAGGACGCCGAGGATCTCGTCCAGGAGACCTACGCGCGTGTCCTCGGGCGCCCACGCCTGCTCCGTAACGAAGACGACCTCGGCTACCTCCTGCGCGCGCTGCGCAACACCTTCCTCAACCAGAAGCGTGCCGAAAGCCGCCGGCTCCGTCCCGATGCGTTGCCCGAGCAGCTCGACCTCGTCGCGGACCCGCACGCGCGGGACCCGGTGGCCGCGCTCGACGCCCGCGAGCTCTACGCTGCGATCGCCGCGCTTCCGGATGAGTTCCGCGATGTCCTCGTGGCTGTCGACGTGACCGGCCTTTCCTACAAGGAAGCCGCACACGCGCTGCGCATCCGCGAGGGCACAGTCATGAGCCGCCTCTACCGCGCTCGGCAGCAGGTGGTGCGCCGACTCGAGGGCGGCTCAGCCTGAGTCGCCGATGTCGACCGTTCCGACGAGCACCTTCTCGCCCGACGACGACTGATCGCCGTCGGCCTGCTCGCGCGTGATGCTGAGGATCGTGAAGTCAGTCGGCGGCACGCCGGCCCAGAGCGTGACCTTCCGGCCCTCGTTGAACGTCCCGATCGGAACGAGTACGCCGACGGTGTTGCGCAGCCATGCCTGGTAGTAGCGCCCGTTCTCGAGGCGGGGGAGTCCGGTGGCGTCGAGCTCGATCCTCCAACCCGAGGATGTCTTGGTGAGTGTCGCGTCGCCGCTGGCGTCGGGAAGGAGTGCAGTCGGAGCAAGGGCAGCGCGGAATTGCTCGGGGGACCTGTCGGTACGGAACACGCTCAGTCCGATGGCGACCGCCAGCACAGCGGTCGCAGAGGCTCCGATCACGAGCAGACGACGCGGCGCTTCCCCGCGGCGCCCGCGTCGCTGAGCCTCGATGCGCGCCCGCAGAGCCGCCGGTGCCTCCACCTCATCCGCCGCACTCCGAGTGAGCGTGACCGCCCGCTGCTGCTCGGCGAGTAGGTCGGTCAGCTCCGACGACGCCGCCACTCGTGCCTCGAGCGCCGCGCGACGCTCCGGCGCGAGCGTTCCGTCCGCAAGCGCCGCCAGTTCGACGACCTCCTGCGCGCCGTTCTCGTCTTCTCGACGACGTCTCATAGCTCTCACAGTCTGAATGACCCCGTTCAGGCGTGGCTATTCCCGCCTGCGACGCGATTTTCACACGCGCAGTCCGACTCGTCCGCGTCAGGAATAGAGCCCGGGTCGTCGGTGTCTCCACTGGCGAGAGGCTCATCTCCGCAGAAAGGGGACACGAAATGAACGCGCTGATCGATGACACGCACGGCGAGGAGACCGACCGGCGTCCAGGCGACGGAGCTCGCGAGCTGAATGTCCTGGTCGTCGCTCTCGACGCCGTGATTCCGACGCACGTGTCGGGCACCAAGGTGCTCGTCGTGGCGCCGGCGCTGAACTCCTGGCTCCGGCGGTGGCTGTCAGACGAAGACGGCGCACGCCGCCGAGCGGAAGAGCGCGCGGCTGCGGTCGTCGACCGCCTGGAACAGGGCGGTGTTCACGCCGAGGGTCGTGCGGGCGACGGCGATCCCCTGCTTGCAATCGCGGACGCGCTGTCGACCTTCCCAGCCGACGAGATCTTCATCGCTGCCCAGCCCGGTCGCTCGAGTCAGATCGCGGAGAAGCTCGGGTCGCGCGCACGTACGCGCTTCGCGCTCCCCACATTCGATGCCGGCGAATCGCTTTCGAAGGCGGCGTAGCACCGAGGGAATAGATGCCGGCTACCGGTGTCTTAGCTCACAAGAAGTCACCTAATCGGAAGGAAGAGCCATGAAGAACATGATTCGACTCAGGGAAGTCCGCTCCGCGAAGGCCGGCCGACTGGCGGTTGTGGCCGTGGCCGTGGCGGCAGGTCTCGCCGCCGTGGCCGGTCACGCCGATGCCGCGGCTCCCGAAGTAACGCCCATCAAGCATCCGAAGCTCAAGGGCGGCCTGCTCACGATCGAGGGCACGAAGCGGAGTGACAGGCTCACGCTTCGCCTGGAGGCCGACCACCCCGGCGTTCTCCAGCTCGATGTCGGCGACGACGGCTCGGCGGACTACGACTTCGCCCGCCAGGACGTCGCGCGAATCGAGCTCGAGGCCGGTGGTGGCGACGACCTCGTCCGCATCGACGAGATCAACGGCTCGGTCAGTGACATCCAGACGACGATCGACGGTGGAGCCGGGGCGGACACTCTCGCCGGAGGATCCGGAGCGGAGCTGCTGCTGGGCGGCGACGGGAACGACTCCATCGACGGCAACCGTGGCAACGACGTGGCGTTCATGGGCGACGGCGACGACACTTTCATCTGGGATCCAGGTGACGGGAGCGACGTGGTCGAGGGCCAGGACGGCGCCGACACGATGCTCTTCAACGGCGCAGGCGGCCCTGAGCAGGTCGATCTGTCGGCAAACGGAGGCCGTCTCCGGTTCTTCCGGACCCAGGGCACTATCACGATGGACACGCGCGGTGTGGAGCGGGTGGACGTCAACGCCCTGGGGGGCGCCGACACCGTTACCGTCAACGACCTGACCGGAACCGACGTGACCAGCGTGAACGTCGACCTCGCCGGCACCATCGGCGGCGGCGCGGGAGACGGGAGCGCCGATCGCGTCGTCGTCAACGCGACCAACGGCAGCGACGCAATCACCGTCACCGGCGACGCAGGTGGCGTGAAGGCGAGCGGCCTCGCGGCGACGATCGGAGTCCTTCACTCCGAAGCTGCGAGCGACAAACTCGAGATCAACACGCTCGCAGGGGCGGACGCCGTGGAGTCCGGCGGACTGTCCCCTGGTGCCGTCCGGCTCATCGTGGACGGCGTCCTCGTCCCGTAGAGGTCACATCCGAGACGATGTGCGGGCCCCCAACGCGGGGGCCCGCACAAGCGATCGCTCTTCACCGCTTCACCCCACGAGATCTGCCTAACGTGCTCACGTCGGTGCCCGCCGGCCGGCGCCCTCCGACGTTACGGGGCGACCCGGTCAGAAGGTTCACGGGTGCGAGGGGAGACCGGGTCGCCCCACCGGCCCCCGTCATGCATCAGTCTTCTCGCACGAACCCGAGTTCGTTTCCGTCCGGGTCTCGGATGGTGAACTTTCGTGTGCCGTACGGTGTGTCCATGAGGGGCTCGACCACTTCGGCACGGTCACGAAGTTTCGACCACCAGGCATCTACATCTTTGACGCTGAAGTTGTATCGGCCCGCAGCGGGGACGGGGTTCCATCTCAGAGAGCGCGAACTGGGTCGTTGACGCGTACGTGCTCCAGTCGCGGCGAGTCCACGGCCAGAATCTAGAAGGTTGAGACCCTCCCTCCGTCCTCTTGTCAAAGGGACGGACTGAGGGGCCGGCAGGGTGGCTGACTGAACGCCGTATCGCTTCGCTTTTGGGTGGTATTCCTCGGCTACGGCATAGAGTCCGTGCGACTGTCCCCAAACCGCAGCGAAGGAGGAATCGTGGCGCTCTATCTTTCGAGGTTCAGTTATACGCCCGAGACGTGGGCGAAGCTCATCGCGAATCCGGAAGATCGGCGCCAGGCTGCAAAGTCCTACATCGAGTCGGTCGGGGGGACGCTTCACGGGTTCTGGTACGCCTTCGGGACGCATGACGGTTACAACCTGTGGGAAGCACCTGACAACGTGTCGATGGCCGCTGTCGCGCTCGCTATCAGCGGCGGCGGAGCTCTCAGTTCGTTCGAAACCACCGTGCTCCTGACCGTTGAGGAGACGATGGACGCACTGCAGAAAGCCGGCGAGGTTCGGTACCGCGCCCCTGGCGCTGGCTAGATGGGTTGACTCCGACGAGCTGGCGGCGACGATCAGAGATAAGGGGAGGTTGGGGGACGAATCCCGTTAGCGCGGACCGCGCAACTAGGAGCGCCGGGGCTAAGAGTCCGCGTTCCCCCGCTCCTAGCAGCGGGCGGGCCGGAAAGTAGCCGGCCCGCCTCGCATCCAAGACTTCTACGCTCAAGCTTCGCGAGACTCGCAGTGACCGTGGCGACATCGCGTAGGCTCGGCGTGCCTTCGGTGAGGTAGCGCACGAGCCACCGCCTCGCCGCCGGGGGAGGCATGGGCGTCGCGAGCCCATTCGGGCCGGTCCGGTCGCAGCCTCTCAAGACGGGAAGATGTCGATTACCGCGCCTCCCGTTCGTGGTCCTGACGACACAAGTGGACGGAGGACTCGACGATGCTGAAGAAAGTGGTGTATGTGGCGCTGCTGGTGACCGATCAGGACAAGGCGCTCGACTTCTATCGGCCTCGAGAAGCGCGGTGACTACCCGACACCCAACGGACCGCGATTCCTGACCGTCGGCGTGAAGGGGCAGGACTTCGACCTCGTTCTGTGGCCAGGCACACCCGCCAGTGCAGAGCTGGGTTCCGCGGTCTACACCATCGAGGTGGAAGATATTCGGATGGCGTTCGAGACGCTGAAGTCGCGCGGAGTGAAGTTCGCGCCACCCGAGATCCTCGAGTTCCCATGGGGTTACGCCGCGAGGTTCGAGGATCCGGACGGGAATCGACTTCAGGTGCGAGAGGGTCGAGGGGAGTTCGACTCTCAAGAGCGCAGATCGTCACGGCATACATAGGGGCCTCTCTTCGGAGGCCCCTAGTCGTCTGCACGTCCGCTCCATTCGTTCGGTGGGTGAGTCCGGCCCGCCCGCCTCGAGCTCGCCGGCGCCTTGAAACCTCTCGTTTGCAGGGATTTCTAGTCATCTTCGGTTTGACGGTTTGACGGGGTACTCGCTGAGTGCCTCCATCGCAGCGGCTGTCCGAGTCCGCGAGGAGTGCAGGTCGGTAGCGCGGTCGACGAGTGGCTCAGAAGCTCCTTGACGGCGTGCAGGTCGCCCTCGGTGGCGTCGAGGACGTCGGTTGCGAACGTGTGCCGTGTCATGTGCGGCTTGGTGCCGGACGCCGGCCGCTGCCTCGACTCGCTTCCACCACTCGTAGAAGCCGCCATACGAAGGACCACCCTCCGGCTTCACTCCGATCACGCGATCGCCCACGCGGTAGACGCCGTACCAGAGGAACTCGGCCTTACAGGGACGCGCTCGAGGAGCGGAGACTCGGTCAGGGTTGTACGAATGACTGCGCGAGAGACTCGAGGGGTTGAGTCTCTCGCGCAGTGACGGCGAGCCCGCGCAGTCCCCACCGCTACAGGGGTGCGCCGCTTACGAGAGCCACCGACAGGCTCCCGGCGCCGGACTCACCGTGTCGTCACGGTAGGTGCGGGCAGCCAGGCCGTACAGGACACAATTGGGTCAACTCCCGACGCGGAGCTGACCTGACCGGGTTGCGCCGTCGTTCGCGCTAACCGCCAAGGAATAGACCCAATCGTGTCCTAGCGGGCGAGGCGACGACAGGACACGCTCTTTAGCGATGGAGGGAGAACCGCTTACATCCCTCCGTCCTCTACTTGTCGAATGCGAACGGCAGCGGCTAGCTTGCCGGATGCCGGCGCCCGCCTAGCCTGGCGCGGCCCGTGAGGCGGCGACGGCTTCCAGTCGGGAGTTGACGCCAAGGGCCTGAAGGAGACGGCGGATGTGGTTCCTGACTGTCTCCGGGCTTAGGTGGAGCTCGGCGGCGATCTGCTTCGTCGAGCGACCCTGCTCCAGAAGACGGAGTACCTCACCCTGGCGGGGAGTGAGATGCGGTAGCGCTCTGGGCGTATCGTCGGGGCGCTCCTCCATCAGCCCGAAGACCCCGACCACCCGCTCACCGTTCATGAGCGGTGCCGAGCTGAGCTCCACGGTCACCCGCGTGCCGGCGGTCGTAACTAAGTCGCCGATCGCCTCTGTGGCCTGGGCGGTGCCGAGCACCTTCTGGGCGAACAGTTCGCGGGCGCGTCGGCTGTCCTCGGGCGCGACGACGGAGGTGAAGTGGCGACCGCGAACGTCGCCGACCAGCTGCTCGGCTGCCGGATTGAGCCAGCGGACGACGCCCGTGTTGTCGAGGACGTAGCTCGGGACGCCCACGTTCTCCAGAGCCTGCTCGATGTCGCCGCCAACTCCCAGGCCAGAGGTCATCACCCGAAGTGTCGCCGATCGACGGCTCACGTGGACGTCGCATATGCCATTCGCTGCCGGGAAAGGGAGGAGGGCCGGTTTCCCAGCCCTCCAACACGCCGTACCTGTTCTGTTGTTGTTCTAGTGAACCTGGAGGTTCCCGCTCGAGATCGAGTACCCGAGGCTGGGGTTGCCACTGGTAAGCCGCACGCCACGCCCGTGGTACCTGGCGCACTCCTCCGACGAGGCCGACGGGGCCGTCACATGCTCCGCGTGACCACGGATCCGCTCCTGGCGTTGCAATCGCTAAGCGTGCTCGAGCGCGAAATCGGCCGCGTGATGCAGTTCGCAGCAACAGACGCGCGAGCGCACGTGCTACCTGAGCTGACGTTGCCGAAGCGCTTCAAGTGAGCTGACAGTCGGCTCATGCCCGGTTCGCCGCAGGTGCCACCGAGCCCAGTTGACCCGCTTGGGTCACAGACGGCGCGTGTGTGCGGCGATAACGTTGTCCCTCGAATGAGGTAATCAATTCGAGTGACCCAGGAGGTCACCACCGTCGGCTCGCGTCTCACAGCGACGCATTCGAGTCGGGCGAGTGCGGTCTCGATCACAGAGAGGAAAGGAAGACGCATGAGACGTCTAGTTATCGCTGCGTTCGCGCGTGGAGTGAACGCCCCCACGGGGTACGTGCGCCTCGGCCAGCGGGTAGTCAAGCCGAAGCCTGTGTACGGGAGCCAGCGCGGCCACGCGCGTGCGCTGTACAGGCGGATACACGGGCGGCCCGCGCCGCCAACAAGACCGGTGACCCTCCGCTGACAACGGGCCACGTCTCGACCGGCTCCCGCCATTCGGCGGGACAAGACTGCGAAAGAAGGGGAGTCTCTTTGGAAAGTTCGCACACCGCGGTTGGCGCAGGCGACGACCCGGATTCGCGAGCGGTGAACTGGGAGTTGGTGGTCGTTCTACTGGGCTGTCTGGCATTTTGGGGCGGGGTCGTTTTCTGTCTTGTGGTTGTCCCCTAGCAAGACGAACTAGCTCAGCCCTGCCCGTCTTGAGCTCGCGCCCCTCGATCCGCAGGTAGCTCGCAGTCGGCTGGGGGAGCGTCCGCCGCGAACGTCGCTGCCCGCCCGAGCGCGGCTCAGGACACCCTTGGGGCCGTCGATACGGGTTACGTGGCGACGGCTAAGTGACGGTGCGCCTACGGCGCTGCCATGTCATGAACAGTGCGCCGACTCCCCCGATCAGGCATATGACGCCGATGATCCAGCCGACGACTCCGCCCATGATCATGAGGATGACTGCTGCCACGATCAGGCCCAGGCCGATGATGTTGACTGCCATGACGCGAAGTTCGCCGTGGCCGTCGGAAGCCCTCTGCGACGAGTAACGGGGCGCCGCAGTCCCTTGCTGGCAGACAACGGCGTAGACGACCACTACAGCGGGGAGTATTAGCGCTAGGGGCGTTCCTATTTCAACGCCGCGGCGATAGACCTGATCTCTGCAGCTACCTCGTCCATCTCCAGAGGGCCTGCCCCCTCGACGTTCCGCGAACGCAGGAGCCTTCCCATAAGCACGGTCGAGTAGTTCCTTCCAGGCGGCAAATCCGATCTGCATCTCGCTGCGAGTCGCGCGGCGGCTCGAAGACGTGAGCCACGGTGGCTCACCGGGCCGGTGCCTCGCGCTACTCCTCGGTCAGCAGCCCGAACTCCCCTATGCCACGAATGCTCTGCGCACGATTGAGGGGGCAGGCACGGCGACCTCAGGCTGGTCGATCCAGAAGACGAAGTCCTCCCCCTGGTTCCCACGTCCGTCGGCCAGCCCTTCCAGCGCCGCGCCTGACCACTCTCACAGGTAGTACGGCTCGACGAGGATTGCAAGCGCCAGGCTGACCGTGTTAGTCCGCTAGCAGCCCGCCTGCGCCGTGCGCCTTGGGGGTTACGGGATGTCGTGCCTGTGCCTGTACCTGTACCGCCACGAAGTCCACGCCCGTGTAATGCCGTGCCATGCCGGACGCCGCGGGGGCTTCTGCCGGGGAGGATCGCCCGACACTGGGCGTCTGGCGTCGTCGCTGCGCGGGGGGTGCGCAATCGCGAGCATCACGACGACAAGCCCGCCAGCGGCTAGCGCGATGATGGCGACAAGGGCGACAAGGGTCATTGCGTCTACGGCTGCCGCAAGTAGCGATTCGCGATCTCGGCTGGCACGAGGAACTCCCGGTAGCCCGTGTCCTCCTCAACCCACTCGAAGGGAGCGACGATCTCCTCCGGGATCTCCAGGTCGAGTACGTCTTCACCCGCGGTCCCCTCGTTCGCGTCGAGAATCCTGTCGCGCAACCACACGCCCCCGTGAATCCTGTCGGTGAGGTAATCGCCTTCTGCGTCCGTGAACCCGTCGGCGAGGATCGCGTCCCTCGCATCGGTTCGGTGGTACAGCCGCATCCCGCCTAGTGTGACCTGCGACTCGGCTACTCCTCGGAGCAGCCCGAAGACCGCGAACGCAACGAGCGCGCCCGAGAGCACGAGGATCGCGACCTGCATCCGCGGCCACGCGACCGCGCCGAGCCAGACGGCGAGGCCGACGGCGATCATCGCCCAGCGGGTCGTCCTCACAGCTTCTCGGGATCGGTGCCGGGGTCGCTGTCGGGGTCGAGATCGACGAACGCGGCAGTGCTCGTCCCGACGCCTTCCATGGGGCGCGGCGGCTCCGGGACTTCCTCCACGACCACGCCGGGCGTGAGGTACTTCCTCGCGACTGCCGCGATCGTGATTCCTGTGATGCCGACGAACAACCACCCTGTCCGCGTCATGCCGCCAGCCTAGTTCGACTCGACCCGCCTCGACAGTGTTTTGTGGCCGTTCCGCGATACCACCTGTGAGAGATGAGCACCACGGCGACCCCAGAGGACCTGCTCGCGTCCGTGGCCCGGACGTGCGAGTTGCTCGGCGGGATCAGCCTCTCTCCACGCTCGACCGTTTGGTCGAGGCCGGGGTGCTCGAACCGGTGCGGTTCACCCCGAAGGCGCACCGCCGATTTCCGAATCTCAGACATCGCCGCGCTCGTCGGCGAGACGAAGGAGGACGCATGACGACCTACTACGAGGATCCGACCGGCCTCACTCGCATCGTGGAGTACGCGGTTCCCGAGGAGGACGTGAAGGCGCACAGGCGTGCCTACGCCGAGCGGGTCGCCGACGAAGTGGACGCGATCCTCGACTGGGCCGTCGGGACGGATCGACCTGACCGAGCGCGACGAGTGGGAGCCGAAGCTCTACGCCGACCCCGACTGGGGCCGCGCGACGCTCGGACTTCTCACCCCGCACGAGCAGGCCCCGAGCGGGCGTTCGCCCAGGACGCGCGCATCAGGTCGCTCTCCGATCAGAACCTCGCGATGTTGGGCATCGAGCGGCGGCCGGTCGAGTACGAGGCCGACACGACGCCTCCCAGGAGGAGCGGATGACCCGGCAGCTCCTGAGCGTGCCCGGTCGATGACGACGGCGCTCAGCACCCGCGCGACCGAGGTCGCCGCCGAGCCGGGCGATCAGGTGTCATCGACCGCGTTGACGATCACGTGTAGCTCGCAGTAGTCCCGGGCGGGCCGGGACGGTATGTCGTGTGAGCGGCTAGAGGCTCACCGGACGTAGACGGAAGCTTCGAGGGACTTCCATCCATGAGGTACCGCAATGCGCTGAATCAGCCGTGCGTCTGTCGTCACGACGATGAGTGGAGGGGTGGGCGGCGTCTCGTTTCTCATTGTGTAGCCGTCCTCTGCAAGGACCGCAATCCTCTGACCGTCCTGGGATATCCCCACCGGCCAGCCCTCCTTGTGCGAGGCAGGAAGGACGCTGTGCGTCCTCCCAGTGGTAACGCTCGTCGTCTTGAAGCCGGGGTACACCGGCCACAGCACTTGTTTCCCGCCAGCGGCCCACTCCACCCAGCCGCCGTAGCTCTCCTTGACGAGCTGCCGTGTGCCGGTGCCATCGCCTCGTATCAACGAGACCGAGCAGAACCAGTCCTGGCCGTGCTGAACCTGGCAGCGATTCGAGAAGGCGATCTCGCGACCATTGGGCGACCAGGCAGCGTCCCCGAATGAACCAGTGGCGAGCTGGCGGCGATGCGACCCGTCGGCGTCGATCCGATAGATCGCCTGATGTCCCCGATCCGGACGGTTTGCTCCCCTCTCTCCACATCCCCCGCCGTCTACGAGGTAGAGGACGCTCGTCCCATCGGGCGACCACGATGGCTTGCACGTGGAGGACGGTACGAGCCGCCTGCTCCCAGTGCCGTCGCGGTTGACGACGTGCAGGGGGCCATTCCCGAGTGCAAGCCGTCGCCCATCGGGCGACCAAGCGTAGTCGGGGGCTTCGGTCGAGAGATCCCACGAATGGGGTCCTCGCAACACCCTTTGCAGGTCGCTGCCGTCGCGGTTCGCCACGTAGAGACCGGAGACGTTCCGCCCCTCACGCAAGAACGCGACCCGCGAGCCGTCCGGCGACCATTGGACGCTGTGGTCGTTCCAGCGTTCGCCCATGGTCGGGCGTCGAGTGATCTCGCGACGTGCATTCCCCGAGAGATCGGCGGCCGCGATCCAAGAGCGGTTACCCAGTTTCGGATCCTCATAGAGGCGCGTATACGCGACCTCGCCCAAGACCGACGCCTCAGTACGAGCCTGAACACCGGACGTTGCAACTCCAATCAGGCCTACCGATAGACCGAGTGCAACCGCAACGGCGAGCCGTGGAGCATCCTTGCGAGAAGCACGGGCGTCTTGGGTGACGCGAATCGGGACGCCGAGCACCCGGAAACGGTACCTACTCGGAGGCGGATGGAATCAGGCGGTGTCCTCGCGCAGAGGCATCGCTGCCTCGCCCGTGTCGGCCTTGTGCTCGCTGTCGAGGATCTCCAGGATTCGGTCGGTGTTCTCGCGGATCGCGCGGATGTTTTGAATCGCCCATTTGGGCGGAGCGTTGTCGGGCATCCGCTCGATGAACGTCTCGATGTCGAATCCGTCGCGGCTTAGTGCGTGACGTTTGGCTAACACCACAGCGCCGATGACAACTGCGCCAGCGATCAACGCCTTGTTCATGTTCATGCCTCCTCGGTAGTCCTCTGTGGGGCATTCTCTCACTGCGCTGCTAAGGACTCAGCCAGGAGAGGGAGGAAATTGCTTACTGGTCCCCTCTCTTTAACCTGCGGGACGGGAGAGCCTGAGCGGAGGTGCGCGCTTCCCCGATTGCTCGGGAGGAGTGCTCTCTGCGGTCCGGTCACCGTCGCATCGACGCAGCCTTCGGCCCGGGGTTCAGACGGTTCCCGGTTGTCCCGACGCGCGCTGTCCCCGCGCCCGAAGCTCGCTCTACGTGCGGCCGCTCTTGCGCGGCACTTCCTGCTTGCGTTGGGAATCTTCGCGGCCTTCCGGCTTGCGGTGAGTCGGTTCCACAGGGCTCGCTTTCTTGGCCTGTATCGGCGTACAGCGCCAGTCCTGCGGCAAGGCGGTGACACGTACTCGCGCCATCGATGATCTCGATGCGCTGACGGGCCACCCGCGCACGGCTTTCCCCTGCAAACGCACGGTTTGACGAGTACAGCGGTTCGAGTCCGCTCGGCGCCTTTCGTCGTCTCGATGGAAGACAGCACCACCCGTGTGCGTCTTGTGAGTCGGGTAACCATCGAGGAGGAGCAATGCAGGCGCTACAGGCACATGCAACGTTCGTCGAGCCGGGCACCATCGACGACTCGTTCACCGCGGTTTTCTCGCGGCAGGAGCTCGAGGCGGCGGGCCCCGGTGACACCGCCGAGCTCTGGTTCGACCTCGGATCGGACAAGTCCGAGGACACGAGCAGGCTCTCCATCGACCTCGCGTACTCCGACATCGAAGAGCTCTTGCGGCTCGCACCGGAGGACGAGATCATGTTGGAGGTCGACTGCGCTTTCGTCGAAGGCATCTTCGGCGACGACGACGTCGAGGCGCACGGCATGAAGGGCGCGATCGCGATCGCCGTGTCGAGCGCGGCAATCCTCGCGCCCGCCGGTCAGGCCGCGCTCGCTCCGCAGGCTCTCAACCCGGCTGCGAAGGTTCAGAAGGCGAGTGCCGCGGCGACGGTTCAGGTCTCGAACCCGGCCTCGAGAGTCCAGTCGTTGAATCCGCAGGCCAAGGTGCAGATCTCGAAGACCATGGTTCTCAAGGCGAACGGCTTCACGCTTCTCCGCACGACGCTCGCGCGGTAGCGACATCGCCTCATCGACCCCGTGACTACGCTTCGGGGTCGATGACGGCGGTGCTGATCGACGGGAAGGCGATTGCGCTCAAGATTCGTGCGCAGGTCGCCGAGGACGTCCGCGCGTTCGGCGGCCCCGTTTGTCTTGCGACGATTCTCGTGGGCGACGACCCCGCGTCCCACGCGTATGTCGGCTCGAAGCACAAGGCCTCGCACGAGGCCGGGATCGAGTCACGCGATCACCGCTTCTCCTCGGACACGGAGGAGAGCGAGATCATCGAGCTCATCGCAGACCTCAACGCAGACGACGGGGTCGACGGGATCCTCGTCCAGCTTCCCCTGCCCGACCACATGGACGAGCCAACGGTGCTGCGCTCGGTTGACCCCGCGAAGGACGTGGACGGGTTCCATCCGCTGAACGCCGGCCTGCTCTACCTCGGCGAGCCGTTCCTCACCCCTGCGACGCCTTCCGGTGTGATGGTGATGCTCGCCGAGCGCGGGGTCGAGCTGAAGGGCAAGGAGGCCGTCGTCATCGGCCGCAGCGAGATCGTCGGCAAGCCGATGGCGATGATGCTCCTCGCCGAGCACGCGACCGTGACGATCTGCCACTCGCGCACCGAGGATCTCGCGTTCCACACGCGCCGGGCGGACGTCCTTGTCGCCGGGGTGGGGCGGCCGGGCCTCGTGACCCCTGACATGGTCAAGCCCGGCGCGACGGTCATCGACGTAGGTGTGAACCGCAACGAGGATGGCAAGCTCGTGGGCGACGTCGATCCGGCGGTGCTCGAGGTGGCCGGCCTCATGACCCCGGTGCCGGGAGGCGTGGGGCCGATGACCATCGCGATGCTCCTTCGAAACACGTTGACAGCTGCGCAACACCGTCGCTCGCGGGTTGCGTCGGCTAGCTCGTAGGCGCTAGCGTTCCGGCCGTTGTGTACACCGGCGTCGGCCCCGCTGTGGCCGGCGTCATCGCTGTAGGAGGACGAGTAGTGGAGCAGGGCACCGTCAAGTGGTTTTCGAACGAGAAGGGCTACGGCTTCATCGAGCGCGAGGGTGGGGACGACGTCTTCGTCCACTTCTCCGCGATCGCGATGGACGGCTTCAAGACCCTCACCGAAGGCCAGCGTGTGGAGTTCGAGGTCGTCCAGGGTCCCAAGGGTGCCCAGGCCGCGAACGTCGTCGCAGCGACAAGCTGACCGAACTCGTATCGACGTAACCGGCGGGCTCCCGACAGGGGGCCCGCTTCGGTTGAGAGGATCCTTGGCGAATGGCGATTTCCCGAGCTGAGGTACTGCACGTCGCGCAGCTGGCGAAGCTGGCGTTGACCGAAGACGAGGTCGAGAAGCTCACCGAGGAGCTCGGCGCCATCCTCGACGCGGTGGGTGTCGTGGCCGAGCTCGACCTCGCCGATGTCCCGCCGACGTCGCACCCACTCGATCTGGTCAACGTCTGGGACGAGGACGAGCCGCGCGAGTCTCTGCCCCTCGGCGATGTCTTCGCGAATGCGCCAGACCGCCACGGTGATCTCTTCCGCGTCCCGCCGGTGGCACTGTGACGATCGACACGCTGCGACTGACCGCGGAGGAAGCGATCGGGCTCCTCGAGCGCCGTGATGTGTCTGCGGCCGAGCTGCACGGCGCGTACCTCGAGGCGATCGGCCAGCGCGACGGCGAGCTCCACTGCTACCTGCGCACCTGCGACGAGCCGAGCGGCGAGGGCATCCCGATCGCGCTGAAGGACGTCATCTCGACGAAGGGCGTCGAGACGACCGCGGGCTCGAAGATCCTCAGTGGGTACACGCCGGTGTTCGACTCCACGGTGGCTGCCCGCGTGAAGGCGGCCGGCCTCACACTCCTCGGTAAGACGAACACCGACGAGTTTGCGATGGGCTCCTCGACCGAAAACTCGGCCTGGGGGCCGTCGCGGAACCCCTGGGATCCTGCTCGCGTGCCAGGCGGATCCGGTGGCGGCACCGCGGCGGCTGTCTCAGCAGGGCTCGCGCCGTGGGGCCTGGGATCGGACACGGGCGGCTCGATCAAGCAGCCTTCTGCGCTCTGCGGAAACGTGGGTCTGCGGCCGACGTACGGAACCGTCTCTCGCTACGGCGTCGTTGCGTTCGCCTCGAGCCTCGACCAGGTTGGCCCCGTCGGCAAGACAGTGCGCGACGTCGCGCTTCTGTACTCGATCATCGCCGGTCGCGATCCGCTCGACTCGACCACGGCCGAGCTACCGGAACCGGTGCAGCTCCCGGAGGGCGACTCGCTCGCTGGCGTTCGTCTCGCCGTCCCGAAGCAGGTCGAGTCGCTCGACGCGATCGAGCCCGGCGTGCGCTCGTCGTTCGAGCAGGCGCTCCAACGCGCGCGCGAGCTCGGGGCCGAGGTGGGGGAGTGCGACCTCCCGCTCTCGTACCGGTACGGGATGCCGTGCTACTACCTCGTGGCTCCGGCAGAAGCGTCCTCGAACCTCGCGCGCTACGACGGCGTTCGCTACGGGCCACGGGCCAAGGGTGCGTCGTACGACGAGATGGTCGATCGGACGCGGGACGAGGGCTTCGGTGCGGAGCCGAAGCGCCGGATCATGCTCGGTACGTACGCCCTGTCGGCCGGCTACTACGACGCGTTCTACGGACAGGCGCAGAAGGTGCGCACGCTCCTCATCCGCGAGCACCGCGACGCGCTCGCCGACTTCGATGCGATCGTCACCCCGACGTCGCCCACGGTCGCGTTCCCGATCGGTGACAAGGCCGCCGATCCGCTCGCGATGTACGCGTGCGACCTCTTGACGATCCCGTCCTGCCTCGCCGGACTGCCGGGCCTCTCGATTCCGAGTGGTCTCGCGGAAGGGCTCCCGGTCGGGCTTCAGCTCATCGGGCCGCAGTTCGGAGAGAACGGGCTCTTCCGGATCGGGCACGCGCTCGAGCGGGCGATCGGGTTCGGCGCCGTTCCGGAGCGGCTCCGATGACGTGGGAACCCGTGATCGGGCTCGAGATCCACGTCCAGCTGAAGACGCGGACGAAGATGTTCTGCCGGTGCGCGGTCGGCTTCGGCGCGGGCGAGAACACGCAGACCTGCCCGGTCTGCCTCGGCTTCCCCGGCGCGCTCCCCGTCATGAACCGGCGCGCGATCGAGTGGACGATCGAGCTCGGGCTCGCGCTCGACTGCACGATCGCCGAGCTCGCGGTGTTCGCGCGCAAGAACTACTTCTACCCCGATCTGCCGAAGGGCTATCAGATCTCTCAATACGATCTACCATCTTGCATAAATGGCAGGGTGATACTACCAACTGCGGAAGGCGACCGTGTGATCGGGGTCGAGCGGGCTCATCTCGAGGAAGACGCCGCGAAGACGGTTCACGTCGGCGGCCGCACGGGCCGGATCGGCGGTGCCGAGGCTTCGCTCGTCGACTACAACCGCGGCGGGACACCGCTCGTCGAGATCGTGACCGCGCCGGACCTTCGCTCCGCGGATGAGGCCAAGCGCTTCCTGCAGCTCCTACGACTGACGATCGTCGAGCTCGGGATCTCGGACGCCGAGATGGAGAAGGGCACGCTGCGCGTGGACGCAAACGTCTCCGTGCGTCCGGCGGGTTCCGAGGAGCTTCGTACGCGCACCGAGATCAAGAACATGAACTCCTTCAACTTCATCGCGCGCGGGATCGAGGCCGAGGTCGAGCGCCAGATCGGCGTCTGGGAGTCCGGCGAGGAGGTGCGACAGCAGACGTACGACTTCGACGCCGCGACCGGCACGCTCACGGCACGGCGTGCGAAGGAGGAAGCGGACGACTACCGCTATTTCCCCGAGCCCGACCTGGTCCCCGTCCAGCCGCCGGCCGAGCTCGTCGCTGCGCTCCGGGCCGAGCTCCCCGAGTCACCGGCGTCACGAATCCGGCGCATCGAGCCCGCACTCGGTCTCGAGCGAGCAACGGTCCTCGTGACGGGTGGGCTCGATCGCCTGTGGGACGAGACGGTCGCTGCCGGTGCTGACGCCGTAGCTGCGGCGAACGTCGTCGCGAACAATCTCGTCGGCGCAGGAGTCGACCCGACTGCTGTGCCGGCAGGCGAGCTCGCAAAGCTGGTCGAAGCACGCGATCGCATCCCGCGCACTGCGTTCGACGACGCGATTGCGAAGCTCGGAGACGAGGGCTTCTCGGCCGAGCCCTACCTGGCGCAGGAGGCGGTGTCCGATACGGAAGAACTGGCGCCGATCGTCGAGCGCATCCTCGAGGAGAACCCGGGCCAGGTCGCCGCATATCGCGGCGGCAAGGAAGGCCTGCTCGGCTTCTTCGTCGGCCTGGTCATGAAGGAGACGCAGGGAAGGGCGAACCCCCGCGTCGTCTCCGAGCTCGTGCGCGAGAGGCTCGCCGGCTAGCCTGCTTTCGGGATCTCGAGCTCGCGGCCGACGTAGAGGCCCGAGCTCTCCGCCTCCACGAATGGCGCCATCGCACGCTGGCGCTCGGCCTCGACGGCCGATAGCCGGTAGCGCTCACGTGACTCGAACGAGTCCCAGACCGAGATGCCGACGACCTCGTTTCGGTCTTCCGAGAAGCACTCGTACGCGCGGATCATCCCTTCGGGGAACTCCCTCGGTCGCCACGCCTTCCTGAACTCCTCGTACGCGCCCGGCCTGATCGTGCGGGTCGTGATCCAGACGACGTTCTGGTCCCAGTCCATTCCTGGACGCTAACGAACCGGAGTGCGCCGAGCACCGAATCAGGCCGACCTCCACCTTCGGGGAAAGGAGTACGGCATGAAGAGGGGAGTTCTGCTCCTCGGTCTCGTCGGTGCGCTGACGGCGGCCGTTACGGTCGCGGCGTTCGTCGGTGCGGCCGGACCATCGGGCGCCACTGCGTCGAGTCACCGCGAGGCGCCGCTCATAGGAGACGACCCGGCTGCGGACAACACGGACGTCTACGCGTTCGTTAGTCCCGACAATCCGGACACCGTCACGATCATCGCGAACTACATCCCGCTCGAGGATCCCGCGGGTGGGCCGAACTACTACCGCTTCGATCCGACCGTCCTCTACGAGCTCAAGATCGACAACAACGGGGATGCGACGGAGGACGTCACGTACCAGTTCCGGTTCAAGACGTCGATCTCGAATCCGAACACGTTCCTCTACAACACGGCCCCGGTCACGTCGCCGACCGACCCGGACCTGAACGTCAAGCAGACGTACTCGGTGACGCGTGTGGCAGGCGAGGACTCGACCGTCGTCGCGTCGAACGTGCCCGTCCCGCCTGCGAACATCGGGCCGCGTTCGAATCCGACGTACGACCCGTTCCAGGGCGTCTTCGGCTTCGGCCAGGACCGGAAGGTGTTCGCCGGCCCGCGAGACGATCCGTTCTTCGTCGACCTCGGCTCGATCTTCGACCTCGGCGGACTGCGGCCGTTCAACGCAGCGCACCTGATCCCGCTGGCGATGCAGGACGGTCAGGACGGGGTGCTCAACTACAACACGCACACGATCGCGATCCAGGTGCCGAAGACGGACCTGCTCCGGGCGCCGTTGCAGAACGGGACGATCGGGATCTACGCCAGCGCGAGCCGGCCGAAGATCAAGATCCTCCGCGGCGACGGCACCTTCGACGCAAACGGGCCGCAGGTGCAGGTCTCGCGGCTCGGGAACCCGCTCGTCAACGAGGTCGTTATCCCGCTGGGGAAGAAGGATCTTTGGAACGCGAGCGATCCGCGAAACGATGCGCAGTTCGCGGCTCGTTTCACGGAACCGGAGCTCGCGCTGCTCGAGAGCATCCTCTACCCGGTGCTGGACGGTCCTCCTACGACCGGACGCGGTGACATCGCGGCAATCCTCCTCACGGGTGTTCCGACGCTCAACTTCACGGGCACGACGCAGGCTGACCTGCTGCGCCTGAACACGAACTTCACGGCACCTCCTGCCGGCACCGGTAGCCGGCTCGGGTTGCTCGCCGGGGAGTTTTCGGGCTTCCCGAACGGGCGCAGGCTCGAGGACGACGTCACGGACATCGAGCTTCGCGCACTCGCGTGTGGCTACGGCCCGGTCGTCGGACCAATCATCGAGGGCTTCGGGTTCTGCGACGGCAACGCCAACCGCATGACGAACAACACGGTCGGAGACGGCGTGGACGCCAACGAGAACACGTTCCTCTCGAGCTTCCCGTATGTGGCTCCGCCGAACAACGGCTACGACCACACGGGGCACAGGTAGGCGTGACACGAGGCACGGCATTGCTGGGGGCGAGCGCGACTGCGGTCGCGCTCGCCTTCGGCGGCCTCGTCGGCGGCGTCCTGACGGAGACGCCCTCTGCGGACTCAGGCGTGCCCGCTGCTTCGCGCGCCCTCGCAGACCGAGCGTTGTCGATCGCGGCGGGCGGTGCCTCGGCAAGGACCGTGGCCGGGCTCGAAGAGGAGGTCCGAGCCCGGCCCGGAGATGCGGACGCTCTCGCGCAGCTCGGCTTCGCGTACCAGCTTCGCTGGCGCGAGACCGGAGACGCGTCGTTCCTCCCGCGCTCCGAGAGCGCCCTGACGAGAGCCATGCGCGTGAAGCCGGACGATCCGAATGCGATCCTCGGGCTCGGATCGCTCGCGCTCATCCGGCACGACTTCCGGCAGGCGCTCGCGCACGGCAGGCGAGCCATGCGGCTTCTCCCCGGTGCAGCGCGGCCGTACGGTGTCGTCGGCGACGCGCTTATCGAGCTCGGTCGCTACGACGCTGCGTTCGCCGCTATCGACCGGATGGCGGCCCTTAAGCCGAACCTCGCCTCGTACGCGCGCGTCGCCTTTGCGCGCGAGCTCGTCGGGGACCGCGCCGGCGCGCGCGAGGCGATGCAGCTCGCGCTCGAAGCCGCAGCCGGGCAGCCCGAGCCAAGTGCCTGGGCCCACGTCGAGCTCGCGAAGCTCGAGCTCGGGCACGGCCGGCTCGGGACAGCGCGGCAACACGCGAGAGGTGCCCTCCGAGCGTTTCCGGGATATCCCGCGGGGCTCGTCGAACTCGCGCGCGCCGAAGCGGCCAGGGGGCGCTTCGATAACGCGACGCATGCTGCGACACGCGCGGCCGACGCGGTGCCGAGCGCGGCGTCTGTCGCCCTCCTCGCGGACGTCCTGGACCGGACGGGGCGGCACACGGAGGCACGTAGGCAGCGTGGTGTGGTCGCAGTCATCCATCGCCTCCTCGGCGCGAACGGTGTGCGGGTCGACCTCGAGACAGCCGTCTATCGCGCGGATCAGCGAATCCGCCCGCTCGAGACCGTGCAGCTCGCTCGCGAGGCGCGCGCGGATCGGCCTTCCGTGTACGGGGACGACGCTCTCGCGTGGGCGCTCGCGCGTGCGGGGAGATGCGAGGAGGCGCTCCCGCTCGCGAACCGGGCGCTCCGGCTCGGGACGAAGGACGCGATCCTCTACTTTCATCGCGGCTATGCGGAAGGGTGTGCAGGGAACCGCGCAGCGATGCGCGAGTGGTACGCGAAGGCACTCGAGCTGAGTCCGGCATTCTCGGTTCGCTGGGCGCCGGTCGCTCGTGCCGCGCTGGACAACGCGTAGCCGACCCAAGCGTCGGGAGCCGAGGCTACGCTGCTGCGCGTGATCTCGCGCCGTCGCACTGCGGTCGCCGTCAGCGCGCTGGCGCTCTTCGGCGCAGGAGTGCTACTCGCCTCATGCGGCGGCGACGAGAACGGTGAGGTTGCCACGACCGACACGACGACGACCGAAACGACGACGACCGAAACGACGACGACGGACACCACCACCGAGACGACCACGACGCCACCGCCTCCGCCCAATCCGACGATGATCCGCGTAGTGGTCGTGAACGGCGCGCCGAAGGGGGGGATCGTCCGCGAGACCGTGGACAAGGGCGATCGCGTCGTGCTCGTCGTCAGATCCGACGTGAGCGACCACGTGCACCTGCACGGCTACGACATCATGCGCGACGTCTCGCCGGGAAGAACCGCGCGGCTGCCGTTCAGGGCGACGATTCCGGGACGCTTCGAGGTCGAACTCGAGGATCTCGCAGTCCAGATCGCAGACATCACAGTCCAGCCGTGATCCCGATCGCGCACGGGATCGGGGTCGTTCGCGACCTCCCGATTCCAGCGGTCTACTTCTTCGTGGGCGCGGCAGTCGTCCTCGTTGTGTCGTTCGTGTTGCTGCTCTACCTCTGGCGCCGGCCACTGCTCGAGGCGCACTCACGTGGGCGTGCGCTACCCGGGGCACTGAGTCGCTTCCTGCTCTCGCGCGGCGTTCGTGTCGTACTGGGCGCGATCTCGGTGGGCCTCCTCGTACTCACGTTCGCGACGGCGCTCTTCGGCACGACGGTCGAGCTCCTCAACTTCGCGCCGACGTTCATCTACGTGATCTTCTGGCTCGGGATTCCGCTGCTCTCCGTGCTCTTCGGAAACGTGTGGAGTGTCCTCAGCCCGTGGAGATCGCTTGCCGACGCGTCCGTGTGGGCCCTGGAGCGCAGCGGGCGCTCGGCGCAGCCCGTGCTCGAATGGTCGGGCCGCTTCGGGAGATACCCCGCGGCGGCGGCGCTCTTCGCATTCCTGGCGCTCGAGCTCGCCAACCCGCGACCGGCGTATCCCCGGACGCTTGCGATTGCGATCGCGCTCTACTCGTACTGGGCGCTCGCCGGGATGGCCGTGTACGGCCGCGACGTGTGGACGCGGTACGGAGAGGGGTTCGCCGTAGCCTTCGGGCTGCTTGCGCGGATCGCACCGTTCGCGGCGCGTGAGGGCACCGTCGTCGTGCGTTGGCCCTTCACGGGCCTCGCCGGTGACGACCGGATTCGCGGGACGCTCGTGTTCGTCGCAGTCCTGCTCGGCTCGACGAGCTTCGACGGGTTCAGCCGCTCGAGCACCTGGGTGGATCTCGTTGCCGAGCTCAGAGCCGAGCTCGCGGGATCGTCCCAGCGCGCTGTCGATCTTGCCACGACCTTCCTGAACATCGGCGGTCTCGCGTTCTTCATCGTGGCCGTCCTGGCGACCTACCTCGCGGCGGTCGCGATTGCCGAGCAGGTGGGTCGGGCGAGCCGCTCGCTCGTCCCCGACTTCGTCCTGCCGCTCGTCCCGATCGCGGCGGCGTACCTCATGGCGCACTACTTCACACTGTTCCTCATTCAGGGGCAGTTCATCATCACGCTTGCCTCGGACCCGTTCGGGAAGGGCTGGGACCTGTTCGGGACGGCGGACTTCGCACCCAACCTCGCGATCGTGTCGCCGGAAACCGTGTGGTACGTGCAGGTCGGTGCGCTCGTGGTCGGGCACGTCGCCGGCCTCGCGATCGCCCACGACCGCGCCGTCGCGGTCTTCGAGGACCGCCGCACCGCTCTCGAGGCGCAGCTACCGATGCTCGGCCTGATGGTGCTCTACACGCTGGGAGGAATGTGGATCCTCACGCGTGGTTAGTGGCGCACGGCGGGATCCCCGGCGCGATCGTCGAGGCCACGATCGCCATCTCGGTGCTGGCGCTGCTGGTCGCGGTATGGCTTCGCGAGCGTCGTCGGCGCCACGAACCCGGCATAGAGGAGGATCGCCGCGAGGACTATCGCGGGAGCTAGAGCGCCGATCCCGAGCCCGGCGAGGCCGCTCCCGATCCCGGCGACCGCGATTCCCGCGAGGATGAGTGCGTTCCCGACCGGACGCGCGCGAAACGTCGCGACCGCGACGACCACGACGGCGAGCGTCCCGAGCGAGTTGCCGGCGATTGCGAGCACCCGAGCCGGCCAGACATCGAGGACGTCCTGCGCCTCCGGGATCTCCGCCCCGGACAGCTCGGCCTGCAACGGGACGGCCACGGCCACGCCGACGGCCAGGCCGACGTAGACGAGGGCCGCGAACGCGACCCATCGACGCCCGACGAGGAGCAGCGATCCTGCACCGAGCAGCGCTGCGGTGAGTAACCCGCCGCCGAGGTAGTAGACACGGAACGCCGCCTCGCTCCACCCGGCTGCTGCGCCCCACGCGAGCGCGCCGGCTGCGAGCGAGTACGCGGCCAAGCCGGCCGCCCAGGCGGCGAGCTCGGGCGCGCGGCGAGCGCGAAAACGGCGAACGAGGTCTCCGGACAGCCGCAGCGTGATGAGCGCGGCCGCGAAGGCGAGGAGGGCATCCACGGAGAGGGACTGTATGCCGTCACATGGGAGGGCTCGACGGAACAGGCTCCCTGTCGTCGGGGAGCTCGCTGGCGACGCTCACCGGGGCGATGAACAGAGCGGCGACGCAGGACCTCAGGGCAGCGCGCGTCTGGCCGGTCATCCGGGCAGTGCTCCAGACCGGGCCGGCGCCCAGTGCTCGTGCGGAGGCGGCCGCGACGCTTCTCGACAGCTGGCGTGTGAACGGATCGAGCCGGCTCGATCGCGAGCTGGACGGGAGAGTCGACGACCCCGGCGCGGCGGTGATGGACGCAGCGTGGCCGCGACTCGCGGATGCCGTGATGGGGCCGGTGCTCGGTCAGCTCGTGGACCGCCTCGCGGCGCTCCATGGCCGCAGCGACGATGCGGGGTCCGGCGGGTCGTCGTATATCTCGGGCTGGTACGGATACGTGGACAAGGATCTGCGCACGCTTCTCGGCCGTGAGGTGCGCGGGCCGTACTCCCGCCGCTACTGCGGCGCGGGCGTGCTCGCTACGTGTCGCGCGGCGCTCTGGCGCGCGCTCGACGCTGCTGCGGCGGAGCTCGAGCAGAAGCAAGGCCCGGCGCCGTCGGCATGGCGCGCGGACGCGACAGCGGAGCGCATTCAGTTCACTTCGGGCGTGCTGCCGGACACGATGCGCTGGACGAACCGGCCGACGTTCCAGCAGCTCATGTCCTTTTCCGGCCATCGACCTCGCTAGCTACGCTCGGCCGATGAGGAAGCGCTACCTCATGGCGCCTGGCCCGACGCCGGTGCCGCCGGAGGTGCTCGCGGCGAGCGCGGAGCCCGTCATCCACCATCGGGGGCCCGACTTTCGCCAGTTGATGCTGCGGGTGCTCGCGCGCCTCCAGGAGGTCTGTCGCACACAGAACGACGTCCTCCTCTTCACGGGATCGGGCTCGGCGGCGTTCGAATCGGCGATCGTGAACCTGCTGTCGCCGGGCGAGCGCGTCCTCGTCGTCACGGCCGGCGCCTTCGGCGACCGCTGGTCCTCACTCGCCGCGGCCTACGGCGCGGACGTCCAGGAGCTTCGCTACGCCTGGGGCGAGACGCCCCAGCCGGAGGATCTGCGCACACGCCTCGAGGAAACGGGAGCGGACGTTGTCGTCGTCGTGCACTCGGAGACCTCCACCGGAGTCGTTGCAGACATACAGGCGCTTTCCCGAGTTGCTCGGGAAGCGGGCGCGCTCGTCGTCGTGGACGCCGTCTCGAGCCTCGGTGCCGTTCCGGTCGAGGTCGACGCCTGGGGCCTCGACGTCCTCGTCGCCGGGTCGCAGAAGGCACTGATGACTCCGCCGGGGCTTTCCCTCACGACGGTCTCCACGCACGCCTGGGAGCGGTCGAAGCGCTCGACGATGCCGCGCTTCTACCTCGACTGGGAGAAGATGCAGGCGGCCCTTGCGACCGGCTCCACGCCGTTCACGCCGGCAGTCACGCTCGTGGCTGCACTCGACGTCGCGCTCGGCCTGCTGCTCGAGGAAGGGCTCGACGCCGCATTCGCCCGCCATGCCGCCCTCGGTCGCGCCTGTCGCGAGGGCGCGAAGGCCATGGGACTCGAGCTGTACTCGCCCGACGAGGAGCGATCGGCGGTCGTGACGGCGATCCTCACGCCCGACGGCGTCGATGCGAAGGATCTCGTCCTCGAGCTTCGCGACCGTTTCGGGATCACGGTCGCCGGCGGCCACGGTGAGCTCGGGGCGCGGATGTTCCGCATCGGGCACATCGGGTACTACGACGTGCTCGACATCACGACTGCGCTGACGGCGGTCGAGACGTTGCTCGTCGAACGTGGTGCCGAGATCGAGCGCGGCCTGGCAGCCGCCCGCGCGCTCGAGGCCTACCACGACGCCGCGCGTGTCTGAACACGGTCGGGCTCGGGTCCTCGTTCGCGAGCCGATCGCCGAGTCGGGTCTCGCGCTTCTCGAGAGCAGGTTCGACGTCGTCGAAGATTCGGAGACCGACCTTTCCGAGATCATCGGCGGCTTCGAGGCGATCGTCATCCGCTCGGCGACGACCCTCGACGCGGCGCTGATCGAGCGCGCGGAGCGGCTGAAGGTGATCGGCCGCGCTGGAGTCGGCGTGGACAACGTCGACGTCGACGCCGCGACGCGCCGCGGGATCGTCGTGGCCAACGCCGCAGAGTCGACGGTCGACTCGGCTGCCGAGCACGCGATCGCGCTTCTTCTCGCGCTCGCCCGGAACATCCCACAGGCGCACGCAGCGCTGATCGCCGGGAGCTGGGACCGGCAGCGCTTCACGGGCATCGAGCTCGCCGGGAAGACGCTCGGCGTCCTGGGACTGGGGAGGATCGGCCGGGAGGTCGCGCGACGTGCGCTCGGTCTCGGGATGCGCGTCGTCGCGTACGACCCGTTCGTCCCCGCGGACCGGTTTCGCGAGCTCGGCGTCGAGCCTGCGGCGGCGCTCGAGGAGGTCTATGCCGCCGCGGACGTTCTCACGCTCCACCTCCCGTTGAACGACGAGACACGCGGCCTGCTCGACGTGGACGCGTTCGCCCGCATGAAGGACGGCGTCAGGATCGTAAACGCGGCGCGTGGCGGCCTGATCGATGAGGACGCGCTCGCGGCTGTAATCCGTTCCGGGAAGGTAGCCGGCGCCGCTCTCGACGTCTTCGAGCACGAGCCCTACGCCGGCCCGCTGCTGGAGCTGCCGCAGATCGTCGCCACGCCGCACCTCGCAGGCTCGACGACCGAGGCGCAGGACCGCGCCGGCGTCGTCATCGCGGAGCAGGTGGCCGCGGCGCTCGACGGCGAGGTCGTCCGAACCGCCGTGAACATCCCGGTCGTCGACCAGCGTGAGCTCGAGCTGCTCGGCCCGTTCGTCCCGCTCGCGGCGAAGCTGGGCCGCCTGGCCATGGCACTCGCTGGCGCATGGCCTTCGCGCGTGACAATCGCTGTTCATGGCCCGCTCTCCGAGCACGACACGAGACTTCTGACGGTTGCGACGCTCAGGGGCATCTTCCAGGGCCGTGTGGACGAGACCGTGACCGACGTGAATGCGCCGCTCATCGCCGCCGAGCGCGGCATCGAGGTCTCCGAGCAGCGTCATGCGTCTTCTCTGCACTACACGAACCTCGTGCGAGTGGTCGTCGGCACGGGTGGCGAGGAGATCGAGGTCGCCGGCACGACGGTTGGCCCGGAGCATCGCCTCTTCCTCGCCGAAGCGCTCGGCTTCGCGATCGACATCGAGCTCGCGCCGCACATGGCCTTCCTCTCCTACGACGACGTCCCCGGCGTGATCGGGAGGGTGGGGACGATGTTCGGCGAGGCGGGGGTGAACATCGCAAACATGGCCGTGTCGAGGAGGACGGAGGGAGGGAAGGCCCTGATGGCGTTCTCCATCGATTCGCCGGCCCCGGCCGACCTCGTCGAGCGCGTCGCGGCGTCGGGATTCGACGGCGTTCGCTTCCTCAACCTTGGTTGAGGTTCCGCAGCTCGGAGCGAGGGGCGGAGGCTGGGTCGCGCTGCAGTTTGGCCTGATCGCGGCGATCCTCGTGCTTGGCGTGGCCGGCCCGGCCTGGCCCGACTCGGCGCGCTGGTGGCTCAAAGGAGCGGGCGCGCTGATCGCGATCGCCGGTGGAGTCGTCGTTGCGAGCGCAGCCCGCGCGCTCGGCTCGAGCCTGACCCCGTTTCCCCGGCCGGCCGAGGACGCCGAGCTCGTCGAGCAAGGCCCGTACGGCGTCGTGCGGCACCCGATCTACTCCGGCGCGCTCCTCTTCGTCGCGGGGGTCTCACTCGTCCTTTCGTGGTGGGCGCTCGCGGGAACAGCCGTGCTCGCCGTCGTCTGGGGCCTGAAGGCGCGCGTCGAGGAGCGCCTGCTCGAAAGGCGGTATCCGGGGTACCACGACTACCGGCGACGCGTGCGCTACCGCCTCTACCCATTCGTCTACTGAGCGCCGAAAGGTAGGCTCCCGGCGTGGTAGGGGCCTGGCCGGAGCCCGTCGAACGGGTGTCCTCCTTCCTCCGCGAATCGGGAGCCGAAGCGCGCATTCACGAGTTCCCCGAAGGAACGCCGACCGCGCAGGACGCCGCGACCGCAGTCGGCTGCGAGCTCGAGCAGATCGTGAAGTCGCTCGTCCTCATCTGCGACGAACGGCCAGTCGTCGCGCTCGTACCGGGTGACCGGCGTGGCGATCCTGCGAAGGTAGCGCGTGCGCTCGACGCGACTACGGCTCGGGTGGCGAACGCGCGAGAGGTGGAGGATGCGACAGGCTTCGCGCCCGGCGCGGTTGCACCGTTCCCGCTGCCGAATGTCGACGCGGTCCTCATGGACAAAGCGCTCTACCGGCACCCGGTCGTCTGGGCTGGTGCCGGCTCCTCACGCCACATACTGGGAATCAGCCCGACCGACCTGGGCCGCCTGGCCCGGGCTCGGCCGATGGACGTCGTCGCCGAGCAACCGTACGATTCGTCTACGTCAAAGGAGAGTTGAAAGTGCAGGAAACCGACAAGATCTGGATGAACGGTGAGCTCGTCGACTGGGCGGACGCGAAGATCCACGTCGCCTCGCACGGCCTGAATTACGGCTCGGGCGTATTCGAGGGCATCCGCTGCTACGACACGCCGGGCGGACCGTCGGTCTTCCGTCTGCGCGACCACCTCGTACGCCTCGAGAACTCGGCGAAGGTTCTGTACATGGATCTCCCGTACACCCTCGAGGAGCTCCGCTCGGCCGCGCACGAGGTCATCTCGGCGAACGGGCTCGCCTCCTGCTACCTGCGTCCGATCGCGTTCTACGGCTACGGCGAGCTCGGCGTCGCGTCGACCGGAAACCCGGTCGACGTCGTCATCCTCAGCTTCCCGTGGGGCGCCTACCTCGGCGAGGACAGCCAGAACCTCGGCATCACGGCCAAGATCTCCAGCTGGGAGCGCGTCGGCCCGAACGTGATCCCGCACGCCGCGAAGGCGACGGGCATCTACCTGAACTCGATGCTCGCGACCATGGAGGCGCGCCGCGCCGGCTACGACGAGGCGATCATGCTCTCGCACGACGGCTACGTCGCCGACGGCCCGGGCGAGAACATCTTCATCGTGAAGGACGACGTCCTGTATACGCCTCCGCTCGCGATGTCGATCCTGCCCGGCATCACGCGCGACACGATCGTCCAGATCGCCCAGGACCTGGGTCATCGCGTCGAGGAGACGCTGCTCATCCGCACCGACCTCTATCTCGCCGACGAGGTGTTCATGGTCGGCACCGCGACGGAGGTGGCACCGGTGCGCTCGGTGGACGATCGCGAGATCGGCGTCGGCCCGGTGACACGGGCGCTCCAGCAGGCGTACCTCGACACCGTGCACGGCCGCAGCGAGCGCTGGAGCCAGTGGCTCGACGTGGTCGAGATGTCGCCCTCGGCGGCCTAGCGCCGCGCGTGGCGTCCGTACGGACGATCCCGCTCTCTCACCCGTGGCTCGACGAGCGGGAGGAGGAGCTCGTCGTCGAGGTGCTTCGGTCCGGGCGACTGTCGCTCGGCCCGACGATCGACCGCTTCGAGGAGGAGTTCGCCTCCATCGTCGGCGCGCCGTATGCGGTCGCCGTCTCGAGCGGAACGGCGGGCCTGCATCTCCTCTGCATCACTGCAGGTGTCGGCCCTGGCGACGAGGTCGTGACCTCGCCCTACTCGTTCGTCGCGTCCGCGAACTGCGCGATCTACGAGGGCGCCACGCCGGTCTTCGCGGACATCGATCCGCGCACCTGGAACCTCGCGCCGGCTTCCGTGGAAGCCGCGATCACCGATCGGACGCGTGCGGTGATCGCGGTCGACATCTACGGCTACCCGTGCGAGCTCGACGAGCTCCGTGCCGTCTGCGACGCCCGCGGCGTGGCACTGATCGAGGACGCGTGCGAGGCGCTCGGCGCCGGCTACAAGGGCTCGGCGATCGGGTCGCAGGGGGCGCCCGCGGTGTTCGCCTTCTATCCGAACAAGCAGATCACGACCGGCGAGGGCGGGATGGTCACCACGCACTCCGAGCGCGAATGGCGCCTCCTGCGAAGCCTGCGGAACCAGGGTCGCGCCGACTCCGGCGGCTGGCTCGAGCACGCCCGCCTCGGCTTCAACTACCGGATCGACGACATCCGCGCCGCGATCGGGCTCGGCCAGCTCGAGAAGCTCGACGAGATCCTCGCGGCCAGATCCGCCGTTGCAGGCCGGTACGCGGAACTGCTCGCCGGTGTTCCCGGGCTCGGGCTTCCTTGTCCCGACGACGCGGATCACGAGCGCTCGTGGTTCGTCTACGTCGTCGGGCTGCCGCCCCGCGCCGACCGCGAGGCCGTGATCTCGTCGCTCGCCGATCGTGGTGTACAGACCGCGCGCTACCTGCCGTGCATCCACCTGCAGCCGTACATGCAGGAGCGGTACGGCTATCGGGTCGGCCTCTGCCCGGTCGCCGAGGACGTCGCCTCACGCACGCTCGCGCTTCCGTTCCATGCGCGGCTTCCGGAGGACGACCAGGAGTACGTCGCCGAGGCACTGCACTCCGCTCTGGTCGTGTAGGTGCGAGATATATCTCGCCCCGTCACGAGCCAGGGCGAGGCGGTGGCCACCTGGGCGCTCTGGGCGGTGACGACGCTCGTCGTCGCGATCACGTACACGCATGTCGATCCGGCCGAGACGTACAACGTCTCGCACGAGGGGATCGAGGGCGGATTGAGCCGCAGCCTCACGCTCATCAACTTCCCGATCGCGCTCGTGGCGATTGCGCTCGCTCTCATCGGAGTCGCCGTGCTCGGGAGCGCAGCCTGGTGGGCTGCGGGTGCTGCAATCGCGCTCTGCGCGACGATCCCCTGGTTCGTCGACCAGGACGACCTCGACGCGCGCTGGGTCAACGCGATCCCTGCTCTCGGTGTCGTCATCGCCGCCGGCTTGACGTTCGCAGCTGCTCGCCGCGCCGGAATGTCGTTCGCGCCGCGACGCCCGTGGGACCGGTGGCGCGTCGGTATCGGAGCGGTCGTCCTGTTGGTCTCGCTCCCGTGGCTCGCGGCCGAGCTGGGATTCCACTTCCCGGGCGACGCCTTCATGGGCGAGGAGCTCGGTCGGGAGGCGGACGGCACCACGATCGCCGCCGTCCATCTCGGCCATCACCACGGTACGGATGGAGCGCTACTCGTGGTAACGGGGCTGCTCCTTTCCCGCGTGTGGGTCGGGGCGGGAGGGCTGCGGATCGCGGTCGCCGCCTACCTGGGAACGATGCTCGCGTACGGCGGAGTGAACCTCGTGCAGGACGCGTGGAACGAGCAGCTCGTCAAGCGCGGCTGGACGGATGCGAGCATCCCGTCGGCGCTCCTGCCAGGCGTGAAGCCGGTGTGGCTCGTCGTCGTTTTGCTCGCCGTAGGAGCGACATTCGTCCTGCTCCGAGAGGACAAGCGAACGTCATACTCCGCACCATGACGCAGTCCCGAATGGTCTTCCTCGGGTTCGGGAAGTACGCGCGCGCCGACAAGATCTACGCGTTCGAGCCGATCGTCGGCGACGATCGCGGAGGGGGTCGGCGGACGCGCGTCTGGATCGAGGGCGTCGCCGACCCGCTCATCGCGTCGCGGACCGAGCGCACGATCCTTCATGACATGGGGCACGAGGCGGGCGACACGGTGCTCCTCGACGGAGCGCTCGACCTGGCGGAGCGGCTCGCCGCCGCCGCCGAGGAGGGTCGCGTCGACCTCGGTGACCTGGGGCGGCGTGCTCGTAAGCTTCTCGCTGCAACCGCGCGGCCGGCCGAGACCGAACCGCTGTTCTGACCGCGCTCGAGGGCCTGTTCGAGCGCGACGTGCGAATCGTCGCGCGAGAGCTCGTCGGCTGGACGCTCCTCGTCGACGGCGTCGGCGGTGTCATCGTCGAGACGGAGGCGTACGGCCCGGACGACCCAGCGAGCCATGCGTACGGCGGGCGGACAGAACGCAACGCCACGATGTTCGGGCGGCCCGGACGGCTCTACGTGTACCGCTCATACGGCGTCCACTGGTGCATGAACGTCGTCTGTGGCGAGCCGGGCGTCGGTGCTGCGGTGCTCCTTCGCGCGCTCGAGCCGACCGTCGGCCTCGACGTCATGCGAGAGCGCCGCGGAGTGGACAACAGGCGCCTCCTGGCAGCCGGCCCTGGACGGCTCACGCAGGCGCTCGGCATCACCGGCGCGCACGACGGGAGCGATCTCGGGCGAGCGCCGTTCACGCTCGAGCCACCGCAGACGCAGATTGACGTCGACGAGTCGCCGCGCGTGGGGATCACGCGCGGCGCGGACCTCCCCTGGCGCTACTCGCTGACCGGCTCTAGGTTTGTGAGCCGTCCCCGACCACGAGCCTGACTCGTAGACCTGGAGCCACCGCGACCCCGGGCTGGGGTCCCTGGCGAAGAACCGTTCCGGCGCGGCCTGGCGCGGTCCTGGCCACCAGACGAATCTTCAGACGCGCCGCCTCACGCGTCACGTCACCGAGGCTCGAGCCGACGAGATTCGGGAGCGTGCCGTGCTCGGCCTTCGAGACCCAGATCGTCACGTCGTCGTGGGCGGAAAGCCCGCCGGACCGTGGATCCTGGCTGACCACGAGCCCAGGCAGCCGACCTGCCTTCGCCGGCGCGTAGGCAACGCTCGCGTCGAGCGGCTGCTCCGCGAGTCGAGCGGCCGCACCATCCCTCGTCATCCCGACAACGAACGGCACCGACACCTCGTTCGGCTTGCAGTTGGCTTCCGCGTCGGGACCGAGCCCGGAGAAGTAGGCGATGAGCCTCGATCCCTTGCAATACCCGTTGTCGAGCTGCCACTTGCCGTCGCGGTGAACGACCCAGGTCGAGGCGCCGCCGAGGTAGGGGGGCGAGTCGAACGAGCGAGTCTCGTCCTCCTCCACCTGCTCGACGAACTCCTTCCAGATCATCGCCGGGAGGGTGCCTCCTGCGACCGGCTCGCCGTTGAACTCGGTCAGCATCGGCGTGAGCGAGTTCGGGTAGCCGACCCAGACCGCCACGACGAGCTCCGGTGTGTACCCGACGAACCACGCGTCGCCGTAGTTGTCGGTCGTACCGGTCTTGCCGGCGATCTCGCGTCCGGAGATCGCGGCGCGCTTGCCGGTGCCGACCCGGACGACGTCCTCGAGGATGTCCGTGAGGAGCTCCGCATGGCCCTCGTCCAGCACCTGCGACGTGATCACCGAGTTCTCGTCGACGCGGCTCGACTGTACGCGCTCGACCCGCTCCACGACGCGGGGACGGTTTTCGAACAGCGAGCCGTCGACGCGACGGCCGTCGTTGGCGATCGTCGCGTACGCGCGGGCCATGTCCAGTGGGCTCACCGCCCCCGATCCGAGGCCGATGGAAAAGTACGGCGCAAGACGACTCTGGATGCCGAGGGTACGGGCGGTCTTGACGATCGCCTTCGGCCCGACGACGTCCGTGAGCTGCGCGTAGACGGAGTTGTCCGAGGACACGATCGCCCGCTCCAGGCTGATGCGGCCGAGGTACGTGTGGTCGTAGTTCGTGACCTTCCAGATGCGGTCGCCGGCATCGATGGACACCGGCTTCGATTCGAGCTCGGTCACGGGTGAGATGCCCTCTTCCATCGCCGCGGCGAGGACGATGGGCTTGAATGCCGATCCCGGCTGACGCTTTGCCTGGGCGGCGAGGTTGAACTGGCTCTCCCTGTAGTTGCGCCCCCCGAACATCGCCTTGACCGCGCCGTCGCGCGGGTCGATTGCGACGAGTGCGGCCGCCGGGCCGTCGGGGTTGCGCAGGATCCTCTCGATCGCGGTCCGCGCCTTCATCTGCAGGTCGAGATCGAGGGTCGTCCTCACCTTCAGGCCGCCGCCGAATACCTTGCCCGCGCCGTACCGGCGGACGAGCTCGTCCTTGACGTAGTTCACGAAGTACGGCGCCCGCGTTCCGGGGACGCGGATGTCGTCCGGCGCGGGGAGCTCAGCCTGGTCGGCGCGCTCGAACTGGCGTTCGGTGATCTTCCCGTGCTCGAGCATCATCGCGAGCACGTGGCGCCGGCGGGACGTGGCGTTGCGGGGACTCGTCGCCGGGTCGTACAGGGACGGGTCGGCCGGAATACCGGCGAGGAGCGCCGCCTCCGCGAGCTCGAGCTCCTTCGCGCTCTTCTTGAAGTACGCGCGAGCGGCCTGCTGGATCCCGTACGCGCCGTGACCGAAATAGATCGTGTTCAGGTAGGCGGTGAGAATCCTGTCCTTGCTCCAGCGCTGCTCGAGCTGCCAGGCGAGCGCGGCCTCGCGCACCTTCCGCGCAATGGTTTTCTCGTTGCGGATGTACGCGTTCTTCACGAACTGCTGCGTGATCGTGGAGCCTCCCTCGACGATTCCCTGCTGGCGAATGTCCTGCCAGAGCGCGCGAGCAATGCCGCGGATGTCGACGCCGTTGTGCTCGAAGAACCGCTGATCTTCGACCGAGACGATCGCCTGGCGCATGATCGGGGCGATGTCGTCCGTGTCGACGAGGACACGACCCTCGTCGCCGCGAAGCACGGCGAGCACGGTCCGGCCGTTCGAGGCATAGACGATCGTGTCGACGTCCGAGTGCTGAGCGGCGGGGTCGAGTGCGGGGATCTCGCTCGCGACCGCACGGACGAGACCGAACGTGAACGAGATCCCTCCGGCGACGAAGAGGACGAGCAGCAGCGCCGCAAGACGACGCTTGCGAACCCGGCGCCGCCGGCGCGGCTTCCCCTTCTCTCTCCGAACCCGCAAGAGGGGTTGATTCTAGCCCCGTGAGCTCGTCCTCCCCGCAAAGGGAACGTTCAGTTCAGGCAGGCTGCGTCCCGAGGATCGGCTCGGTCGTGGGCGCATCGACGCCGCCCGCGTCCTCGACGGTCACGAGAACGACCTGTCCTTCCTCGACGGTTCCGTCGACCGGCACGATGTCGCGCCCGTCCTCGTTGCCTGGGAAGACTCCCGCACGCTGCGGATCCTGCCCCTCCGAGGCCACCCACATCTCGTAGGTCTTCCCCGCGGGGGCCGGACCGAGGTCGTCGACTACCAGCACGGCGCGACCGTCGGGGTCGACCACGAGCCGTCCGCTGCCCTCCGAGAGAGCCACGGATCGCGCGTCCGGATCGGCGAGCACCGCCGCCGCGGCGGTCGCGCGGTCGAGGGCGGAGCGCGTCTCGTCGAGATCGCTCGAGAGGCTGCTTGCCCAGAGCCCGACAGCGAGCGCAACGACTGCTGCGGCCGCGGCCGCAGCGCCGAGCACGGGAACGATCCGTCGCCGGCGAGGCTCGAACGGGATGACGTTCTGCCGAGGCTCGGCGCGGATGTCCGCAAGGATGCGGTCGCGCAGCCCCGGGCTCGGCGCGGGGCCGGACGCCGCAACCGCGAGCGCCTCCGACGTCTCCCAGAAGGACTCGAGCTCCTGCTGGCAGGTCGCGCAGGCGGCCAGGTGCGCCTCGTAGGCGCGGCGCTCGTCCTGGTCGAGCGCGTCCAGCGCGTAGCCGGCGGTCAGCTCGTGAATTCCGGTTTCCATGATCCTTCCTGGTTCGAGTCGTCGAGAAGCTCGCGTAGGCGTGCGAGGCCCGCGAACATCCTGCTCTTGATGGTGCCCAGCGGCACTCCGAGGCGGTCGGCGAGCTCCGACTGGGAGAACCCCCCGTAGTACGCGAGCTCGAGCGCCTCGCGCTGGACGTCCGGCAGCTCCGCGAGCGCGGCCTGCACCCGCTCGCGCTCGAAGCGAAGCCACGCTGCCTCCTCCGTCTGCTCCGGCGCCTGGCCGAGTACGGACTTCGTCCGTCAGCGGCTCCGCTTGACGGCGCTCCTCGCGGCGCACGAGGTCGACGGCCCTGCGATGAACGAGGGTGAGGACCCACGTGCTCGCCTTCGCCCGTTCGGCTCGAAAGCTCGCGGCGTTCCGCCAGACCTGCAGGAACGCTTCCTGGAGAGCGTCCTCGGCGAGGCGCTCGTCACGCAGGACGCGGAGCGCGAGCCCGTACGCGATGCGTCCGACGCGGTCGTAGAGCTCCGCGAGCGCGTCCTCGTCCCCCCGTGCAACGAGTGCGATGAGAGCCTCGTCGGAAAGGTGTGCGTGCTGCTTGCGCATGGCGAAGCGATCCTGCGATCGCGGGAACGCTAACAGGGTGGACGCGGTCGCCTCCATGGCTCTGCTTCGCTGAATGTGGCGTTTCGGTTCATTCCGAACCGCCTCGTGACGAAACGCGAACAAGTGCCGTTCCCCACCCGAACATCCAGAGAGGAGTGCAGATGCACAGAGGGATCACCGTGGCCGCTGCCGTCGGGCTGCTCGCCGCAGCCGCCTTCGTCGGCGCCACGACACTCGGTCCCGGGAACGGCACGGCATCGTCCCACCGCGAGGCACCGCTGATCGCAGAGGACCCGTCGGCCGATCTCACGGACCTGTATGCGTTCCGGAGCCCGGACAAGCCGAACACCGTGACGATTCTCGCCAATGTCATCCCAGGCGAGGATCCCGCGGCCGGGCCCAACTGGTACACGTTCTCGCCGAGCGCGCGCTACAACCTCAAGATCGACACGAGCGGCGACGCGCGCCCGGACGTCACGTATCAGTTCCGGTTCCGCACGAAGACCGGCCCGTTCTTCCTCGGTGACACCGCCCAGCCGTTCACGGTGACGCGGATCGCCGGTGGCAAGGCGCAGGTCGTCGCACGTGGGACGACACCGCCTAACAACATCGGTCCTCGCTCGACCAAGAACTACCGAGCGCTCGCCGCAAAGGGAGCCGTCTCCCTCGCCGGCGGCGGCCAGGCGTTCGCCGGTCAGCGCGACGACCCGTTCTTCGGCGACATCGGCGCGATCTTCGATCTCGTCGCGATTCGCAAGGGCACCGGCAACATGGGCGGCGGGAAAGACTTCTTCGCCGGCTATGGCGTCCACACGTTCGGCGTGCAGGTTCCCATCGCCGACCTGAAGGCGAAGAACAACATCATCGGCGTCTGGTCGACCGTGGACCGGCGCAAGGTCACGACCCGAAGCACAAGCGGTTCCCGCAGCTCCGGCGGCTGGGTCCAGGTCAACCGACTCGCCAACCCGCTCGTCAACGAGGTCATCATCCCGACCGGCCTCAAGGACCAGTGGAACGGCCTGCAGCCGTGGAACGAGAGTCGCTTCCTCGAGTACTACTCGAAGCCGATCCTCGCCGCGGTCATCAACCAGCTGTACAAGCTGGATGTTCCGGCAACCGACCGTGACGACCTGATTGCGGTCCTGCTCACGGGCGTCCCCGAGCTCAACTTCACGAGCTCGAGGATCGCGGAAGTGCTCCGCCTCAACCTCTCTGTCCCGGTGACGAAGAACCCGAACCGGATGGGTGTGCTGGCGGGCGACAACCAGGGCTGGCCGAACGGCCGCCGTCTCGGCGACGACGTGATCGACATCGCCGAGCAGGCAGTCGCCGGCTTCCTCAAGGGGAAGAAGGTACCGCTCGGTGACGGCGTCAACGGTGACGACCGGAACCTGCTCGCATCGTTCCCCTACATCGCCGATCCGCAGAGCGGATTCGACAACACGAAGGGCAAGTAGCTCCGGGTTCACTCATGGAGGGCCGGTCTGGCCCGGCCCTCCGTGAACCGTCACGGTCAAACTGCCGAACAATGTCCGTGAAGCTCTTCGTAGCCGCTGCGCTCGCTGTCGTTGCTGCGCTTCTCACGCCGACACCGGCGAGTGCACATCCCCTCGGCAACTTCACGGTCAACCGCTACGCGGGCATCGAGCTGGCCGGCAGCGAGATCTACGTCCGCTACGCGCTCGACCTCGCCGAGATCCCGACGTACCAGCTCGGTGCCGAGGTGCGGCGGCCGGGCTATGCGGGGCGCCTCGGACGCGAGCTCATTCTCACACTTGACGGCCGTCGGATCCCACTTCGTGTCGACGAGAGCCGTGCCGCGTCCCGTCCGGGTGCGGGAGGACTCGAGACGCTTCGTCTCGACGTCGTGTATCGCGGTGCCGGCGGAGGTACCGAGCTCATGTTCAGGGACACCTCGTTCCCGGGTCGCATCGGCTGGCGCGAGGTCACGGTGGCGGCTCGCGACGGGGCGAGGGTCCTCGACACGGAGGCGCCGACGACGAGCTCGAGCGATCTCCTGCGGAGGTATCCCTCCGATGAGCTGAGCTCACCGCTCGACGTCTCGAGCGCATCGGCGACGATAGCTCTCGCATCGGCGGCAGGCCAGCCTCCGGCGATCGTCGAGATCGCGCCCGAGGAGCACGCGCCCGGAGGGTTCGAGGCGCTCGTCGACCAGGGCGACCTCTCGGTTGGAGTCCTCCTTCTCTCCCTGCTGATCGCCGCCTTCTGGGGCGCTGCTCATGCACTCACGCCGGGGCACGGGAAGGCGATGGTCGCCGCGTACCTCGTCGGGACGAAGGGGACGCCGAGGCACGCCTTCCTGCTCGGCGGCACCGTGACGGTTGCCCACACATCAGGCGTCTTCGCGCTCGGCTTCGTGACGCTCGGGCTGTCCGCGTTCATCGTTCCCGAGCAGCTCTATCCCTGGCTCACGCTCGTGTCAGGCGTGCTCGTGGTCGTCGTGGGCGCGTCCGTTCTGCGGCAGCGGCTCCGCTCGCGCGGCCACCATCACCACCACCACAACGTGCACGACCACCACCACGACCACGACGACGCGCTGACATCGAAGGGCATTCTCGGCGTCGGAATCGCGGCCGGCCTGCTGCCGTGCCCGTCGGCGCTCGTCGTCCTCCTGTCGGCGATCGCACTGCATCGGATAGGTCTCGGTCTCGCGCTCATCGTCGCTTTCAGCCTGGGCCTCGCTGCGACGATCACCGCGATCGGTCTCGTCGCGGTACTCGCGCGGCGAACGTTCAGCCGCTTCTCGCTCGACGGCCCGCTCGTGCGGGCGCTGCCGGCCGCGAGCGCTGCGCTGATCCTCGCGGTCGGCCTGGTCATCACCGCTCGGGCGCTTCCGGGCGTTCTCTGACGAACCGCTCCTATGCGCTCGACGAACAAGGGACATGTTCGGGCTCGACGACTGGATCGCAGGCCTCTCTGAAGGCGCATCGGTCGGCGTCGTGCTCTTCGTGGCCTTGCTCCTCGGCCTCCGTCACGCGACCGATCCTGATCACATCGCGGCGATGACGACCCTCGTCGCGTCGGGCCGAGAGCGCGTTGCGTGGTCGGCGGCAGGGCTCGGCGCTTGGTGGGGCATCGGGCACGGCATCACGCTCGTCGTGTTCGGTATCCCGATCCTCCTCGCCGAGCGGTACCTGCCCGAGCGCCTGCAGCAGGGCGCCGAGACCGCGGTTGCGGTGCTCATCGTGTTCCTCGCGGTTCGGCTGCTCGTCCGGTGGCGCCACGGGTACTTCGACCTCCACGCGCATCCCCACTCCGACCGCGAACACAGGCACGCAGTGCGGACTCCGGTCGGAGCACTCGGTGTCGGGCTCGTGCACGGAATGGGCGGGAGCGCGGGCGTCGGCATTCTGCTGCTCGCGGCGATCCCGTCCGAGACCGTCGCGGTTGCTTCGCTTCTCCTCCTCGCCCTGTTCACGGCCGTCTCGATGACCGTCGTGACGCTCGGCTTCGGTCTCACGCTCACCGCGCGTCCGGTTGCGGCTGCGTCGAACAGGGTGATTCCCGCCCTGGGCGCCCTCAGCCTCACATTCGGCGTCTGGTACGCGGCGGCTGCCTGGTCGCTCGCGCCGTATCCGTTCTAAGGAGGGCCTGGCGGAACAGGCTCTGTGCCGGGGGAGCGCTGGATCGTCGCGATGCCGCGCCCTTAGTCGCCCCATACTCTCGAGTATTGGGGCTCCCTGCGTCCTTGCCTCGCGACGACCAGCGGCACCCGACGACGAGGCCCGTCCCACCAGGCCCTCCTAGCCGAAGGTAAAGGCGTAGCCCGCGATGCCCGGAGAGAGGCGGAGCTCGAGCAGGCCGCGCGTCGACTTCGGGAATCGAGCCAGCGTGTATAGCCGCGGCAGGCCCGACACGGTGGCGGTACGGAGGGGCCGTCCGTCGACCAGCACCTCGACATCGCCTTCGCCTTCGAGCACGAGGAAGATGTCACGTGCCTGGAAGTGCAGTCGGATGCGGGCGCTGCGCCCGGCGACGATGCGCTCGCCCTCGACCTTCCACCTGCCACCGAATGCGAGGGCGTCGAGGGGCAGAGGACCGGCCGGGAGCTTGTACGGCCACTCGACGTCTGGCGCCACAGCGGCGTTGGCGAAGCGCGCAAGACGCTCGTATCCCAGGTACGACTCGGGCGTACGGGTCTCCGCAGTGGTCTCCTCGTCGGCCGAGGTCGGGGTCGGACGTGCTCTGACCTTCTCGCCGAGCAATCGGCGGATCCGACGTTCCGTCTCCTCGTACTCGCCCTCGCCGAAGTGGTGGTAGCGCAGGCGCCCGTTCCTGTCGATCAGGTACTTCGCCGGCCAGTACAGATTCGAGTAGGCACGCCAGGTGGCGAAGTCGTTGTCGAGCCCGACCGGGTAGCGAACGCGGAGGCGGCGGACAGCCGAGCGCACATTGTCGGGCACGCGCTCGAAGGCGAACTCGGGGCTGTGAACACCGACGATCGTGAGACCTGCCTTGCGGTACGCCTCGTCCCAGGCCTTCAGGTGTGGAAGCGTCCGCAGGCAGTTGATGCAGGAGTAGGTCCAGAAATCGATCAGCACCACCCGCCCGCGAAGACGCGACAGAGTGAGCGGTCGGCCGTCCGCCGTGTTGATCCACGTCTCGATCCCTCGGAGCTCGGGTGCGCCAGGCCCGTTCGTCGTCGAGGCCGGTTCGACAGTGGTCAGCTTCGCGAGCTCACGCCGGGCCGACGAGCTCCGTTCGATCCGTTCTTGAAACGACTGCGTGTATCCCGGAACTGCGGTTGCGAGCCGCTCCGGTGCGTTGAGGACGATCGCCAGCGCGGTGAGGCCGACGACAACGCCCGCCCCCTGGCGGAGCGCGTGCGCATGGGTTCGAAGAACCCGCATGCCCGAGGTGAGCCTCTGGCTACCGATCGCTATCGCGAGGAGCGGGAGTGCGTGGCCGATCGAATATGCCGTCGTGACGAGAACGACCCGCCACGTCACGTGGCCGGTGGCGGCGAGAGCTGCAACCGCGGCGAGAATCGGCCCGGCACACGGGACCATCACGAGCCCGGCGCTCACTCCCATGACGAAGCCATTCGACTCGCGTGCGATGGGCCGCCGAGTGAGGAACAGGAACGGGCGCTCGACGACTCGCGACACGCGTTGCGACATCAGGCTGGCCGCGAGCACGAAGAGGGCGACGATCGCGATCGTCCGCAGGAGGTCTGCACGAAGGCCGAGGGCACTCAGGAGCACTGCACCTCCGAGGGTGAACGCCGTGAACGACACGACGAGGCCCGCAACGATCGCGTATGGCCGCCAGCGGCTCGTGCTTGCGGCACTCCCGGCGAGCAAGAGAGGGAGTACGGGCAGCACGCAGGGCGAGAGCGCAGTGATGACGCCTGCCAGGAAGGCAACGCCGAGGAGGATCAGCACCGCCGCAGGGTAGAAGACGACCTGTTACGCCGGCCTGAATTGGCGGGGCGCGGGCGGTAGGCTCACCGGCCGTGGAGCAGCTTCTCACGGTCGACGACGCCGAGCGGATGGCCGAGCAGGCGGTCACGCCGGAGGCGTGGAGCTACATGGTCGGCGGCGCCGGCGACGAGCGAACGCTGCGCTGGAACCGCGAGGCGTTCTCGAAGTACCGCCTGCGGCCCCGCGTGCTCGTGGACGTGTCGACCGTCTCCACCGAGACGACCGTGCTCGGGACACCGGTGTCGATGCCGGCGCTCGTCGCGCCGATGGCCTTTCAGCAGATCGCCCACGAGGAGGGAGAGGTCGCGATGGCGCGTGGCGCGGCCGCAGCGGCGACGCTCATGTGCGTCTCCACGGTCGCGACGGCGACACCGGCCGACATCGCGGCCGCTGCCCCGGATGCGCCGCGCTGGCTGCAGATCTACGTCTTTCGTGACCGCGGCGTCAGCGACGACGTCATCGCGCAGGCGCTCGATGTGGGTTTCACCGCGCTCGTCCTCACCGCGGACCTCCCTGTGTACGGAATCCGGCACCGCGAAGCGCGAACGGGCTTCGCGGCTCCGGAGGAGGACGTGCCGGCGATCGTCGCCGCACGCGAGCGTGGGGGTGAGACCGAGGGCCACCACGCGCTCGGGCTGCTCGAGTCGGGGCTGGAGTGGGACTACGTCACCGAGTTGCGCGAGCGGTGGAAGGTGCCCGTGATCGTCAAAGGGCTCGTCACCGCGGAGGACGCCGATCTCGCGTGCCAGTACGGCGCCGCCGGTGTCGTTGTCTCCAACCATGGCGGTCGCCAGCTCGACGGCGCGATCGCGTCGCTCGAGGCGCTGCCGGAGGTCGTCGACGTTGTCGGTGACCGCGCCGAAGTGTTCCTCGACGGCGGCGTGCGTCGTGGCACCGACGTCGTGATGGCCCTCGCACTGGGCGCTCGTGCGGTGCTCGTCGGCCGCCCGGCGCTGTACGGCCTTGCGTTCGGTGGCTCCAGGGGCGTCGAGCAGGTGCTCGAGATTGTGCGGGAGGAGACCGAGAACGCTCTCGCGCTGCTCGGCTGCCGCTCTCCCGCCGACGTCACTGCAGCGCACGTAAAGCCTGCCTAGCTATGGGCATCGCCGAGCTCACGCGGAACGCCGTTCACCTTCTGCCCGATGGCGCACTCGCAGCGAAGCTCGCTCTCGGCCGCCCGCTCCGCGTCAAGCTCGGCATCGACGTGACAGCACCAGACGTCACGCTCGGAAACGGCATTCCGCTCCAACGCATGGCGGCGTTCCAGCGCGAGGGGCATGTCGGTGTCCTCATCGTCGGCGACTACACGACGCGCATCGGCGACCCATCGGGCCGCTCGGCGGCGCGGCCGATCCTCTCGGACGAGGAAATCGAGCGAAATGCGGCGCGGTTCGTCGACCAGGCGTCCACCATCATCGATCCCGAGCGGACGGAGGTGCGCTTCAACGGGGAGTGGCTCGCCAAGCTCGACTTCGCTGAGATCCTCAGGCTCACCCGCACGACGACCGTCGCCCAGATCCTCGAGCGCGACGACTTCGCAAAGCGGCACCGCGCGGGAGAGCCGATCTCGATCTCCGAGCTCCTCTACCCGCTCATGCAGGCATACGACTCCGTCGCCATCGAGGCCGACGTGGAGCTCGGCGGCACCGACCAGCTATACAACCTGCTCGCTGGTCGCGAGGTGATGCAGGCGTACGGCCTCGAGCCGCAGGTGGCTCTGACCGTCGAGTACCTCGTGAGCTGGGACGGCGAGGGCATGAGCGCCTCGCGAGGGAACTACATCGGGCTCACGGAGGCTCCCGAGGACCAGTTCGGCAAGGCAATGCGGATCTCCGACGACCTGATGGCGCAGTGGTACCGGCTCGTCCTCGAGTCGGATCCTCCGGGCGGCGACCCGCTCGGGGCGAAGCTCGCGCTCGCTCGTGCGATCGTGACGCGCTCGCACGGCCAGGAGGCTGCGCGACTCGCGGAGGAGCACTTCACGCGGGTGGTGCGGGAGGGCCGCACACCCGATGAGGTCGCCGACTATGAGCTGCCCGAAGGAGATCCGTTGCACCTTCCGGCGGTGCTCTCCGGGGCGTTCGGGGTGTCGACGAGCGACGCGCGGCGGCTGATCGCCCAGGGTGGCGTGAAGATCGACGGTCGGCAGGTCGACGAGCTCGACCTTGCGCGAGATGCGCTCTCAGGCAAAGTCGTGCAGGCCGGCAAGCGCCGGTTCGCACGCCTCGTCGGCTGATCAGAGGGCACAGAACGGCTTGGTTGACAGGAGAACCTCCTGTGCTACCATCACTCGGCCTTCCGCGAGGAGGGTGCAGAAAGCCTGTAACTCGACGAACTGGAGAGCTTTCGAGCGAGCGGATACGACTGTTGTGTTCGTCCCCCGAAGGCCTCTGGTGCGAGTCAGAGGTTTTTTGTTGCCGCAGAGCCGGCGCGGTCTTTGAAAACTCAACAGCGTGATACGTCGAGACCTCTCGCGGCGCTGCAGCTTGTCTGCGGGTTGCGAGGGGAAATGAACCCGTCTGCTCTTTCTTTGAGAGAGAGACGATCGAGCTTTCGAGCTCGAACGGATCAGACTTGTCTCTGGCCTCGCCAGGGACGACAAGTCTCTTCACGGAGAGTTTGATCCTGGCTCAGGACGAACGCTGGCGGCGCGCTTAACACATGCAAGTCGAGCGAGAACCAGGGCTTCGGCCCTGGGGACAGCGGCGAACGGGTGAGTAACACGTGGATAACCTGCCCTCGGCACCGGGATAGCCCGGGGAAACCCGGATTAATACCGGATGGCCCTTCCGGCTCTCGAGCCGGTCGGAAAAGGTAGCTTCGGCCTCCGGCCGAGGATGGGTCCGCGGCGGATTAGCTTGTTGGTGGGGTAACGGCCTACCAAGGCTCCGATCCGTAGCTGGTCTGAGAGGACGATCAGCCACACTGGGACTGAGACACGGCCCAGACTCCTACGGGAGGCAGCAGTGGGGAATCTTGCGCAATGGGCGAAAGCCTGACGCAGCGACGCCGCGTGAGGGAGGAAGGCCTTCGGGTTGTAAACCTCTTTTAAGAGAGAAGAAGCTACTCGGGTGAATAGCCCAGAGGGTGACGGTATCTCTTGAATAAGCCCCGGCTAACTACGTGCCAGCAGCCGCGGTAATACGTAGGGGGCAAGCGTTGTCCGGATTTACTGGGCGTAAAGAGCGTGTAGGCGGCCATGCAGGTCCGTTGTGAAAACTGGAGGCTCAACCTCCAGACGTCGACGGAAACCGTGTGGCTAGAGTCCGGAAGAGGAGAGTGGAATTCCTGGTGTAGCGGTGAAATGCGCAGATATCAGGAAGAACACCAATGGCGAAGGCAGCTCTCTGGGACGGTACTGACGCTGAGACGCGAAAGCGTGGGGAGCGAACAGGATTAGATACCCTGGTAGTCCACGCCGTAAACGATGGGTGCTAGGTGTGGGAGGTGTCGACTCCTTCCGTGCCGTAGCTAACGCATTAAGCACCCCGCCTGGGGAGTACGGCCGCAAGGCTAAAACTCAAAGGAATTGACGGGGCCCCGCACAAGCAGCGGAGCATGTGGTTTAATTCGATGCAA
>CAVRRU010000015.1:0-47500 GCA_963723695.1 uncultured Gaiellaceae bacterium | reverse complement strand
CGGCGGAGCGACATGAGCGCGCCGGTCGAAACCGCGATCGACGAGCTCATCGGCCCTCTTCCGACTGCGAAAAGCCGTGGAAAGCCGTCTGGGATGAGATAGAGCTCGGGTGGTCGGACGCCGAGCTTCGCGGCGGACGCGTCGGCGAGGCTCCGGAGCGCGGGATCCTCCGCCAGGGCGAAGGGACGAGCGCCGAGCATGCCGAGGAGCGCGCGATCGCCGTACCGGTACACACCAGTCGCAGCGAGGAGCGAGCACAGTGCGAAGAGCAGCGCGGTCGTCGTGCCCCCGATGAGCCAGCCGAGCCCACCGAAAGCGCTGGTGAGCAACGCCACCAACCCTCCCGACTTTGCGAGATTCAGCGCGACCGCTCGCGCCACGCCTAGGACTCTCCGGTGTCGTCCTCGATGAACCCGCGCGGGGGCCAGTCGGGCTCGGGGGCGTCGCACCTGCTCGAACAATGGAGCGAGGCGACGTTCTGGAGGGGAATGAGGATGTGCCCGTTCAGTTCGACGTGGGGCACGTCCTCGAACGAGCAGTACGCGGTGAGGATGCCTTCCTGGTACTCGCCGCCGAAGAGTGCGACCTCGACCTGCTCGCCCTTGTACTTGTTCGTGAAGTCCTCGATGGGCAGGAGGGTAGCCAAATGCCGCATGGCTACGTGGTCGTCCCTGTCGTAGATGTCGCTAAATGCGGTGCTTGTGTGCCACGGGTGTGACACGGGGCCGGGCGCTAACGGCCAGCTCGAGCGCCTCACTCCGTCGCGCCGCGCCGAGCACGTCGAAGCCGTCGTCGCGCAGTTGCCGAGGTACTCCCGCGTCTCGGGCTCGGGCTCGGCTACGAGGACAGCATTGGGCACGGCGACGACGCTAGCCAGGTCGCTCGAGCTGCGCCAGATGTCCTTTGTGGCGGAAAGATTCGGGGGTTAGGCGTGGAGCCGATTTCGCTCAGCCATGCGGGTCGCATGCGCTGCCTCCGTCGTTACACGCGCGGCCGGTGTGGTCTCGGTGTGGTCTCGAAACTCGACTGCTACCGCAAGGGGGTGGGGTCGTTCTGGGACGCCGAACCCGCAGCCTGCACACATCAATTTTCAGGATTCGGGCTATCCCCAATCGAGATCGCCGCTGACTCCGTCAGCGATCTTGACCGGCACGCCGCCGCTCGTCGACACGACCCAGACGGATCCAGCGGCCGCATACGCGAGTTGGGTCCCGTCCGGGGCAAAGTCAGGGGTTGCTGCGCCAACTGCGGAGACGATCCTTCGAACTCCGGTGCCGTCCGGACGGCAGGCGTAGACACCGCCTCGGCGTACGAATGCGATCTCTTGTCCGCTCGGAGCCCAGTCGGGCTCCCAGCCCCGACCGAGCCGGTGCGCTGGTCCCCCCGAAGCCGGCACAACCATGAGGGTCGCTGTGCTGCCCTGAAGCCGTGCGAAGGCGATCGAGCGGCCATTCGGCGACCAGTCGGGTCTTGTGTCCTTCGTCAGGCGTCTTGGACGCGGCTCGCCAATGAGTTGTCGTTCCTTCCGGCTGCGTGTCGACGAGACGAAGAGCGCGATTTCGCCTGGGCGGTCTTGGAACCGCGAGACCGCTGCGGATCTGCCGCCAGGCGCGAATGAGAGCGGGCTAGCGAGCAGATAGCCGTCGACTCCGAAGAGCCTTGGGGCACCGCCGGCAACTCGAGTGACGACGACCGACTGGTGCGTCGTGCGGATCCCGTTCAAGTACGCCACACGCGACCCGTCCGGCGTGAAGCTCGGATACACGAGGTAGCCGTCACCTTCTCCCCCGGGATCGCGTTGCCCCCGTTCGGCGAGGACGCGAAGGTCGGATCCGTCCGGCTTGAGGATGTAGATCGAGTAGTCGCGCTCGAACGCGACGAGACCCTCACGAGATGCGGGTGCTCCGGAGCCTGCAAGCACCGCTAGGACGCCCAAGACGACGATGCTGAGAGTGGCTACTCGACGAACGGTCATATCTAGACGATGGTCACGGGCGCTCAAGGGACGCTCAAGAAATCACCGCGACCGAGACCCGCACCCGGCATACGCGTTCAGGGCGAAGGCGGGAGCGGCTGAACGACAAGCTGCTCGACATTTCCATACTCGAGGTTCCCGCACTCGGAGATGTAGCCGTCGACGACGAGGGCGTCGCCTCCAAGCGCCAGACTCGTGGGCGAGCAGGCTTGGTCCGCTTGGTCAAGATTCCAGTCAAGCAAGCGGCCGCTCGCCGCGTCGACGGCGGCGAAGCCGTGTCGGCTCTTTCCGTCAACCACCTCGAACTCTCCTGCGATGAAGAGCCAGCTGCCGCCGCGGCGGTCAGGCAGTCGGGTTCGCAGATATCGAGGGCGCTGACCCCCTCGAACAGGACGAGGTAGCTGAGGAGTTCAGGTTGATCGCTGAGCAGCTACGGCGCGAACGAGACGCCGGCTAAGAACCGCTCCCCATCCGAGCCCGCGTTCGAGTCCCCGTATTGGCCCGACCCATGAGGGGGGCGAATAGCAATCGGCACGGAGGTGAACGATGATTTGCGCCTCATGCCGGGAAACTCGCAGGCGAGGTTCGCCATCGCCTCCTGCCTCCTCGCGACCGTGGTGCTGACGCTCGCTGCAGGCCAGGTCGCGGCGCGTTCCACAACGATGCCCAAGATCGCGTTTACTCGAAGCTGCGACCTCTTCGTGATGAACACCGACGGCAGCGACAAACGGCGTCTGCCCAGCGGGCCTGGCGAAGACGGATGTGCAACCAGACCGGTCTGGTCTCCCGACGGTTCACGTATCGCTTTCGTTCGCAACTACGACGATCCGTCAGGGAGAGATCGCGAGTTCCCGGGGGAGATCTACGTCGTGCGTGGCGACGGCACGGGACTTCACCGTCTCACGGGACGAATCATCGATGTGAGCGAGCCTGAATGGTCGCCTGATGGGCGCGCGATCGCATTCGAGTCGCGGCAGCTTCCGGCCCGGGTCAAGATCGTCAACCTCGACGGGACCAGTCCACGGGTGGTCGGTCCGAATCTCGAGTGGCCCGCAGAGCCGGCTTGGTCGCCCGACGGTCGACGGATCGCTGTCGTGCATCGCGTGCGACCCGACGTCATTAGGCCGCCGCTGACATCGATCTACGTCTTTTCCCCTGACGGGAGGACCGTTCGTCGTCTCACCAAAGAGCGACGCGGCAATCTTGGCGCGCCGACGTGGTCATCAGACGGCAGCAAGCTGGCGTTCACGTTTTTCAAATGCGCGAACGCAGGAAGCTGTCGTGCGGACGTGCGACTCGTCGAAAGGGGCGGTGGTGCGGATCGCCGGCTCATCCTGCTCCCGGCATCGGAGGTCGGTCACCTGGCGTGGTCGCCCAATGGCCGGAGAATCGCAGCCGCAGGCGGGTTGGAGGGGATCTGGACCCTGCGCCTGGGTGAAGCGCGGCCCGAGAGACTGACTCACAACTACGCGGATGAGGACCCCGTCTGGTCACCCGACGGCCGAACGGTTGCGTTCACCAGGCGTGACTTCAATTACGGCGGGGAAAGGGACACGATCTTCGCGACAGGTGCCGATGGCTCGGGTCTTCGTCCGCTCGCCCGAGGCGCTCAGCCTGCATGGCAGCCTCGCGAGTAGTCGCGCAGCCTCGCTCAAGCTCGCGTCACGTGCGGCATCGTCACTATGGATGATCGCTTACGCCGTCGTGGACGACGCCCTCTCTCCCCGACCTCCCGCTTGGCGATGCCGTCGAGACGTTCATCCGGCGCGAGGACGCCGAGCGCTTCATTGAGGAAGTGCGGACGACGAGCCCCAGATCGCAGCGAAGCTCAGAATCGAGCAGCGCGACCTCGAGGCGGGCGGGCTGTCGTCCGGCGGCCGTTAGCTACTACGGGTAGGTATCGGAGAGGAACGGGCGCCCCCCGGAGGGGAAGGGGCGCCCTAGCGCCTCGCTAGGTCTAGACGGCGCGGAGGGCCGAAATCTTCTCGGCCGTCGCTAGCGCACCCGCCATCGAATAGACACAAACGTGTCCTATCGGGCGAGGCGAGGACAGGACACGCTTTCCTAGCGATGGAGGGGGAACTGCCTGCCTCTCCCTCCATCCTCTACTTGTCGGATGCGAACGAGGAGGCTCACGTGAGGAACCGGGTCGACCAGCTCGCTGTCGCCGCCGTGTTCTGGGGGCTCTACTGGCTTGGCAAGCTCGTGCTCCGGATCGACAAGTAGCGCGACACGGCCACCCAGAAGGCATCGCTGCTCGAGGAGCGAGAACTCGAGGCGGGCGGGATGAGCTGAGGCGGCGACAAGCGGTGGCGATGAGGCAGCGGCGCTACTCCGCGAGCCACCAGTTCTCCGCATTCCCGAGGTTGAGGGCAGACCTCCCAACGTTCCTGATCGTCGCCCGATACGCAACCACACCCGGAGGCTGGTAGAGCGGGATCATGGGAACGTCCTTGGCCAACCGGCGGTCGACCCGGTTGAGCGCGCGAGCGCGCGGCTCCTCATCGAGGATCCGGTCGGCCTGGTTCAGGTCCTCCGTGACGAGCCGCTGGCAGTACCCGGTGTAGTTTGCGGCCGAACTAGCGCGCGACTAGCCCTTCGCCACCGAGAACCGCCATGTCGTGTCCCCTACGCCTTGCGGCCCCCGCGTTCGGTAGCGGATGGAGTGCCGTCCTTCGGCTCCTAGGAGGATGATCGACCACTCGCGCAGAACCACGTCTCGACCCCCTGCCGGAGCAAATCCGCGCAGCCAGCGATCGCTGTGCCCGAATCGACGAAGGCTCACCTGCCGTCCGTCGATCCACAGGTTCCACGACTGACTTCGCCAAAAAGCGTCGATCTGCTGCTCCGGCGCAAAGAGCCCATGTCCGATGAAGATGCGTCTCAGGGGAGGCAGCTGACCGCAGGTTCTCGTACGGCGACCGGGACGTAGAACGACCGGATCGCAGATAGTTTCGAAGAGCGATCCGTCGGCATCTCGCGCGATGCCTTGGACAACGAGCATCCCATTGACGCGAGTTCCTGGATCGATCGCGCCTCCAGCCCTCGGAACTGCTGATGCGCCGGCCGTGAGCGCCAACGCAGCCGTGCATAGGGTGACACCTATGGCGAGCGCGGAGCGCGGACTCCCAGGCATCTCTAGAAGAACATTACGCCCGCGGAGGCTGCAGTGACGACACCCTCAGCCGCCTCACCGAGGAGCGCGAGCTCGAGGCGGGCGGGCTGAACCAATACCGGTCCGGTCAACCAACCGCCGCGCAGCGGGCGGCCCATCAGCGAGCCGCCCGCCGTCTCGCTCGTGAGTCCTATTCCGAGGGGGTTATAGACCCGACCTGGGTGGCGATTATCTCCCCAGCCGCCTGGCCCGTGCCTCCCTGGGCCGTACACCGGAGCAACACGGAATTGAGGCTTAGCCCGAGCGTGGCATCACCAATAAGCGGCAGCCGTCCAGCGCTCTGGAACAGAGCGATGTGTCCGTGGACTGGCGCAGCCGCAAGGAAACTACACTGCACGGTGTCACTCGTGACGGCTGCAACCGATGCAGAGAAGACATAGTTTCCGGCTGGAACCGTCACACTCGCGACCGTCTGCGTTGTGCCCGCTGCGATCGTGTGAAAACCGTCCCCGTAGTTGGTAAAGGCGGCGCTCGGTCCGGCTGGCCCAGTCGGACCGGTGCCGCCGGTGTCGCCCGTATCTCCTTTGTCGCCCTTCAAGCCGTTGCACGCAAAGGTGACGTTGGCACCCGCGGCGGTGAACTGAGAGCCGCCGGCTGGGCAGTTTGTGTCACCAGGGGTGAGCGCGGCACTCGTGACGCTGACTCCGTCGTCTCCTGCCGGCCCTGGCGGACCAGTCTGATTCCACGCGATCTCCGTCTGGTTGTTCTTGCACGAGGACGTGTCGCTGTTGACGATGTTCAGCGTCGTGCCGTTTGGGGTATTTGCCCCGCTCGGGTTGTAACACCCGTGTATCACGTCGTTCGAGTCGGGAATTGCCGCGTAGGCGATACTGGCTGCCATCGCAGCCGTCGCAACTGCGATCGCAGTGAGTAGAGCGCGACCATTCTTTGAAAGCCTCATGAGAACTCCTTTTTCCCCTGGGGTGGGGGTGGGATGCATGCGCTGGACGGAGTCTCGGCTGCGCTAGAGGTAGGAGCAATTCCCCGCTAGAGGCACACTCGCTGTGGGAACATACGTTCGTGACTGCGCAGCCGCACGCCTACATCCGCTTCCGCCGCGCGATCGAGCGTCGAGCACTCTGGATGGCCGAGGACGCCGCCCGCGAGCTCCCGAACCTGCCGCTCGAGGACGCGCTGCAGCTCGTGCATCTCTACTTCGAACGCGGCTCACCGAAGGCTGAGCCGGCAGCGAGGCGCTGGCTCGTGCGCTATCTCAGCGAGGGCACGCCGAGCTTGCGGGATGTCGCCAGGGTGACGGCGGGTCTTGCGAGCGCGAGCTCGAGGCGGGCGGGCCGAACCTGCCAAGACCGCACGTGATCGGTCATGGATCCCAGCGCATGAACCAGACGTGCGGGCCACTCCTCGGCGCGTCAAGGTCCGCAACGACACGAAATCCCAGCCGCTCATACAGAGTCACGTTGCGCCCAGTGCCGGGCTCGAGGTGGACGGCGGTTTCGTTGAGCGCGCACGACGCAGCCCGTCCTCTATCAGTGCCGATCCGATCCCTCGCCCCTGCATCGTGGGATCGACGGCGACAGAGTCAAGATGCCAGAGGCGCTCGTTCGGAACTCTGACTCGACCCACGCAAAGAACGCATCCCAGCGATGCCCCCTGTCATTCGTCAGCGCGGTGCGCTTGCCGTTCCCGCCTGCGTTCCTACAGCTCATCAGCCTGGCTCTAGGCGCGCCGCTGGGCCGGCTCCTCGGCTACAGGCGGACCTACACGTCGGAGCTGACACCTGATCCGGCGGGAGCAGCCGCCTAACTTGGTCGAAGGCGGTCGCGGCATGAAGCCCGTTTGCAGGCGAGGAGGGTCTCGCTGAGTCCCGAGCAGCGCGACCTCCTCGGGAAGCAGATCGACGCGGCCGTGCGCGAGCGCGTGAAGAGGCCGCCCGGCACCGTCCGGAAGGCTGCTCCCGGCGGCTACAGGACGGCGCCGACGAAGGGGAAGTCGTGATCGCCCCCCGCCGACTGATGAAGGCCCTGCTTACTGCTGCAGTGGGGACTGCTGCTGCATTCGGAGCTTCCGCAGTCACGAACGTAGCTTCCGCGAGCGCGTTCAGCGGTCGGAGCTCAGTTGACCGATGAGCAGCCGGGGCAGAGGATTCACCCTTGTGAGCTCGTGACTCGCCCCATAGCACTCCTCGCGGCGATCGCCGTTGCGCTCCTCGCCGTCTCGGGAGCGGGCGGCGCGGCATCGCAGCAGACGCCGAAGCGAGGCGGCACCGTCGTCTTCGCAATTCCGCAGCATCTCGAGCCGGCGTGTCTCAACCCGTACCTCGGCGCCTGCTCGTCCGGGTACCTCGACGCCGTTCTCCTCGGCGCCTTCGAGGAAACGCCCGATGCCACCTTGCAGCCGAGTCTCGCGAGCGCCGAGATCGCCGGGGCGGAGCCCTTCACGCTCCGCTACCGCATCCAACCCGAAGCACGCTGGAACGACGGCACGCCAGTCACGGCGAGGGACTTCGTATTCACCCATAGGACGATCCTCAGGTATCGCCAGGAGCTCGAGCCGGGCCTCTATCAGGATCATCTAGCTCGGGTCCGCAGCCTGCGTGCGCTCGACAGCAAGACCGTCCTCGTCGTCCTGCGTGACCGCTACGTCGACTGGCGGTTCCTCTTCCCGTGGGTGTTGCCGCAGCATGCGCTCGCGGGCCAGGAGTTCGAAGAGCTGTGGAGGAACGGCATCGACAACCCAAGGACGGCGGCGCCGATAGGGACCGGCCCCTTCCTCGTCGAACGCTTTGAGCGCGGGAAGCAGCTCGTCCTGCGACGGAATCCCCGCTACTGGGGGCCCCACCGTGCCTACCTGGACCGCATCGTCATCCGCTATCTCGCCCCGGAAGACGCGGGGGAGGCATTGCGGCGCGGCGAGGTCGACATGATCGATGCGGTCTACCCCATCATGCAGCCGGCGGCGCTCGAACTCCGGCGGCAGTCGGCGGCGGGGATCAAGGTCGTAACCGTTCTCCAAGAAGCCTGGGAGCACTTCGACATCCGAATCGGCGCGGGTGGCCATCCCGCTCTGAAGAACCCGCTCGTCCGGCAGGCACTCGCCTACGGGATCGACCGCGTGGAGATCGCACGTGCTGTTCGGTTCATCGGCGAAACGGATCCCCGCTCCGAGCCGCTCGACAGCGTCGTCTTTCCGGCCGACAGCCGCTACTACCAGGCGAGCTGGAAGCGCTACCGCTACCGGCCGCAGGAGGCACGTCGGCTGCTCGAGCGAGCCGGTTGCCGGCGAGGAGGGGACGGCATGTACGTCTGCGCCGGACAGCGGCTCTCACTTCGGTTCGTGGCCCCAACCGTCGAGCGCCGGATTCGAATCGTGCAGCTCGCCCAGGCACAGCTACGCCGGGTCGGAGTCGAGGTCGTGCCTGTCTACGGGGCTGTTGCGGCTGTTTTCGGACCCGTGCTCCAGCATGGAGACTTCGACTTCATCGTGTTCGGCTGGATCACCGGCGCAAGCACGTCCGGCCCGTTCGATGTCTTCGGCTGCCAAGCGCAACACAACTACACCGGCTACTGCGATCGGCTGGTCACGAGAGACCTCAACCAGGCGACCCGCATCCTCGACGACGACCGCCGCGTGCAGCTCCTGAACAGGATCGACGCGAGGCTTGCGAAGGCGGTACCGGCGATACCGCTCTTCCAGACGGCCGGCCTCATCGCCTTCGACGCGAGCATTCGGGGAGTCACTACGGAAGGCTCCCTCATGTGGAACGCGGAGAACTGGTGGCTCGCGGACTAGCCGCCGCAGTGCCTATCGCCACCGCTTCTCGCCGCCTCAGTTCAGCCCGCCCGCCTCGAGCTCCCGCTCCTCGATCCGCAGGTGGACTTGCGAGCTCGGGAAGGAGAGCGCGCGTCCGCTCAGGACGGCGAGAGACGTCCTCCCCTCGAGCGAGCGTGGCGCGTGTGGCACGCGATGGATCCGATTGCCGCTCACAACCGAAGTGTCGGGTGTGAGCGCAGCGCTCCAACGACGTGCGTGCTTTCGAGCCCTCGCTGTCGCAATCGGTGTCCTTGCGCTTGCGTCCGCGTTCGCAGCCCAGGCAGGCGCAGATGCCACGGCCAAGCCGGAACTGACCGGCGCGCTTCAAGCGGGCGGTCTCGTACTCGTTCTCAGGCATGCGGCAACGGACTTCTCGAAGCCCGACGACGACCCCGTCGATCTGACCGATTGCGCCACGCAGCGAAACCTCTCCCAGCAGGGCCGTGCAGATGCCCGCGCGATAGGGAGGGGCGTGCGGCGTCTTGATCTGAGCGTCTCTGCGGTTCTGACTAGTGCGTTCTGCCGCACGCGCGAGACCGCGCGTCTTGCCTTTGGTCCCGCGACGGTGACGCCTGCCCTTCTGAACACCATCACCGCAGCGCACGATGCACGCTGGCGGGCGCAGATACGAGCCGCACGGCGACTGCTCGGGATGAAGCCTGCGCCCGGCACGATCAAGGTCCTCGTCACACATGGGGTCGTCGTGTCGGATGCGACAGGTCTCACGCTGGAGGAAGGCGAGACGCTCGTCTTGCGTCCGCTCGGCTCGAGCCGCTTCAGGCTTCTCGGTCGCATCCTCCCGGGCGAGTGGCGAGCACTCTCGGCCGCCTGACACGCGATAGATGCAGTCGAGACCGCCTTTGCACGCGCCGCCCACACGACATGCACCCAGCGCGAACGGACATGGTTCAGCCCGCCCGCCTCGAGCTTGCGCTCCTCGATCCCCTGGCTCCAAGCGGTACCTCGGCAAATTGGTCGAGACGGTGGCACGACGATCCAGCGCCGGGCACGAAACGACGGTGACCCTCGGCGACGGCTTCGTCGAGATCTACATCGGACGCGGGATCTGGCGGACGGTCCGCAGGAGCAGCGTCGGCGACTAGCCGAGCACGCCCTCTGGCGTGCAACGCAGTCCTCCAACAACCCACTCCTCGATGCGCAGGTAGCTCGCGATCTCCGGATCGTCGCTGCGTACCTCCTCGATGAAGCGCTCGCGTCCTCGCGTCGGATGAACGTCTCAATGGCGTCGTTAGGCGTGCACGCTACGCTCGTCCGGCAAAGAGCGCCACGGTGCCCACGACCTCGATCTCGACGTCGGTCAGGTCGGACGCAAGCCCTTGCTCGAGTCCCCGCTGATCATCCTCGATGTTCGAGAAGATCCCCTTCCGGTTGTAAAGGCGCATTAGACGGCGTCCGAGCAGGTTGTGGGTGACGCCGCGGCCAAGAATCGTGCTTCCGAAAAGGACACCGCCCGAGGCCAGGTAGGGACGGAGGTTCGACGCCACAGTCGTGGCCTTCCACTCCAGCTCGCCGGGAAGGCAGTGGAAGAGGAAGTTCGCCCCGATCGAGTCGAAGCGCGCATCGCCGAGGCCGACTGGATCCAACACGTTCGCCTGAACCGTCGCGGGCGCATAGCGACGAATCCGGTTGGACGCCGCCGACAGCGAGTTCTCGTTCAGGTCGAGCAGGGTAATCTGCGGACTCTCGACCGGCCAGCTGCAGTGGTCAAGAAACCACCCTGTGCCGACCCCGACGTCGAGGTGGCGCTCGCCGACGTGACTGTCGTACCGCTCGAGCATCTTGGAGCTACGACACCGCCACACAAAGCGGTTCGAGAACCCGAGGACGAAAAGGTCGTAGACGCGTAGCGTGAACGGCGTGTAGACGCGCTGGCCGGCCTCGACTTCGTCCGCACGCGGCTCCTCGTCGGCCATTCTCAAACCCGACGCTGGAAAGCGACGCAGTACCTCACCACGCCTGCCTCCTCGCCCATGTCCATTCCCTAATTCAGTGCCCCGGAATGCGCTTCCGGCTCAGCGAACGCCGCAAAGCGAGTGAAGCCTGCGAACAAGGGTTCTACTACGACAGCGCCAGGCCCCAACAACTGGGCCTTCTCATGCGATTGTTTCAGCGCTCTCTCGCTTGGCTCGCCGTAAATGTAGATCGCTGAAAGCGAGACGAGCTCGGCAAGCCGGCGAAAGATGGGTCCCGCCACGTCCATGTGGTACTCGAAGGATGCGGAGTCGGGATGTACGTGCACGACGGTCATCCTGGTTCCCTCGTCGTTGAAGTAGACGTTGTAGGCGAGGATCCGTGGCTCGTTCGCCTCGACGAAGTCGGTCAGCTCTTCCATGCCAGCCTTCAGCTCTTCGAGCGCTCCGTCACGAACGGCCGAAGTGTCGACATAAAGAATCAGGTCCGACATGTGCGTCCCCGTGACGTTCTAGCAGGAGCCAGCGTGAATCGGGCCGCGAGTGGACGATCTTCTCGTACAGCCCACCGCCTCAAGGTCGCGCTCCTCGATCCGCGCGGCCCTAAGGGAGTGCGTCATCAGCATCGAGCCGCGAGGGAGCGGTCACGACCCGAAGCAGAGCCGCCAGCGATCCAGCCTCCGCCTCGACGCGAGCCGTAACTAGCTGTCCTACCCACAGACGTTGTGAACGCGGCTGATCGGAGGCCGGTCTCCCAGCGAGCTGTGCGGCCTGCGCCGGTTGTAGTGCTCGAGCCAGTGTGGCAGCGCCTCGTTGCGCTGTCGATGTGACCGGTACATCAAGCCGTAGGCCCACTCCCGGGCCATCGTCTGGTGGAAGCGCTCGACCTTGCCGTTGGTGCGGGGACGATACGGCTCGGTGGTCAGGTGCTTGATGGCGCGCGTGCCGAGCAGCTCGCGCAGGGAGCGGTTCTTGACGTAGGCGAAGGCGTTGTCGGTCATCAGCCGCTGGGCGGTGATCCCGTGCCCGGCGAAGAAGACGAGCGCCCGCTCGAGGAAGCCGGTGACGGTCGTCGCCCGCTCGTCGTCGTGCAGCTCGACGTAGGCGAGCCGCGAGTGGTCGTCGACGATCGCGTGCGCGTAGTCGTAGCCGACCCGCGTCCCGGGCTGCATCCAGCCTCCCGTGCGGTGCGAGCGGTCGCCGGTGACTGCGTGGCCGGGCTGCTCGAAGCGCGCGTAGCGAGAGACGTCCATGTGCAGGAGGTCGCCGGGGCAGGGCCACTCGTAGCTGTTGGCCGGCTCGCGCTCGGGACGCGGCGGACGCGAGAGACCGGCGCGGCGAAGCACCTTCCACGCGGTCGAGTGGGCGAAGCCGGTCGCCGCCGCGACGAGTCTCGGTCCCCACCCCGTCTCTTGCCGACAGGCGCAGATCCGCTCCTGCAGGTCGGCCGCGAGCTCGCGTGGCGAGCGGTGCGGGCGGCTCGAGTGGTCGAAGAGGCAGGCAAGCGTCCGTCGTGACTCCCCGTCCGCCTCGCGCCAGCGCCGCCACCAGCGGTGAGCGGTCGCGGGCGAGACGTTGAAGCGAGCCGCTGCCGCCCTGATCGAGAGCCCGCCCTCGATCGCGCCGACGAGCGCGCAGCGTCCGCCCAATCCGAGCTTGGCGTTACGGTGAAATGACATCCCGGGCCTCCTTCTGGGGGTGGTCTTCGCAGACCCACAGCCTCGAAGGAGGCCCGGGATAGATCTCTCAGCCGTTCACAACCTGTGTGGGCGGGACAACTAGCGCCTCATGGCCGTCCGGAAGCATCACAAGTCGCCGGGCTCCACGTTCGGAGCGGGGTGCTCGATCAGGCCGAGGTCGTCGCCGGTCGTGTCGTGGACGCGGTAGGTCGGCACCGAGCGGAGCGGATTACCGCTATGCGTTCCGCCGCTGACAGCTCATCGACCAGGGATGCGATGGCCTCCGTCACCTCGTCCATCTCCAACAGATCAGCAACCTCGATACTGGCGAACGCGGGAGCCTTGCCCCAGCCGCGATCGAGGAGCTCGGAAGTGGCCGCGATCCGTCACGGTCTCGTGCCTTGGGATCCAACGCAATCTCCAGAAGGACCTGGGCAAGCGGGAGGGGTGAACCCCAGCACGCCTCACGCACCGTTCTCGCAACCCCCTTCGGCCTACCGCCGGGATTACCTGACTTGCCCGGGCTGGAAGGGCCGGCCGATTCTCCTCACTGTTCCTTCGCTGTTCTCAGCGGGCTCGCTCATGAGATGAAGGGTGGATGGAGGCACGTGAAACAGGATCGATAGTGACCCTCTTCAAGCGAGAGGGCGTCTCTGGGTGTACCTGCCGCAGTGGCTCATGGAGGCCATCGAGCCCACCTGTCCGCTGGAGGATCGGGTTCCTGATCGGAGGGTGTTCCAGGGGATCACCGCGGCGTCCGCGTATCAGGCGATGTCGCGGGCGTGCCGCAACGCGAAGGTGCCCACTACCAACCGCACGATCTTCGTCATCGACGAATCACGATCTGGCACCAGTCGGGCGTCCCGGCTCGGGAGCTTGCGGAGCGTGCCGGTCACGCGAGGCCGTCGATGAGCCTCGATGTCTACAGCCACGTCATGCCGCCGGACGAGATCGAGTCCGAGCGGTTCCTGTCCCTACTCACGGACGAGGGGAGGTGAACGAGATGACGACACTTACCGGACAAGTCTTTTGGAATCAGGCCACAGAGAGGAGACGCGCCGTGAAAACACGCAAGCCATATACGGCCCGAAAGCCACCTGTGCCATCGGATAGCCACGCCGACATCGAGGATTGGATCCGGCGCGTGATGCCGGATATGCATCCCATCGTCAAGCGGCTGGACGAAGTGATCTGCGAGACAATCCCCGGGCTTCAATACGCCGTCAAGTGGAAGCAGGCGTACTACGGGTTGCCAGAACTCGGGTGGGTCATCGAGATGGTCGCCTACGCCGTCTCCGTGAATGTCGTCTTCTTGGGCGGCGCGGAGTTCGATCCTCCGCCGCCGCTTGGAACCATCGAACGGACCCGCTACGTCAAGCTGACGACCCTGGAGGAGGCGCAGGGACCGGAGATGCACAAGTGGATCGAGCAAGCTGGGCGCGTGCCGGGGTGGAAATGAGAGTCCACGACCGCACCGTCCACTGCGTCGTCCGGAAGCGTCTACGGTAGACAGCTAAGGCAACGCTACCGAACGAAACGAGGCCCTTCGGGGGCCTCTTTCGTTGTGGCGGTGTGCCACCGGTGTGACATCGACGACGCACCGAGGCCGCAATCCCGCATGGAGACACGAACGTTGGACTTGTTCGTGTAGTCCTGTGCCCTCGACTCCGTTAGTTCAGTAGGTAGGCGAAGTCCTCCCGGTTGAGAGTGGCCGAGCTGCGGGCGACCGGACAGCGGCGCACGAAAGGACGAGTGAGCGACGCATGTTGGATTACTCCCGGACGTGTCGAGCCGATAAAAGACCGGCAGTTGGGAGAACCTAGGGCGCGAGCGCCGTCAGCTTGCCGTCCCTATGTCGGACTCGCCGACCGGACTCTGCTTGCGCAGGATCCCCAAGCCATAGCCGCCTTGCTGCCAGCTCTCGACGACTGCGGATTTCAGCGGGGAGGGCAACTCTTGCCATATGTCGGGGACTCCGCCGACGATCTCTGGCGGTCCGGGGACGATGTCGTGGAGCACCACGCTGCCACCCTGACGTACCAACGGTGAGTAGAGGCGGAGATCGCTCAGGACTCCGTCACGCGTGTGATCACCGTCGATAAACAGAAGATCAAGCGGTTCCCCGCCGAGCCATTGCCGGACGCGCTCTCGGGTGCTGTTCTCGTGAGAATCCCCGAGCAGCAGCTCGATTTGCTGCCCGCTTCTCGCAAATCCTCGATATAGCCTGTCCTTACGGGGGTTGTAGCCTCCGCCGAAGCGCCCCTGCGGGAGATCGACGCTGAGCAACCGCGCGTCGTCAGCGGCGCTCGTCGCGAGCAGGAACAGCGTGCCACCCATCGAAGTCCCGATTTCGAGAATCCTCCGTGGTGCTTCGCTCATGGCGAGCTGCCGGAGAAGCTCGGAGATTTCGGAGCGGACTTGGATCGGCGCGATTCCAAAACCCGCAAACCTGAACGAGTAAGCGAAATCGAGAGCGTCGTCGATCGTCGGCCTCTTGTTTGCGAAGCTGTTGACGCGGTGCGTCGCTATGGCGATCGCGCACTCCTCGGCGATTCCACGCAATTTTTGGGCGAGAGCGCTCATTGGAGGCGGCGCACAGGGCGGCAGCAAAGGGCTAACCAGATCGATCGATTCATGCGTCCACCTCCGTTTTGAGACCCTCTGTGCGCGTCCTGTTCGCCAGTTCTACATGGTCGCCATGCTCGGCGGATACGCGCGGGCGCTTGGGATGCCCGCTGCGAGTGGTGCCGGGGCAAGAGACGTGCGCCGGACCACTTCCTACGGTTTTGGCTCCGAGCGTTCGGGGCGCGCGTGCCGCGAGGGATGACCCCGCGCGCCTACATCGCCGAGTACGGACTACCGCGGGAGCTAGAGGAAGTCCTGCAAGGAATCTTTGGAAGCCGCCGACTTGAGGCGCGCGATCTCGTTGGCTTGGAGCACGATCATGCGGCGGCTCACGATGAGCGCCGCCTGAGCCTCCGCCAGTAGCTTGCGGGTGTGCTCCATGATCGGGACCACGCCCGCGATGACCCCGCCGCCGTTGAGACTTCCGCTGACATTCCCCGGATGGTCCATGCCTGAATCGTAACGGCGGCACCCGCGCGGTCATGTCCGCAGGGCGGGCGAGAGGATGGCGCTCGCTGACTTCGCGCACCGACTGTTCTTGCCTCCCGCCGCGTCGTCTGAGACAAGTTGTGACGAACGGCGGGTGTGTGTCAGAAGCTTCTCGTGCATCTGAGGGGCACACACCCGCCGTCGCCTCGATAGGCGACAGCGCCATGTATCACCCGTGCCACACGGGGAGCGCATTTGGCGGCAAGTACGACAGGGACGACCGCGTAACCATGCGGGTTTCCGTTCCCCGCCTCGCGCTCAGGACTAGTTCGTGAAGTCCTCCACGAGGCGGTCAGTGTACTTGCTCGAGTTTCCCGTCCCGAACCGCGAAACGGTGGATCGCGCAGTTCGCGAGTGGGCCGACCTGCTGATGCGCCTCCTCGTGCGAGAGGCCCATGGCTGCGGTCAGGGCAGCACGGATGGGGCCAGCGTGAGTCACCCCCAGCACACGCTCGTCGGGGTGCTGCGAGCCGAGCGCGAGGAGGGCGGGGACTACGCGGGCGCCGAGCTCTTCGCGTGTCTCCCCGTTCTCCCAGCCCGAGCGCCACCCCGCGTCGGCGCGTTCGGGAAATCGTTGCTTGACCTCGTCGATCGTGAGGCCCTCCCATGCGCCGACGTCGATCTCGAGGAGTGCCTCCAACCTTCGCGCCTCGAGGCCGATCATTCGAGCGACGATGTCAGCGGTCTCGCTCGCGCGGAGAAGTGGGCTCGTGTAGATCGCGGTGATGGGCTCTTCGCGGAGCAGCTCCGCGAGTTCGTGCGCCTGTTGAAGGCCGGCTTCGTTGAGCGGCCTGTCTGCATGGCCTTGGAAGCGGTTCTCCCGGTTCCAGTCCGTCTCGCCGTGCCTGACCAGGACGATCGTCGTCGGCACGCAGGTTACCCTAGCCGCCCGTGGATCTCGGACTCACTGGCAAGAGGTGCCTCGTGTCCGGCTCGACCGGCGGGATCGGGCTCGAGGTCGTGCGTCAGCTCGTGGGCGAGGGTGCATCGGTCGTGTCGTGTGGACGGCGCGACGCGCCGAGTGTCGGCGAGGCCGCGCACGTCACCGCCGACCTCTCGCATGCGGGTGAGCCCGAGCGGGCAGTTGCCGAGACAGTGTCCACTCTCGGCGGCCTCGACGTCCTCGTCAACAACGTCGGCATCGCGAGAATTGCGCGGTTCGAGGAGGTCGCAGACGAGGAATGGGACTCGTACTGGCAGCTCAACGTCTTGAGCTACGTGCGTGCCATTCGCGCATCGTTGCCTTCACTCCGCGACGGTGGCGGTGCAATCGTCAACGTGTCATCCACCTCGGCCAAGCGCCCGTCGACCGGGATGCCGCACTACTCGGTCACGAAGGCTGCCGTGCTCTCCCTTTCGCGGCTCGTCGCCGACCTCTACGCCGGCGAGGGCATTCGTTGCAACGCGGTCACGCCCGGGCCTACAGCGACGGATGTCTGGCTCGGCGAGGGTGGCCTCGCGGATCAGCAGGGCGAGCGCGAGGAGGTTCTAGCCAAGGTCGGCGCCGGTCGGCCGCTGGGGCGGCTCGCGCGGCCGGAGGAGATCGCGTCGGTCATCGTCTTCCTGTGTTCCGATCGCGCCTCGTACGTGACGGGGGCCGCGTGGAGCGCGGACGGCGGCACGGTTCCCATCATCGTCTGATGCGTTTCGAGGAGCGCATCCGAGAGCTGGAGGCCGGACTATCGCCGTACGCGGTCAGGTCGCTCGACAGCCGCAGGCGGGGGCTTCCCGAGGAGGCATGCGAGGTACGCACGGAGTTCCAGCGCGACCGCGATCGGATCGTGCACTCGAAGGCGTTTCGGCGCCTCAAGGGCAAGACGCAGGTCTTCATCGATCCGGACGGCGATCACTACCGGACGCGCATGACCCACACGCTCGAGACAACCGCGATCTCTCGCGTGGTCGCGCGGGCACTGCGGCTGAACGAGGACCTCGTGGAGGCGATCGGGCTAGGGCACGACATGGGACACACACCGTTCGGGCACGCCGGTGAGGACGCGCTCGACGACGCGGTACTGGAGCGCTTCGGCCGGCGCTTTCGTCACAACGAGCAATCGCTGCGCATCGCACGCTCGCTAAACCTCACACTTGAGGTTTGCGACGGAATCCTCACGCACACCGGCGAACGCGAGCCGAAATCGCTCGAGGGGAAGATCGTGCGCCTCGTCGACCGCATCGCTTACATCAACCACGACATCGACGATGCCGTTCGGTACGGCCTGCTCGCCGAGGGCGACCTTCCGCACGACGAGATCGCCGTCCTGGGAAACACCGGTTCGGCGCGCATCGACCGGCTCGTCCACGACATCGTCGAGGAGTCAGACGGCGTCGACGACATCAGGCAGTCGGCTGAGGTTGGGGAGGCGATGCTCTCGCTGCGTGCGTTCATGTTCGAACGCGTCTACCTCGGGCCCCAGGCCGCCCCGGAGCACGAGAAGGCGCACGAGGTCGTCCGCGCGATCTTCGATCACCTCGTCGAACGCGGCGACGAGGTGGACGAGATCGTCGACTACATCGCCGGCATGACGGACCGCTTCGCGCTCGCCTACGCGGATTCGATCTGAGCGGCCGCCAGCAACGCCTCGCCGCGCTCGACGAACAACGTCGCGCCAACTGAACGATAGAAGTCGAGCGCCGTCCGCAGTTCGACGTCACCCGCAGCGTGTTGCCCGGAAGTGAGGAGCCGCTCTCCGGCGTGCAGTCGCTGTCGGGCCTCGAAGGTGGAATTTCCCATTGCCGCGAACCGGTCCGCAGCGCGACGTAGGTCGCCCGCGAGGACCAACAGGAACGCGTCCTGCCACCCCCGGAACTCCGGGCCGGGAGCCTTCTCGATGGCTGCACGCAGCTCGTCCGAAAGGCCGAGCTCGTCGGCGAACAGACCACAGATCGCGAGCCCTGAAGACATTCCGTGCTGGCGCGTGAGATCCACGACTTCGTCGAGCATGGCGAGTGCCTGCTCGCGCTCTCCTCGGCCGGCGAGAGTTGCTGCACAGTTCGCCAACGTCTCGGCTAGGTAGATGGGGTTCTGGACCTCGCGTGCGACCTCGACGCCACGCAGGTGGTCAGCGAGCGCGCCCGCCGCGTCGTTCCGCGCCTCGCGAATTGAGCCGCGCACGGTGCGAACGAGCCATTCATTCGTGTGTGGCGAACCGGTCTCGCACTCTTCAATGAAGGCATCAGCTGCCTCGAACGCCTGGTCCCAGCTACCGTCGGCGAACGCGAGCCAAAGGCCCGATGCGCGTTGGAAGAAAAGGGACGCCTCGTCCCCGAATCGCTCGGCGAGTCGCCTCGCTTCAGCCCAGAGCTCGTTTGCGCGCCTGAGGTTTCCGTCGAACATGAACTGGATCCCGAGGTTGGACGCTACTCCCGAGGCGAGCGGCGTTCCGACCTCGAGAGCGACGTCCAAAGCTCGTTCGATGTCGGCAGTGCCGCTGCGGTCGCCCATCCCCTGCTTCGCCATGCCGATCGTCGTTAGCGCATGGGCCACCAACTCGTCGAGTCCGAGGCTCTGCGCCATCGCGAGAGCCGATTCGCCCAGGCGCTTTCCGTCCTCGTGATCACCGGCGATCTCTCGCGTCCGCGCGGACACCGTGAGCACACGCGCCGCCGAGGCGGAGACCGAGGTGCCGGCGAGCTCCTCTGCTCGAGAGAGTCGCTCGCGCGTGAGCTCACCTTGTCCTCGGTGCCAGGAGACCGATGCCAGCAATGCCTGAAGCTCGGCTGCTCGGTCCGTCTCGCCGGCCTCGAGAAGCGCGTCGCGGGCCGTCTCCAGCGATCGCTCTCGGCGGTCGTCGTTGGCCTCGTAACGGGCACGTGCAAGTCGGAAAAGCAGGTCGGATCTCTCGGTGTCATCGGCCAGAGCTCCAGTGCGCCCTCGTAGTGCGCCGCCGCCGTCGGGAAGCTGTTGAGGGCGTACGCGCGGTCGCCAGCGTCCCGTAAGGCGACCCGTGTCTTCTCGGCAATATCCTCGTCGCTGCTCCTTGATGCACGAACGAGCTCGAGCGCTGAAGCCCAGTGGTAGGCGCGCATCTCGGCGTGGTCCTCTGGCCGACCGAGCGCCTCGATCCACTCCGCAACGGCGCGATGCCGTTGTGCACGATCGGCACGGGGAATCTGGCCGTAGGAGACGTCGCGGACGAGCGCATGCGCGAACGCGACCTCGCTCTCGCCCTCGAGCGACGAGCGTCGCTGGCGGCGGACGAAGCCTTTGCGCTCGAGTGAGTGCAGTGAGGCGGTCGCCGCGTCGGGTTCGCGGCCGATCGAGCTCGCCCAGAACACCTTTCCGACGACGGCTGCGTCCTGCAGCAGGCTCTTCTCCGCGTGAGGTAGCCCGTCGAGACGGGCGGCGATGATGCCCTGGAGCGTCTCCGGGAGCGCGAGCTCGTCGGTCGAGCCCTGCTCCGTGTAGAGCTCGACGAACTGCTCCGCGTAGAGCGGGTTGCCGCCCGCTCGCTCGAGCAACGCCTGCTGCGCGTCGGCCGCGAGCAGAGGCCTGGCGAGCAGGCGGCCGATCAACTCGGCCGTCTGCTCGTCGGAGAGCGGGGAGAGGGCGAGCGTCGTGGCGTTGAGCTTGCCGCCACCCCAACCGGGCCGCCGCTCGAGGAGCTCGGGCCGCGCGGTAGCGACCACGAGTAGCGGAACGTCGGTAAGCCAGTCGACGAGCTCGTCCAAGAAGTCGAGGAGGCTCTCGTCTGCCCAGTGGATGTCCTCGACGACGACGACGAGCGGTCGCTGATCGGCGAGGCCCTCCAGGAACCGGCGCCAGGCGGCGAAGGCCTCGTTGCGGCGATCACCACCGAGTTGCGCCTCACCGGCGATGCCCAGAAGCGCAAGGAGATGGGTCTCGACCCGCACCTCGTCGCCGGTGCCGGCGAGCGTGTCCTCGACGGTCCGGTGGACCTTCACCGCGATCTCGTCGGGCGTGTCCTGCTCGAGGACGCCGGCCTGCGCCTTCACGATCTCGCCCAGCGCCCAGAGCGTGATCCCATCGCCGTAGGCGAGGCACCGTCCCTGGCGCCACGTGATCAGCTCCTGGTCGGCCTCGACGATGCGATTCAGCTCGTAGACGAGGCGGCTCTTGCCGATGCCGGGCACGCCCACAAGCGTGAGAAGCTGCGGCGTACGCTCGTGGCGCGCGCGCTCGAAAGCTTCGCGGACGACACCGAGCTCGCGCTCGCGCCCGACGAGCTCCGAGCGCGCCTCGTGCGCGACGTCGACGCCGAAGCGCGAGTGAGCCGCGACCGCCTGCCAGACCGAGACCGGCTCGGTCTTCCCTTTCGCATCCACCGGCGACGCCGACTCGTAGTCGACGGCTGTGCGCGTCGCGCGATACGTCGTCTCGTCCGCCAGGATCCCGTTCACCGGAGCTGCGCTCTGAAGGCGAGCCGCCGTGTTGACGACGTCGCCGGACGCCATGCCCTCGCCGGCGCCCGGCTGCGCGTCGAGCCGAACCAGCGCCTCGCCCGTCGTGATCCCGACGCGGAGCTCGAGTCCTTCCTCCACGGCGAAGTCGCGGATGGCGAGCGCGGCGCGTACCGCGCGCTCGGGGTCGTCCTCGTGCGCCGTCGGTGCGCCGAACAACGCCATGACCGCGTCGCCGATGAACTTCTCGACGGTGCCGTCGTGACGCTCGAGCTCGGCGCGAGCGCGTTCGTGGTAGGGGCGAAGAAGCGCCTCGACGTCCTCCGGATCCATCGACTCGGCCTTGGACGTGAACCCGACGAGATCGCAGAAGACGACCGTTACGACCTTGCGCTCGCGGCGCGGTGTTGCCCCCGACATGGGTCAGAGAGTATGACCTCGACGCCGAGTAGTCTCAGTCGATGGCGCGGATCACGGACGCATCGGTGCGGGACGTCAAGGCTGCGGCCGACATGGTCGAGGTCGTCTCCGGCCGAACGCCGCTGCGCCGCGCTTCTGGCACGCGCTTCACGGGCCGCTGCCCGTTCCACGAGGAGAAGACGCCGAGCTTCTCTGTCAATCCAGTCGACAAGCTCTTCTACTGCTTCGGCTGCGGGAAGGGCGGCGACATCATCGACTTCGTCCAGGAGACGGAGAACCTCGACTTCGCGGGCGCGATCGAGTGGCTCGCCGAGCGCTTTCGGGTGCCCATCGAGGTGGAAGAGGCATCGCCGCGGGTCGACGCCGAACGCCGTCGCCGCGAGCGCCTGTACTCCGTCCTCGATCAGACGGCCGCCTACTTCGAGCGCCTGCTCTGGGAGGGGGAGGCAGGTGCGCCCGTGCGCGAGTACCTCGCGGGACGCGGGCTCGGGGAGGACGTCGCGAAGGAGTTCCGGCTCGGCCTCTCGCCGGGCAAGGGGCTTGCGGAGAAAGCGAAGGAGCGTGGCTTCACACTCGACGAGCTCAAGTCCGCAGGCCTCGCAACGACGCGCGGCTCCGACTACTTCCCCCAGCGCCTGACGTTCCCGCTCGCCGACGCGCGCGGGCGCGTGCTCGGGTTTCAGGCGAGGAAGCTGCGCGAGGACGATCCGCTCCGTGGCAAATACGTCAACTCGCCCGAGGGCGATCTCTTCCACAAGGGCTCGATCCTCTACGGCCTTCACCTCGCCAAGTCGGCGATCTCGAAGCAGGACTTCGCGGCTGTGGTGGAGGGGAACACGGACGTGATCGCGCTCCGACAGGCCGGCTTCGAGCCGGTGGTCGCATCGATGGGGACGGCGCTGACGGAACGTCAGCTCCGTGAGCTCGGCCGGATGACGAAGAAGCTCTACCTCTGCTTCGACGCCGACGCAGCCGGGCAGGACGCGACGCTCCGCGGGATGGAGCTCGCCGCGGCGCAAGGGTTCGACGTGAAGGTCGTCACGCTTCCGTCGGGACAGGACCCAGCCGATGCGCCCGCGGGCTTCGGGGAACGGCTACAAGGCGCGGAAAGCTATCTCGTGTACCGCGTACGCCTGGAGATCGATCGCTCGGCGGACCGGCAGGAGGGATTCGTTCGCGCGCGCGAGGTCCTCGCGAAAGCCGAGGACGCGCCGGAGCGCCAAGAGGCGCTGCGGTTACTCGCAGACCGTCTGGATCTACCGCGCGAGACGCTGGCCGGCCTCGCGCCGCCTCGCGGGCGAGGCGCCGGCCGCACGCGGTCGGAGGCGCCGCGACTGCTCGACGCGGGCGACCGGCTCGAGCGCGAGGTGCTGGCAGCCTGCGTCGCCCACGCATCGCTCGTGCGCGGGCTCGCGGAGCTCTCCGCGGATCACTTCGACTCGGAGGTGAACCGGCGCTTTCGCGACATGCTCGTGACGGGAAAGGAGGACTCCGAGCTGACCGCGCTCCGCGCCGAGCTCGACGCGCGTGCGGCGCAGGATGCGATCGACGAGCGGACCGGAACGGAGCTTCTATTGAGGCTCCGCGAGCGCAAGCTCAAGCGCGACCTCGCAGGAGCGGACCTCGCCCGGACGACGGAGCTGCAAGCGCACCTCGCAAAGGTGCGTCAGACGCTGGCCGAGCTTGCATAGCCGAGCTCGCGGAGCAGGTCACCCGCCTCTTCCTCGACTTCGGCTAGCTGATCCGGGCTCAGGTCGGTGCGATACCGGCCGACCGAGGTCCCGTGCGCTCGGGCGAGCGCTGTTGCGAGAGGCTCGACCGGTGCGTCGAGAGCCGGCGCCAGAACTGCGGCGACTGCCGAGGGCTTGGCAGCCAGATCCTCGTACGAGATCTCGGTCAGCGGCGCATGCGCGGAGCGTGCGGCGGTCACGTAGCTCCGCCACACCCACGCGGCTCGCGTCGCGTCGCTCGAGGCCTCGAACTCGTCGCGGAGCTCGGGCTCGACCCAGAACCGCGCGTACGAGCCGTACGGCATGCCGGCGTCGTCGGAGCGCGACTGCTCCCTCCGAAGCCAGGGCTTCTCGAGTAGCGAGCAGACGACGTCGCGGCCGTCGCGAATGATGTGAACGACGCTCGCACCCGGATAGGCGAGCGGAATCGCAGCGACGAGATGCGCGAGCTCCGGCGTTTGTTCGACGGCGCGCACGGCGCCCACCAGCCCGACCCGGCGCGAGACGGACAGGATCCTGCGCAGCCGAGCGGCGGCCTCGTTCGATGGGAGCGCGGCGAGCTCCGGGACGGCTGCTTTGACCGGCGCGACCTCGCCGAGGTCCACGAAGCCCGGGAGCGAGCCGATCGCACCTGCCAAGAATGTCGTGCCGGACCTCGGTGAGCCGAGGACGAAGACGATCCGATCGTCGAGCCGCCCGAACCGCTCGGTCAGGGATGCGCCGCGTCTCGGAGCGAGGCGCTTCGCGACCCGCAGGTGGTTCGTCGCCGATTCGAGGATGCCGCGCACGGCCGCGATTCTCGCAGCGCGGCGGTCAACGAAGTTGACATCCTCACCGGCCTGGTCGAGAGTGCGGCCACGTCGTCCGCGCAGTCATCGGTCGGAGGCACGGTGTGAAGCGCCTCCTCGCGGGCGGCCTGGCGGCTGCTTCGATGCTCGGCGCCGGCGCCGCTCTGGCCGCGCGTGGCTACGCGGACCCGGCCGGTGACGCCAACGCCGCTCCCGACATCACGTCCGTGAGCGTGGCGGAGGCGAGCGCTGGCACGCTCATGATCGGCGTGAATGTCGGCAACTATCAGACCCTCCCTGTCAACAGTTGGGTGAACCTCTGGTTCGACCTCGACTCCGATCCGAGCACCGGCGACGACGGGGACGAGGCACTCGTTCGCTACTCCGCGGACGGCGCAATGGAGCTCTATGCGTGGGACGGCGCCCGGCTCGTCGCAGGCCCCACGACCGGTGTGACGGGAACCTTCTCGGCCGGTGTGCTGACCATGTCGGTAGCGCGGAGCTCGATCGCTGCCGCCGGTCCGTTCGGAATCCTCGCTGTGAGCTCACGCGGCCAGGACGAGGGGAGCGCGCAGCTCATCGCCTCCGACTACGCGCCCGACGTCGGTCGTTCGGCGTTCGCCGGAACCGCGCCGTCGGCGTTCCCCGATCCCGCCGACGACGAGGACGCAGCTCCCGACATCACTTCGGTCCGCGTGAGCGATGCGAAGAGCGGCTGGGTCACGTTCGCGATCGCGACGCCGAACTACGCCTCTCTCCCGTCGGAGGCGGCGTTGGTCGTCTTCATCGACTCGGACGAGAACGCCCGGACCGGCGACTCAGGCGCAGACCTCCGCGTGACGGTCGCCGATCGGCAGGCATTGCTCGAGCGCTGGGATCCGCAGGCGAGGAGCTGGCGTCCTGACCAGCGACCGACACGCGCGCGGATGCGGAGCGCAGCGAATGTCGTGAGCGTCGAGCTGCACGTCAGCGAGCTCGGGAACGCTCCCCGGTTCGGTTTCGCGCTCCTCAGCGCCGACGTCGACGCCGCCGCCCAGGCGGTCCTGGCCGTGGACTTCGCTCCGGATGACACTTCGTTCTTCCGGTACGCGCTCGCGAACAAGCCCGCGCTCGCACTCACGATCACGCGGCGCATCGTCTCGCCGGCCCGGCCGCAAGCGGGCGAGCCGTTCACCGTCGGGCTCGCGATCACGAGGTCCGACACGCGTCGGCCGATCACGTCCGGGTCGGTTGCATGCAAGGTTCTCGTGGCGGGAAAGACGGTGCCGGCGAAAGGCCGAATCGCTGCTGGGGTCGGGCGCTGTACGTTCGACGTTCCCGCGAGCGCGCGGGGTGCCGCCGTCCGCGGGACGATCACCGTTCGCAGCGGCGGGAAGGCCGTGTCCGCGCGCTTCGCGTTCGTCGCTCGCTAGTCGCCCCGGACCGATTCGGCTGGCGGCTCGCTCCACCGCGATGGTCGCGAGCCGCCAGCACTAGTTCGTGAGACGTGTCCCCTGGGCCGTAGCTAGCCCTATTCACGTTTTCCGAACGCGGCCTTCGCGAAGTCTTCCTCGGTTCGGCGACGGAACGCTGCTCGGTAGCTTCGCTGCGACAGGGACGCCGTCGTCCTTCGTCGACAGCTAACTGGGGACGCTGACAAGCTTCACTCTCGCAACATCGCGCATACCCCGGGCGGGGGTGTCTCGCCTGTCAACAGTCCGTAGCGTCTGATCGTGGATTTCGCAGACGCGGTGGCGATTGCTGCCCGCATCCTCGGTGGCAGTCGCGATCGCTCGGGCGGATTGCTCTTTGCTCATGGAGTCGAGGTCGCTCAAGCGCTTGGACCCTCGGCGACCTCCACGGCGCTGAACGCCGCAGTACTTCATGACGTCCTCGAAGACTCCGAGTGGACGATCTTAGATCTGAGGATGTCCGGGGTCGACCCTGCTATCTGCGAGGCCGTGGACGTTCTGACACGGCGAAGCCGTGAGACCTACATGGACTACATCAGGCGGATCTGTCAGGCGCCGGGAATTGCCGGGGAGACAGCGCGGCTGGTCAAGATCGCCGATCTCGAAGTCAACTTCGCACGGGCGGATTCCGACGCTCTGCGCGAGCGTTATGAGCGAAGCCTCCCGCTGGTACAGAGTGCCCTCGTGACGGCGAGCTGAGCGGAGTCTGACTCTCCCTTCGGTGTCCCTACAGCTCGAGCTCGAACCGTTCCCTCATTCGAAGAAGTGCGGCCTCGGTCGCTTCGGTCGCATCCTCCGATAGTGGGGCAGGGAGGACCGGATACGAGGAGCGGTTACTCACGCTCTCCGCGGTGACTCCCTGGTCGAGCACCTGAGGGACGCTGTCGCGCTCGTACTCCCGTCCGTCGTGCCTTCGCGAGCCAGCGACGCCATCGTTGAAGACCGCCTCGACGAGCTCCTCTGGCGGATCCGCGGTCGCCAGCACCTCACTGAAGATGCTGCGAGTAGACAGGGATGGGTCTTCGTGGCCGCGGAGGTCGACTCGTAGCTCCGCCGCGAGAGTGGCGTCGACCAGCGCCAGCTCGGGGCTCACGAGTCTGGGTTCGTCGACAAACAGATCCGGCGCCGCAGCCATACGGATGACATCGGGCTTGGCAGTAGGTAGTGGATATAGCTCGTTCGGATGATCGCCGCCCGCACTCCCGTAGCCGCCCTGCCCCGCGCCGAGCCACGCTCGCAGGTGACAGCTCGTGCATCTCTACTTCGAGCGAGGCTCGCCAAAGGCTGAGCCGGCGGCGAGGCGGTGGCTTGTCCGCTATCTCGTGAGGGTACGCCCAGGTTGCGGGATGTCGCGAAAGTGACGGCGAGTCTGGCGGAGCGCGAGGTCGAGGCTGGCTGATTAGGCCGCGTCGAGGGCGGTTAATCGGTTCCCGTGGCCTCGGCTGGGGTCGAGCCGACCGTCATCCCGGCTCGATACAGCCTGCAACCCCGGCGATCCACGCACTGCCACCAGGAGTAATCGACTCGACCCGTACCTGCGTTGCGGATGCCAAGGCGTGCCACCAGTTCGGTGTCCCGCTTGCAGCTGTGACACATCGCTCCACCACGCCGTCTCTCGAGCCCTTCGGGTTCGATTGCCACGCTCGAGAGGCTAGAGCCGGTGGCGGACGAGCCAGCGAGCGGTGACCTGGTGATCGCCAGGAGCGCGATGACTTGGGATCGGCCTCGCTGTCTCGTGACGAATGGGTTCATGCTCGGCCGCCCATGCGCGTTGTCTGGCTGCTTCCGCTGCTTGTTGGCGATGTCGCTCATGCTCGGCGCCAGGGGCGTCGGCGTCAGGGCCTGTGCCGACCTGCACCGCGCAAGACAAGCAAAGCCCGTACGTGATTGTGCGACGCGGCTATCGGCTCGCGTGCGGACCTGGATCAGCGGTCGTGATGCATAAAGGGGACCTCCTACCGAATGAGGCATGCAAGTGCTTCGACTGTGCGCGGCTCTACGTCGGCGTCGCTTCTGCAGGTCGGCAGTCACCTGCGAACGGGTTGTACCTCGTCGTCGAGCCGTATGCCACGGCTGGGGCAGTTGATGTGATTGACGGCGGACTTGACCTGTCATCGGGCGTCCGAGTTGCCACCCTTGGCAACCAGCCCACGTAACGTCCGGACTACGACGCGGAACCTTCACCGTCCTCGAGCACCTGGGAAGCGGGCGGACCAGCAACCGCCGGTTCACGGGCAGCGGGCACTGCGGCTAGACCGGAGCGCGATGATTTCCCCGGCGGAGTGCTCTCTTCGCCGAGGAAGTGCCTCGGACGAGCCCTCGCGGAGCCGCGACTCGTGCTCGCTGCGCAGAGTGAAGCATCCCGTCGGGCAGGAGCGGTTGGACGGATGGTCCGGCGACTAGCGGGTGGCCGTGGCGCTCGCCTGCTGAATCACGTCGTGGAGCTCGTAGAACCCGTCGCGCGTTGGCGGAGTAAAGGCATCGGGATTCGGAAAGGCGTCAGGCCCCTGGTCGATCAATGGCTGAACGTGCTCCTCGAGGAACTGCTGTGCCTGCTCCTTCGACTCCCAGACGTCGAGGATCCTGAAGACGCCGGCGTCCTCGTCGAACCCCGCCGTATGCACGATCAACCCGTCGAACGGGCCGGTTCCGATCTTCTCGGAGACGAAGTCGTAGTTCTCGGTCGACCGCTCCGTGATCGGGAACTCCTGCACGAAAGCGACAGCCATGGTGGCCTCCTTGGTCGAGTGTCTTGATCGTACGCCTTTGGTACTCGGCTCACGAAATGGAATTGCAGCCGCCTGGAGTACATCCGGTGAGCGAGCGCCTCGGCGACCGAGGACGCGCGGCGGGGATACCGACCGGCTCCCAGCGCCGGACTCACCGTCTCGTCACGGTAGGTGCGGCCAACCAGGCCGTACAGGACACAAACGGGTCAACTCGCTCGCGCCCCCAACGGAGGCTCGCCTCTCTACGGCGATTCGATTCGCACCGGAGTTGACTCATTCGCGTCACAGACGGCGCGTGTGCGCGGCGATAACGTTGTCCCTCGAATGAGGTAATCAATTCGAGTGACCCAGGAGGTCACCACCGTCGGCTCGCGTCTCACAGCGACGCATTCGAGTCGGGCGAGTGCGGTCTCGATCACAGAGAGGAAAGGAAGACGCATGAGACGTCTAGTTATCGCTGCGTTCGCGCGTGGAGTGAACGCCCCCACGGGGTACGTGCGCCTCGGCCAGCGGGTAGTCAAGCCGAAGCCTGTGTACGGGAGCCAGCGCGGCCACGCGCGTGCGCTGTACAGGCGGATACACGGGCGGCATAAACCGGTGACCGTCAGGTGACCGTTGGTGCTGCCGACGACCGGATTCGCGAACCAGTGAACTGGATGCTGGTGCTCGTTCTACTGACTGTCTCGCGTTTTGGGCCGTGGTCGTGCTCGGCCTCGTGGTTGCCGTCTAGCAAGACGATCTAGTTCAGCCCGCCCGCTCTCGCTCGAAGGCCGACGTATCGCCGCTCGTCGCGGCAGCCGCTGCGCTCTGGGTTGCCAGTGCCGAGCTCGAGGTCGGGACGCATGAGCTACAGATCTTCGGCGGGCATCCCGCCCCGACCCGTGATCGTTGGATGGATCGTCGCGACTACTACGGCGACCCGGTCGACCAATCACGCTGCGGAAGTGATCCAACGGAGCTACGCTCCAAGGGAACACATACAAATGGCCTGGCGGAGCGAGAACTCCCCAGGCCCGGCATCGAAAGGTGAGTTCCGATGCACCGAAAGCCTAACGAGACGAGGCGTGAGCCATGAGCCGGGGGCTGTCTGCCACCCAGCGCCAGGCGCTCGCGCTGCTCGTCGCCTCCAAGCGCCCCCTCGACGTGACCGAGGAGCTTCTGCCTGAACTCGGCTTGAGCCACCGATTCGACCCGGCGCTCGCTGCTGCGGTCGGTGCGACGCAACCGCAGGCGTTCGAGCAGTACGCGGCGGCGAAGCTCGCGGCTGGACGTTCGGCCAAGTCGGTGCGGAACCATCTCGTCCTGCTCGGCCTGATGTTCAAGACCGCTCGCCGCTGGCGCTGGGTGGGCGAGAACCCGCTCGACCTCGTCGACCCGCCGCCGCTCGGAGACCTGGAGACGGAGACGCTCGCGCGTCCGACGTGGCCGCAGTCTCGAGGGCGTACCGGGAACTGGAGGAGGGGGCCGAGGGCGAGGACGCCTACTGGTACGCGGCGGCTCGCCGCATGACGACCATCGCGCTTTCGACGGGGATGCGTCGGGGCGAGCTTCTCGGGCTTCGCTGCCAGGACGCTGGACCTCCTCGCCCAGCGGCTCCACGTTCGGCAGGCGTTCGTCCGCAACGAGATCGACGACGCCGAAGAGCAAGGCCGGGAGGAGGATGATCGACCTCGGCGCTGTCGCCCTCCTCGGCGCTTGAGGAGCAGTTCACGGACAGCAGGCACCGTGCCCCGAGTCCATCGTGTTCTCCCACCCGGCGCTCGGCACGCCGCTCGATCCGTCGAGCCACGAGGTACGCACGGAAGGCGCTCGACCCCGCAGGCGTTGACGAGTCGTTCCGACCGTGGCACGGCCTCCGACACACGGCGCTCACCGAGACCGCTGCGGCAGGCGTGCCGGGGATGTTCGTGCAGGCGAAGGCGGGGCCGTGACGGGCGCTCGTGCGGATCCGATCGCTGTACAGATCGTCCCAGCGGATTGTGATGCGTACGCGGAGCATCGCTGCGCTGACATCGTCCCACCGATCGTGTCGCGCACGCGTGCGCTGCTCAGAACCCTGAGGCTCTTCAAAGCGTCTGTGTCAGAACCTCTGCGTCTGTCCGCCTCTTCGTTGCAATCGGCATAGAGCAGGCGTGGGACGAATCGTTTCTGCGCCAGGTGAAGCTCCGCCGCGCAGAAGGAACCGTTGCCGCCGCCGACGTCGACCACGGTCTCGGCGGCGCCAGTCCAGCGCCGCGAGTTGCTCCACGCGGGCACCACCGTCGCCGCGGCCCATCGCGCGGTCGAAGGCCGCCCGCTCGGAGGGATTCGCCGCGAGCCAGCCCCAGAAGTCGTCGCCGAAGATCCGCAGGAACACGGCGGCGCGCGTCCGCGCGTCGAGCTCCCCGACGGTCCGGTACCAGATGCCGCCGATGAAGTGGGCGATGCCGTCCCAGCCGCCGCCGCGTAGCAGCTCGGACTCCTTCCATGCGTTCGCGGCGGGAGAGGCCCCGATCGAACCGACCCGAGGCTTGACGGCCGTGAACAGGTGAAAGAGGATCGGGCGATGAACGACGGGCTCCCGGCGGGGCTGCAGCGTTTCTATGACGACCGGCACACGCACGGGGCATTCGTGCCGCCTCGAACCCCGTACCCCTACGACCGGTACGAGGCGGCCCGCCGCGGACTCCCGATGCTCCTTCCACGGGGAGCCGCGGTACTCGGACTGGGGGCCGGAAACGGCGACGTCTATGCGCGCATGCGGGCGGACGGGATGACGTTCTCCGAGTACGTGCTGAGCGACGTTTCGCGACCGCGCCTCGAAGTGCTCCGCGAGGAATCCGTGGACGATCCCGCCGCGCGTGTAATCGAGATCAACGCCGAGCGAATTCCCACCGGGGTCGGCACCTTCGACGCCGTGGTGATGGTGCACCTCATCGAGCACCTGTTCGACCCGATCGAGTCGCTGCGTGCTGTCCGCGAGGTACTTCGTCCCGATGGCTTCGTCTGGGTCGACACGCCGAACATTGCCCGCCTGACGCGTCGGATCAGGCTGCTGCTGGGCCGCTTCCCTCAACCGCGTCCGCCAACGAGGGCCTCACGACTCATGGGGGCGACCCGGCGTACCTCGACGACGAGGGGCACTTCCATTACTGGACGTTCCGGTCGTTCGAGCTGATGCTCACGCATCAGTGCGGGTACAGCCACGTCCGCCGGATGCCGTACTCGTCGCCGCCATTCCTCGATGGGCGTCCGCGCATACTCGCGGGCAAGCTACCGACGCTCGTCTCCGAAGTGTGTGTCGCCGCGTCCCGCCGACCACCGCCAGCCCCACCGGGCCTTTTTAGAATGATGCGCGAGATGAACTCGGAGCAGGCGCGGTCCCCGGTGCTGCCACCAGTGCTGCAACGGAGCTAGGAAAGCGCGATTAGCAGGGGTTCTGAGTCCAGGCGCGCCAATTCAACCCTAGGCGCAGAGCCAAATCCGCATGGTTGTGGGGATTACGTTCGCCACCGAGGGCGGATATCGACAGGTGGTGCCGGGTCGGTGCTGGGGGCCGGGATCAGCCTCTTCGACTCTGTAGCGTATAGACCGCTGCGGCAGCGACTGATCGAAGAACACACCCGCGTCTGGGGTCGCCCGCCGGACGAATTCCGCTTATCGGAAGGGTCACCATGACCGAATAAACGACGCTGGCGGGAGTCAGGCAACCCCGCACGGCCGCGTGCTCACGAACTTCCGCGACCGCGCAGACCTCGTCGTGATCGGCTCCTTCGGCGGCTTGGACCTGCCGCCCGCCTGGTGGCTCAACCTTCAGCGCGATCCCCGGGCAACGGTGCTGATCCTTGGAAAACCTCACGGGTGACGGCGCGGGCTGCGACCGCCGAGGAGCACAACCGGCTGTGGCCGCTCGTGACGACGAGCGATGCTGGGTACGCCCGTTACCAGGAGCGCACAGCCCGACCGATTCCTATCGTCTTGCTGACGGCCGAGAACGCTGAAGCGCGGCGCTAGCGGCGGCGGACTGCCAGTCTCCCCTGAACAGCCCTGCTCGCCTGACGCTCCCCAATGTCGCCGCGAGGTAGACGAGTTCGTGGCGGTCTCCGAGCGTGGGGCTACTGGAGCGACGGCTGCGAGTTACTGCCGTTCTGTCCTGAGTGCGCTACACGAGAGTTCGCGCCCGACGCTCTCGCGAGCGGGCGAGTGCCTCTCGTTCTGCGTCGCGACGCTTCAACTTCGGTTTCTTCGTCTTCCTAGCCGCTCTTTCGGTCTAGCGCGTCCGGTCGCGAACGCTCGACATTCGCCAGGCTCGCGGTGACCTTGGCGACATCGCACAAGCGTGGCGTGCCTTCGCTCAGATAGCGAACCAGCCATCGCCTCGCCGCCGGCTCAGCCTTCGGTGAGCCCCGCTCGATGTAGAGATGGACGAGCTGCAGCGCATCCTCGAGCGGCAGGTTCGGGAGCTCTCGGGCCGCGTCCTCGGCCATCCAGAGGGCTCGGCGCTCGATCGCTTCTTGCTGGAAGCGGACGCGGGCGTGGGGCTGGGCGGTCACGAACGTATGTTCCCACGAACACCGTCTTGAGGCGCTCTTGAGTAAGCCAATGGATGATGCGACCGTGATTCGGTCGCACGTCGCACTTCTCCGTCTAGTTGCACTAGTGGTTGCCTGCTGCGTTGCGGTGCCTGCGGCTGCGGCGTCATCCGAGGCGGGTCGTCTCATCGCGTTCGAGGACGATGGCGACATCTACGTCATCGCGTGCCAGTCCCTGCAGACCGTCATGGACGGAGGGCGTTGCTGATGACCGTGTTGGTGAATGTCGGGCCGAGGCGCCTCTTCAGCCGTCGGTTCGCCAACATCCTCGCGACCTGCAGGACCGTATTGCACCGGGTACGCAGGCGGGACCACGACCGGCGTCCACTGGAAGAACGGCTCGGGCGTCGTGATCGCCTCGCCAGGCGCCGGGGCGATCAGCATCGGCGCATCCGGGTAGACAATGGTGAAGGTGGCGCAGCTCTCGCCGAGGACCAAGCCGCTGAGAGTCGCCATGACCGTACACGCCGTGTACGTGCCCTCGGGAATCCGGCCCGTGCGTTGCATCTGGTCCCAGAGCGTCTCGTCGCGCCGCGACGAACCCGCGATGTCGATGATCGACGTGAGAACCGTTGGCGCGCCCGGCTGGATGCCTAACGGGTCGCTGCCGCCACTGGCCAGGATCTGGCCCTGCGTGTTCACCACCTGATACGCCAGCCGCACGTCCTGCACGGTCGCGGCCGGATTGGTGATCGTCAGGTTGCTGATGTTCGGGTTCGTCTCCCAGTCGCTCTGGTAAGGCGAAGGGAAGGGAGTCACGAACAGCGAGAGCGTCCACGACCCCTGCGCCGGCACGGGCTGTGCAGGCAGAAGCACCAGCGCGAATGCGATGGCGTTCGTTGTGAGTGTGACCGCGTTTGGACGGCGCATCAGGCTCCCCGCAGGTTCGTGAAACTGCCCGCGTCTACCTGATAAGAGCGTCAAATCCGTGCGCCACCCTCACTTGCGTCTGCTGCACACCGTAGGTGCTTGTCCCGCTTGTAGTTGACGTCCCGTTTGAACACCCGTAGCGTATCCCACCTCCCATGCGCCCAGTGCATTCGACCCAGCCCACGGTGAGCGCCTTGCTCGTTCAGTGGCGCGGCGGGGACGAGTCCGCGCTGGATCGGCTCATGCCGCTCATCTACGATGAGCTGCACCAACTCGCGCGGCGCCATCTCCGCGGCGAACGGGCCAATCACACGCTGCAAACCACCGCCCTCGTACACGAAGCCTACCTGCGGCTCGTCGGGTCGGACGTGGAGTGGGAAGGACGGGTCCACTTCCTGGCGGTGGCGGCGCAGACGATGCGTCGAGTCCTCGTCGATCACGCGCGGTCACGCTCCCGGCAGCGACGTGGTGGCGGCCTGAAACTTGTCTCGATCGAAAATGCGCAGGCGGTTGCCCCTGCTCCTGCGATGGACCTGATAGTCCTCGACGAGGCGCTTGATAAGCTCGCGGCCATGGACGGCCGAAAGGCGCGCGCCGCGGAACTGCACTACTTCGGTGGACTGAGCTACGACGAGACGGCGCTCGCACTCGGTGTTTCATCCGCCACCGTGCACCGTGAACTGCGGGTGGCGAAGGCGTGGCTTTATCGCGAACTGGGCCAGGATCGCGGCGACGTCGCGACGGCCAACTAGAGACTGGATCTCACGGACGTCGGAGGTTCCACACCGTTCGCGTTGTTCCACCGGCGCTGTTATCCGGGTCCAGGCGGACATCTGTCTGCTGGCCGGCGAGCGGAGTCATCGCCGGGCCGCTTGATGGCTGGGGATCAAAGGCAAGTCCGGCGTTGTTCCAGGCCGCTGGAGATGCCGGAAACGTCTCCGTCTGGTTGTTCCCGCTTTTGAGATCCGTGCCCGTCTTCTGCATTCTCGCCGTCGGACACGCATAGGTCAGTTTGTAGACAGGCCTTCCGTTGTCGAATTCGAACTCGATCGCGAGCAACCCCGGTCCGGCGATGTCACCCCGTCCTTTCATCTCGGTGTTGAAGGTCCCCTGGTAGCCGAGTTTCTCGTATTCGCGGCGCTCGCCATTGCAGGTCACGACCCCATTCGAGACGTCGATCCTGATGTCCTGCTCGTCCCGGACGACATGATCGGTGGTCGATACCGTATCCACGGAAATGACCTGTATCGTGCCGCTGTACAGGTAGGCGTAGTTGCAGTGCACGAGCTTCGTCTGGCAGGGCGGTGTCGTCGGACCCTGTTCTGCAACCGTGACGGTCACGGCAACCGCGACGGCGACCAGCATTGTCTTCATTGCTTCACGACCTCCACGCGCCGGTTCTGCGCCCGCCCGTCGGCGGTGGTGTTAGGCACCGCGGGCTTGGTGTCGCCGAGCCCTTTGGTCGTGATGCGGCCCGCCGTCGACGCCGAAGTCGGCGACCAGCGCCGCCTTCACCGCGGCCGCGCGCGCATCGCTCAGCGTGAGGTTGCGCGCCGCGCGCGCCGACGTTGTCGGTGTGCCCTTCGATCAGGATCTTGAGGTCGGCGTGCTGCTTGAGCGTGGCGGCGATCTCCTTGAGCACCGGCCGCGACTCGGGCTGCAGCTCCGCCTTGCCGGTCGCGAACAGAATGCCCTGCGTCGCCCACCGCCCCTTGGCCGCCAGCGCGTCGTACAGCACGTCGGTCTCGCTCTCGGCCACGCGGATGCTCGTCAGGTAGACGGCCTGCCGTCTTCCTCCGAGCCGTCCAGCGCCACGCGGATCACCGAATCGCGCCTGAAGGCGAGCTCCGGGATGTTGTACATGCGCCGCTCGTTGACGTACATCTTGAAGTAGGCGCCATCCATGAGCACGCGGACGTGCGCGACGTTGCCGATGAGCGCGCGGCTGCATCGCCTCGGGAATCGTTGACCGCGCTGGTTGCCGCGTTCATGGCCGCTGCCGATGATCCAGGCGCCGTTCGGGTTCCAGATGACGTTCGGCCGATTTGTCGCCGCGGTCCAGCTCGCGGCCCCCCTCGAACGACACGCATCTCGTTGACGCCACGTCGGCGGAGCGATCACGTCGATCTCGAGCGTGAATCGCTCGGGCAGCCTCTTGCCGACGGGAATCAGGAACTCGGACCGCCCGGTGGCGCGCAGCACCTTCACGCCGTCGCGCTCGACGACTTCCACCGGGCCGCTCATGTACTTGAGCCCGCGCGCGAAGTTGCCGACCCGGTCCTCGGTGAAGTCGGTGTAGAAGATCACCTTGCTGCCGGGGACGAAGTCGTAGTTCTCCCAGACCTTCGGGTCGGCTGTCGGCAGCGGGCGAGGACGCCGCCGGCGTGGACGGTGCCGCCGCGCTCGACGCGGCCTTCGGGGTATCGGCCGCCTTCGCCTTGAGCGCTATCAGAAGCTGTTTTCGCTTTGGCGGCCTGTCCGCGGACTCTTCTGTCGCGGCCGCCTCGAGTTTCTTCTTCGCCGCTTCCTCCGCCTTTGGACTCAGAACGCCTCATTGTGCTCGACCGCTCGTCTGCGCCGAATTGCGGGCATATCAAGGCGATGAGAAGGCCGGAATCATCGTGCTAAACGCATGAAGATCCCCTGTCGCGATAATTGCACGAATTGGTCGGCCGCCGTCATCGACTGTTACCGGCTTCTCGTGCGCCTGCGAACACCGTGGTGACATGGCGTCGAGGTACTCGACGACGGCCTTCGGGACGGCTGTCGGACTTGAAGCCCGTGCTGGGGATTCCGTTGAATGTCGAATTCGAGTTTCTCGTAGCGCGCTCGCCTCGTCGCCCGGGATCTGTTCCTCGCGCAGGTACTTCTTGAAATCAGCGAGGTACTTGAGCAGCGGGCTCGATTCCGATTCCAGATATTTCGCGCACATCCTCTCGTATTCGGCGTCGTACTGGCCGCGAGTTGCCGGCGCGCGCCGGATCTCCGGCCCGCCGCAGGCGCCCCTTCGGGTACTCCTTCTGGATGGCCTTGAGCGGCTGGTCCGCGGCGTATTCGCCTCCGCGGCTTTCAGCTGTTCCGCTCAGCGCCGATTCCTCTCACTGAATCGTTCGACAACCTGCGGCTGCTTCTGACCGGCGAGCGCGATGTCCTGCATCACGTCGCCCGCCTTGGTGGGTTTTTCGTCATGAAGGCCATCATTTTCGACTGCTTCTCCGAGCACGATCCATGTCGATGGAGCTTCTGCTTGATGCCCGAGTTGATGTCGCCCTGCTGGTCGGACGCGACCACGATCTCGTGCCGGATGTTCGAGAGCCGCTCGACGAATCCGGAGGTCTCGTTGTCGTAGCAGGCCGTGGGAATGCCGGCACCTTGGACCAGGGGTCCTGGGCGGCGAGCGGTGCCGCGAGGGACAGTGGAGCTGGCGAGGGCGGCTGAGAGTGGTCGAAGCATCCGACCCGGGTCCGGAAGTGGCGTATGAGTCGACGGTGCAGAGCTTTAAGGCAGTGCCGTCAACATTCCGGATCACGCGGACGTCATTGACGCGTCAACGCGACTTGTCACGATGATTTGACAGTCGCTTGGGCCTGTCACCAATCGTCCTGTCAACGTGTTGCGTCTCTTGACGTTCGGTGGCCTCGCCCTCGAGGCCGACGGCGAACCCCGGTGGCGCGATTGCGCCGGCCGTGGCTTGCGATGCTCGCCGTGATCGCCGCTGCTGGTGAGCGTGGCGTCCCGCGGGAACGAAGTTGCTAGCCTCTTCTGGCCCGACTCGGACGAAGAGCACGCGCGCCACTCGGCTCGACAGGCGCTATACGGCTTGCGACAGGAGCTCGGCGGCGAAGTCGTCCGGTCGATGGGCTCTACTCTCAGCCTCGATCCCGCGGCGATCACGTCCGACGTGGCGGAGTTTCGCGCCGCGCTAGCGGCCGGCGACCGGCGCGCGCTGTCTGGTCTGCTGCGGGGACCGTTTCTCGACGCGTTCTATCTCCCGGCGCGTCGGCATTCGAACGCTGGATGGAGGAGGAGCGCGGCACGGCTGGCCGCGGCGACGCACGTCGGCACTGCTCGCGCTGGCGACCGAAGCGACGCGCTGCACGAGCAGTGATGCCGCGGTCGACTGGTGGCGGCAACTCACGATGCTGGATCCGCTCAGCGGTCGTTTCGCGTCGGCTATCTGAAGGCGCTGGCGGCGCGCGGGGATCGCGCCGAGGCGCTCGCGTTCGCGCAGGCAGCACGAGCATGTCATGCGACGCGAGTTGGAAACCGACCCCGATCCTGACGTCAGGCGCCTCGAAGCCGAGTTGCGGGCGAGTGCCAGCGCGCCGCGTCGAGGGACGAACAAGCAGGATCAGCCATCAGGTCAGCACCACACGGCGCCGGTCCCGGCCGACTCGATCGATCCTGCCGGTGGCGGCTTCGGCGACCACCCGCTGCCTGACGTTTTGTCTCCGTCACGGCCGGGTGACGACGTGCCTTGCGCTGGCCACGGCGCGATGCTCCTGTCATCGTGTACCGCGGCATTCGCGAGGCAACTCGGCTGGTTTCTCCCGGCGAGCGCTTCGCCGACGTTCGCGGTCGGCCTTATCCGGGAAGACGATGTGCCTGATTCGTTGCGCCAGGGTCGCGTGCTCACCGACATGGTCGCGACGAACCTGGCGCGGGTTGACGGACCTCGAGTCCTCGCGAACTCGCGACTGCTGGAGTTGATGCGGCCGGTTGCGCGATTCAGCGGCCGGCTACTCCGACGCGGCGCGGCGAGCCGGCGCCAGCGAGCTGGCTCGAGGGCCAGTTGCGTCCGCGCGTGCCCGACGGTCCTCACGCTCGAGCTCGGCGCGTGGAGTTGCGATCGGGGATCGTGAAAGACGTCTACCGCGTCAACGCCGCAATCGTTATGCGCTGGTCGACAGCATGACCCAGTATCTCGAGCCGGTTGCGGCTGGCCTCGCCGCGCCGGTTCAATCGCCGACGCCACGACCATCGCTGGTGGCGTACCGGCTCTACGAGGAAGGACTGCGCGCGTACCACCAGGGCGACTGCCGTGCCGCCCAACGGCTCATGCGGGCCGCCGCTCGTCGAGGATTCGATGTTCGCGATGGCATCGTGGTACGAGGCAGCATTTCGCTGGCGGGCGGCAGCAACGCCTGACGGACGTCATGTGCCGATGCGCGGCGTACGGCCCTTCGGCTGGCCCAGCGAGCGCCGACCGTGAACGGCTGACATCACCGCAAACATCCTGGTCGAGCCGGGACCCGAGCGCCGTCGGTTGCGGAGTCGCTGACGACGCGATTCCCCGATGACCCGCGAGCGATCATGACGCTCGCGACGGTGCGAGCGGGCGCCGGTGACTGGGCCGGCGCCGTGGCGGCGACCGAACGCGCGATCGTGCTCGATTCTGCGGCCGAGATCGACGGCTACTCGATCTGCCGGGTCTGCGACGACTTCTATCACTTGAGCCGAATTTTACATCTCGTGGGATTCGCTCCCGGCGGCTGAACGAACCGCGCGCCGCTTTCTGGCGGTGCGACCGACGGGGCATTCCGTGGCCTCGCTCGGGATGGTGGCGGCCCGACCCGGCGACAGCGCGTCGGCCTACGACGCCGTACCGTCGGTCACGCCGCCGCGGGTGACCGATCCCTATTACAAGTTTGACTTGACCTGAGGCTCGAAGACTACGACGTCATCGAGCGCGACGTGCGCCGGCTGCTTGGTTCGTCTTCGATTCCGATTGGGGCGAACGGCGCCTGGACGTATTTCATCGCGATGCGTGACCAGGGGCGATTGCGTGAGGCCTCCCGGTTCAGCCGCGACGGATGGGTTCCTGGGTTACCGCCGCTCCGCATCGAGCGGACCCCGTCCATACCATCAGGCAATCGTTGCGCTCGAAACCGGTGACGCCCGTAGCGCCGTGCGCTGGTTCCGAGCGACACTGAGCCCGGATTCGTCGCAGTGGGCGCCCGGCGTGGTAGCGCGTAACCGTTCGTGGGGGGGAACCCTGACTGGCATGGCGCTCGCCATGGCGGGAGATACGGTTGGGTGCGCACGCTGGCCGACAGCGTGGAACGTTGGGGTCGCGCCAGCGGTTTCGGCCGCGACCGGAAATCCCATCACTACCTGCGTGGCATGCTCCACGTCGCCGCCGGACGCGACGAAGACGCTGTACGGGGGTTCCGGCCGGCGATCTCATCCGCCCTCGTTAGGGTTCACGCGGGTCAACTTCGAGCTGGCGCGTTGCCTGCTCCACCTGGATCGCCCACGGGAAGCGATGGCCGCGCTCCAGCCCGCGCTCCGCGGTGTGCCCGACGCATCCAACCTGTACGTCTCCCGGACCGAACTGCACGAGCTGCTGGCCGAGTCGTTCGATCGCGCCGGCGTTCGTGACAGCGCCGCGTTTCACTTTCGCGCGGTGGCCAGGGCGTGGAAGCACGCCGATCCCATGTTTCATGCCCGACGTGACCGCGCGGCCGCGTGGTTGACGCGTCAGGCGGGTTCATCGACCAGCCAGACCGCGCGTCGATAACTGCCAGGACCGCGGCGCCTTCGCGAGTGCGACGTAAGCACGCCCAGTCGACTGCTCAATCCACACGAGATCCGCGAGTCCGTCCCCGCTGACGTCGTTCGCCAGGACCTTGAAGGCTGGACCAGTCGGGGGTCAGTTCCATTGCGCGCTGCAAACTCCACCGGTTGCATGACGAACGTGTTCGATGCCACGGTCATCAGCCACGAACTGGTTCCGGATCGCCAGAGCACGTCAGAGCGCCCATCGCCATTGAAGTCGCCGATCAGCGGCGACGTCAGGTGCGTGCCTGACGCGAGGCGCAGGTGCTGCACCGGGAGAAGGTCGAACACCGCCGTGGACTGGCCCCGCCGAAGGTAGACCGAGAGCGAATCCGCCTTCGGTGGCTGTCCACAGCAGGTCGTTGATGCCGTCGCCATCGAAGTCGGAGACCGATGTCCGAAACCCGCGACCATCCCTCGCTCGCCGTGTGGTCCTGCTGCTGAAGGAAGTCAAACCCGTCGCTGCGAAAGCGTCCGACATACGTCCGATTTGACCAGACGGGGACGTCGTTCCAGACAATGTCAGCCCGCTTGTCGCCATCCACGTCTGCAAGGAATGCCCGATATCCACCCCAGCCCTTCGCGGAATGCACCATCGGACCGGTCAGCGCGAACGTGCCATAACGAAGTGACCTCAGTGCCCACGTCTTGTTGCCATCGTTCCGGAAGTTGAAGAGCAGGTCATCACAACCGTCGTTATCGAGGTCGCCAACGTAAACCTCCCAGGCACTTGCCCATCGCTGTCCGTCGCCGCCAAGCGTGACGGGCCCGCTGAACCGAAGCGTGGCGTCGGCGCTGGAGAAACCGATCCAGGCGATGTTCCGGAGGCCCTTTCCCGTCCTGTGCCAGAGCAAGTCATCGCGACCGTCGCTGTTGAAATCGCCCAGCACCAGATGGAAGTCCTCGCTCCACTCGGCAAAGGGCGCTGAATCGCTCACGACTGGCTGCATAACGAGTCTCCGTCCGCGTTGCCGAGTGCCACGGCGACCTGGTTGATGGTCGCCCCGATGTGGTTCCAGACCACGTCGCCGCGCCCGTCACCGTTTACGTCCGCAGTGACGACGCGATACGGTGACCGCACCGGCGCCGCCGTGACCTGGACAGGGAGCACGCTGAAGCTGATCGCCTCATCTCCATCGCTGGCCAGCGTGCTTATTGCGACCGGCGTGAGCACCATTGCCGCCGCGGCCAGCGCGGCCACCCTCGACCGCCGGTCGTTCCGCACCCGGCGCCAGAGGCGTATCGATGTTCGATCCGGTGGCGACACCAGGTACGCTTGCAACTCTGCGCCCAGCGCGGACACCGATGGGTGCCGCTGATCGGCGCGCTTGCGAAGCGCCCTGGCGGTGATGACTTCAAGATCACCGGCAAGTGCGTCACGCCAGGCGGCATCCTTGCCCGCGGCGGCGCGGGACAGCGCGACGGGTACGTCCTGGTTTATTCGGCGTTCCACTTCACCCGCGGACGCACGCGAGAGGTCGAACGGTGGCCGACCGGCCAGCAACTCGTACAGCACGACGCCGAGCGAATACACGTCGCTGGCGATGGTCACCGCTTCGCCCGGACCTGCTCCGGGCTCGCGTACGCCGGGGTCAATACGCGAAGCGCCGTCGCGGTCTCGATGCCACTCGTATCAGAGAGCAACTTCGCGATCCCGAAGTCCACGAGCTTCGGTGTGCCGTCCGCGCTGACGAGGATGTTCGATGGTTTGAGGTCGCGATGGACGACCTTCGAGTCGTGCGCGTATTGCACGGCATCGCACACCTTGAGGAATAGCTGGACCCGTTCACGCACGCCGAGTTGTTGCGCATTGCACCAGGCGTCGATGGGAACGCCCTCGATGTACTCGAGGACGAGGTAAGGAGTGCCGTCGACCGTGGCGCCGCCGTCCAGCAGTCGCGCTATGCCGGGATGATTGAGGTCGGCGAGTATCTGTCGCTCGGCGAGGAACCGGCGCGCGAGGTCCGGGGCAGCGTGAGCGCCGCGCACGAACTTGATGGCGACCTGCGCGCGATACGCATCGTCCGCGCGCTCTGCCAGGTACACCGTGCCCATCCCGCCATGGCCGATGATGTCGATGAGTCGATAGGCGCCGACTCGTTCACCCACGCGCGACGTGGCAATGTGCTCGGCGAGGTCGCTGGCAGCGCTCGCGACGGCCTGTGCGAGTGGGTCATCGGGGCCCGAGTCTGCGCGGAGGAGCCCTTCCACGGTGTCGCGGAGTTCGGCGTCGTTGCCACAGGCTTGATCGAGGTATGCGGCACGCGCCACGGGCTCGAGATCAACGACCTCGAGGAAAACCCTTTCGATCTCCTGCCAACGCGGATCGCTCACGAAACCAAACTGCAGCCCAATAGCACGTCGGGAAAGGAGATGGGAGACGGGAGACGGGAGATAGACTGCTCAATCGCTGATCCATTCTCGATTTGTCGGCATGACCACCCTTGCACTTCACAACTCAGATCTGATCAAGCGGTTGCAGGTGATCTCAAGTCTCCCTTCTCCCATCTCCCATTCAGGCGGCCGTTGCACGCGCGAGGGGTGCCGAGGTCCGTCGGCGCGCCTGCATGATGACCACACCGATGATCGCGAGTACGATCGCGATGACCTGTGCCAGCGTCATGCCCATGACATAGCGGTCGTCTTTCGCGCGGAAGAACTCGATGAAGAACCGCTCCGCGCCCGCGAGCACGAGGTACATGCCGAACAACCACCCTTCGGCATGGAGGTGCTTCCGGAATCGCCACAGGATGAGGAACATGACCGTGCCCACGCAGTCTCGTACAATTGCGTCGGATGCACCGCGAGCACCGTGTCCGGCGTCGCTCCTTCCGGAATCGGCGTGCCGAAAAGCTGGTTCATGTTCCTGGCGGTGGACGCGGGCGCGCCTTCGGGGAACATCACCGCCAGTGGACCGTCCCACGGCTTTCCATAGTCGTCACCGACCGCCCAGCAACCAGTTCGACCGACGGCGTAACCGCCCGCGATCGCGATACCGCCGACGTCAGCGAATCGCGAGAACAGGAGCTTCTTGTGCCGGATGACGAGCCAGCACGCGATCACCGACCCGATGAATCCACCCCAGAACACAAAGCCTGCGCGGCCCCAAAGGGCCGACCAGTCCTGCTGGACGATGCCGGCGTAATACAGCCTTCCGCCGATCAGCGTGCCGACAACGCATGCGATGATAAGGTCAGGAATAGCCTCGGCTTCCTTCGCGTAACCGCGCCGCAGCAACTCCTGTTGCGAGATGATCTGCGCGATCACGAACGCGAGCAGCACGGCGATACCAAAGCCCGTGATCTCGAGCGGACCGACGTTGAATACGAATGGGTGGTGGACTATCTGCATGACTAAAGCCTAATGCACAGTGCTGTTTGCTGGGGCTGGAACTGGATGCTGGTGCTGGGTGCTTGCCGATTTCTGACCTCTGACCTCTGACCTCCGGTCACCCGCTCAACGGTCTCGTGGCATAGGCATTCAAACTCCCAGCCGTCTCTTTCGCCACGCTCCGCATGAAACAGCCCGGCGCGCGCGATCATCGCTGCGTTATCCGTCGCCAGCCGGACCGATGGAGCGTATACCTCCGCACCGAGGTCGGCCACCCGTCGACGGATGGCCTCGACCAACGCCTGGTTGCAGGCGACGCCACCGCCCAGCACGACCCGGTTCCGGTCATGCTGCTCGGCTGCCCTTCGCACCTTCTCCGCGAGGGTCTCGATCAGCGCGTCCTGGAAGCCCCTGGCAAGATGCGGCGCGTCGCGCTCGAGGTCATCGGACGCTTTTACCGCGAGCAACACCGCCGTCTTCAGCCCACTGAACGACACGTCATAGTAGTCATCGTCGCCCGGCTGCTGGTTCCGGCGGAGCATGGGTCGAGCAAAGCGGAACCTCGACGGATCGCCATCGCGCGCGAGACGCTCGATGTGTCGACCGCCAGGGTAGGGAAGGCCGAGCAGCTTTGCGACCTTGTCGAACGCTTCGCCGGCAGCGTCATCGCGCGTGGCGCCGAGGATGCGGTATTCGCCCCACGCGGGCACGTCGACGAGCAACGTGTGCCCGCCCGACACCAGCAGCGCCGTAAAGGGCGGCACGGCGTCCGGGAACTCGAGCGACTGGGCAAACAGGTGTCCCTCCATGTGATGCACGCCGAGTACCGGCTTCCCGGCGCCGAAGGCGAGTCCCTTGGCATAGCTGACGCCGACGAGCAAGGCGCCGACGAGCCCGGGGGCGTTGGTCACCGCCACGACGTCAACGTCGCCTAACGTGACATCCGCCTCACGCAGCGCCTGGTCCACGACGGGCGCGATGGCCGTGACGTGCGCGCGCGACGCGATTTCCGGCACGACTCCGCCAAAGATGCGATGCACGTCCTGGGACAGGATCACGAGGGACTTCTGCGTGACCTGGTCGCCTGTGCCCGACACGACAGCGGCGGAGGTTTCGTCACAGGACGTCTCGATACCAAGAACTAGCACTGGTGACTCGTGACTCGTGACTGGTGACTCGGCATATTCTGGCCTCTTGCCTCTGGCTTCTGGCTCTGAAGCAGTTGCGCAACCAACGCGCGATTGGCCGGCGAATTCCAGTCCGTCGCGCCGGCGACACGTTTGCGAATCAGGCCGTCGCGACCGATCAGGTACGTCGCAGGGATACCGCGCGCTTCATAGTCCTGCTCGATCTTCCCGGATCCCTCGCTCAGGATCTCGAAGGTGAGTTGCTTGCGAGCGACAAAATCGCGTACGCGTTGCTCGAAACCCGGGTCATCGACCGCGACGGCCATCACCTTGAGGCCCGCCGGCGCGAAGTCACGATGCAGTGCCTCGATCGCCGGCATTTCCCACTCGCAGGGTCCGCACCATGTGGCCCACAGGTTGAGCAGCACCACCTGTCCACGGTAGTCGGCAATGCTTCTGGCGACGGGCTGGCTGTCGAGCGTGACCGCATGGAAATCAGGCGCCGGTGCGCCGGGGCTTACGCGTGAGGTGGTGGTGTCGAACGCACCCGCCCATGCGAGTCCGGTGATCGACGCGACCACCACGACCAGCCCCACGAGCACCTGCCTCGCCTTCATGCCTGCTCCGCGCAGCGCGCCTTCAGTTCACGAATCTCGGCTGCCACGTCAGGCGCCGAGAAGACGGCGTTGCCGGCGACGAAGGTGTCCGCGCCTGCGGCAGCAGCGAGTGATGGTGTCGCGCGAGATGCCGCCGTCGACTTCGAGCGTGGCGGTGGAACGCGCCGCGGTCAACATGTCACGGGCCCGGGCGACTTTTGACATCGTGCTCTCGATGAATTTCTGGCCACCGAAACCCGGGTTGACCGTCATCACGAGCAGCAGGTCGAGGTCGCCCACGACGTCATGCAACGCATCGACGGGTGTGGAGGGGTTGATCGCCGCACCAGCGCGGCACCCGAGCTCGCGGATGCGGTGGAGCTGCCGGTGCAGGTGCGGTGCGACTTCCTGGTGAATCGTGAGGACATTGGCGCCCGCGGCGGCGAACGAGTCGAAGTACTTCTCGGGCTCGACGACCATCAGGTGCACATCGAGCGGGAGCTTCGTCAGTCCGCGCAGGGTCTCGATGACCTTGGCGCCGAAGGTGAGGTTCGGCACGAACCGGCCATCCATCACGTCGACATGGATCCAGTCGGCACCACCCTCTTCGCACCGCTTGATGTCTTCCGCCAGGCGACCGAAATCGGCGCTCAGGACGGATGGCGCGATGCGGACGTTCACGGACGGCCTGAGACGCGGATGGAGATGAAGTCCGCGACCTTCACGGCGGAGCCCGCGACCGGGATTTGCGACACCACGAGTCCTGTCGGCAGCGCACTGGTCGAGTCGTATTGCGTTTCGGTGATCTTGAGCCCGAGTTGCTCGAGCGTGGCGCGGACCTCGAATAACTCCCGGCCGACGACGTCGGGCATCCGAAGTTCCGATGGTCCCGTGCTCACGACGAGTTCGACCGGCGTGCCCTGCGGCACCTGTTGCCCGGGCTCCGGCTGGGACGAGAGTACCGTGCCGCGAGCTTCAGTGGCGGGCCGCTCGACGACCTGGCCCACCTCGAGGTTGGCGCCGCGCAGGGCGGTTATCGCGTCGTCCTGCGACATGCCCACGACCGAGGGGACGCTCGCGCGTATCTGGCCGGCCGACACGTCGAGCGTCACCGTGACCTCGTCGCCCACCGATGTGCCGGCCGCCGGCGTCTGCGCGAGCACATAACGTTTGGGCGCCGTCAACGACGGGGTCGTCTCGCCTAACGCGGCCCTGAGGCCAGACTCCGCCAGCTTGCGTTCCGCTTCCTCGAACCGGAGGCCGACGACGGCGGGCACCACCACACTCGGCGCCGGTCCGGTGTCGGGGAACAGGACGAGCCCGACGATCACCCACGCCAGCGTAAACGAGATCGTGCCGATGACGACGTGTCTCCTGAGCAGCGGCGAGTTCAGGCGCTTACGGAGAGATGTGGATGTTTCCGGTGCCGTCAAGCGGCCCTCCGCAGTCGCGCCGCGAACGCCCCGTCAGTGCCGTGGCGCTGCGGAAGGACGCGCAGTCTCCCACCATCGAGCACTTCATCCGGCACGGTGCCCACAGGCGGCGGTTCGAGCACCCAGTCGGGATGCTGCGCCAGGAACGCGTCCACCCGTTCGTCGTTCTCCTCCGGTTCGAGCGAGCAGGTGCTGTACACCAGCAGACCTCCGGATTGCACACGCTCGGCCGCGGATTCCAGCAATTCCGCCTGCGATGACGAAAGAATGGCAAGGTCGGACCAGCGCAGGCGCCAGCGAGCATCGGGGTGGCGGCGGAAGGTGCCAGTGCCGGTGCATGGCGCGTCGATGAGGACTGCTTCGAGCCGCGCGATGCCCGGCATCGTGGCGTCCATCGCCATGAGTCCGACGTTGTGGACGTCGAGGCGCTCGATGTTGGCCTCCATGCGACCGAGCCTGCTCGGTGAGCGGTCGGCGGCGACGACAAATTGCGCCGTGCGCGACAGCTCGAGGGCCTTGCCGCCCGGTGCCGCGCACAGGTCGCCCACGACCGCGCCGGCGGGAAACGCTGCATAACGAGTGACGAGCGTCGCGGCCGGGTCCTGGACGAAACAGTGGCCCTGTCGCCAGGCGGCGAGCTCGAGGAGCGCGGTCCCCTGTGGCAGCACCAGGCTGTCGGGCACCAGCGGCACCTCGCCCGGCACGACTCCGCTCAGTTCCAGGGACGTCTCGAGCTGCTCGCGCACGACGTGCCATGGCCGGAGGATGACGCGCGCCTCTTCATTGTTGCGCTGCAGGAGCGCGGCGGTGTCGCCGGCGCCGAACTGCGCCAGCCACCGCTCCACGAGCCACTTCGGGTGGGAGTATCGTCGCGAGATCTGTGCGGCGATG
>CAVRRU010000014.1:0-48894 GCA_963723695.1 uncultured Gaiellaceae bacterium | reverse complement strand
CAGCGCCTCCGTCTCTCGACGGCGACCCTCGTCGTGACATGTCCACGCGCGATGTTCATGACGGACACCACTGCCCGGTCGCCACCCTGGTCGGACTTCGCGGCTCCGACCGGAGGAGGAGATCACATCACGGGTCGAGGAGTACAGTCGGTTTGTGAAGGGAGGATTCGGGCGAGGTTGGTTCCACGCCGACGACCTGCGACGTGTACTTCCTCTCTTCTCGCTGGGGTTCGGGCTCGTCGCGGTGGTCACCCAGCCGTCCTTGCCGGCCGATAACGCGCTCACGGTGGTGCCGGTGGTCGCCTGGGGCCTCTGGGCATTCACCCGGAGCGTCCCGCTCGCCGCCGCCTCGCTCGCCATCGTCGTCCCGGTGATCGTCGTTCAGCGCTCCGGAGAGCTCGAGCCGGTCATGTTCAACGTCTCCCTGCTCGCCTTCGCAGCTGCGCGGTGGTCTCGGTCGGTCGCGACGGCCGTCTTGCTCGGTTTGCTCGCCGCAGCTACGCCGTTGCTCGTGGCCGTGGTTCAGGATCCGATGGAAGTCGCTACCGGCATCTGGGTCGTCGCAGTGGTCTTCATCTGGGTCATTGGGCGGGCGGTCGCTCGGCAGGAGCGACTCGTGGTGGAGCTCGAGGGCACCCGGCGTCAGCTGGCACGGCAGGCACTGCTCGACGAACGCCGTCGGATCGCTCGTGACGTCCACGACTTCGTCGGGCACGGCCTAGCTGCCGTCATGCTCCAGGTGACGAGCGCCCGCCACGTGCTGCGGCGCGACGCCGATGCCGCCGAGGATGCGCTGCGAGCCGCGGAGGATGTCGGCCGCCGCAGCATGCAGGAGCTTCGGCGCACGGTGACGCTGCTCCGTAGCGACGACGATGCGGGCATGGGAGTGACAGTCCCGGCATCAAGCGAGATTCCCGCGCTCGTCGAGGACGCCCGGGCCGGGGGTCTCGTTGTCGAGTTGCGGATGCAAGGCGACTTCTCGCCGATCTCACCAGCGGTCGGAGTCGCGCTCTACCGGATCGCGCAGGAGGCGCTGGCGAACGCGGCTCGCCACGCCCCGCGTGCGCGGACGACGATCTCGGTCGTGCTCCAGGACGGGCGAGTTGCGCTGTTGGCGGACACCCTCGGACCCGTCGTTGCACGATCGCCCTCGGAGCGAGAGCGACCTCATTACGGGTTGATGGGGATGCAGGAGCGCGCGACGGCGCTCGGCGGCGAGTTTGCTGCCGGACCGACGCCAAACGGCTGGCGGATTCGTTGCGAACTGCCAGTGGACGGGGAGAGAAGCCGATGATCCGAGTCGCGATCGTCGATGACCAGGCGATCGTTCGTGCGGGCCTGGCGCGAATTCTCTCGCCGGCGGACGGGTTCGAGGTCGTGGCCGAGTGCGCCGACGGCCGGCAAGCGCTGGAGGAGCTCCCGCCCCTGCACCCGAGCGTCGTCCTCATGGACGTCCGGATGCCTGCTCTCGACGGTATCGCCGCGACCGCGCAATTGCGTAGCCGCGACGACCCGCTCGACGTTCTCGTGCTCACGACGTTTGGCGAGGACGAGGTCTTGTGGGGCGCGATCGAGGCTGGTGCCGCCGGCTTCGTCCTCAAGGACTCGAGCGCGGAGGATCTGATCGCCGCGGTTCGGGCCGTCGCGGGGGGCGCGGCCTGGTTCGATCCGGCGGTCGCGCCCCGTCTGCTCGAGCGCTATCGACGTGTTGTCGCCCCGGGTGCACGCGACGCCGCCCGGCTCGACCTGTTGACTGAACGTGAGCACGATGTTCTGCGCTTGATGGCGCGCGGTGCGACGAACATCGAGATCGGAGCCGCCCTGTTCGTCGCCGAGGCGACGGTGAAGACGCACGTCGGGAGCATCTTCGGAAAGCTCGGCGTGCGCGACCGTGCCGCGGCGATCGTGTTCGCGTACGACCACGGCGTCGTCACCCCCGGCGTGCCGCTCGAGTAGCCCGCCTCCATCTCGAGTCGGACGCCAACTCGGGCCCCCAGGCCGATGCGCAGCGTGGTTGTCGCCGCTAGAACCAGGCGCATGTGGAAGGGGGCGCTGTGATCGAGGGTGTGAGCAAGGTCGTGATCGAGGTCGACGATCAAACCCGCGCGCTTTCCTTCTGGACGGAGAGGCTCGGCTTCGAGCTCCACCAGGACACCCCTTACGGTGAGGAGCGCTGGGTCGAGGTGAAAACGCCGGACAAGCGACTCGTCCTCGTCCTCAGCCCTCGTCGGGTCGACCGGTCGAGCGCGCCCGACACGCTGCCCACGTCGAACGTCTTCTTCTACTGCGACGACCTCGCCCAGACGTACGACGTGCTTCGCTCGCGCGGAGTCGAGTTCCCGCAGCCGCCGGTCGAGCTCAGCTTCGGCTGGTGGTCGATGTTCAGGGATCAAGAGGGCAACCGTTTCGCACTGCGCCCACGCGAGGCGACGTGAGTCGCGCAACGGACAGATGACCGAGACCCTTGCGCGAATGAGCAGTCGCCGGCCCTGGCTCGTCGTGGGTCTCTGGCTGATCGTCATCATGACCGCCTTCGTCCTCGTGGCGATGTTCCTTGCGTTCGAGGGCGAGGCGGAGATCACGGGGACGACCGAGTCGAAGCAGGCCGAGAGGGTCCTTGACGAGGGCTTTCCACGGGAGGCAGCGACTGCCACCACGATCACCGAGGTCGTCGTCGTGCGTGCCGAGAGCGGCGACGTTCGCGCGGAGGCGACGCGCGTGCGAGTCGCCGCGCTTGCAGACGAGCTCCGAGCGTCAGGTGCCGAACGAGTCGTCACCTACGACGAAGACCGGCGTCTCGTCTCGCAGGACGGTGACGCGACAGTTCTGCTCCTGGCTCTCGGTCGAGACGGGGAGGACGACGTCGAGGACATGGTCAACGTTGTCGAGCAGCTCGACCACGAGCCTTCCTACGAAGCTGCGGTCACCGGCGAGCGGACCGCGGACGCCGACGAGGACGCTGCATCGCTCGAGGATCTGAAGAAGGGCGAGCTCTTCTTCGGCGCGCCGATCGCGCTCGTCGTGCTGCTGCTCGTCTTCGGCGCGGTCGTCGCCGGCCTCGTGCCGCTCACACTCGCGCTCGCGTCGATCGTCGTCGCGCTCGCGCTCGTGGCGCTTCTGGCGCAGGCGTACGACCTCTCCGTCTTCACCCAGAACATGCTGATCGGCATGGGCCTCGCACTCGGAATCGACTACTCGCTGTTCACGCTCTCCCGGTACCGGGAGGAGCGGCTGCAGGGGCGGGAAAAGCAGGATGCGATCGCCACCGCTGGCGCCACCGCCGGCCGTGCCGTCCTCTTCAGCGGGATCGCCTTCGTGCTCGCGATGCTCGGACTCCTGCTCGTTCCGAGCACCATCTTCCGCAGCCTTGCCGCCGGTGCGATCATGGTCGGGATCGTCTCCGTGATCGCGGCGCTGACGCTGCTTCCCGCCGTCCTCGCGTTGCTCGGCGATCGTGTGAACGCGCTGCGCATCCCGCTGTTCGGACGTGCGACCGAGCAGGCGGGCCGCGAGGGCCGTTTCTGGGGCGCGATCGTCGAGCGCGTCATGCGCCGCCCTGGCCTCAGCGTCACCCTCTCCGCCGGCCTGCTGCTCGCGCTCGCCGCGCCCGTGCTCGCGCTCGACACGGGCACCTCGGGAGCGGCGACACTGCCCGATCGCTTCGAGTCAAAGCAGGGCTACCTGCTTCTGAGGGAGGAGTTTCCGAAGCAGTCGACCGAGCCGGTCGAGATTGCGGTAGCGGGCGGCGTCGACTCGTCCGCCGTGACAGGCGCGCTCGCTCGGCTCGAGCTAGCCCTCGCGCGCCGTCCGATCTTCGGCGAGCCGGTCGTCGAGGCGAATGCGGCCGGCACGGTGGCTCGCGTCACGGTTCCGATCGCGGGCAATCCCGACGGCGAGGAAGCGATCGGGGCCGTCCGCGAGCTGCGGAGCGAGGTGATCCCGCTCGCCTTCAGCGGGGCCGATGCCGAGGTGTACGTGGGCGGCGACACGTCCGAGGAGCTCGACTACCACGAGACCGTCGATTTCTGGCTTCCGCTCGTACTCGTCTTCGTGCTCGGACTCAGCTTCGCCCTCCTCACGCTTGCGTTCCGCTCGATCGTCGTGTCGGCGACGGCAATCGGGATGAACCTGCTCTCGGTTGCAGCGGCGTACGGGCTACTCGTGCTCGTCTTCCAACAGGGGGTTGGCAACGAGCTCCTCGGACTCCGCGAGGCCGAGACGATCGACGCGTGGGTGCCGCTCTTTCTCTTCGCGGTCCTCTTCGGGCTCTCGATGGACTACCAGGTCTTCCTGCTCAGCCGCATCCGCGAGCGATACACGCAGACGGGCGACACCGACGGCGCCATCTCGTTCGGCATCGGTTCTACCGCTCGCCTCATCACCGGCGCTGCGCTGATCATCGTCGCTGTCTTCTGGGGCTTCGCGATGGGTGACACGATCGCGTTCCAGCAGATGGGCTTCGGCGTCGCCGTCGCGCTCCTCATCGACGCCACGATCGTCCGCTCCATCCTCCTCCCGGCAGCGATGACGCTCCTGGGCGAGCACAACTGGTACCTGCCCTCGTGGCTCACCTGGCTCCCCGACGTGCAAGTCGAGGGCGCCGAGCCGCCGTCAGCGAGCGCCCTTCTGCAAAGAACGGCATGAGACGGAGAGCACGAGAGGGAGAAGCGTGTCAAGGATGGTTCTGAGCCAGTTTCTGACGCTTGACGAGCCCAGCCGGCGCTCGTCAAAGGAGGTGCCATGATGTCGGAAGTCTCGAGCGAGTCACTCGAGGAAGCACGGCGGTATGTCCGGCGCAAGCGGATCTTCTACACGGTTCTGGGCGTTTGGATCGCCCTGTGCGTGATGTGGTTCTTCATCGATCTCGCCGACGACAGCAGCTCGTGGTGGTTCTACTGGCCGATGTTTGGCACCGGAATCGGGGTCGCCATCACCGGAGTCGTGCTTCTCGGTATCGGTGGGCTCTTCGGCGCCGATTGGGAGGGCCGGGAGATCGACAAGTACCTCCACCGTCAAGGCAAGGACAAGGCGGGCTCGTGACCGGGCGCGGGCCGGCAGATCGGCGCGATCGAGTTGATCGGCTACGACCCCGAGACCGCCACCTTCCTACGACCGCGTTCTCCGGCTTCTCGCCGACACCGTTACCGATCGGTGAGAGTCCGCAATGACACCGTGACGATTCCCGGCTCACCGCCAGAATATTGGGAGGAGTTCGAGCGACTTCGCGGTCTCGGTGTCCGGTTCACCCAGGAGCCGGTCGAGGCGGGTTCGGTGACGACAGCCGTATTCGACGACACGTGCGGCAACCTGATCCAGATCGCCAGCCCGAGGTTGCCGCCGCTCTCGGGCCCGAGGCTGATGAGATGCTCATGGGGGTGGGGGTGGAACGTCGCACCTTCTATTACGCGTGCGTGCGAGTGAGAGACGGGCGGCGCGGCGCGCGGCGCAGCCGCAAGATCCATCAGCGGCATCGCGTGCGTGCTACCGGATGAGCAGGTCCGCGAGCCGGAACGTCTCGCTGCGCGCGGGTAGAGTCGGCGACCAGCCCGGCTCGAGAGCGAGGTAGGACTCCGGATCGGCGGCGATCACCCCGTGGAGGACCTCGGCGACGATCCGGCCCCCGACCTCGCCCAGTCGGTCGCCGTCATGGCGCGCCGACGACTCCAGGAGCACGTAGAGCCAGAGCGGCGTCTCGCCGTTCCAGCCGTGGGCTTGGAGGCCGAGCTCGTTCTCGGTCAGCAGATCGGTGCCGATCAACCGCGCGACCGCTTCGCCTGAAGGCAGCCCGGTTCCGTGTCCGCGCTCGAGGTCGCGTGCGGCGAGCGAGTGGTAGGCGTCGTCCACGCCGCCGGTGAGCGCCTGCGGCAGCTCGATCAGCGAACGCGGCAGTTGACCATCGATCGGCTTGGCGCGCTGAGCGCGGGGTAGACCCGGCACATCGAACAGCAGTGACCAGTCGACCTGGCGGTCGCCGACAGGGCCAAAGCCGAGCAGATCGGGAAAGACTGCAAAGCTGAGGCCGTCCGGCTGGAGCTGATACAGCTGGCGGATCTGCGAGTGGCCATACCGGTAGGCCGCGTCGGCGAACTCGAGCGGGATAAACGGCTCGTCGCCGGGATGGTAGAAGCGGGCGCCACCTTCGAGGAGCTCGTCGACGAGCTCCCGTCCGACGAGACCCGGCAGGAATTCGTTGACGATCAGCCACTGGTAGTGCCACGTGAGCGCACGCCGCGCCTCGTCGAAGAGCTCGCCATCGTCTACGCCGTCCTCGCGCAAGCGCTCGACGAGGAGATTGTGAGCGCCGATGAACGCGACCTGCATCTGGCTCATGAACACGTGGACGTCGTTACGCGGGTCGCCGATCAGCGCGATGCCTTCCTGGTTGCGCGGAAGGTCGTCGCCGTTCTCGAGCAGCTTCGCGGGGTCGTCGCGGCTGTACAGGTACGGCGTGCTGGCGGGGCCGCCGCCGTAGAGCGACTCGAGGTTCGCCCGTGGCGAGCGCATGTTGCGCAGCGCCTCGAGGTCGGTGTGCGCACGCAGAGGCGAACGGTCGGCGGTGAGGTCGTGGGCGACGTATTGTCCGAAGAACGGCCACCCGGCCTCGACTTGTGCGTCGCCTGCGCGGTCGCCGCCGTCGCAGAAGCTGCCGGCCGCACCGAGCTGCAGCAGAAGCATCTCCTCGGCCTCGAGCGGGGGGAGGTCGAACATGCGCCCGTAGCGGCCGCCCTCCCCGATTGGCGCGTCGACCCGCTCCGGCGCGAGGCAGTGGTCGCGGGGACCGTGCACAGGCCCTGCCTGGCGAAATGCCACTTTCGATCCCATCGGTAACAAAGGTGAACGCCGATCTCGTTCGGCCCATTCCTCGGAGACGGTCTGGGGTGAGAAATTTGCGGTCCCCGCGAGCATGCCCCCGACCCGATGAACATGCTCGTGGGCGTGGTATGCCCTCGACGCCCTTCTATTCCGCGTGCTCGCGCGTGCTGCCCGACTGGGTGCGAGTATCCCCATCGGGGTTCTCGAGGGTGGGGTGGGGAGGTCCCGCTACCTTCGGGCGCGCCGGGTCGAGCTCGTGGTCTCGTGGCTCAGAGCTCTGCGATCTCGGTGTTCGTGTTCCGTTAGCCGATCTGCTCCGCCAGCTCGATGATGATTCCCGCCGGGCCGCGGACGTAGCGGAGCTGATAGATGTCTTCGTAGTTCTCCACCTCGCCAACGAGCTCACCGCCGCGGGCTCGCACGGTGGCGACGGCGGCGTCGATGTCGCGCGCACGCTCGAGGTCGCCGGGGAGCCCTGGTCGCCGCTCATCATCCGCGACGTGTGGGTGGGCCTGACCCGCTTCGACGAGATACAGGGCGACCTCGGGATCTCCCGCAAAGTGCTCACCGAGCGTCTCAGGTGGCTCGTCGCCCAGGGCGTGCTGCTGCCTAGCAGGGGTGTGTTACAAGAGTCGATTCCCGTGGGGAACGATTGCCTCTAGTCGACGTCGACGACCTCCAGTAGCGTCTCCCCGAGCTGGTCCTCGGGCTCGAGCGGCCAGCGCGTCTCTGACCTCTCGAGGTTCGCACTGAGCGCTCGCGAAGCGTCTGGAATGATCGCTCGATGACGAGAGCGGATTCACGAATCACGCCAAACGAGGATGTCGTGCCGTCAGTTCGCGCGCAGCTACTCGCGACCGAGCATTACAGCCTGCTGGCGTCGCGGAGCACAACCCAGAACGAGCTGCTTGTGCGGATCGCGATCTTCCTGACTCTCGTCTCGGCAAGCGTCGTGAGCCTCGCGCTCGTTGGGCAGACAACGGACTTCGACGGTCGCTTCGACGCGTTCACGATCGTTCTCTTCTCGATCCTGCTTCTCGTCGGCACGCTCACGCTGCTCCGTGTCCAGAACGGCAGCGAAGAAGACCAGGCGTTTGTGATCGGGATGAACCGGCTCCGGGCTGCCTACGCGGAGCTGGATCCCGGGATCGACCGGTACTTCGTCACGTCCACGCACGATGACGACCGAGGGATCAGCCAGACGTACACCTACTTCCCGCACAGCGCATGGCACGTACAGCTCTTTGCCAGCAGCTGGATGTTCATCCTCGTCGTGGCCACCGTCGTGGCCAGCACCCTCGCAGGGCTCGTGGCGAACGCAGCGGGTGCCCCAGGAGTGGTGATCGCGATAGCGGCAGCGGCCGCGGGCGCGAGCTACCTCGCGGCGTGGAGCTGGCATTTCATCCGCCGGATCAGAGCCTGGGAGCGTGAGTACGAAGCGTTGTTTCCGCACTCTGGGTGAATGACTCCTCTGGTCTGGGGAGGGTGGCTCCCCCGATCGGCCGCGAGGCGGTGGCTCGTGCGCTACCTCAGCGAAGCTACACCGCGCGTGCGGGGACGTCGCCAAGGTCACGGCGAGCCTGGCGCAGGCAGCTGGCGCTAGCCGGGGTTCCTAGTGACCTGGCTTGACGTGAGCTGGGCCTTGGCCGTGAGTCGTGTGGGCGGCCATGAGGTCGCGCATCTGCGGAGTCATTGCCTTCTTGTCCGACGCCGTCTTGTGCGTCTTCCGAATCAGGCCACGGAGCGAGCGCTTTGCCATGAGTGGTTCATCGACAGAAGCCAGCCTCGCTTGAGCGGCCGGGGTATCCCATTGACGTTTGGTCAACCGCTGACCGCGCGAGTCAGCATCTCTCCCCCGCTCGTGCGCCCGGGGCTAGCCCAGGGTAGGCGTTCCCAGTCCGAGGGCTTCTCACGCCGAGACCACTTGAAGCGTGCATGCGCTTGCTTCGGATCGGACATCTCCTCCTGCACGCCCGCGCCGTGGCGCGCCGCGAGCTGGGACACCGGATAGCGCACTTCGTCGGCCTCCGACCGTGCACCGGCCATCAGGACCACGCACGGCCCGGCGCCGGCGCCGACGAAGATCTGCTCCGTCTGTGGCGGGCAATGGACGAAATCCCAGGCGCGCAGTCGCCGCTCCTCCTCGCCTTCGCGCCTGCCGGCGCGAGACCTGAGCGGGAGTCCTCGAGTTGCGCCTCGCGCACGGCGCGAATCCACAGGGCCGAGTGGCGCCCCGTCCTCTGCCACGCGGATACGAGCCTGGCTACGTTCTGCCCGACGTGATCTTCACCGGCGCGAACTTGTGCGTGCGCGCGCCGCCGTACGTGGTGAAGGCGTCAAAGACCTCGTAGCGCCACGTGCCTGCGTCCGGGAACACGACGCGTGCGCGGTAGACACCAGTGCGACCTGTCGGTCTCGCCCTGAAAGTCAGCGACTTCTTGCGAGCCGCGCTGATGGAGCGCACCTGCGCGACCCTGCTGATGGTCACGGTCGGCTCCAGGCAGCAGAGCGGCTGACTGGCCAAGCCGTGCTGAAGCACCGTGATGGTGACGACCCACGGCTCGTCCGCAGACAAGCCCTTCGGCGACGAGCTCAGCCGCACGGTTGCCCAGTTTCCCGCGAGCGCCGTACTCGCACACACGAGCGCCACGGCAGCGGCGACGGCGACGATGAATGACTTCCGCACGAGCGACCTCCTCTTGTTCGAATGTCGCGTATACACCGGCCTGCCGCGTCGGGTTCCACGGGAGGAAACGCTGCCGGGACTCAGCGGAAGGAGATGCGGCTCGGCGGCCAGTACGTGAGCGTCACCGGCCCGATCAGGCTGCTACGGGGCACCGTCCCCCACGCGCGAGAGTCGCAGGAGTGAATGCGGTTGTCGCCGAGAAGGAAGTAGTGGCCTGGCGCGACGCGCGGCCAGCTGCCGGTCTCGTGTCCTCGCAGAGACGCAGTGACGTATGGCTCGACGAGGCGCTCGCGGTCGATGTAGATGACGCCGTTGCGCTCCGAGACCAGCTCGCCCGGGAGCCCGACGATGCGCTTCACGAACGTCGACCCGCCGTCACCCCGTCCGCACCGCTCGGCTTTCGCGGGAGCCTCGAACACGATGATCTGTCCGCGCTCGGGATCACCGAACCTGTACGCGAGCCGGTTTGCGATCACTCGGTCACTGAATCGGCCCTCGCAGAAGTCACCCGGCTTCGCACAGTGGAGTGTTCGCTCCATCGACGAGGTGGGAATGCGATACGGCTTGGCCACCTCCGCCTGAAACGCCATGACGAAAGCCACGACCACAGTGATCGTTGCTACCCAGTCGACGATCGTCCGCCAGGGCTGCGGAATCCGGCTCTGGGCACGATCGAGAACCCGCACGGTCACCCACATTGTGCGCACGGCTTCCGCTGCCGTGGGCATGCACCAAGCGAAGCCACCGCGTCGGGTTACCGAGAGGCGGGTGGCCTAGCGTATCGGCGTGGCTGACAACGTCTTCGAGCATCCGCGGCTCGCGGCGATCTACGACGCACTCGACCCGGATCGCAGCGACCTCGATGCCTACGTCGCGATTGCCGACGAGATCGGCGCGCGCCACGTGCTGGACATCGGTTGCGGCACGGGCACGTTCGCGCTGCTCCTGGCAGAGCGCGGGCTCCGGGTGACAGGCGTCGACCCGGCGGCCGCGTCCCTGGATGTCGCGCGCGCCAAGCCTGGTGCCGAACGCGTGCGCTGGAACCACGGTGACGCGACGGCTCTGCCGGAGATGCAGGCCGACCTCGCGACGATGACGGCCAACGTCGCTCAGGCGATCGTCGAGCCGGGGGACTGGGAGGTGACGCTGCGAAGCGTCTTCCAGGCGCTGCGGCCCGGCGGCCTGCTCGTCTTCGAGACTCGCGACCCGGCATACAAGGCATGGGAGGAATGGACACGCGAGGCCTCGTACAGCGTCACCGAGATCGACGGTGTGGGTGCGGTGGAGAGCTGGGTCGAGGTGACGGACGTCAGCTTGCCACTGGTGTCCTTTCGCGGAACGTGCGTCTTCGCCGACGACGGAGAAGTGCTGACATCCGATTCGACGCTTCGGTTCCGCGAGCGCCGCGAGGTCGAGGAGGCACTGGTGGCGCACGGGTACGTCGTCGACGACGTCCGAGGTGCGCCAGACCGGCCGGGACGCGAGCTCGTCTTCCTGGCCCGGCGGCCGCAGCGCAACCGGGCTCGCTAGTCGGGCAACCAGCAGTCGCGGTAGGCAGTCGGCTCGCGCGGCGCGACGTTCGCGTATGCCTCGCCACCGTCCGTCGTGTCTTCCTCGACGCTCGCCCCGTACCGCATCGCTACCTCGTCGGCCGGGAAGCCGATCGAGTCGGGCAGACCGTCGTGCGCGCGCGAGCCAACCGCGATCACGAGGCACGGGCCGCTTCCAGCCCCGATGATGACGTGCCTCGTCTGCGGCGGGCAGTGGACGAAGTCCCACGTGCGGAGCGGGCGCTCCTCACCTTGGACGACGAGTAGCGCCTCGCCCGAGGCGACGAGGAAGCCCTCCTGATCGGCCTCCCAGTGGTACATGGACATCCGCTCGCCGGGCTCCAGCACGAACGGGTTGACGCCGAGCTGGTCGGCGTCGCGGCGCCAGCCTTCGAAGTCGTCGGAGACCACGCACACGGCGCCGCGGCTCTCGGCGTGGCGCCATTCGGCGTCGCGCATGTTGAGGACGTACCAGCCCTCGCCAACCGGTGCGAGCCCGAAGTCGGTCTTCTCGAGTCTCGACTCCTCGACCACGAAGGCAGTGTCTAGCATGGCGTCGTGCGCGAGGTGCAGGCAGGCATCTGGCAGTGGGACGTGCTCGCGACACACGGCGGACCAACCGACCGCGCCGCGCTCGAGTGCGCGCTCGCCTGACGCCGTGCTTCGCCTGCTCGCCTTGCCGCTCGCAGTCGTCGCGTTTCAGTCGTACGACTCGTCGGTCCGGCCGCTGCCGGAGCCTCTGAAGAGCACGCTCGACGGCCGCTTCTGGAAGCCGAACTGCCCGGTTCCGTTGTCACAGCTGAGGCTGCTGACGGTGTCCCACTGGGACTTCGACGGCAAGGTGCACGAGGGGCAGCTCGTCGTGAATCGCGACGTTGCGACCCCGCTGGCGACGGTGTTCCGGAAGCTCTACGACCTGCGGTTTCCGATCAGACACATGCGCCTGGACGACCTGTACGGGCCGGGACGTGCGTTCCCGAGCGACGGCGACGTCAGCGGGTCGTTCCACTGTCGCGAGTCGGTTCCCTCGCCGTGTGTCGGCGGGACGCGCAGCGGCCATTGGTCGAATCACGCGTACGGCTTCGCGGTGGATCTCAACCCCATCGAGAACCCGTACTTCGGCTGCGGGCGCGTACACGACCGGAGAAGCCGGCCGTACGTCGACCGCTCTCGGCTGCGGAAGGGAATGGTGACGCCCGCGGTCGTGCGCGCGTTCCGCTCGATCGGTTGGGGCTGGGGCGGCGACTGGTCGAGCGGAACCAAGGACTACATGCACTTCTCCGTCAACGGGCACTGATGGTCCCCGAGGCCCATAGCGGCCCGCTGTTCCGTGACCTCCGCGCCGACGAGACGGCGTTCCTACGAGACATGCTCTACGCCGCCCTCGCGTGGCGGCCGGACCGGTGGCTGCCGCCCAAGGCGCTCCTGCTGCACATTCCTCAGGTCTCGATGTTCCACAAGGGCTGGGGCCGGCCCGGCGATACGGGGCTCGTGGCTGAGGACGGCGGGCCGGTCGGGCTCGCCTGGTACAGGTTCTTCACGGAGGCCAAGCACGGGGAGGGCTTCGTCGACGAGCGAACGCCCGAGGTGGCGATCGCAGTCGTCGACGGCCATCGCGGGAGCGGCATCGGCACCGCGCTCATGGAGGCGATCCATGCGCGTGCGCGCGAGCAGGGCTTGACGCATATCTCTCTCAGCGTCGACGCGGACAACCCCGCGAAGCGCCTCTATGAGCGGCTCGGGTACGTCGACTACCCGCCGGGGCATGAGCACGGAAGGATGCTTCTCGAGCTGGCGTAGGGTCCGGCAGGTGGAGGCCCTCGTCGCGCAGCCGCCGTCCGGCAGGACGTTTCGGACGAGCTACCGCATCCGGCTCTCCGACACGGACGCGACCGGCCGTCTGCGCCTCGACGCCGTCGCGAGGTATCTCCAGGATGCGGCGACCGACGACGTCTCCGAGACGGGATGGGGCGCGCCGGAGCATCTCTGGGTGCTTCGCTCCGTGCGGATCGATGTCGCCAAGCCGTTCCTCGACGACCAGGTGGTCGAGATCGTCACCTGGGGAAGCAGCTTCTCGTCGCTTGCTGCCGGCCGCCGCTGGTCTCTGACGGGTAACGCGGGTGGATCGATCGAGGTCGACAGCACGTGGGTCCATCTCGGGCCGGATGCGCGACCCGCGCGAATCGGGAGCGGCTTCGACGGGTACGCGGAAGCGGCGCAGGGAAGAGTCGCCTCGACGAAGCTCACGCTCGCGCCGCCGTCGCTCGACGGCAAGCGGAGCTCGTGGCCGCTGCGCGCCACGGATGTCGACCGCATGGGCCACGTCAACAATGCGGCGTACTGGGCGGCAATCGAGCATCGACTAGCCGACCGGCTCCGTCGCGTGATCCGGGCCCGGCTCGACTATCGCCATCCGCTCGATCTCGGTGAGGCCGTCGAGCTCGTCGAGAGCACGCACGGCGACCGCTACGGAGTCGCATTCGTGGTCGGCGATGTCGTCAAGGCGGTGTCGTGGGTCGAGCCCATGCGGTCTTAGCCGCTTCTCAGGCTGTCTCGGTACCCTCGTCCGGTGGACGAGACACGCATCTCGCGAAAAGCTTCGCTCGCATCGCTGGGTGGCCTCGTAGCCGGAGCCGTCGGGCTGGGCGGCTGGCGCTCGGTGGAGGAGGCTGGTGCAGGCCCCGCTGCAGTCGAGGCCGGGCTGGTGACCTGCGTCCTCGCCCCCGAGCAGACCGAAGGGCCGTACTACGTCGACGACGCTGCAGTGCGACGCAACGTCACCGAGGGGAGGCCCGGCGTGGCGCTGACGTTACGGCTCACGGTCGTGAACGCGTCGAGCTGCAAGCCCATCAAGGGCGCCTCCGTGGAGATCTGGCACTGCGACGCCGCAGGCGTCTACTCGGAGACGAGCCAGCAGGGCACGGAGAGCGAGCGCTTCCTGCGAGGCGTGCAGCGAACGGACGCAAAGGGCCTCGCGCTCTTCCGCACGATCTACCCCGGCTGGTACCAGGGCCGCACGGTGCACATCCACACGATGGTGCACATCGGCGGCAACGTCGTGCACACGGGCCAGCTCTACTTCTCGGACGCCGTCACCGACGCCGTGTACAGGCGCAGCCCGTATTCGAGCCGCCCGAGCCGCAACCCGCGCAACTCCGGCGACAGCATCTATCGCAACGGAGGCAAGCGGTCGACATTGAAGCTCGTGAAGAACGGAGCCGCTTACACCGGCTCGATCACGATGGGCGTGCAGCGTTCCTAGAGCGCTGCTTCACCGTGCTCTTACCCAAACCTTGAGCGAGCATGCTTTCGTATAGGCCACTGAGCCGCGACAGAAGGGACGTCGTATGACCGTCGACAGCGAGGCACGTCTGCTACCGACCCCCGAGCAGGCGCAGGAGCAGCTGGAGCAGGCACTGTTCGAGATACGCCGGATCATCGCCGGTCAGGACGCGATGCTCGAGCGGGTCCTCGTCTGCCTGCTGTCCCAGGGCCACCTGCTGATCGAGGGCGTCCCGGGTCTCGCGAAGACCCTGACCATCAAGACGACCGCTGGGGTGCTCGGAGGCACGTTCGCGCGAGTCCAGTTCACGCCCGACCTCGTACCCTCCGATCTCGTCGGCACGCGGATCTACCGGCCGCAGGAAGGTACGTTCGACACGGAGCTCGGGCCTGTCTTCTGCAACTTCCTCCTGGCCGACGAGATCAACCGCGCGCCTGCGAAGGTGCAGTCTGCGCTCCTCGAGGTCATGCAGGAGCGGCAGGTGACGATCGGGCACGACACGCATCCCGTCCCGTCGCCGTTCCTCGTGATGGCGACGCAGAACCCGATCGAGTCCGAAGGGACGTACCCGCTGCCGGAAGCGCAGATCGACCGCTTCCTGCTGAAGGTCCTCATCGGCTACCCGCAGCACGACGAGGAGCTCACGGTCGTCCAGCGCCAGCTCGTCGACCATCCGGAGCTGCGGCAGGTGCTGTCACTCGAGGATCTGGCCGCTCTCCAGCGGGCGGTCTTCGAGATCTACGTCGACCCTTCGCTCGTGAGCTACGCCGTCGACATCGCGACTACGACGCGCGAGCCGGCGGCACACGGGCTTCCCGATCTCGCGCAGTACATCTCGTACGGTGCGAGCCCGCGCGGCCCGATCAGCCTCGTTCAGGGGGCTCGCGCGCTCGCGTTGATCCGCGGACGGGAGTACGCCGTCGTCGAAGACCTGCAGGCACTCGCACGCGACGCTCTGCGACACCGGCTCGTCCTGTCGTATCAGGCGCTCGCGGAGGAGGTGACTCCAGACTCGATCCTCGACCAGGTCATCGCCGCCGTTCCGGCGCCTCAGCTCGACCTCGCACGCGTGAGCGCGGCGTGAGGTACGCCGAGACGCCATGAGAAGCGCCGGCGCGCTCCTCACTCGGCCGACGCCGGCTCGCCCCGGCCCCGGCCCCATGCCGGAGGGGCTCCTACGCGCGCTCGACATCTCGATCGGGCGGCGCGTGGAGGGGCTCCTCGCGGGCGACTTCCGATCGAAGCTCCTCGGTACCGGCACCGAGCTCGCGATGGTGCGTCCTTACGAGCCGGGTGACGACGTGAGGCGCATCGACTGGAACGTGACGGCGCGAACCAGTGAGCCACACGTTCGCGTCGACCTCGCCGAACGCGTGCTCGTGACTTGGCTCGTTCTCGACACGTCCGTGTCGATGCAGTTCGGAACAGCGGACCGCAGGAAGACCGACGTCGCGGAGGGCGTCGCGGTCGCGATCGGGCACCTCGCGACGAGGCGTGGAAACCGTCTCGGCGTCGTGACGTTCGGCGGCGCGGACGATCGCGCCATTCCTCCTCGGCAGGGTCGCGTCGGGCTCGTCGGCCTGCTCGCCGCGCTCCGCGTCGAGCCGCCCGACGACGGGCCGGGCAATACGTCGCTCGCCGAGGCGATGGCGAAGACCGGAGCTCTCGCCCGCCAGCGCTCTCTCGTCGTCGTGGTGTCCGACTTTCGCGGGGATCGTGGCTGGCGCCGGCCGTTGCTGGAGCTCGCGGGACACCACGACGTCGTCGCGGTCGAGATTCGCGATCCTCGCGAGCAAGAGCTCCCTGACGTCGGCCTTCTCTATCTCGTCGACCCCGAGACGGGTCGGCAGCTTCGCGTCGACACACGGAGCAAGCGGCTTCGCGAGCGCTTCGCGACGGCGGCGGCGGCGGAGCGCGAGCAGCTCACCCGTGCGTTCTCGTCCGTCGGGGTTCGGCACATCGTCCTGAGCACCGCCGGCGACTGGCTGCGACCGCTCGTCACTTTCCTGCGCCGGAGCAGCGCGTGAGCTTCGACTGGCCTCTCGTCCTGGCCGCGCTCGCGGTGCTGCCGATCCTCGTCGCGCTCTTCATCGACCGCGAAAAGAGACGGGTCGCTTCGCAGGCGCGGTTCGGCAACCCCGATCTCCTACCCAATGTCGTCGACCGCGAGCCGGGCCGGCTCCGCTACCTCCCGCCGTTCGTGCTGCTCGTCGCCCTCGTGTTCATGATCATCGGCGTTGCGCGCCCGCACGCAACGGTGAGCGTTCCCCGCGAGGAGGCAACGATCATCCTCGCGATGGACTCCTCGCGCTCTATGAAGGCCGCCGACGTCGAGCCGACTCGCCTCGATGCCGCCCGTACCGCTGCGAAGACGTTCCTCGACGAGGTACCTGAGAAGTACCGCGTCGGTGTCGTCTCGTTCGCGACCCGCGCGGCGGTCGGCGTCGCGCCGACCGAGGACAGGGCGCTCGTCGCTACGGCGCTCGACACGCTGAAGCCCGGCGAGGGCACTGCGATCGGCGATGCGGTAGCGCTCTCCCTCCGCGTGGGCAGAGCGCAGGAGGACACGGAGGAGCCACCGCCTCCGCGCGCGATCGTCCTCATGTCGGACGGCCTCCGCGACGGTGGTCGTGTCGAGCCGGAGGAGGCCGCCACGGAGGCGAAGCGCCGTGGCGTCCCTGTCTACTCCGTGCTCGTCGGAACTCCCGAGGGCGTCGTCGAGGAGGAGCTGACCGGTGGCTTCCGCAGGATCATCCGCGTGCCCACCAATCCCGAGACCCTCGAGCAGGTGGCGACGACTTCGGGAGGGAAGTTCTTCGCCGCCCCGGATGTCGAGAGTCTCACGGAGGTCTATGAGGAGCTCGGCTCGCGCCTCGGCTCCCGTGAGCAGGACCGCGAGATCACCGATGTGTTCGCCGCGTTCGCGGCGGTGCTGCTGCTGGTCGCCGCCACGTTCTCGGCTTTTCTCTTCCAGCGGGTACCGTGACCGGCATCCGCTTCCTCGGAGCACTCGCCGTCGTCGCCGCGTCGCTCGTCGTTGCCGCACCCGCCGGCGGCGCGAACGAATGTGACGGGCTCATGGTGTGCGTGCCCGTTGCCGGACCGTGGGTGGTCGTACCGGCGTCGACCGGCACTCCGCGCGAGCGCGTCGAGTTCCAGCTGACCTGCCCGCGCGCCCACGTCGTGGGCGGGCTCGACGCCCGGCTGAGCGTTCGCGGGATCGACGTGAGCTTCATCGGGAGGCTCGGCAGCCCGGTGAATCCGGGGATCACGACGTCGCGCTCGGTCGTCTTCGTCGGAACCTACGTCGGTCAATCCGACCGTGCGCCGACCTTCAAGCCGTTCATCGGTTGCATGCCCGCCGCCGGAGGGGGTACCCGCGTGCCGACCTCGGTGGCGGCGTTCCCGCCGGGTAGCCCGGTCACGCGACGGGTGAAGACCGTACGGGTGCGTCCCGGTGCCGCGACGCTGACGCAGCGTTGTTCGGCGGGCGAGCGGCTCGTGGGCGGCTCGCACGCGTTCGCGTTCGCGACGAGGACGCCGCCGAGCGCGAGCCTCGTGGCCACCATGTCCGGGTCGCAGGAGCTCCGCGGTGACAGCGTCGTCGTTCGCGTTCGCGGGGACGCCGAGATCGCGGGCGTGCGTGCGCTCGTCCAGGTCCACGCGCTCTGTGCGAGGTCGGCGTGATGAGCTTCAAGAGCCCCTGGCTGCTTCTCGGCCTGCTCGTGCTCGCAATCGCGATCGGCGTGTGGCTGCTCGCGGAGCGTCGCCGGGCGCGTTACGCGGTCCGGTACCCGAACCTCGACGTGCTTGCGACGGTCGTCTCGGGCCGCTCGTGGGCGAGGTTCGTTCCGGCCGTGCTCGTCGCGCTCGGGGTCGCGGCGCTGCTCGTCGGCCTCGCGCGACCGCAGGTCGAGCGCATGCTGCTGAAGGACAAAGCCACCGTCATCCTCGTCGTAGACACGTCTCGGTCCATGCAGGCGGAGGATGTCGAGCCGACGCGGCTCGGCGCGGCGCAGGAGGCGATTCGGACGTTCCTCGACGAGGCGCCCGACGACCTCCAAGTCGGCCTCGTCGTGTTCGCCGGTGAGGCGCAGGTCGCTACACCGCCGACCAGGGATCACGAGCTCGTGGAGGCCGCGGTCACTGACATCGACCAGTTTCTCGTCTTCGGCGGAACCGCCATCGGCGACGCGCTGCAGACCGCGGTTGATCTGGGCAAGCAGATCTCGCCCGAGGAGCCGACGGAGGGCGAGATCGCGGCGCCGGCGCTCGTTCGCCCCATGCGAACGCTCGCGCAGTCGACTCCCGCGCCGGATCCGGCCGAGAAGAGCCCGGTGTCGATTCTCTTCCTCTCCGACGGCGCTCAGACCCGCGGTCTGCTGCAGCCCCTCCAGGGGGCCGCCCTCGCGAAGCAGGCCGGCTTCCCCGTCTACACGATCGCGCTGGGCACGCCCGACGGCGTGATCGAGCGCGGAGCCTTCGGCGGTTTCGGATCGGACCAGAGCCAGCTCATCCCGGTTCCACCGGATCCCGACACGTTGCGCGAGATCTCGAAGATGACGGGCGGCGAGTTCTCGGAGGCGCGTACCGCCGAGTCGGTGAAGCGCGCGTACGAAAACCTCGGGTCGCGGCTCGGCCGCGAGCCCGGTCAGAGCGAGATCACGTGGCTGTTCGTCGCCGTCGCAGCCGGGCTCCTTCTGGCAGCCGGGCTCGTGGCGACGGTCGTTTCGCCGCGGCTCCCGTAGCGATCAGGCCACGATCAACGTGAACGCGACGTCGATCCTGTCGTCACGTCCGGCCGGGTGCATCGTCATCCTGAACACGCCGTCCGGGAGGGCCTGCACCGTCGCGTAGATGTCGCCAGCAGCGCTGCCGACGCCGCTGGCGCCAGAGATCCCGACGAAGCGGACATCGAAGACCCCAACCTCGACACGCCGGGCCTGGACGGCTCTCCGCGTGCAGTTGAACTTCCTCGAGATGCCCGCGCCGGTGAAGGAGTCGGAGAAGTTCGCCATACCGGCGCTAGGGTTGCCCGTGACCACGGCGATTCCGCGCACTGCCCCGTTCGTGCACCGCTGCTGCGCGACCGACGCGCCTTGAATCCGCTCTCCGACGGCGAACGCCGATCCGCCGAGTGCGAAGAAGAGAGCGATGACGCCGAGGGCGGTCCCAGGCGTGTTCGTGAGTCGTTCACTGAGCTTCATTGCCGGCTCCTTCCGAGCTGGGGTTGACGATCGCACGGTAGGTTCTTCCCGATGTCGGACGGCACGACGACGCGCCGACGGGGGCTGACGAAGAGCCACAGGCGAGCCCTCGGGGCTGCCGGGTCGATCGCGGTCGTCGTCCTCGTCTTCGTCTTCGTTCTGCCGCAGATCGCCGACTACCGCGAGGTCCTGGACGTCGTGCGTGACCTCGACTGGCAGGACTGGCTCGTCCTCGCCGGTGCCGTCGCGCTGAACCTCGCCACTTTCGCGCCGCCCTGGATGGCGGTGCTGCCGGGTCTCGGCTTCCGCGAGGCCATGGCGATGACGCAGGCGTCGACGGCGCTCTCGATCATCTCGCCGGCCGGTGCCGCCGTGGGGATGGCGGCGTCGTACTCGATGCTGCGCTCCTGGAGGTTCGGGGCGAGCGAGGTCACTCTCGCGGTCACCATAGCCGGCGTCTGGAACCAGCTGGTGAACCTGTTCTTCCCGGTTGTCGCGCTCGCGCTGTTGACTGCGGAGGGGCAGGACAACCCGGGACTGCGGACGGCTGCGCTGATCGGTATCGCGGTACTGATCGTGGCCGTCGTGGCATTCGCGCTCATGCTCTCGCGCGCAGAGCGGGCGCGGAGCATCGGCACTCTCGCCGCGCGACTCGCGAGCCGCGCGCTGCGCGTCCTCAGGAGAAGCCCCGTGACCTGGGGGGCGGAGTCCTTCGCACGTTTCCGGTCGCAGGCACTCGGTCTGCTGCGGCGGCGCTGGCACGTCATCACGATCGCAACCCTCGCGGGGCACCTCGCCGTCTTCCTTCTACTCGTCGTCTGCCTCCGTGTGATCGGCATCACGGTCTCGGAGGTGACAGTCGTCGAGGCGTTCGCCGCCTGGGCGCTCGTGAGGATAATCGGAGCGCTCCCGCTGACTCCCGCGGGTGTCGGCTTCGTCGAGGTCGGCCTGACCGGAGCGCTCGTCGCGTTCGGCGCCCCGAACGCCGAGGCGGTCGCCGCGACGCTGCTGTACCGGGCGCTCACGGTCCTGCCGACGCTGGCGCTGGGACTGCTCGCGGTCGCCACTTGGCGCACGCACCACCCGGAAGAGGCGATAGAGTCGCCGCGTGATCCCTGACGAGAGGGACAGGATCACTGAGCCGAGGGAGGTGAGGTCACTCGGCGAGGGGACGGATCCCAGCCGCGAATCGAGCACGGTGCGAGCCGTGACCTCGGCTCCTGCGGCACTATCGGTCCGTTTCGTCGCGGCTGCACTCGCAGTCGTCTCACTGCTCGCGGTCCTCGCTGCCGGCAGAGCGGACGGTGCGCAGCGGGCGTGGAGCGCGTACCTGGCTCCCGCGTCGGCCTGTCGAGCCGCGAGCGATCCTGCGGCTGCCGTCACCGACCAGGTTCGCGCGGTCACCTGCCTCGTTAACTGGGCTCGGATGCAGGACGGCCGCAAGCGGCTCGTCCGACGACAGGCGCTGCAGCGCGCAGCAGCCCTCAAGGGCGAGCGCGTCGCGTCGTGCGGCCAGTTCTCGCACACTCCCTGCGGCTCTCCGGTTACGGCAGCGGTCAACGCCGCCGGGTATCGCTACGCCGCGTTCGGGGAGAATCTCTACGTCGGGACGGCGGGACGGATCTCCCCGCGCGACGTCGTCACGGCCTGGCTCCAGTCGCCGCCGCATCGTGCGAACCTGCTCAGCCCGACGTTCCGGCACCTCGGTGCCGCTCCCGTGCATGCGAGCGGCCTCCTCGGCGGCGCGGACGCCGTCGTCTGGACGGCCGCCTTCGCCAGACCTCGCTAGCCGCTGAGAGCAGGACTCGGGCGTTTCGCCCGGAATCAGCTGCAGTGGGCGAAGAGAGTCATCTCGACGAGATGCGCTCCGCGATCCGCGGCGACTTCGAGCGCCTCGCCGAGCGCAGGGGTGATCAGGAGCTGATGCGCGTCGTCGACGACGAACCGCACCCCGAGCCGGAAGAGCCCTTGGAGCAGCCGCCGGAGCCGGAGCTCGAGATGAAGCCCGATCCCGAGGAGCAGCAGCGATCCTGGCTCGCCCGCCTGTTCTCGCCTCCGTGACCCATCGACCGACAGGTCTAATCCGAGTGTGGAGAAGGCCGAGCGCGATCTGATCATGCGCCAGGGCGTCGTCCTCCCGGAGACGCCGCGCCAGGGCCGTGAGCGCGCCGCGCTCGAGGAGGACCTGCAGGCGATCGCGCTCACGGGCAAGCCGCTCCCGATCCGGGCCCGGCACTTCCGTCCGACGGCGGACGCGTACCTCGTGGCGACGCGCGGGCCGCTGCCCTACATGCTCCGGCTGCGAGAGATCGAGCAGCGCACGGAAGACCACGAGTCGTCGCTGCGCGAGGCCTGGCTTCGCCTGGCAGAGGAATGCGCCGCCGACAGAAAGCGGTTTCGGCGCGAATGGCTCGATTTCGCGCGCCGGCAGGTGTTCGACGAGGTGAACGACCTCATCGATCGCCACAACCGCTGGTACCCGGTGGAATCGAGGCTGCCGATGGATCCGCGGAGACGTGACTACGCGCTCGTCAATGGCCGCGACTATCGCCTCGAGCCGCTCGACGAGCGCTGGGTCCTGGATCGCTTTTCGCCGACTGTGGCAAGTCCGAGCGACCTAGGCGTTCGTCGGTAGATTCGACCGCAGCCGCTTTGCGGCTGCGCTTCAGGGGCTTGGCGCGATCGAGAACTCGCGCTAGCGAGTTCTCGATTCGGGCGAGAATGGAGCCATGACGCTCGCCGAGCTCGCCGTCACGATCGCGGTGCTCGGCGTGCTCGGCCTCGTTGCGAGCCGCTACGGGCTCTCGGCGATTCCCGCCTACCTTCTCGCCGGTCTCTTGCTCGGCCCCAATGAGCCCGAGCAGCTGGCTCTGATCAGTCCCTCCGAGGTGACCGAGTTCGTCGCTCAGCTCGGTGTCGTATTCCTCCTCTTCTTCCTCGGCCTCGAATTTAGCGCCGACCGGCTGTCCCGGAGTGGACGTCACTTCGGGCTCGGGGGCACCGTGGATCTCGTAACGAATGCCGCGCTGGGACTCGTTGTCGGCGTCGCTGCTTTCGGGACGACGTCCGCGGCGCTGGTTCTCGCCGCGTGCATCTACGTCTCCTCGAGCGCAATGGCCGTGAAGGGGCTCATCGACTTCAGACGGCTCGGCGACGACGAGACCGATCTCATCCTGGCGATTCTCGTCTTCGAGGATATCGCTGTCGCATTCATGCTCGGGTTCGCGGCCGCGGGCGGCGAAGGGCCATCGGAGACGCTCGTGGTCGTCGCGAAGGCGCTGGCATTCATCACTGCGGGCTTCGCTGCGTCCCGCTGGCTGCGACAACCACTCGATCGCTTCCTCGACCGGCTGCCACTCGAGTTCTTCCTGCTGGCCGTGTTCGGGTTCCTCGTTGCGAGTGCGGCCCTCGCCGAGGAGCTCGGCCTCTCCGAGGCGATTGGCGCGTTGATGGCGGGCATCGTGCTCTCCGAGACCTCGGTCAGGGAGCAGATCGAGGAGCGCTTCTTCAGCTTCCGCGACGTGTTCGCCGCGCTCTTCTTCTTCGTCTTCGGCCTGTCGATCGACGTGTCGGCGTTCGGCGACGTCGGCTGGATCGTCCTGTTCGCGGTCGCCGTGACCCTCCTCGGGAAGGTCGGCACCGGGCTCGTCGCGGGACGGGTGGGGGGCTTCACGAGCAGGCAGGGCTTCAACGCCGGCGTCGCGCTGATCGCGCACGGCGAGTTCACGATCATCATCGCGCAGGTGGCATCGGGGAACGCGGCGATCGACGCGGATGACCGGACCGATCTTGTTGCATTCGCCGGGCTCTACGTGCTCGTTACGGCGACAATCGGCCTCGTGCTGATGAAGGAGTCGAAGAGGCTCGGCCGCCGGCTCTTCCGGATCCCTACACTGGCGCCCGAGCCCTGATGCCCGTCGACCTCCGTGAGACTCGTCTGCCCGGTGTCGGGACGAAGTACACCTTTCGCACTGCTCAAGGAGGACGGGTTGCCGTCATCCTCCATGTCGACGGCCAGCGCGAGATCTACTACTACGCGCGCGCGGGCGACGACGAGCCGACCGCGGTCATCGAGCTGCACGACGACGAAGCGCGCCAGCTCGGAGCGGTCATCGGAGGCGCCTACGAGCGCCCGAAGATCGTCGAGGAGCTCGAGATGGCGCTCGGCGAGCTCCAGATCGAGTGGATCCCGGTCCCCGACACGAGCCCGGCGATCGGGCTGACGCTCGCCGAGTGTGGGCTCCGCGCCCGCACGGGGGTGACCGTGATCGCGATCCTGCGTGAGCCCGAGTCCGTCAGCGGCGCACAGCCGGGTGACGTCATCAAGCAGGGTGACACGCTCGTCGCGGTGGGCAAGGCCGGCCAGTTCGGCGAGTTTCGGCGTCTCCTTCGCGAGGGACCGTTCGACCGGGCTGACTAGAGCTTTCGAGCTCGAACGAGCGCATCGATCGCGTCGCGCTCCTCGCCCTTGACGTCGCGGTACACCCTTTCGGCCTTCTCGATCTCGAGCCCCGGCAGCTCCGAGGCGATCTCCTCCGGCGTGAAGTGAATGCGCGGGTCGCTCGGGCCGCCCACGCCCTCGGTCATGTTCGTGAGGTCGTGGCCCACGAGGACGAAGGTCCCTCCCGGTGAGAGAGCGTCCGCTGCTCGCGAGAGCAGGATGCGCCGCTCGTCGGCGGGGACGTGGATGTAGAAGACGAGCACGAGATCGAACGCTCCGCGCTGGGGCTCGTAGTCGCGGAGGTCCTCACACAGGAAGTAGACGTCGACGCCGTCGCGCTCGGCCCTCTCCCTTGCCTTTGCGATCGCGACCTCGGAGTAGTCGACGCCGATGACGTCCCAGCCCAGCGACGCGAGCCAGATCGCGTTCTGTCCCTCCCCGCAGGCGAGATCCAGCGCTCGCCGCGGCTCGAGATCTCCGACCTCGGCGACGAGAAAGCGGTTCGGCTTGGCCGCCCATAGATTCTCGACCGCGGCGTACCGGCGATCCCAGTCCTCACGCTGCATGCGGCCTGAGCCTTCCTGCCACCCGGTACGTCGCGGCAAGTGTCGCGGCGCAGAGGACGGCGCAGATCACGTACGGCACGGCATCTCCTGCCGAGTCGGCGATCGCGCCACCCGCCGACGGCCCGACGACTTCACCGAACGCCCACGCCGTGTTCATCACGCCGAACGCGAGACCCTGCGCAAGCCCGACGGTCTCGGCGCGGTGCGACGTCAACGACATGCCCGGCGTGTAGAGGCTTCCGAAGCTGACGGAGGCGGCACAGACGAGCAGAGCCACGAGCGCCGCGCTCGAGCTCGCCGCGAGGGCGAGAGCGACGACCACCGACGCCGTGAGAGCAACGCGGATCGGGAGCAGCCGGCCCTGGCGGTCGGTGAAGCGCCCGAGAACGGGGTTCAGGAAGACCTCCGTGAGGCCCGCGGCGAAGAACAGGCCCGCGATCGCGAACGTCCCCCAGCCTGCCTCGTCCAGCGCGAGCGGGGTGAGCACGATGAGGAGCCCGAACAGCATGGCTGGCAGCATGTTGAGCCAGAGTCCGCCGAGGAACCGCTCGTCACGCAGCGCACGCGTGAGACCGGCGAAAGACACCGTTTCGCGCCTGGCTGAACGCGCGAGGGACGCCAGGCCGGCGAACGCCAGCGTGGAGACTCCGACGGCGGTGAACGCGAACTCGACGCCGGCGAACTCCGCGAGCCCGCCGAAGACGGGACCGAGGATCGCGCCGAAGATCGCCGCGCCGAATGCCGTCCCGATCACCTCTCCTCGCCGGGCGCGGGGCGCCGTGACGGAGATCCAGGCGAGCGCCCCGGCCCAGGTCGCGGTGCTCGCAGTTCCCTGAACGAACCTCGCTGCGCCGAGTGCGACTGCACTGTCGGCGGTCGCGAACGCGAAGCTGGCCACGGAGAGGAGAACGAGCCCCCCCACGACTGCGCGCTTCGGCCCGAACCTCGCTGCCGCGAGTCCGCCCGGGATACCGCCGAGCAAGGCGCCCGCGCCATAGGCGCCGACGAGGAGCCCCGCGCCGGTCTTCGACAGGTCGAACTCGTCCGCGTACGCCGGCACCAGAGGCGTCAACGCGGTGAAGAGGAGCGCGTCGACGAAGATGATCGCGCTGACGAGGAGGAGAAGGCGGCGCATGGTCTCGAGGACTAGCGCGGCGACGATCGTCTTCGGGAAGCGCTTGGCTTAGCCATGCGGGTTTGCGGCGCACCGCCGTTTCGGGCGATCTGTGACCACGTGTGACCAAAGCGAATCTAACCGAACATGAACGCGGATGGACGGCTAGGTTCGTGACCAAGTGTGACCAAACGGGGCGTGGCCCAGCCTGGTTAGGGCGCGTGTCTGGGGGACACGAGATCGCCGGTTCAAATCCGGCCGCCCCGACTGAGTTCAGGTTCTCGCGCGCGCGGCGCGGTGCTTCCACACTCGCACCCTTCTCAGGCTGTACGGCGGCTCCGGCCAGCGCTCCGGGTGCTGCGAGCGCCACTCCTGCACGTTCTCGGGTGACAGGTGTTGGAGCGGGCCGCGACGACTGTCCCCATCGCCCGGGAGGCTTAACTCGCAGAGAGCGAGCATGGTCGGGGGCTCGCCAGCAAGGAGCTTCGCGTTCTGTTCGCGCACCCACTCTGCCGTCGCCCACCGCAGCGCTGCGGCCGCGACCTCCTCGTCGACGTCGGTGAGCTCCGGAGGCGCGTAGGCGACCTCCTCGAACTCGATTCCGAGCTCGCGTGTGAGGCGCTTTAGCGTCGTGCGATACACGCTCGACTGACCGGCGCGAATGCGGTAGAGCGTCCTCACGTGCACGCCCACGCCCTCGGCGAGGACCTTGAGCTCGCGCTTCGTCTTGCTCGCGAGCCTCTGGCGCACCTCGGCGAGAGCGGCCTGCGCCTCACCCGTTTGGTCGAGCGGTGTCGACTCGAGTCGGCGCTGCTCGGCACGAAAGAGGCGGGCGAGCTCTTCGAGTAGAGCAGGGAGCGGCCGCGACCCGTCGAGCCCCGCGGAGTCGAAGTGCGCGCGGAGACGGCTCTCGTCGTGCAGGAAGCGAAGCAGCGCCACGCGTTTCACTTCGGGCCAAAGCTGCCACCCCCCTCGGACAGACTCGGCGGAATGAGTTCAGCTCCGACTATCCCCGCGACGCTCACGCTGACGGATGCTGCGAAGTACCTCGGCATTTCGAAGGCCGTCTTCTACCGCGACGTCGCTCCAACCGCTCCGTTCGTTCGCGATCCGGACCGGGCTCCGCAGTTCGGAGCTCCGTGGGCTGCGTTTCGAGGACGTGGACCTCGCCGGCCGGCGCTACCGGTTGACGCAACAGGTGTCGCTCGACGGCACGATCGTGCGCCGGCTAAAGACGGCACGCTCCGGCCGCGAGACGAAGCTGCTGACGCCGGCTCGCGACGAGCTCGTCCGCTGGAAGACGGAGTCGGGTCGTACGAGCGGGCTCGTCTTCCGCACCGCCGACGGCCGGCCGATCGACCGCTCCGTCCTCCGGCGCAGGCTACGCGCGGCCTGCGAAGAGATCGGGCTCGAGCCCGTGACGTCGCACACGTTCCGGCACTCGTTCATCGCGATCCTGCGCGACGCCGGCGCCTCGATCGACGACGCGGCCGCGTATGCCCGCGACCTGCCGGCGACGCTCGAGCGCTACTACTCGGGCCGGCTCGAGTCGTCCGATGAGCGGGTCGACGAAGCGGCGATCGTCGCGTTCGCGGTGACGACGTCGTGAACGAGATGCGCGTCGCGGAGCTCGAGAAGGCGCGCGCGCCCGTCGGCTGTAACGCCAGCCGGCCGCCGAAGGGAACCACCCCCGGATGGCACGTTGGCGTTACGAGAGCGTCGCCCACCTCGCTCGTCGAGTGGGGTCGAGTAACGCCATCTGGCAGTAGGGCAGGTAGCTCGGATGGCTGACGCCCACGGATTCGACGCCATCTCGGTCGGCGGACGGGCCGTCTTGCGCTGCTCGGTCTGCGACGTCCAGGGCGAGCCGTGGGAGTGGCCGCTCCATCGCCGCTACCAGCACGCCCAGATGCACGCGGGCATCACCGTCGCGGCCGCGCGCGACCGTGAGCTCAGCGAGCGGCGCGAGGAGCTCAAGGCGACGGCGATGGCGCAGTCGCATCGCGACCGACGCGTCGTTCTGCCTCCACGCCGATGCGCGAACCCGTACTGCTCCGCAGTCTTCCAGCCTCGCCGCTCGACCGCCCGCTACTGCTCGGGCGCGTGCCGGGTTGCCGAACATCGACGGCGCCGCCGCGCGAAGTCGACGCCGTGAGCCGCGGAGGCCGCCGTAGTTGATTCGGGGGGGCGATGAGCTTTACCTGCGCCGTGTGCGACGTCCGCTCGAGCGGAAGACGTCGTCGCAGTGCGCCTCGTTCTCAGGATTGAGCACGACCTGACCTCAAGCCGCCGTAGGAGTGCTACGCGATGCAGTCACGGATAGAGGGAGAAGTGCGACTCCCTGACGCTCGAGCGAGACCACGCTTGCGCACTGAGCGGGTTCGATCGCGTGCTCAGTTGGTTCACCTCGTTCGGGTACTTCGGCGACGACGACAACCGACGTGTGCTGCAGGAGGCGCACCGCGTGCTTCGACCGGACGGGAGACTCCTAATCGAGAACAACGGCCTCGCCTCCTCTCCGGGTGGCTACCGGCGGTCGTCGTCGAGCGCGACGGCAGCACTAGCCGATAAGTCCACTAGTTGCAGGCTGGTAGCGTTTGAACCCCCGGCGTGATTACGGTGCCGTCGGGTCCTTCGCAGCGAGGGTCGCCGTGACGTCCGCGAACTGGGCCAGCGTCGGCGAGCCTTCATCCAGGTAGCGGCCCGCGGTCGGCGTACAGGTGAACCAGTTGCAGCGCGAGTGCCAGCGACAGGTTCGACTGCTGGCGGGCGGCGTCTTCGGCCAGCCGTAGTGGTCCGGGTAGAACACGTTCCGCTAGCGGCCTCGGACGGGCCGCGGCAAGCCGCGGCCCGTCCGGAGTCGTCGAATCACTTCACCGGCTGGAAGAAGTGCTTGTCGAGCCAGTGAGCGACGTCCTTACCGATGGCGGCTCCCTGGACGTCCGCCGCTCGGAAGTGGATGCCCTGATACACGCGGGCGTCGATCGTCTCGTCAATCACGTCCGCGAACTGGGCGTACGTGCGCGTCACGTCTGCGGCACCCGTCACGTTCCGCACCAGGTCGAACGTCATCGGCTTCTTGCCGAAGAAGGCACCGGCCGTATGCATGAACGCGCCGGTGACGCAGTTGTAGCCGGACGTATGGTCGGGATACGGAGGGTTTCCCTCCAACGGCGTCCAGGCAATATCGCCGACCGTCTTTGGAGTTGCCGTCGTCGTCCCCGGTCCGGATCGCCGTGATCGGACGCCAGAAGCTCCAGAACGCCTTGTCGTCCCAGCAGTTGATCAGCGCATCCGCCCCGGCCATGTTCAGCATCCCGAAGAGCCGAGCCTGCTCGACGAGCGTGAGCCCGGCATCAGCTGAGACCGTGCGGAACGTGCGGTTGTACCACTCCGGTGGGTGGGTGGTGTTCGTGAAGAAGCGCGTCACGGCTTCCTGCTCGGGTGAGCGCACGCTGTTGGAGGCCCCGAGGCTCTTCACCTCGTCGTACTCCTTTGCGTATGCGCCACTCGTGAGCGCGTGCGGCCCCTTCGAGCGGAACTGCGACGTGCTCTCGAGCACGAACGGCTCGACCCTCGCCACCCAGGCGTTCGGGTCGCTCGGGCCCGAGGGCGTCGTGCAGACAGTCGAGGTGGCCGGCCGCCACTCCCCGGCATCCTCGCCGCACGTGAACCGGAACGGCCCGAACCGGCCGTCGTTTGCCCGCTCGGCGAGCATCGCCGCCGCGGCAGCCTCTCCGGCCGCGATCCCGGCGGTCTTCGCGGCACTGTTCGGGATCGCACCGAGCGAGTCGCCATAGAGCGTGTTGAGCCGGTCGATGATCCCAGCCGCCAGAGGCGGCACCACCACCATCCCGACGAGGACATGGTGAGCGGCCGTCGCGACCGCGGCGGGCATCGAGGCGGACGCTGGCGCCGACGGAAGATCGTCGAGATACGCCTCGTGGCCGCCGTCGATCATGTTGACCGCGTCGTAGACAGCCCCTTGCACCATGGCGAGATGGATCATCGCCACCGGCGGCGCCTGTCCGGCGTTCGGCACTGGTCCGTTCGGTACGTTCACGAGTGCCTCGACCGCGTACTGGTTCCAGTCGAGCACCGCGTCCTCCGGCGGTCCCGCTTGGGCCGGCGCGGCCGCGCCCCCGAGAAGGACTGCGACAAACGTGACAAGTATCGCGAGGCCAGCGAGCGCCACCGCCCGCGTGACCTTCGGTCTGCTGTGCATATCCCCTCTCCCTTCGTCACCTACCTGGACGGTGATCATCGTTTGCACTCCTTTCCCGACGAGAACGCCTCGACGACGCGAAGCGGGTCGAGGCCAGCCCGCTGCGCAAGGAGCGCGGCATCCCGTCCCGACGGCGCCTCCACCGTGAAGAAGCAGATCTCGTCTTCTGGGACGTGTATCGATCCCTCGAAGCGGACGCGCGTCCCCTCCCGCGTCAGCTCCTTCGCGGCTGAGCGCGCTCGCCGCTCACTCGCAGTGCGCATCCCTGCGCTGCCGCGGGCGAGGTACGTCTCGACGAGATAGCTCGGCACATAGGCGACGCTACGAGTCGCGCAGTGCGTTGAAATCGTGAGAACCCCGGAACTTTGCTCGCCGCGCCTACGAGACAGGCTCGTACACCCGCGCGAGCTCGGTGCGCGAGCGGATGCCGAGCTTGGCGTAGATGTGCGTCAGGTGCGTCTCCACTGTTCGCTCGCCGAGGACGAGCGCCGCAGCGACCTCCCGGTTCGTGCGCCCCTCCGCGACGAGCGCCGCCACGCGCTGCTCGGCCGGCGTGAGCCCCTCCTCTCGTGTGCGCCCGCCGATACGGCCGAGCTCGGCCCGGGCGCGCGCGGTCCAGAACACCTCGCCGAGATCCTCGAACGCGAGCAGCGCGGCCTCGATCGCCTCGCGGGCGGCGCTCTTCTGGCGTCCGCGTCGCCTCGCGACGCCGAGAGCGAGGAGCGACCGAGCGCGGCCGAACGGGTCACCGACCTGATCGTGTTGTCGAACCGCATCCTCGAGCGTGGAGCACCCGAGCGCGAGGTCGCCGCGTGCTGCGGCGAGGAGGCCGCGACAGCGGGTCGCGTCCGCGACGACCCGGTCCCGACCGAGACGTCTCGCGTCCGCCTCCCAGGCGTCGAGGAGCTCGACGGCCTCGTCGACTCGACCGCTCTCGACGAGCACCTCGACGAAGTCGGCCCTCCACCACAACGTCGTCGGCTCACGCAGCTCGATCGCCTCACCGATCTTCTCGGCCGCGGCGAACTGCGCGATCGAGGCCTCCAAGTCGCCGCTCACGCGGGCCGCGATGCCGAGGACGGCCTCGAGGGCAGCGAGTGCGTCCGGCTGCCGCTCGGCCAGCTCCCGACAGTCGGCCAGGAGCTCGCGGGCATGCCCGACCTCGCCGCGATGGAGGGCGAGGTCGGCGAGCTGGATGACGGGGATGGGCTCCTCGACGCCCTCGTACTGCGCGATTACCTCCTGCACGCGTCGCAGGTGCTCGGCGGCGAGATCCCAGCGGGCGGCCTGGGTCTCCAAGCTCGCGCGCATCCAGCGAACCGTCGACTCGAGGAGCTCGTCCCGCGGAGCCAGCTCGCGCTCAAGGTCGTCCATGAGCCTGCCCGCCCTAGCCCGGCTGCCGATTGCCATGAGGATCCCGGCGAGGACGAAGCTCGCCAACAGGTCGAGGCGGTCGCTCGACCATGCCAGGAGGTGCGCAACCTCGAACCTCGATCCGCGGTGACGCGACGAGCGCGAGCGCGTGCGCCTCCTCGGCGAGCGCGACCGCGTCCGGCTCTCCGGCCTGGTAGCGAAGAACCGCGAGAACCGCCAACGCTCCGGCGCGCAAGGCGTCGTCGCCGACCTTCTCGGCGAGCTCGAGCGACTCGAGTGCGTGCCGCTCCCTGTCGCGGATAGGCGCGTCCGTGACATTCGCTGCGAGCCACTGATGGACCGCCGCGCGGAGCGCGAGATCGTCACCCGCCTCGCGAAGAGCGTCTCGGCGGAGGGCGATCGCACGCTTCGGCCGTGCGGATCGACCCTCGACGCTACTCAGGAGCACGAGCGCCTCTGCGCGTGGACGGCCTGTCGGAGCCTCCGCCAGAATCGCGTCCGCGAGCGTCCGAGCGCGACCGACGTCGCCCGCCCTGAGCAGCGCCGTCGCCGCGACGATCCCGCGTCGCCGTCTGCCTTCGCCGTCCCCGACCGGCGTCAGGCGCCGCGCGAGCTCCCCCAGCTCGGCGGCGACGGCGGCTGTACCCCGGACGCTCGCCTCGGTGGCCGCCTCGTCGAGCGCATCGGCGATCTCCGCGTCCGGGCCGTCCGCCGCGAGCGCCAGGTGGCGGGCAGCCGCGATCGGGTCGTGGAGGAGCTGCCCGAGAAGTCGGTGTGCCGCCCGCCGCTCCCCGTCCGCCAGTCCCCGATAGAGGGCGGAGGCGAGCAAGGGATGCGTGAACCGGATTCCGCCGACTACGCGCTCGACGACGTGCGCGGCTAACGCGGGCTCGAGCGCCTCCTCGGCATGTCCCGCGGCACCCAGGAGGTCGACTGGAGCCACGCCGAGGGCGGCGACGAGCGCCAGCGCGCTCCGCGTGCCTTCGGGCAACGCCGTGAGTCGAGCGCCGACCAGCTCGTCCAGACTCTCCGGGATCGGGAGCGGCTCCGTCGGGTCGAGGTCCACGGGCAGCGCTCGGGCGAGCTCGAGCGCGTAGAAGGGATTGCCGCCCGAGGTCTCGTGGATGCGGAGCAGCGTCGGTCGCGGGAAGACGCGGTCGAGCCGCTCGCGGAGGACGGCCTGCAGTGCGCCGGTGCTGAGCGGGCCAACCCGCAGCCGCTCGAGCGAGGCCGCCGCAAGTGCGCGCTCGAGTGGCGAAGCCTCGCTCTGCTCGGTAAGGCGTCGCGCCAGCAGGATCGTCAGCGGCGCGCTCGTACGCCGGAGGGCAAAGGCGAGCGCATCCACAGAGGAGCCATCGAGCCACTGCACGTCGTCCACGGCCAGGACCAGCGGCTGCTCCGCGGCGAGGAGCTCGAGCGCGCTTCGGACCGCGACGCCGAGGGCGCGGGGGTCGAGTGGCTCGTTCGCCTCCTCCACGAGGAGCGCGACCTCGAGCGCATGCCGTCGGGGCGGTGGCAGCGCGGGCAGGACGTCGTCCATAAGCCCCTCGATGAGATCGCCGAGGCCGGCGAAGGCGAGGTCCTGCTCGGCCTCGGCTGGCTGGCTGGAGAGGACACGTAGCCCTCGCTCCTGCGCGAGTTCGAGACCACCGAGCCAGAGCGTCGACTTTCCGATCCCGGCCTCGCCTTCGAGGACGAGCGCCCGCGGCCCATCTATTGCCTCCGCGTCGAGGAATGCCCGAAGTTGCTTGATCTCGTCGTTGCGGCCGATCACTTCGCTCGCCATGTCTCGTAACGATGGCCGCAAGCGGGCTGTGCGACAAGGGTGACGGGACCCTCGTTTCGCCGTCGGAGAAGTCAGCGGCAGCGCCGGTCGGGCAGCGCCGCTCCAGGGTGATCTGCGAACAGTGCTACGCCATGCCGGGTTCGTTGCGCCGGACCAACAGCACGCTCACGACGAGCGTCCAGACGCCGAGCCCGGCGACTGGAATGACGCCGATGTGGTCGAGCGCGTCTGATGACAACCCCAGAGGTCGGGTGGGCTCGGGCAGGTGTACGGTTCCGCGGGTGAGGAGAGTTCGGGCCGCGGCGGGTCCGAGCCGATGCCAGAGGGCGTCAATCAGACTTCGCGATGCGCAGCTAACACGCATCTAGGATCGGCGGCAATGGCAGAGCGCCGCTCGCCGCTTGAGCTCGACCCCGAGACGTTCCGCGCGCTCGGGCACGAGCTCGTCGACGAGCTGACGAAGCTGCTCGAAGAGCTGCAGAGCCCGCCGAGCCGGTCGGTCGTCGCCGATCAGACGCCCGCCGACGTTCTCGCCGTACTCGGGGACACGCCGCTCCCCGAGGACGGATCGCCGCCCGACGAGGTGCTGCGCGAGGCGACACAGCTCGTCGTCCGCCGATCGCTTCTCCCCGGCCACCCCCGCTTCTGGGGCTACGTGATCGGTGCGCCGGCGCCGCTCGGCGTCCTCGGCGACCTGCTCGCGGCAGGCGTCAACCCGAACGTCGGCGCCTGGCCGATCGCGCCGATCGCGACCGCGATCGAGCAGCAGACGGTGCGCTGGATGGGCGAGCTGCTCGGCTACCCCGCAGGCGACGGCATCCTCGTCAGCGGCGGGAACATGGCCAACTTCGTCGGCTTCCTCGCCGGTCGACGGGCGAAGGCATCGGCGGATGTCCGCGCAGAAGGGATCGACGACAAGCGCCTCCGCGTCTACTGCTCGACCGAGACGCACACCTGGATTCAGAAGGCGGCGGACATGTTCGGCCTCGGCACGAGCGCGATTCGCTGGATCGAGACGGACGAGGAGCAGCGCATGCGCGTCGACTCGCTACGGGACGCGATCGCCGCCGACCGCGATGCGGGCGCGACCCCCTTCCTCGTCGTCGGCGCTGCGGGCACCGTCTCCACCGGCGCGGTCGACCCGCTGATGGAGCTCCGCGCAGTCTGCGACGAGGAGGACCTCTGGTTCCACGTCGACGGCGCCTACGGCGGGTTCGCCGCTTGTCTTCCGGATGCGGCCCCCGACCTGCAGGCGCTGCGCCAGGGGGACTCGCTCGCGATCGACCCGCACAAGTGGCTGTACACGCCGCTCGAGGCGGGCGCGACCCTCGTTCGCGATCCGAGCGTCCTCGTCGACGCCTTCGCCTACCGCCCGCCTTACTACCACCTGGACGACGAGACGGTGAACTACTACGAGCGCGGGCCGCAGAACTCGCGCGGCTTCCGCGCGCTGAAGGTCTGGCTCCAGCTTCGTCAGGCGGGTCGCCGCGGCTACGTCGAGTCGATCGGCGATGACTGCCGGCTCGCGAGCCTCCTGTACGACCTGTGCGACGAGGATCCGGAGCTCGAGGCGCGTACCTGCAACCTGAGCATCACGACCTTCCGCCTACGGCCTGCCGGACTCGAAGGCGGGGAGCTCGACCGCCTGAACGAGGCGCTCCTCGAGCGCCTGCAGAAGGGCGGCGAGGCGTTCGTCTCCAACGCCGTCATCGACGGCTCGTACTTCCTCCGCGTGTGCATCGTCAACTTCCGCACGACCGAGGACGACATCCGCGCGCTGCCCGAGATCGTGAAGCGCGTCGGCTCGGAGCTCCTCACGGCGGCTCGCTGACACGATGGCGTTCGATCCTCGCGTCGACATCGGGTCGGCGACGAGATCGTTGAGGGCCTCGGGCCCGCGCGCGGCGGGGTCTCGTTCTACGATTTCGGTATGAGCCTTGCTCCGCCGAAGGGCTACGTCGAGAACTATCGATCAAAGATCCCTCCGCGTCTGCACGAGGAAATCTTTCGCCGCATCTACGCCGGCGAGAAGTCGAAGAAGATCGCTCGCGAGTACGGCGTGTCTGCGCGAACGCTCGAGCGGATCACTCGGCACATGGCGAAGGAACTCGGCGTGTCGGCGAACGTCTGGTTCGAGATGAAGAGCAGGCGTCGGAAAGAGGGGTGGGAGTACATACAAGAAGTCTGGAAGTACCGCGATCAGCAGGCGATCATCGCGCGCCAAGAAGAGGAGCGGGAGGCGGAGCGGCTGCAACGGGATCTCGAAGCTGCCGAAGCGCTTGGGCGAGAGATGGAGCGAAGAGCAAGGGGAGAAAGACAGCGGAGGTTGAACGAGCTCAACAAGCGCAGGAATGGCTGGGGCTGAGGTTGTGTCGACACGAAGGTCGACAGCGTGGGGTGGGGGCTGCGCGCGCGTCCGTAAACAGACGTTTCGCGCATGATCTCGAGCAGCGCGCTAGCCTCCGCGACTAGATCGTTCCGCTCAACAGAGCCGATTGCGAACGGTTCGTGTGACCAAATCCCTTCCCTGCGAGCCCGAGATTGGCCATCCGTAAAGCACCGCTGCCAAAGACGACTGCAAGCCGTCAGAGACTGCAACGACGGCGATGCGTCCATGCGTCAATGCAGCAGTCTGCAATTGGGGGTCGGCATCCCCCCGAGCGAACGACTGCGGCGCGAGCCTCTCCTGGAGCCAGTCCGTCGAACGAAGAAAGCTACGACGGGCGGTTATCTAGAGAGGCGTCCCCGGCCAAAGTAGCCAAGGATGGCCAGTACAACAACGACAATGATGACGATCCAAAGCCAGGTCGGCATCGTGATCCTTTCGTTAGGAGCGTTCCGAGTCTACGGCGAGCCGGCCGGTATTTGCAATGTGTGCGGGGGGTGACGAGCGGCGATCGTCACCGTCGCCCGCGAGCCCCGGTGAGGTCGTGATTGGTCGCTACGCGGCTCCGCTGAGGGCGGACTGTGCTCCGGCGGGGTAGAAGATGGCGGCTGTCGCGACCGCGCGGCAGTAGCTGCTCGGTTGGTCTTGGGTGTCGTAGGGTCGGTTGAGGAGATGGCCGTGGTGGATGAGTGCGGTGGAGCCGCCACCGTCGAGGTTGATGGCTTGACGGGCGCCGAGGTCGGCCATGAACTCGGCGAGCTCGGGGAGCGTGAGTCCGACGTCGATGCCGGTCCTTCGGCCGTCACAGACGAGTGCGATCAGTTCGTCAGCGGAGGTACCGAGTGCAGCTCGCGGGTGGCGGCCGGAGGTGATGTCTGAGTCGAACTGGTGGGCGCCGGCGACGAATCCCTCGGGATCGTGCAGGTCGCGGAGGGGCGCTCCCTCCCGGACGAGCATGGGGCCGGCTTGGAGCAGGTGGCCGGTTGGGCGCGGCGGCAGCTCGGCACGCGGGCCGATATGGATCTCATTCTCGTCGACGTAGATCGCCGCCCGCGCTCCTCCGTACGGGTCGAGAACAGGCTCCGTCTCGATCCGGTGACCGCCGATCCACAGCTCGCCGAGCGGCGGCCCCTGCGGGCGGACGAAGAAGCCGCCGACGATCGCTTCTCGGACGCCCGTTTGTCGGCACCAGTGGTCGAGTTGCTGAGGGACCGCGAAGTGCTCGACGCTCACGCTCGTCTGCGGACGCGGGTACCGCACGACGTAGACGGTTGTCTCCTCTCCGTCTCGGAGACGATGGCGGAGCAGGTCATACCGAACGGCGAGCGTGTGCATCGGCACCCGTTTCCCGACGCTACCAACTCGTGGCCGCCGACCTCGCTACATTCCGGAAACCGTCTGGCCACGGGTCGGTGAATCGGTGCGCACCCGAGAGCCTCAGGTGCGCGCAGCCCGCTGCGTGTCGAGGCGGCCTGCGAGCTGGTCGTAGATGTCGACGACGCGGGCGACGATCAGCGGCCAGCCGTAGCTGGCCCGGCTGTGCTGGTGGGCGCGGTTGCCGCGCCGCTTCCGCTCCTGCGGGTCGGAGGCGACAGCCAGCATCGTCTCTGCTAGCGCGTTCTGGTCGTCGGCCGGGACGAGCCAGCCGCTTCCCTGGGCGACGAGTTGGGCGGGCCCGTGAGCGTCGGCGGCGATCACCGGCAGGCCGCAGGCCATCGCCTCGACGAGGACGAGCCCGAACGCTTCGGCGACGGAGGGAATGACGAGCAGGTCGGCGGCATTCAGCGCCTCTGGTAGCTCGTGATGGGGCCGCCAACCGGCGAGGAAGACTTGCCTTGCTCCGAGTGCGCGGGCGACCGTGAGGGGGTGTTCGCCCTCCCACTCGCCGGGGCTGCCGCCGACGAGCACGAGCGGCAGCGGCCGGCCGAGCCGCGTGAGCACCTGGGAGTGCGCTCTGAGCAGTAGCGGCAGCCTCTTGACGGCCGTGTAGCGGCCGACGTAGAGCAGGATCGCCTCCGCCTCCTGGAATGGCCACAGATCGTCGTCCTGGTAGGCGACGCTGCCGGGAATGCCGCTCTCGTCCCAGCCGAGCGGCTGCTCCACCAGCCAGCGGCGCCAGTGGGCGAGCCGCTTATTGCGGTCGAGCGGCCGACGCCGGAACAGGTCGAGCTCGACACCGCTCGGGAGCTCGACCAGCGCTCCGCGCGGGAGGGCGAGGAGGCGTGCGATCTCGGCGCTCGCGCCGGGCGGAATGATCAGCCGCTCGCAGGCGTGCGCCCACCTGCGCATGCGCTGCTGCCAGCGCTCCGCGAACCGCCAGCCGGAGGGCGCACCTGCTTCGATCGCGCGCAGCAGCGCGAGCTCGGTGCCGTGCAGCTGCCCAACGACCGGGACCGCCGGGAAGGCGCGCAGCGCGGCCTCGTTGGCCGGGGTCAGATGGTGGAGGTGAAGCACCTCGGCGCGCGCCGCGCCGGCACGGTCGAGCGCGTCTGCCCAGACATCGACCAGCCGCTCGTACGCGTCGTCGTCGATCGTGGCGAAGACGCGATCGGGCGCGCCCGGCCGGTCCTCGTACGACGGCTGGAACGGCACACCGCCCTCGCCGCCCTCCCGACCGGGCGAATAATCGACGGTGACCAGATCGACGGTGCCGAAGAAGGTCGGCGCATGAGTCTGCTCCCCCGCCTGTCCGAGCGAGCCCGTTGCCAGCCTCACCTCCCAACCCGTCTGCGCAAGCGCGTGGCTGAGCGCGCGCGCGACCTGAGCCGAGCCACCGCGCGGGAAGAAGAACAGGCCCAAGACGACCCGGCGGCCGCGCTGCCGCCGCGCGAAGCCCTGTCGGGCCAGAAAAGCGTCGGTCATGCGGCGATCGGGTATTCGTGGAGAACGCCACCCGCTAGGTCACGCCGCTCGAGTCGTTCGCCGCTCATTCTGCTTGCAGCCCTACTCGCTTTCCCTTCCTGGAAACTGCCGGACACGGTAGTGGAGAGAGGGCGGCGATCCGACTTCATCGTCACGCTCGGCTCGCTTGGTACCCGGCAGGGCCACACGACGGTCAACCTCTGAGTTTTCGGCGTCAGCATCCGGTTCCGCCTGCAAATCGGGATGATCCCGCGGTGTGAGCAGAGTGTTGGCACCCCACGGGTTTTTGAGATCCCTCCACGCGCGGAGGCGCCAGGCGGCAGCGAGGCCGTTGGTCGTGTTCCCTTTACTTCTCGAACTGGGCGCAGAACGCAGCAAGCTGGTTGGCGGGGATCCCGATGACGATCTCGAGGAACTCCTCCTCGCCGACCGTGCCCTGGTGCGCTCCGGGGTTCACCAACCCCGTGAAGTGCTGGCCGAAGGGGCCGATGCCGGCGAAATCACCTTGAGCGATCATGCTGCGAAGGTGACCAAGGCAGCCGGAGTAGCGGGTCGCAAACTCGCTGGGCGGGATCCCGCTCGGCGGCGACTCGACCGCCTGGGCGGGCGCGACGAGTGCGAGCGCTCCGAGACTGATGGCTGCAAGCGTCTTGAACGTCATCGCAGGCTCCTTTCGCTCCTGGTCGAGAGATCATTTCAAGCTGACGGCCCTCGCCGGGTTGACGCGCATGACCCACATTATGGACGCCGACTCGAGAAGGCTGGCTTGCAGGCCGGCAAATCTCGGAGGCTAGGGCGTTCAGCTCAACAGAGCCGATTCCGAGCGGTTCGTGTGACAACCCCTCCACGGCGTAGGAGATCGCCATCCGTAGTGCACCACTGCCACAAGACTGCAACTGCCATCAGCGACGTAACGACTGCAACGCGTCCACAGCACTGCTGCAACCACGGGGGTGGGGCATCCCCCCGGACGAACCACTGCGGCGCGAGCCTCTCCTGGCCGCTCGGCGGGCGTCGCGGTAGACCGGGTCGATGACTTCGCTCACCGCCCACAGAGATCTGTCCAGCGACACGAAGTTGTCAGTGATCGCGACGGTCGCTGTACCGAGAAACAGGCTGCGCTGCACCGGCCGCTGTCCGCTGGCCGGTGCGCGCCTGCCAAGCCCGCTCGATCTGTCGAAGCATCGCCGGGTACACGAAAAAGTGCCGGAACGGCCTGATCGCGGCCATGTAGCCGGTTCCGAGCAGTCCGTTCGGCTTCACGTAGACGGCCAGTTGGCCGCGGTAGCGGCCCGTCCCGTCCGGGACCCAGCCGACGTGCATCACGCCGCGCATCGTGCGATTGGCGATCTCCGCCGCCCACTCGTCGTCGAGCAGGTAAAGCGAGGTGAAGGGGAGCGCGGCGAAGGCGGGGCCCGAGGAGGCCGCGCGCAGATCCGCAGGCATCCGGTCGCGGAGCGTCGGCGCCCCGGAGCCGGCATCCGGGCTGTCCCACCCGAGCAGCTCACCGACCTTCCACCGGATCGCCCAGAGCATGCGCACCGAGCGGGGGGAGCCGCGCGACGGGTCGCCCGAGGCGATCAGGTGCACGAGCCGACGGAAGTCGTCCGCACCGCCCGGCGTCGGCAGTGCCCACACATCCTCGAGCCGGAAGTCCTGGGTGAGCTCGTGAATGCGCCATGGGCGGGAGGTTTGCGCGGTGTTCGGAAGCCTCATGGACACCTCCATAGTCTGGCAAGCGGGCAGTGCCGCTCCAGGCGATCGAGCGCCAGCAGTCGGCATAGCAGGCTGCTCTTCCCTGCCGAACGGGGCGGCTACCCGACCTGCACAACTTCCGCAACCGCGAGAGAAGCCCGGAAAGGGCCCGATGTCCCCGACCGAGACTCCAGAAGTAGTCCGCTCCATACACTGGACTCGTGGAGCGAAAGCTCGCAACCGTTCTCTTCGTCGACCTGGTCGATTCCACGGAGCTGGTAACAACGGTCGATCCGGAGGTCGTTCGCCGCCGCGTGACGCGCTACTTCGAACGCGTCTCGCACCGCATCGAGGAGCACGGGGGGACGGTCGAGAAGTTCGCCGGCGACGCGGTCATGGCCGCATTCGGTGTCCCGCAGGCCCACGACGACGACGCCGAGCGGGCGCTACGCGCGGCCTTCGCGGTCATGGACTCGGTGCACGAGCTCGAGCTGGAGGCGCGCATCGGCTTGGAGGCGGGCGAGGTCGTCGTCGAGGACGGGGACTCGACGTTTGCGACCGGAGAGGCGGTCAACGTCGCGGCGAGACTGCAGCAGGCTGCATCGCCGGGTGAGGTCCGCCTCGGCCCGGGCGCGCGCCGGCTCGCGGCCGGAGCAGTCGAGCTCGAGGACGTCGGGCCGCTCGAGATCAAGGGCCGTTCGGAGCCGGTATGGACGTGGCGTGCGCTGCGCATGCTCGAAGGCAGAGGTCGCGTGGTTGAGGGACCGTTCGTCGGCCGCGAGGCGGAGCTCGAGCTGCTCGAGAACACGTTTGCGCGCGCTGTGCGCAACCGGCGCGCACAGCTCGTCACGGTCTTCGGCGAGGCCGGCCTGGGAAAGACACGTCTGGTCAGCGAGTTCGTTGCGGGCGTCGAGCGTGCGACAGTCCTCTTCGGCCGAACGCTGCCATACGGGGAAGGCGTCACGTACTGGCCGCTCGCGTCGATGGTGAAGGCAAGCGCTGGGATCACAGACGACGACCCGGCGAACAATGCGTTCGAGAAGCTGCGCGTGAGCTGCGAGAGCGAAGCGGTCGCCGATCTGCTCGCGGTGGCACTCGGTGTCGTCGGTGCCGCCGAGGGCGAGCGCTCGCCGCAGCAGCTGACCTGGGCGGCGCTGCAGTGGGCCGAGCAGCTCGCGGACGCGCAGCCGCTCGTGCTCGTCTTCGAGGATGTGCATTGGGCAGAAGAGCCGCTACTCGATCTGATCGAGCATCTCGCGCGTTCACTGCGCAGCGCGCCCGTTCTGATCCTCGCCATCGCGAGGGCGGAGCTGCTCGATGCTCGGCCGTTCTGGGGCGGCGGGAGCCCGCGCGCGACGGCGATAGAGCTTGCACCACTCGACGGGCACGAGAGCGCGGAGCTCGCCTCGGCGCTTCTCGCCGAGCGCGACGTCCCGTCCGCGCAACGCGCTCTTGTGCTCGAGCGTGCGGGGGGCAATCCCCTGTACCTGGAGGAGATCGCCCGTGCCCTGGACGACGCTTCCCTACTCGAGCGCATCCCCGACACGGTGCAGGCGCTGATCGCGGCGCGCATCGACCGGCTCGCCGGCGAGGAGAAGCGGGTCTTGCAAAGCGCCGCGCTCATCGGTCGCGTCTTCTGGCGAAGTGCGCTCGATCGCCTCGCGCCGGACGTCGACGTCGCTGCCGTCATCGATACGCTGCTCGCGCGGGACTTCGTTGTCCCCGAGGGAAGTTCGACGATCTCCGGCGATCGCGCCTTCCGCTTCAAGCATGTCCTGATCCGCGACGTCGCGTATGGCGGCCTGAGCAAGATGCAGCGCGCCGTGGAGCACCAGGCTTTCGCCGCCTGGGTCGACGAGCACGCACACGACGAGCTCGCGGAGATCCGTGCCTACCACCTCGACCAGGCCGCGCGGCTGCTCGCCGAGCTCGAGGGCGCCGTTCCCGACGACCTCTCCGGCGCCGCAGCCGAGGCACTCGAGGAAGCCGGGCGCCGGGCGCTGCGCCGCGGCGCCTTCGTCGTCGCCCGCAGGACGTTGCTGCGCGCGGCGGAGCTCGAACCGACACCCGGGCGCCGCTATCTCGCCGCGCATGCCGCCTGGCGTCTGTCCGACGTTCCGACGGTCCGCGCGGAGGCCGAGGAGGCTCTCGCCGATGCGCGGGCGGCCGACATGCCGGAAGTCGAGGGCCGGGCGCTCGTCCTCTTGGCCGAGCTCGCGCTGCACGCCGAGAGCGACGTTCCCAGGGCCCACGACCTCGCCGACGCGGCGCTGGCGATCCTTCCGGTCGACGAGCTGGCGGGGCTCTACGACGCCCACTCGCTGATCTCGACGATCTTCTGGTGGCTCGGCGACGCGGCGGGGGCGACGCGTCACGGAGAAGCGATGCTCGATCTTGCGCACCAGGCCGACCGACCGGAGCTCGAGAGCCTCGCGCTCACGCAGCTCGCAGGCGTGGAGGGCGTCCAGGGTCACAGCGAGGAGTCGCTCGCGTTGCTCGACCGCGCCGCGGAGCTGGCCGAGACGAGCGGAAGTCGCGAAGCCGCCGCGTTCGCGCTCGCGGTTCGCGCACGACGGGCGACGGAGGTCGACCTCGAAAGCGCCGAGGCAGATCTCCGCGCGTCGCTCGAGATGTTCGGTGAGACGGGGGCCGCCGGTCGCTACGGCTGGGCGCTCGCGAACCTCGGGCAGGTGTACAACCGCCGCGGCGAAACCGCGCTTGCGGAGAGGACACTGCGCGATGCGGTGCGCCGCCTGCGCACCACCCACGAGCAGGGTTTCCTCGCCGAAGCGGAGCGGCAGCTCGCCGAAGTGCTCGTCAAGCAGGGAAAGATCGCAGAGGCCGAGCGGCTGGTCGAAGAGACGCAGCGCCGGGTCGGTCGCGGGGATGCGTGGACGCGCGCCTCGCTCCTCCACGCGCTCGGCGTCGTGCGAGCGGCTCAGGGCCGAACCGACGAAGCGGAGACGGCCTTCGAGGACGCACTGGCCATCATCGAGCCGACGATGTACACGATCCTGACCAACGGCGTTCGAGCGTCGCTCGAGTCGCTCCGCGCGACGGCTTCAGCCGCGACCCAGCCCTGATTGCCTGATTGCGGCGGGATGACAACGACCCCTCCTTTCTCAGGGAGTGGGTCGCACTGGAGCCGGTGGCAACTTCCCGGCGATCGCGGCCCTGTATCTGTTCGTCCTCGGCCCGCAAACGTAGTGCTAGAGCCAAACGAGAGCTAACGAGGAGAGCTCTGCGCGCCGAGTCTCGAGGATATGCGCCGAACAAAAATGCACCGAGCCGGTGGCGCCCTCGTCCGACTTCCCGACTGACCACCGCCGAAGCGACAACCACTCGGAGAGCCATCAACCTCAGACACTCCGTACTCGGTGCATCGGGGACTCTATGGACCGGCTCGTCACCGGTCAAGCACCGCTTGGTCGAAATTCGGCGCAATTTCCGCCAATCGTCTCGCGAGCACTTCGAGGGTTGTATCCGGCCGGGGAGCCCGTCCAGGGACATTCGCGCAAACGAAAATGCACCGAGCCGGTGGCGCCTTCGTCCGGCTTCCCGACTGGCCACCGCCGAAGCGACAACCACTCGGAGAGCCATCAACCTCGGACGCTCCGTACTCGGTGCATCGCGGACTCTATGGGTGCTCTCCGACGTCGTCAAGGAGCTCTGAGAGGCACTTGTCGCAAATTGCGACCTTTCTTTTAGCACAGGGTCGAACTGCGCCCAGTGGACTGTGCTCTAGTTAGCTGAGAGAAGAAAAACGGCCGGGCGCGAAGGCCCGGCCGCAAAGATTCGCCGAGCCGGGAACGCTTTCGTCCACCTTCCCGACGAACCTTCCGCTTCCGCGTAGTGCTCCTCGGGGGGCTTCGTCCTACCGGCGCCCCGTGCTCGGCGCAGGCAGCAATGTATGGCATCGGACCTGTCCGATCAAGGGGGTCGGAGGGCGAAAGTTCCCGCTATTTGCGAGCGCATTAGGCTCCGCGAATGCGCGAGCGAGCCCGGGCGGTCGTGATCAGCGGCGGCGTCGGCGGCTGCGCGGTCCTGTACTGGCTTGCGCGGCTCGGGTGGAACGACGTCGTCCTCGTCGAGCGCGCCAACCTCACGAGCGGCTCCACGTTCCACTCCGCGGGGCTCGTCGGACAACTGCGCAGCACGCTCTCCCTGACGAAGATGATGATGGCGAGCGTCGACCTCTATCGACAAGGTCGTCACCGATTGGGAGCGCATCCGGCTCTTCGAGCGTGGCTGACGTTACGGTGAGAGCGTGAGCGCGCGACCCGTCATCGGGATCACGTCGTACGCGCAGGATGCGCGCTGGGGAGTCTGGGACCTCCCTGCCGTGCTCGTGCCGCTCGACTACGTCGACGCCGTTGAGCGCGCCGGTGGCCGCGCTGTCGTCATCCCGCCGCTCGAGGACGACATCGAGCAGACGCTCGACCTCCTCGACGGGATCGTCTTCTCGGGCGGAGCCGACGTCGATCCGGCTCGGTACGGCGCGGACGCGCATCCCGAGACCGACGTTCCGCAGACGCGCCGCGATACCGGCGAGCTGGCTCTGCTACAGGCCGCGCTTGCGCGCGACATGCCGACGCTCGCCATCTGCCGCGGCTTCCAGCTGCTGAACGTCGTTCGGGGTGGCGATCTCGTCCAGCACCTTCCTGACGAGGTCGGCCACGGGGAGCACAGGCAGGTCCCGGGAGAGTTCGCCGTGCATCCGGTGGAGGTCAAGGAGGGCTCGCGCCTCGCTGCCATCGTCGGGGCGGGCTCGGAAGTCACCTCCCACCACCACCAGGGGCTCGGCCGGTTGGGGGAGGGGCTCGTCGAGTGCGCGTGGGCCGCAGACGGGACACTCGAAGCGGTCGAGGACCCTTCATTGCGTTTCGCCGTCGGCGTCCAGTGGCATCCGGAGGCCGGCGAAGGCGCCGCGCTCTTCGCGGCGCTCGTCGAGCAGGCCCGCGACCATCGCGCCTCGCGCACGAAGTAGGCTCCTCAGCCGATGTACTTCACGTTCGCGATCATCTACGTCGTCCTGTAGCTCGCGCGACGGAGGCTGGCGTGCTGTCCGTCAATGCGAACACATCCGTTCGCGTGCAGACGCCGTTCGGCGGCTTCAAGCAGTCGGGGTTCGGCCGCGAGCTCGGCATGCACGCGCTCGACGGCTATTCGGAGATCAAGAGCGTGTTCATCTCGACGGAGGGCTGAGCAGATGGGACGACTGGACGGGAAGGTGTGCGTCATCACCGGCGCCGGGGGAGGCATGGGCCGCGAGGCGGCAATCGTCTTCACGGGTGAGGGTGCGAAGGTCTGTGTTGCCGACGTCGATCTGGAGCAGGCCGAGGAGACGGTCTCCGAGTGCCCCGGTGACGCGTTCGCGCTCCGCGTGGACGTCGCGGACGAGGACGACGTAAAGCACATGTACGCCTCGACCGCCGAGCGCTTGGACGGGATCGACGTCCTCTACAACAACGCAGGCATCTCGCCCGCCGACGACGCGTCCGTCCTCGCCACGAGCGTCGAGGCATGGCAGCGCGTCCAGGACGTCAACACGAAAGGCGTCTTCCTCTGCTGCAAGCACGGCATCCCGTATCTCCTCGAGCGGGGCGGAGGCTCCGTGATCAACGTCGCCTCGTTCGTCGCGCTCCTCGGTGCTGCGACGTCGCAGATCTCGTACACGGCGTCGAAGGGCGCCGTGCTGGCGATGTCGAAGGAGCTCGGCGTCCAGTTCGCTCGCGACGGGATCCGCGTCAACGCGCTCTGCCCAGGCCCGGTCGAGACGCCGCTCCTGCTCGCGATCTTCGGCGACGATCCTGCGGCCTTCAAGCGCCGGCAGGTGCACTGGCCGACAGGACGACTGGGGAAGCCGCGCGAGATCGTGAACGCAGCCCTGTTCCTCGCGAGCGACGAGTCGTCGTTCGTGAACGGCTCGGCGTTCGTCGTCGACGGCGGCATCACCGCCGCCTACGTGACACCTGAGTAGGGACGAGGCCCGCCTCGCCTCGCTACCGCTCGACGCGAAGCACCTCGGGCCCGGTCGGGCGGGGGTCGCCGTCGCCCGGCTCGGCCGTCACGCTGAGCACGGGGTACAGGGCGGGATCGACTGCGGCCGCAAAGCGGACGTCCGAGTTGCCCTCCTCGTCGGGATGGAAGGTGCCCGCCGAGATCCGGTTCGGGCGGGCGGGACGGTCGCCAGGCCCTACGAACCAGAGCTCGTAGTAGTCCCCCCTCGGGAGGATCGGAAGCAAGTCGCTCTCGAACGTCACGACGCGGCCGATTCCCGTCCGGCGCACTTCGACCGACGCCTCGGACGTTCCCTGCGGCGCGCTCAGGACCGCTCGGAACTCGAGCACCCCCGGCCCATCGCCCCCTCGGACGATGACTGCCGCGATTGCGATCGCAGCGACTGCGGTGGCACCGGCCAGCCCGAGGAGGCCCAACGGCCTGCGGACCCTCTCGGTCCGCGCGGGCTTCGGAGGCGCGGAGGGTGCCGCGTCCCGCTCCACCGCGGCGATGACCCGCGCCTCGAGCGAGGCGGGCGGCTCGAGCGGAGCGACCGCGTCCGATACGGCCGCCGCAACTCCCTGCAGTCTCGGGAGCTCATCGGCGCACTGTCGACACGTCTCGAGGTGCCGCTCGAAGCGCAGTCTGTCGTCCGGGTCGAGGCGCCCAGAGACATAGGCGCCCAGGTCGAGGTGTTGGGCCTCAGTCACGTGGCTGCTCCTCGTGGTGGCGGGCGAGGGCGCGGAGAGCATGCATCGTCCGGGTCTTCACGGTCCCGAGCGGGATGCCGAGCCGCTCGGCGGCCTGCGCCTGAGTCAGGTCCTCGTGGTACTGGAGCTCGAGCACCTCTCGGTGCGCCGGAGACAGCGTCGCCAGCGCCTCACCCATCTCGAGGCGCTCGAGCACGTGCTCGAACGCCTCGGTTCCGGCGACGTCTTCCTCCTGCGGCTCGTCGAGCACCGCCGCGACCGGCGCGCCACGGCGCCGCCAGAGGTCGACCGCGGCGCGTCGTGCGAGGGTGAAGACGAACGTCCGGACGGACGAGCGCGCGGCGTCATAGCGGTACGCGGATCGCCAAAGACGCAGGAACGTCTCCTGGACGAGTTCTTCCGCCATCCCCGCATCGCGCAAGAGGTGAACGCCGAGGCCGTAGATCTGGCGGCCGTACGCAGCGTACAGCGCCGAGAGCGGCTCGCCGTGCTCACCCGCGGCAAGCCGGGCCACGAGCGCCTCCTCGCGTAGTTGGCGTTCGCCGGATGCTGTGTCGACCACGATGCCGATGCCGGGTGTTCGCAGGGGCATGCGAATCCGGTTCGTCCGGGCGGGCCGCTTCGGCGACCCGCCCAGAAGAAGCTCCACTAGTCCTGGACAGCGGCCAGTCCGGTGATCGTCACGTTGCCGTGCGCGATTCGGCCGAGCAGCTTGGTCATGCCCGACTGCACGTCGACCTGGTACAGGCGCGCGCCGTTTTGGCCCTGCAGCGTGCCCGCGACGTAGCCGACGTCGTCGCGTCCGGCGATGTCGAAGCCGGCGTCGACGCCGAGATCCACGTCGAGCGAGCGCGGCATCAGCAGCGTGCCGGCGTTGGCCGGATCCTGGAGCCAGATCCGGTCCGGGCTGGCTGCGACGTCCAGCGCGAAGAGCATGGTCGTCGTGGGGCGAGCCGCGAACGCCGCGAACGACGACCTCGTGTACGCGGACCCGACCACGGTCACGTCAGCCGGCGTGAGGCCCGTGTCCTTCGCAAGCAGGCTTCCCGGATCGGGGTCGAGCCGCAGGTTGTCGTCCGCGTCGCTCGTGACCCGGATCTTGTCGACGGTCGGGTTGAAGTCGAACCCGATACGGTCGCCGTTCAGCGCCGACGGAGCCAACTCGAAGGCAGGGCCTTCGGCAACGGCGATCGCCGTCCACGGGTTCACGCGGTAGACGACCTTGTCGCTCCCGAGCCCGTACAGGTCGCCGGTGGCCGGCCGGAAGTCGATCCCCTTCAGGACGACGCCCGCCGGCACGCCCGTGATCGCGCGTGACCTTGCCGCTTCCGGCGCGGCGGCGCGGAATCGGAGCAGATTCCCGGCCGAGTCCGTTGCGAAGACGGTTCGCTTCGCCGCGTCCGAGCGGTTTGTGCCCTTCCGGGCGCCGTCGGATGCGCCGGCGCTCGCCGCGAGCGGAACCAGGAGGGCGCACGCTGCAATGGCGAGCCCGGCGCGAATGAGTCGCGAGGTGGTCATGCTCAACTCCTCTCGTGTCGCTTGCATCACGACACGCCCTTCGCACGCCCACGCGCGGAGGGTTCAACGAGGCGAGATGAGAGTGCTAGACGCCGACGACCTGGACGAGCCAGCGCCGGTCGCGCTCGCGGTCGAGCTCGAGGAAGAGCACGCGCTGCCACTGGCCGAGACAGAGCTCGCCGTCGCGAACGGGGATCGACTCGCCCGCAGGCCCGAGGAGCATGGACATGCAGTGTGCGTGGCCGTTGCCGATCTCCATGTCCTCCTCGCAGACGTTCTCGGTTCGGCGGTCCCAGTCGTCGTGCGCGTAGTAGCGCTCCGACGGGACGAGCCGCTTCAGGAGCAGCGCGAAGTCCTCGAGGAAGCCGCGCTCCCACTCGTTCACCCGCACGGAGCACGTCGTGTGCGGCGAGTAGACGGAGCAGATGCCGTCAGCGATCCCGCTCTGGCGAACGGCCTCCTGGACGTCCTCCGTGATGTCGGTGACGGCGAGGCCGCCCGCCGTGCGCAGCTGGTGCTCGAGCTGGAACGTCTTCACGACGGAGGACATTCTGTCAGCAGCACGCCGCCTCGTCTCGCCGGAACCGTCGGTTACCCTCACTCGCGCGGGCCCGTAGCTCAGCTGGTCAGAGCAGCCGACTCATAATCGGTTGGTCCCTGGTTCGAGTCCAGGCGGGC
>CAVRRU010000013.1:0-135658 GCA_963723695.1 uncultured Gaiellaceae bacterium | reverse complement strand
CCTGGTACGACGGTGAAGCATGAGCGGCAGCCCGGGGTTCGTCGAGCTCTACATCGGAAACGGGGTCTGGCAGACGGTCAACCGGCGCAGCGTCGGCTACTAAGTCGTCGAGCATGCCCTTCTGATCTGGCTCGAGCAGACCCGGCTAAGGTCGCGTGACTGCTGAGGCTTTTTCGCCCCCATTGACCAATGAGCATCCGAGGCGGAGGATTCACCTTGTGAACGCGTGATTCGCCCCATTGCGCTGGCTTGCGGCGATCGCCGTCTCGCTCCTCGCCGTCTCGGGCGCGGGCGGCGCGAGAGGCGCAGACGCCGAAGCGCGGCGGCACGGTCGTCATTGCCGAGTCCGACTTCCTCGAGCCCGCGTGCCTGAACGCGTTCCTCGTCGCCTGCCGCCCTAACCAAGTCATGGTGAACCCTCTCAGTCTGGTGCTCGACGGAGCCTTCGAGTTCAAGCCCGATGCCACGTTCCGACCGAACCTCGTCTCGCATGTCGACATCGTCTCGCGGAAGCCGTTCACGCTGCGTTACCACATTCGGCCTGAGGCGCGCTCGAACGACGGCATCCAAGTCACCGCGGAGGACTTCGTCTTCACCGACCGGATGATCCACAAGTACCGGCCGGAACAACCGGATGAATTGGTTTTCCACTGGACCGAGGTTCGTCTCGTCCGCCGGCTCGGCGCGAAAACCGTCAGCGTCGTTCTACGGGCGCCCAATCCAGACTGGCGCTTCCTCTTCGGCGCGGTCCTGCCGAGTAGTCCTTTTGCGGGCGGCGACTTCGAGAGCCTCTGGAAGGACGCGGTCGACAATTCGAGGACACGACGGTCGATCGCGAGTGGCCCTTTCTTGTTCAAGAGCTGGAAGCGCGGCAAGGAGCTGACGCTCGTCAGGAACCCGCGCTACTGGGGACCGCGCCGGGCGTATCTGGACCGCCTCGTCTGGCGGTTGTCCCTTCGACCGACGCCGAGGAGCTTCTTCGCCGCGGTGAGGTCGACATCATCGACCCGGTCCCGGCTCGCTACAGGCCGGGGCCCTCAAGCTTCGCCGCGAACCTGCGCCTGGAGTCCGCGTCCTATCCGGTCGGGGCGGGAACTGGGAGCACTTCGACATCAAGATCGGCGAGGGTGGCCACCCAGCCCTCGAGTCGCCCTCGTCCGGCGGGCGCTCGCCTATGGAATCGACCGCATCGCGCCTGCACGTGCGGCCGGCCAGTTCTCGGGCGCATATGAGGGTGTCGAGCCGGTCGACAGCACCGTTTTCACGGCTGACAGTCCCTTCTACCAGCCGAATTGGAAGATCTATCGCCACCGACCCGGGCAGGCGCGACGGCTGCTCGAGCAGGCAGGCTGCCGCCGGGGCAGCGACGGCATCTACACCTGTGCCGGCGAGCGGCTCACGCTTCGCATCGCGACCGTTGGCAGCGTTGCGAGGCGCGTGCGCACTGTCGAGCTTGCTCAGGCACAGCTCCGGCAGATCGGAGTCGAGGTCGTCTCTGTGTACGGGCGTCCAGGGTTCGTCCTCTCGACGGAATACCTCCGGAGCGGCGACTGGGATCTCGCCCTCTTCGCGTGGATAAACGGTGCGACACAAAGGGACTCGTCGACGTCTTTGGCTGCCAAGGTGTCTACAACTTCACGGGCTACTGCGACCGCTTGGTCACGCGCGACCTGAACCAGGCCGCGCGCACCCTCGATCTCGAACGGCGGGTGGCGTACCTGAACAGGGTCGACGCGAGGCTCGCCAAGGCCGTCCCTGCGATACCGCTCTTTGAGGGCCGCAGCCTCTTTGCGTTCAAGGCGACCGTCCAGGGCCCCGTTTCAGGCAGCACGGGCCACTTCACGTGGAACGCGGAGAACTGGTGGCTCGCGGAGTAGCGCACTCACCACCGCCTCTCTCCAGTTTGGCCCGCCGCTTCGAGCTCGCGCTCTCGGTCAGACAAGCCCCTCGCGCACCCGCCCCTCGTGCTCGGAGAGAAGCACGCCTCGCAGCTCCGCGAGCGCATCGGTCGGCGGCTCGTCGAGCGCTCGGAGGATCACCTCCCGCTCAGGCACCGTGCGCGCAATCACCTTGGTCTCGACCTCCCAAGCGTCCTCGAGTCTCGCCGCGAGGTCGGCGGAGCCAGCGGTGCCGAGAAGCCGAGCCAACTCGAGGACGTCGGCGTCAGGGATCAGAACTCCGGCGTGCCGCATCCGGGCGATCCTATGTTTGCCCGGAGGACGGACTGCGCTCGTCGACCTCTCCGCGGACGAGCAGCCGACGAGGGCTGATGTCTGCAGCTCTCGGCTGGGGGGCAGGCGCGGCACCTCTCCGTAGGCTCCCGACGAATCTGGTACCCCCCGGTTTGCCGGTTGTGCGGGCCGACCCTCCAGCGCCGCGCCTGACCTGACGTGCTCGGTATCCATTGCACGCCAGCGATTGAATTGCACAGCCCCAGGTGGGGGAGCGCTGCCCGGATGGGGAATGCGAGCTATGGCCAGTCTGGCACCGTGAACGCTGAAAGGACGAGAGGCCGGAACGTGGTTTAGCTCCCTCCAAGGTGGGACGAGGGGGCGATAGTGCCGCAACTATCCCTTCCTCCTATGTTCGGCCTCTTGTCGTAATCGCGCTCCCGGCAGCGGCAGCGGCGCTACGGACGGCCGACCTCGAGCTCGCCGAGCAGCCCGTCGCGCTGGTGATTCATTGACCCCGCCATCATCGGCCTCGCGCTGCGCCTCAATCCTCTCCAGCCGCGCGTCGATGGAGGCAAGCAGCGCGATCTTCGCGGCGTCCGCCTTCCCTCGACGCAGCTCGCTGTCGGAGCTGACGGTGATCTGCGCCATCGCGACGAACAGAGCGGCCATCGCGAACCCGACTGCGAAGACTGCGATGGTGAGGACTGGATCGTTCTCGCTGAATCCCGCGACCAGCGCGAACACCCCCAGGCGCACACAGCCCCCGCACTAGCGAGAATCATCCACCTCGCACGACCCACGCCGGCAGTCTGCTCGGGGCTTCGGCCAGCACCCGCGGGCACGCCGCGAGTCCGTTCTGGGTTGCAGTCCGCGAGATGCTCGTCGAGCTCTCCGAGGACGAGCAGCCGGCGACGGTCGCCTAGAGCCCATCCGAGTCGTGGTGTACGCTCGCCTCGTCGCGTTGGTCGCGAACATGCTCGGGGCGGGGGCTTTCGGCCCCCGTCGCCGTTAGGGGGAAATCCCTGCAAATAGACCCCTGATTCGAGCATCCGGGCAGGGGCGCAGAATGTCCTCAAGCATGTTCCACCAAGGTCGACAGTGTCTCGTGAGCTGACCGAACCCATCGAGGTGTCGGGCGAGGAGCTCCTCGCCAAGCACCACGAGCACCTCACCCCCGAGGCCGTGGCGCTCTTCGAGCGACTCCCTCGCGGAACCAAGGTCGTGGTCGCCGTCATGCCGGGCGAGTCCGCAACGGTTCCCGACGATCTGCATGCAGAACCTCTCCGCGTCCCGGAGTGGCGGGGGGCCGAGCCGGTTGCGTGGACGCATGTGGCGCGGCGCATCTACCCAGTGCCGGTGCACCGACCGAAGCCAAGATCTGCCCTTCGTCGATTTCGGCCTCGTGAACGGCGTGCTCGCGCTCGCTCGCCAACTCGAGACCCAGACGAACCGCACGAACATGACCTAGCCCGCCTCGGTGGGTGCGTTCGCGTGCCGAGAGGTCGGCGTCGATGACGCCGTTGCAAGCCTTCCTCCGCGCCCTCGGCGATCTCGTCGGCGACGCTCGCGAGGAGCTGACGGAGACCGAGTACGGCTGGTTCGTCGCGATTGCGTGCGAGCTCGTCGGCGTCGAAGCCGCTCGCCTCTTCCTCGGTGAAGCACTCCGAGCGACACGACGGGAGGAGGACGCGGCGTGACCGAGGTCGTCCCGCAGAACATCGAGGCCGAACGCCGCGTGCTCGGGGCACTCCTGGTCGCGGGTGCCCTTGGTGCCGACGCCGCCGCAGCGACGCTGGCTCGTGCTCGAGACGCGGGCCTAAGCCCCGATGACTTCTACTTCATCTCTCGGCACGGAATCCTTTTCGAGGCGCTCACGACCATCGTCGAGCGCGGGCAGCCGAGCGACGTGCTGCTGGTCGAGGAGGAGCTTCGTCGCCGTCACGCCTTAGAGCAGGTCGAGGCCGACTATCTCCACGAGCTCGCCGTCCTCGCCCCCACGGTGGCGAACATCGGCCACTGGGCGTCCCTCGTCGTGGAAGCGTCGCGACGCCGGCGGGTCTTCTACGCCTCCATCCAGCTCACGCGGGAAGCGCGGAACGGTGGGGTGAGCGAAGAGACGCGGGAGGCACTCCACCTAGCACTCGCCGGAGAGTCGCCCCTCGGCAGACCCGAGCGCCTGCTACGAGGTGACGAGTTCATCCTCGACGCGCCCCGTGACGTCGTGCCCGTCTGGGGTGGAGCGTCCCGCTCGGTCGCGTGGGCGGCGGGTGAAGGCTTCATGCTGGTCGGCCCCGACGGCGTCGGAAAGACGACGGTCGCCCAACAGCTCGTGCTCGGCCTGATCGGACTTCGCAAGCGCGTGCTCGGTATGCGCGTTGAACGTGCCGACCGTCCGGTTCTCTACCTCGCCCTCGACCGGCCCGCCCAGGCCGTGCGCTCGTTCGCCCGCATGGTCGACGAGACTAAGCGCGACGAGCTCCATGAGCGGCTCATCGTCTGGAAGGGGGCCGCTGCCGTTCTCGCTCATGGAGAGCCCCTCGAGCCTCGCCCGCTTCGTCGCGGCGCAGGGGGCTGGAGTCCTCGTCGTCGATTCGCTCAAGGACGTGGTGGCCGAACTGACGAAGGACGAGGTCGGCTCTCGCGTCAAATTGGCCGTTCAGGAGCTCCTCGCGGGCGGTATCGAGGTGTGCCTCCTCCACCACCAGCGAAAGCAGCAGGCAGCGAGCGGCAGCCCGAAGCCGACAAAGCTCGCCGACGTCTACGGCTCCCGGTGGCTGACCGCCGGCATGGGCTCGGTCGTCCTGCTCTGGGGGGATGCCGGTGACCTCATCGTCGAGTTTCGCCACCTGAAGCAGCCGACCGAGGAGATTGGGCCGCTCACGCTGATCCACGACCACGACCGCGGCGCGACGAGGGTCGAGGCCCAGGTCGATCCCTTCGACCTGCTGCGGAACGCGGGAGCCGCCGGACTGACGGCAGAGACCGTCGCTGGCCTCATGTTCACGACCGAGAGCCCGAACCGAAACGAGGTTGAGAAGGCACGCCGACGACTCGAGCGGCTGGTCACGACTGGGCTGGTGAGGCGCGAAGGCGAGAAGCCGTATCCCGTCACGTACCGAGTGCCGGAGCAGCGATGACAGCTAATCACGCTCAATCACGCGAATCCCGGTTTTTGGCTCAACCATCCAATCACGCGATTTTTCGCGGCGTCTCGTTTTTGGCCCAACCGCCCAATCACGCCAGCTCAGCTCTCTATAGAGAGCTGGCGCTGATTGGAGGCTCGGGGAGATCTTCGACGTGAGCGAGCGATACCTCCGTGCACGCGACGTCGCCGAGATGCTCGACGTGTCGGTCGAGACGGTGCTGCGCTGGCATCACTCGGGGAAGCTTCCCGGCGGTCACCGGCTCGGCTCGAACGTCCTGAGATTCAGCGAGTCGGAGCTCGAGCGATGGCTCTTCGGGACTCGCGAAGGGCCGGGTGTGGCCGAGGAGGTTGCAGCCGTCCCCTTCCAGTCACCCGACCCGCCGCGTGCTCTTACAAGCGCAGCCGTTCCCAATCGAGGAGGTTCCGACAATGCCCGCTGAGCTTCGCGGCAGCGTCTACACAACCAGCCGAGGCTTCGGCATTCGCTGGATCGAGCACGGCCGCCGCCGGTACCGCTCGGGTTTCGGCACGAAAGTGAAAGCTCGCCGGTGGTTCACCGATGACGTACGGCCCCGCCTGAACGGTCGCAAGCGCGAGCACTCGACCTCGACGCTCGCCGAGTTCTCGGAGACCTGGCTCCAGGCGCACGCCGCGAACGTGGAGCCCGGAACGATCACGACTCTGCGCTACCGGCTCGCGCACGCGCTCGACGAGTTCGGAGATGTTCCGCTGGCCGATCTCCAGCGCCAGGCGCTCGAGATCGCCGCCTGGCGTGCAGCGCTGCCCGAGAAGCTCCGCTACCCCGCGACCTCGGCATTCCGGCAAGCCCTCGCCGCTGCCGTCGCGTGGGATCTCATCGAGGTCAACCCCGTGAAGAAGGCCGGGAAGAACCCGCAGCCGAAAGCACGCGAAATTCGGCCGCTGACCGCCTCCGAGATCGCCGCCGTCTGTGATGAGATCGGCGAGCACGGCAACCTCGTCACCTTCGCCGCCGAGACGGGCCTCCGACCTTGCGAGTGGCTCGCTCTTGAGCGCCGAGACGTCGACAAGACCGCGAGGCGCGTCTACGTCGAGCGCGAGCACGTCGAAGGCGTGACGAAGCCCTACGGCAAGACCGCCGCATCCCGGCGAGTTGTGCCGCTCACGCAGACGGCCCTAGACGCGATCGAGTCGCTTCCCCCGAGGATCGACTCCGCGCTCCTGTTTCCGGCCGTGCGGGGCGGCTACATGAACCTTCGCAACTGGCGACGTCGCGAGTGGGATACCGCGATCGACGCCGCTGGCATCGCCAAGGCCACGCCCTACGTCCTGCGGCACACGTTCGCGTCCAATGCTCTCGCTGCTGGCGTCGGCACGTTCGAGCTCGCTCGGTACATGGGCACGTCCGTGGAGATGATCGAGGCGCACTACGGCCACCTTGTCCAAGGAGCCGACGAGGTGTTTCGCTCGCGGCTCGAGGCGTTCTCGCTGGAGCGAAGTGGCGTCGAAGTGGCGTCAGCCTCGGAGGTCGGAAGCTAGAACGCCAGTAGAATCCAAGCTTCGCGGACGTAGCTCAGTTGGTAGAGCACTGGCTTCCCAAGCCAGGTGTCGTGGGTTCGAGTCCCATCGTCCGCTTGCATGGAAGCCCCGGAAATCGGGGCTTTTTGTTTGCTTGAGAGCGAACGAAATCCGGCACATCTGGCCCCGTGTCGCGCCGGTGTCACGCCGTCTGGTCGTCGCCTCACAATTCGTCCGGTCGACGCCTCACAATCGAGGTTGTGCAACCAGAACGGTTTGCCAAGCTGGCAAGTCGAGAGCCGCCAGTAGTGCGCTGACACTCAACGCACGTGATCGGCGTCTCGAAGTAGCGACGGACGGCCATCTACGTACGCCGATCCGCGTAGACCCCGACGTGCGCGAACGACGAGCGACGGATCATCGAGTCGAGGAGGTGACGAGATGACCATCTTCCTGGCAACGCTCACCATCGCGCTCGCGCTCATTGCCATCGTGCTCTGGGCACGGACGAAGTGCCGATAGCTCGATAGATCACGGTCAGCGAACCCGGAGAACCTCGCCGAGCTGGCGACGGATCCGGCCCGACATGACAGGCCCACCGACGGCGCCGCGATCGGAGGCCCGTAACCGCCGCCGGTGGTGAGGACTTGTGCTCAGTCGGGTGGAGCGTCAGCACCTCCGCCAACGGCTCGGCAGGCTCCACGAAGTCCGGCAGGATGCTCACCTCCGTCACGAGCGCCGTGGCGACGACGTCCGCCTTCGTGCCGCGGATATTGACCTCGCGGCGGTGGAGGAGCTTGAACCCGAACGATGCCCGCGTGTTGCGTTTCATCCACACAGGCGGCGTGTCGACAGTGCATCGGGCAGCGATCCACGGCCCGTCGATCCAGTCCATCTTGAAGAGCTCATGCACGGTGCCGATCACCCACTCGTCGTCGTGGTTGACGATCAATGGAACCGACTCCATGCCGGGCAGGAACCGCAGCGATCCACTCTCGTACATCGTGCGATCCGATCGCCACTTGGGATCGTCGAAACGCTCGAGCGTGAGGAGCGGAGCAATCTTGATAGCCGCCTCGTGGGTCACGGCTCCATCCACGCCGGCGGAGGCTTCGGCGCCGCCTTGCGACGCTCCCGCGCTGCCTGCTTTTCGAGGTGGTCAGTCCAGGTTGCCGGGGTGTTGACCCGCTCGAGGAAGTGCAGCTCGCCCGTGCGGGCGTCGACGTAGAACCACAGCTCGACCATGTCGACGATCACCGTCGCCGAGCCGGGTTCGAAGACCACGCCACGAACCGGCGAGAAGATCTCGTCCATCGTCGCAGTCACAAGCCAGCCACGCCCACGCGGGACGAGGTCGACCTCCTCGAGCTCGTGCCAGCGCGAGTTACGTCTGGCAGCCTCCAGACGCTTCGGCCGCAGCTTGGCGTCGTGTGCCCGGCGCTCCTTGTCGGCCACCTCGGCGGGCGTGCCCTCCTCGAGCGAGGCCTCGCTGCTCAGGTGCAGCGTCGTCCGGATGCTCATCGCACGTCCCTCGTGTCAGGCAGAGGCGGGTTCCACCCTGACGAAGAAGCTCGCCACGTCGCCCCGGACGGAAGACTGTGATGCTCGCGAATCGCCACCCGAACCTCAGCCGAGAGCGAGCGATCCTCGGCGCGTGCCCGCTCGACGAGTCTCTCGTGGTCGTCCGGATCGACGAACGCACTGATCGAGACTCGCTCGAGTGTCCGCATGAGCCAGAGCATAGCAATCAACCTGCAAGTTATTTAGCAAGTTGATATATCAGCAAGCATCTGCTAGCCAGATGCGGACGATGCTATCCCCCCTCTCGGCGACTCGCACAGCCCCCTTCGGGTCTCACCCGGTACCACGAACAGGGGGTTGCTCAGGCTGAATTCGCGGCCTCCGACCCCTAGTTTCAGGGATTGACGCCCTCCAAGCGGGTCATTAACTGCGATGAGAAGCGCACGACCCGAACCCGGCTGTTTGTAACTCGATGGGGAGCAACGGGGTTACGGCGAGTTGTTCAAACAGCGACGGAAGGGACTGAGATGACGATCACTTTGCGGCGTTTCGGGTTGCTTGTAGCCATCACAGCTCTTGCTGCAGTGATGGCCACAGCCGCGACAGCAGCGAACCAGGGCCAGGGCCAGGGTCAGGGTCAGGGCAACCAGGGTCAGGGTCAGGGCAACCAGGGTCAGGGTCAGGGCAACGACAACGGCCAGGGCAACGACAACGGCCAGGGCAACGACAACGGCCAGGGCAACGACGAGGGTCAGGGCAACCAGGGTGAGGGCAACCAGGGTGAGGGTCAGGGCAACGACGGCGTTGGCCCGGGCAACAACGGCCAGGGCAACGACGACAACGGCCAGGGGAACGACGGCCAGGGCGACGACAACGGCCAGGGCAACGACGACGAGAACCAGGGCAACGACGACGAGAACCAGGGCAACGACGGTGACCCTGGTGAACAGGGCGACGAGGGCGATCCGGCGGGCCACGAGGAACCGAGCGACCCCGCGAGTGCAGTCGGTGGGCCGCAGGAGTCGCGTTCGCTCTACTGCTCGACTAATGGAAAGGGTGCCGCCCTCAACCTGCTCGACACGCAGGGCGCACTCATGGTGCAGATGGGACTCGTGAGGCCGGCGAACTTCTACGAGGGCATCGGCGCGTCTTGTGACTCGCTCGCCGGGTTCAAGTACTCCGGTCTCTGGGTTGACCACGTCGGAGACGTCGTGCCCGGTGTCGCGGTGTATCCGCTGTACGTGACCGAATAGCCACACGGGTTTAGGGGAGGGGAACGGCTGAGAGGCGGCGTAAGCCGCCTCTCAGCTTTTCGTGAGTTTCGGGGCGCGACTGGCGAGGAGCGCGGAGGCCGAACTGCGAGCTGACGCCTCGGTTCCGACCCATGGGCACCCGGCCTCCGTCGACCGATGACGCGCCAAAGCTCAGGCGACAAGATGGCCGTTCGGGACGTGTCCGTGTCACGCCCGTGTCACGCGGCGGCGCGGAATGAGCAGGAACACAGAGAATGACTTCTCTCAACCATGCGGGTTCAGGTAGCCGAGAGGCACCCAGTGGAAGCCTCGACACACTTCCCAAGCCAGGTGTCGCGGGTTCGAGCCCCGTCGTCCGCTCTACGAGAAAGCCCCGCGTTAGCAGGGCTTTCGTCGTCTCGGAACCTCGCTCACGCGGGCAAGAGGTTCAGTTCGTGGCCACCTCCTGGCCAGAACTCCGACAACCACGCCTCGATCTCTGACTCGCGGAAGCGGAGCACGTTGGAGGCGACCGGTGACCGCCGGGCACTTCCCCGAGCGATGCCAGCGAAGCACCGTCTCGACCGACACGTCGTGGAGTTCGGCAACGTCGCGGGCACGGAGGTAGCGCTCGCTCACTTCTGCACCCGACGAAGAGCGCTCCGTGATACGACCTCGCGCTGTCCGTTGTCGACAAACTCGACGAGGCAGGAGTTCCCGGTTCCACGGACGAGGACTCGGAACCTGCGCTCCTTGAAGGTCGCTCGCTTGGGGTTGTTAGCCCAGTTGTAGAAGTAGATTCGCTCGGAGAGAGGCTCGCTCACAGGTTCAGTTCTCCATGAGCCAGGCGTCAAGCTCCGAGAACGTCGCGAACGAGCGCACGCCTAGCCGCTCTCGCGCCACGCGAGGGTCGGGACGACTTCCAGGCCATCTCCGCATTTCGTGACACGTTCGCGACGTGCCCGCTGCCGACAGGCATCCGAGCAGTAGCGCCGCCGGCGGCCGGTCTTCGCCTGGACGAGTTCGGCTCCGCAGGCGAGGCAGGCGGCGAGGAGGAGCTCGGTCACGCGATGCCGGAGCGCGAAGGTTTTGAGCTGGCGAGGACCGGGAAAAATGCAGAACACGTCCGATGGCGACCACGCTTGAGGTACGTGCCGATGCGACACCGGAGTGCATCCGCCCTCTCCGCGAGGCTGTCGCGAGCCTTGCCAGCGAGACCGGTATGTCGAGCGTGCAGGTCGAGGCCGTCAAGCTTTGCGTCGGCGAAGCCATAACCAACGCGGTGAGGCACGCATATCCAGAGAGCGAGCCCGGTCCCGTCGATGTGAGTGCGCAGGTGGTCGGCGACGAACTGGTAGTCACCGTTGCAGACCGTGGCCGATGGCCTGAGAATCTTTGGCCGCACCCGGAAGATGAAGGCGGCTTCGGGCTCGCGTTCATCTCGCGATTGACTGATGGCTGTACGTTCACGGCCACAAGTGACGGAACGACTGTGGAGATGCTCTTCCCGCTTCGACGCAGCAAGGTGTGGGCGAACTACGGTCAGCATCCCGCTCAGATGGCATCCCACGACCTTCGCGCGTCTCGCCTCGAGTAGCTCCGGACCGTCGCCGCCCGCCTGCTGGTACTCACGTCGGGATGCCGCGAAGGACCACGACACCTGACCCGCATCGCGGGCAGCGACCTACGGCGTCATGTTCAGCGGGGTCGTCAGACCCCGAGCTACGTCGGCCTGGCGAGCGAGCGTGGCGCCGTATGGAGGTGCGGCGTCCTCGCGGCGAGCGCGAATATGTTCAGCACGGCGTACAACTCACCGATCAGACTCTTGCCGCACTGGCGGGCGACGAGGAGCGCGGCCTCGAACGCCGCCAGCCTTCCCTCCTCGTCCAGGCCAGGAGGCGTTGATCGCCAAGCGTTGCCAATCATCGAGTCGGTAGCCGAGGCGCTCCGCAAGATCGAACACCTCGCCGCCGCGAGTGCCGAGCGCCGGAGGAAGGGAACGGATACGAGGACGGATCACAGCGCCTTTACCTCTTGTGCCCGAACGCGAACATGAGCGCGATGAACGCGGTAAATCCCAACCCGGCATACAGCTTGTCGGGCCACCCGACGTCCAGCACGAACAGCACGAACGTCCAGCCCGCGGCTGCGAGCACCAGGAAGTACTTCCAGTTCTCGCTCATCCGGTGACAGCCTGTCACCTAGCGGCTTCCGATTCGTGGTCGCGTGTCGCTGGCCCCCGCCTCGGTCACAACCGCACCCACTGACGCGATGGGCCGGGGTCACTCATCCGCCCAGTGGTCGCCCGGTTACAGCGGCGATGCTCTGGGCCTGAGTAGCGCGAGCGGTCGTGATCGTCGTGGCCAAGTCCCACGGCTCGCCTGGAAGGATCAACCCACCGCAGCGAGCACAGGGCACCGTTCCCGTTCTCACGACCCGATTCCGCCACCGACGTTCTCGCTGGTGAGGGCTGCCATAGCCGCGCTGGGTCGTACCCGCCCGAATCCGCATCGACTTCGCTTCGTCACGACTTCGCGATCCAATAACCGGGCCGGTCACGTATCTCCCTCCTCAGGGAGAGGGGGAACAGGAGGACGCGAGCCGACCCGGCGAGAGTCGGCTTCGCTCCTCCCTGTGCAGATCCTCCGTACGAATCCTTCGAGGGGTATCAAAGACTGCGGGTCAGCAATCCGCTCACGCCTCTAAAAACCCCATAACCGTGTGGGTTTGCGAGTAGTGCAGCGAGGCGCATACTGAGAAGGCTGATGTGGCCAGCAGATGACCCTCGCGAGAGGTACAAGAGGGCCGAACAACGACTTCGCACGATTCTGCTCGGGGACGGGACGTACGAGCCAGGTGTCGTGCACGGTGAGGAGCAGCGAGCGAAGGTCGCCGCCCAACTCCGCGTGATGCGCGAGGCAATCGATGGGTTGACCCAACACGAGGCCGAGCTCGCGGAGGAACTGCTGAACGCAGCCCAGCGGAAGGCCAAGCCGCGACCGCGCTCACGGAAGACCAAGGCGCGACCGCGCTCACAGTCGTGACACGGGAGTGACGGGGTAGCCCTCATAACGGCGACCCCGCCGCTCCGCTGGGCGGCGCACGGGTTCACCCAGGGCCCCCTATGCCAGAAGAGGCGGGCAGTGCCCGTTCGGCCAGATCGCCCACGCCGCACAACCCATCCCCAGCGCTGCGGTCTGACCCCATGCTTCTCTAGCACTCGGTTCGCATCGACGCGGCGCTGGCGACGGCGCTGCTCGCTGTCGTCATACAGACCGAGGGAGGTCGTCGAGCGCAGCCCGAGCCACTCAGCGAGGGTGCGCACCGGGAGGGCACCGCGGCCCGTGTGTGAGTCATGCCGGTGGCCCGAGCGTGCAGCGCTCGAGGAGGCGGAGGCTGCCCGCTTCGTCGAGGCGCTCGGAGATCAGGTCGACGAGTTCTCGGGTGTGCTCGCGTCGCTGCGGTGACGGTGGGTCACAAATGTGGCCCTTGGCGGCGAGAGCCAAACGGACACCCCTGAAGCGTCGGCTTTGACATAACCGCGCCGGTGACGCGGGTTTGGCGTTGCTGCGGGAGGGAATCACGCACTCATGCCCGGCCGGAGTTTTGAAATCGTCTACCCAAACGGCGACTTCGAGATCGATGCCTCCGGGCAGCACCCTCCTCCGTCCGTCGGCGACACGATCAGCCGTCGGGGACAGCTGTGGAGAGTCTTCGCTACGACCGATGGCAAGCCGGTCATCGTGCGGGTGGAGCTTGTTGAAGCACGAGTGGAGGACGTGGCTCGCTAGGAAGCCGCAGGCTTGTCGTTTCGCATCGGGGGGCCCCTCGCGCACCCGCCACTCCTAGCCCTGTTAGATCTCGACGATCGTCTCGAGCAGTACCGACTCGTCGTCGCCGAGCGGCGTCGGTCTTACAACTGGGCCGTACTGCGCTTGTTCCGCGGGCGAAGCGACGTCGAGGATGACCGCTCCTCCATCGTCGTACCTGCTGACGCGCCACAGAGCACCGCGACTACGTACGAGCACGCCAACAGGAAGTTGGTTGCTGTTCCACCGAAGCTCAACCTCGCCGTCGGGAAAGCGGAGCCTCAGGATCGACGGTTGCGTGGTGCTGTCATCGCCCGCCATGAGCACCTCACCCTACCCACGAGGCTCGTGTACGCCGCCAGGTGCGACTTTATGTCGCACCCACTTCGCCGCCCGCGGCCAGAACATGGCCAAAACGATCTGAAAACGACTCACGCAGCCATGCGGGTTGAAGGGTGCTAGGAACCTCGCAAACCCGCACGGTTACTAGCGTTCGTCGCCGTCCGTCGTCGAGCGTCGCCACCGCCCGTCTGGGCTTCCCAAGCCAGGTGTCGTGGGTTCGAGTCCCATCGTCCGCTCTCCGAGACGCCCTGCAAATCGGCGTCTTCTTGTTGCCTCTGTAGACGCCGAATCGTGAGCCGTGGCAACCTCGTGGCAACTGGATCCGCCGAAGGCTCCATCGACGAGCGCAACGGCGCGGGGATCAGGGAGTGGCTGCGATCGGGACTGCCTTGGCCTTCGCGCTTAACGCAGGAGGCCCCGACTAGTGATGCATCGGAGGAGTTGGCACGCGATCAGCACCAGCGCAACCTTGCGCGGTTGGCCCTCGCCCTCGTGGGCGCGGGACGGGCTGGCCCAGGTGTAGTTGAGGCGGCGGAGGCGATCCGTCACGAGGTTCTGCGACACGAGAAGGAGCGGGGCGGCTAAGCCCCGCCCGCGTCGGCGAGCTCGAGGTGCAGTCCGCGCTAGGCCGAGAGCGCTGCCAAGACGACGGCGAAACCCATCGCCGCCATCAGCACGTAGCCGACTAGCAACACGGCGATCTCTCTCATGTCGCGCATCCCGTCGAGGTTAGTGGCCGGGGATGACGTTCATCGTCGGAGAGCTGGCGAGCTACCTGCGGATCGAGGAGCGGGGGCTCGATGCGGGCGGAGTGAACTAGCTCGGGCTTGTCCTTACGTACTGGCCGCCCTCACGGTGATCCTGAACGACGACGGGAACCGCACCGTCGGCTCGACGGCCTGGAGCGGATGCCTAGGGGCTAGGGCCGGGCGAACGGCCCCGCAACCGCAGCCGACGGCGCCGCACGCCGTCGCCGATCACCGAGACGACGGTCTGCGCGAGGTGCGGGCAGCCGGTCGAGGGGAACGCATCACGCCGGTGCCGGTGGAGAACGAGGAACAGGTCACCAGGCGGCGCGTCCCGGTATAGGCGGCCGAGGCGCAGGCGGTCGATCGCGGCGAGCGTCGGCGTGTAGATCGAGTCGCACCAGTCCGCCGCGATCTCCGCGTTCTCGAGCACGCGTCTGCGTCCCCGCATCATGTGGTAGCCGTGCACTTGGACGTTCTCCAGCAGTTCGAGGTAGTGCGCTGGCCGGCTTACCGCGACGCGCATGCCAGGGCGCGCCTCGGCAATACCGCTGTCCTCGAGGAAGATCCGCTCGAGCTCCCGGAGGACGACCTCGAGCATGTCCGCCCCGGCCGGGAGAGGGACGCGCGCGATGAGCTCGGTCACGTCGGCGTCGATCATCTCTGCGCCTCGGCGCCTCGCGAGGGCGGCGCGGTGGTGGCCGTCGATTACGAAGTACGTCTCACCGAGCTTGACCGTGACGATCGGCGGGAAGCCGCCGTCGGCGAAGGCGCCCGCGAGCGAGCGCATCCGGTCGCGGCTGAAGGCGTGAAGCGGGCGGAAGTCGCGGGTGAACGCGCTGGCGCGGCCGTCCGTGCCGACGAGCGCGTCGAGCGAGATCTCGCGCACGCCCAGGTACCGGCGCCCGAACGGCTTCAGTCGCCGCTCGACCTCGTCGAGCTCGAGCAGACGGTCGCCGCGGCGGGCCCTCAGTCCCTTCATCTCGAGGTCAAGCGTACAACGGCGCCGTCAGGACTCGATCAGGCGTTCCCGGACGGGATCGTCTGCCAGACCCCGTGTCCGATGTGGGAGCGCAGCTCGAGGCGGGCGGGCTGAACCGAGGCGGGAAGCGGTGCGCTACCCAGCGAGCCACCAGTCCTCCGCGTTCCAGGCGAAGGAGCATGCGCCGTTCGGGACCATGCCGCGGATCGTCGCCTCGAGGGCAAATAGAACGTGTTCTGATAGAGCGGGATCGCGGGCACTGCGTTCGCGAGCCTCGCGTCGATCCTGTTCAGGAGCCGCACCCGCCGCTTGTCGTTTACGACGAGCACGGACTTAGGCATCCATCGGGGAAAGAACTCCATAGCGAGGGTGGCGCGGCTCGGCGCTTGGACAAAGTGCCCCTGACAATTGGCTTAACCAAGCCGTTTGCGGGGCACTCACAGCACCCGCCTACCCGTGTAACGAACGTTACGTTCGCAACGTCGCGCACGCGAGCGACACGGGGATCGACTGCTTCTACCTTCGACTCATGACGAGCCACGAAGGAAGGAGCACTCGATGAAGCGCACCGCTGTCATTATCGGAGTCGCCGCCGCGATGGGAGTTTTCGCACCGGTCGCGACAGGATCCCCCGATCGGGCTGGCGGGCTGCCGGTCGTCAAGAAGAAGCCTGCAGTCGTCAAGCCGGCGCTGGTTCTCCGGACGAGGATCGAAGGAAGTCAGACGTTCTATCGGTTCGGCAACGGGCAACTCTGGATGCAGTAGGTCTTGGACATAGCAAGCCTTCCGCAGCGCCACTAGCAAGCTGAAATCGCGCAAGAAGAGGAGTGGGCTGCGGCTCGTGCCAGAAGGTGACCGGAGTGATCCCCGGAGCGGAAAACCGCATGGCTATGCGCTGTATTGCTCCTTCGGGCCGAGGAACGCGAGCTCGAGGCGGGCGGGCTGAACTGGAGAGAGGCGGTGGCGATTGCGCTACTCCGCGAGCCACCAGTTCTCGGCGTTCCAGAGCGGGTTCCAGGGAAGGAACACGAAGTTCCGGACAGAGGTGTCGTACGCGACCGGGAGGACGCCCTGGTAGAGCGGGATCGTCGGGACGTCACTCGCGAGTCCCCGGTCGGCTCGGTTGAGGACTCGTGCTTGCGCACGCTCGTCGAGCATCCTCTCGGCCTGGTTGAGGTGGGCGGTGACGAGTCGCTGGCAGTACCCGGTGTAGTTCTGAGCCCCGCCGCAGCCGAAGATCGCAGACCCGCGATCCACCTGGAAAGCCTTGCCACGCGAAGAGTGCGACGTCGAATGAACCCTGCGGCAGGATCTGGCTGAAAAACACAGGCGGGGATGCGAACACCGTCACGACCTCGACACCCGCAGCCCGAAGCTGCGCCTGGATCAGGGTGAGCGACTGCGCTCGAGGCGGCCTCCCGGCAGTCGTCACGAAGCGCAACGAGAGCCGCTGCCCGCCGCAGGAGAAGATCCCGTCCGCTCCTCGGCGGCAGCCGGCTTGCGTGAGCAGACGGCGGGCCTCTGCCGGTCGGTAGCGGTACGCGCTCCAGTTCGGCTCGTAGTAGCGGCTCTGGATCAGGTGCAGGGCGCTATCGAGCACGCGAGCGGAGGGGTCGATCTCGCCGAGTATCTGCCGGACGAGCGCGGTGCGGTCGATCCCGTACGCGAGCGCGCGGCGAACGAGCTTGTTGCGGAGCGCCGGGTGAGCGTTCGGTCCAAGCTGGACCGCGAGTTGCTCGAAGTCGGTACCCACGGGCGCGACCACGCGCACCCCCGGCAGCCGACGAAGGGCCGGGACAAACGATGGTGGACCGACCTCGGCGACATCGAGCTCGCCGCTCCTCAGCTCCTCGCTGGGATCGGTGGCCGTCAGCGTGAATCTGATGACGAGCCGCTCGACGTAGGCCGTGTGCGGCCCCCAGTAGCGGGGGTTGCGGCGGAGGACGAGCTGCCCCCGGCCGCGCTCGAGCCGCTCGACGAGGAACGGGCCACTTCCGATCGGTCGACCCGTCCTCGGATCGTCGATCCGGTCGCCCCAGACCTGCGTGAGGTCCGAACCGCGGAGCGCGTGCGACGGCAGGACGTTCCCGAAGAGAGCCCGCCAGGTCGCGAACCTCGGCCGCAGAACCACTCGCACGGTCTTGCGATCGACGGCACGCGCACTGCGGACGGGGGCGTGGAGGTCACGGAGCTCCGGGGTACCGTGACGGCGTATCGCCTGGAGCGTGAAGATGAAGTCCTGGGCAGTGATCGGGACGCCGTCGCTCCAGTGCGCCGCCGGATGGATGTGGTAGGTCAGCGTGAATGGTCGCCTCCTCGTGAAGTCGACCCTCGAGACGAGGCTTTCCTCGAACGTGAAGTCGGGACCGACCTCGAAAGGCGCCTGCAGAACCTTCTCGACCCAGCCGCGCCCCGCCGAGGCCGCAGCTCGTGAGCAGGACGTTGAGACAGGAGTGCTCGGGGCCGAGCAAGCGAAAGACGAGCGTGCCGCCGCGCTGCGGCTTCTGCGCGGGAGCGCCGCCCGCTCCCGAGACCGCGAGGAGCGAGACGGCGAGCGCCGCCGCGAGTGTCGTCAGTCGAGCCACGAATTCACAAGGTGATCCTCTGCCTCGGATGCTCAGTGGTCAATGGGGCGAAGAAGCTCTGCGTCTAGCCTCACCATTCACGCGACCTTGGCCAGGTCTGCTCGAGATACATCTCGCGAGCCTTGCGGTGGCGGGCGGTGGCGCGGCTGCCACCTTCGGGGCAATCACGCGAGTGCCGGTGCTCGGGTCCTGCGTAGCGCAGACCGTCCCCGTCGACGTGGCCTAAGTCTCATGCGTCGGAGTAGGCGCGTCTGCCTGTCTAGGAGCGCAGGCCGTCGACAGACACGGGATCAGAGACCAGGCGTTATTCGGTGAGCGCCTTCACCAGCCAATACCCCGACATGCCAGCGAGGAGCACGACGACGAGAAGCATCAGGTCGCGCAGGAGGCTGAAGAACTCGACGAGCCGGTAGACATAGAACCGGCTTCCCGGAAACGCTCCTGCGCGGGCCTCGTCGACGAATCGGGAGAACTCCCAGACCAAGGGATCGACTCCAGCCGCAGTGAGCCGGTCCTCGATTGCGATGAGATCATTGCGCCGGTGCAGCTGCAGGATCCGGTTTCGCTCCAGGGCAACGGTCATCGCGAACACGAAGATCGCGCCAACCGCAGCGACGATCGCACGGACGACTTCGGGGACGTCGTAGCCGAAGGTCGCGGCGACGAGAACGCCGGAAACACCGATCGTGAACGCAGGCACCTGCCACGTCAGCGTGTAGCTCTGCATGTGCTGCGCCGAGCACTCCTTGTACTGCCCTAAGAGTGCCGTCAGCGTTAGCTGCGAGATCTCTTCGTCGATCCGTTCCGTGTCCATCCGTGCGTGGAGTTAACCGCGTTCCCCGATGCGCTGCCACCAAGGGGCTCTTCGTCGCCGCCCTTGGCCGCTGACCGGACGCCTGTACGATGCCCGCCGCGGCAGGCGTCGCCCACAAACAGGAAGGTCCAGGAAAGGGTCTTGCGGCACTAGCGGCCTCCCGGGCTACTGCCGCCACCGTTCGGGGCTGCGAACGGCGAACCTGCGGTGACATCCTCGCTCCGCCACGGGCTGCAAGCGAGGTCCGCGAGATCAGGTTAGCGCGCCTCGGCCTCGGTGGCACATGAAGCGCGCTGCAGGTTCCCTCACGGTTTTTCCACGGCCACAGTCCCCGCCGGGGTTCTGGCGTCTACGGCGAGGGGGTCACGCCGGCTGCTCAAGCTACCTCCTCGATGATCTCGACGAGCTCGTCAACGCGATAGCCGTGTCGGCGGGCGAACTCGACCAGCTCCCTCGCCCGCTGTATGACGGCACCTCGCTCGGGCGTCCCCGCGACCGAGATCCCACGACCGCGCCGGAACTCGAGCAGCCCCTCGTCGCGGAGCACCCGGAGCGAACGCAGCACGGTGTTCGTGTTGACGCCGAGGACGGCGGCGAGATCCTTGGCAGGCGGGAGGCGCTCACCGGGCTTTGCTTCTCCGTCGGCTATCGCCCGCCGGATCTCGGCGGCGACCTGCTCGTAGAGATCGGTGGAGTCACTCTTGTCTACCTTGACATTCAACATAGTGCTAGTCATAGTAGCGCAATCCTTCTAAGGAGAAGCTCGTGACCGTAACCGCTCCGCCTCGCCCGCCGCGCCGCTTGAGCGATCCCGTCGAGCGCGACGAGTTCGAGGCTCTCGTCGAGGCCCTGATCGAAGAAGCCCGGCAACGTGCCCGGCGTCGCCGCCGCATGTACCTGGCCGTCGCGGCGGTCGTGACGCTCGGGGCAGCCGCGATCTTCGCGCTCCTCGACCGCACTGCCGAGGCGCAGACCGACTCTCCTGCGCTCGCTGCACCTTCGAGCCTCTCTGCCGCGCCGAAGCAGCGAGTGGAGATCACGGCAGGTGGGCCGTGGGGGCCGACTTCGCCCGGGAGATGGGTGCTCACCCCCGTAGGGGCCGGGGAGCTCGAGGCCGACTCGGGCACGGAAACCTCCGTCGTCCGGAGCGAGCGCGTCGTCGTGCGTCAGGGGCAGAGCGCGAAGATCGTGACCTGGGTCGCGACCGCCGAGGGCAAGCACGGTAGCTTCGTGCTCCGGGAACGAATCGAGCACATGGAGGCCGGGAACGGATTCGGAATCGGCACCGGCACCTGGACGCTCGTTCGCGGGACCGGCGCGTACGCAGACGCCACGGGAGGAGGGCGGGTTTCCCAGGCCGAGAGCGAAAGGTCCCGTCGCTGGAGCGAGCGCCGCTCCGGATTCATCACCGTTCGGAAGTCATGACCGTCAACGCCCCGCCTCGACCACCGCGACCAAGCGATCCCGTCACGCATGGGGAGTTCGAGGCCCTGGTCGAGGCGCTGATCGAGGAAGCCAGACAACGGGCGCAGCGCCGTCGACGCCGGAACGCGGCGGTCGTGACCCTCGTGTCGCTCGTCGGAGTCGCGCTCTTCGGAGTGGTCGGACGGAGCGCGCAGTCACATACGGCGTCCCCGGCGCTGTCCGCACGGTCGAGCCTTGCCGCCGCCGCGACGGCGTCGAAGATCGCCTTCATCAGCGAGCCTTCCGGCGGCGGCTACTGCGGCACTGTCTGGGTCATGAACGCCGACGGGAGCGGGACGCGCAGACTGGCCAATCGCGCGGTTCCTGCATGCGGGCAGGAATGGGACCCTGCCTGGTCGCCCGACGGGCGGATCGCCTTCGTGAGCGACGCCCTCGCGTCACCAATGTGGGTCTCTCCGCTCGCCAAGATCTACGTCATGAACGCCGATGGAAGCGACGCGCGGAGGCTGACCCGCACCAGCGGCATGGAAGGTTTCCCTGCCTGGTCGCCCGACGGGCGGAAGGTCGCCTTCACGAAGCGCCGCCAGAGCACTCGCGGGATCTACGTTGTGAACGCCGACGGCACTGCGGAGCGGAGGCTGACGCGCATCGGCGGCTTTGATGATTCGCCGACTTGGTCGCCGGACGGGCGAAGGATCGCCTTCGTAGGCAGCGTGGGTCGCGGACGACACAACGCGGAGATCTACATCGTGAACGCCCACGGGAGCGGACTGCGAAGGCTGACGCGTAACACGGTGGGAGACAACGAACCGGTCTGGTCGCCCGACGGTCGGAGGATCGCCTTCGAGAGCAACTGGCAGGTCTGGGTCATGAACGCCGACGGCAGCGGGCAGCGCAGCCTCACGCGCAACGGCGCCCGCAACTTCACTCCGGCGTGGTCGCCCGACGGGGAGAGGATCGCGTTCGAGCGCCGAGTCGGAAGACAGCAATACGGCCGGTGTAGCGGGTGCGGCAGAGCACTGAGCTTCCAGGTCTGGGTCACGAATGCGGATGGCGGCGAGGCGCGGTTGCTGGCGCGAGACGCCGCGCAACCCGTCTGGTCGCCCGATGGCCGGAAGATTGCGTTCAAGAGGCAGTTCAGCGATAGGCAGGCCGACATCTACGTCGTGAACGCGGACGGGAGCGGACAGCGGAAGCTGACGCGAAGCGATGGTCGCGAAAGCCAGCCTGTCTGGTCGCCCGCGCAGAAGAAGTAGTTTCGGGAATACATCGGAATGGCCCGGTTGTCGCCGAAGCGCGCCCATGCAGTAGCCCCGTGGGCATCGTCGCGATCGGCGCCGTAATTCTCCTGAGCGCTGTCGCTGCCGGCCGCGACGCGGGCGCCAGACCCAAAAACTGAACCAGGCGGGCTGTTCAAGCCGGCCCGGAACGGCCTGGTCGCGTACTCCTACGACGGCGACATCTACGTCGGCGATCCGGTCACGGGGGCTCTGCGCCACTGAAGGGCGACCACAGCAAATTCTCCGAGTTCCTTCAAACGATCGGTCACGCCGCCGCCGGGCTCGGTTTCAACGTCAATCTAGGAGGGCCGGTCTGGATCACTGCGTGGGCGACCGATGACGACGTCCCGGCGCTTCGGAATTGCCCAGGGTAGGTCGGTGGGGGAGTCGGCTAAGCCGATCTGCTTCGACTGAGGGGCCGCCGCGCGCGGCCGCTCGCCCAGCCGGCTTGGTGCCCCCGTCGTCACGACGACGCAATCGAGTTCCGGCCGACAGGATGGCCGTTCGGTACGTGTCCCGCTCGTCGCGATGCGACGACCCGACGCGTGTATACATCTTGTGAACACCAATGGACAACCCTGGCGTCGGCAATGTCTGTCCTGGCTGCGGCCTCCTCGTGGCCGATGATGAGCCGCACGTCCTCGTGCGAGAGCACGCCGCTGAATCGGACGTGACGCTGCACATGCACGATCACAGCGCCGGTACTCGTCGACGCTTCCACGTCGAGCACTTCAGGCGGCGCATAGGCGACTGTTCCTACGAACTCGTCGGATCGACGAAAGCGGCCGAGGGTTGAACTGGGACACGTGTCCCGGTGGCAAACTCATGGCCAAGACGATTTGAAATCGACCCACGGTGCCATGCGTGGTGCATGAGCTGTGCATCCCGCACCCCGCATGGTTGCTAGTGATAGTCGCCCTTGCATATCGGCCGTTTCCGTCAAGTCACTTGGCCGTTCGGGACGTGTCGCGCGCCGTCAGGCCGTCATTCGGTGCGCGACGTCGTACTTCGCAACCGACGTACGTCGGCCGGGAGTCTCGTCCGCCGGCATCGCGCTGAGGATCTCGTCGGCCTTCCTGTAGTCGTCCTCCGAGTCGAAGAAGACGATTGCGACGGACGTCTCGGACTCGGGATCGTGGAGCATGATGAACTCCGACGCGGGCATTCCTTCGGGCCGCTCTCGACCCCCGGCCCACTCACGCTTCATCTCCTCGATCCGCTCTTTGCTGACACCTTCGAACGACACGACGCGTGCGATGGCCATGTGTGTGCCTCCCGGTCGATTGAGGTCAACCCTACGCGGTCGCGCACCTCGGCGGTGGCATCGTCGTGGCGGGCTCTCTACCTCAAGCGCTGGCTGCGCGCCGTCCGACGTCGCCGACGATGGCCGCGAGCTCCTGCGGACGCGACCACATGGGCCAGTGGCTCGTCGGCAGGTCGATCCAGGTCACGTCGCGCAGCTCGGCGAGACCGGCTAGCCAGGCGGGGTTGTGCTTCTCCGCATACGCCTGTACCTCCTCGGACGGGAACCCGGTGCAGATCACCGTGGACGGAATGTCGAGGCGTGCGTCGTTCGTGAGCTCGACGGCTTCGCGAAGGACGCCACCAGGCTGCGGGACAGCGCGCCGGCGAAACGTCTCCCTCTGCTCCTCGCTGAGCCCGTCGAGGTTTTCCTCCTTCTCGATCGACGCCCAGTCGAGTGGCATCTCGACCCCGGCGAAGTCGGGACCCATGGCACCCTTCCCGGGCGCGGAGTCCACGTACACCATGGCCGCAATGCGCTCCGGCAGCCGGTCGCTTGCCGCGTAGCCGGTGAACCCGGTGCCGCTGTGAACCGCAAGCACCACGGAACGCCCTGCCGCGTTCACGGCGTCGCAGATCGCATCGACGTGGTCGGTGGCCCTGATCGACGAGCGGTCGGCGTCGGCTGACTCGAGCCCGGGCAGGGTGAGCGCCCTGACGTCGTGCCCGTCGGCGCGGAGCGCGTCGGCGACGTCATCCCACGCCCACGCCCCGAGCCAGAACCCTGGGACCAGGACGATGGGTGTCGTGTTCATGGTCCCAAACCTAGCGATCCGACCGAGAACCCCTCGAACGAGGGAAATCCCATCGGGTTACTCGATTGAGGGATACCAAAAGGGTGAGCACCCATCCACCATCCGGGTGAGGCAGACGCCTCCCTCGATCCGGAAGGAACTCGGCATGAAAAAGAATCTGGCGACACTTGTGCTCGCCGTCCTCATGGGAACACTCGGCTTCGTTGTGTCCGGTGTCGCCGTTGCGGGGAACGGGAATCCGTCACCCCCGGGGCAGGGCACGTGCGAGCATGGCAACGCCCAGAAGCCGTGCAAGGAAGACCCGCAGCCCGATCACGGCAAGGATTGTGAGACACACGGAAACAGCGGTGGCGTGAACGAGGATCACTGCGCGGGTCAGGACACAACCACCACGGACGAGACCACCACTACCGACGAGACCACCACGGACGAAACGACCACGACGGACGAAACGACCACGACGGACGTGACGACGACCACGGACGTGACGACGACCACGGAGACCGGCAGCAACCCGAGCCCGTCGTCTCCGGCGGTCTCCAGCGAGCCGAGCTCCACGCAGGCCCCGGAGTCGAGCTCGAACGAGTCGTCGCAGTCGACGCCCACGATCGTCGGGCTCCCTCCGGTCGCACCGGCAGCGAAGAAGCAGGCTGCGGCGAAGGAGCAGGTCGACGCGGCCGCGGCCGATGCGCCGAAGCCGACGCGGCAGGCCCAGCAGGCTCCGCTCACGCTCTAATGCGAAGAGCCGCGCCCGTACTCATCTCTGCGCTCTTCTTGGGTGCGGGCGCGGGCTTCTTCGTTCACAGCGGCATGGCGGGCGAAACGAAGCCCGAGGCGGCTCCTGTGTCGCACGCCCCCATGAGGCAGGTTCCTCCGCTCATCGCACAGTCGGCGGTTCCTCCAGCAGTTCCGCAGACACCCGAGGTGCGGACTGCGGCTCCGAGCCTCTGGATCCCGCGCCTCGACCTGAAGACTCGGATCTTCGCGCCGTCGCAGCTCGACCGCGGCCCCGCGTGGTGGCCTATCACAGGTCGGCCTGGTGGAGGAGACACGATTGCGGTAGCGGGCCACCGCACGACGAACACGCGGCCGTTCTACTTCCTCGAGCGACTACGGGCCGGCGACCGAATCCACGTCACCTCTGGCGGCGAGAAACGCGTCTACCGCGTTTCGGAGACGCGCGTCGTGTCGGCGAGCAACCTGCACATCGGCGACGCCGTCGGCTATGAACGGCTCCTTCTGACGGCATGCACGCCACGGGGCTCGGCGGAGTTCCGCCTGGTCGTCGAGGCCCTCCCTGCGTAGCGACGCACCGCCGGCACACCACGTCCATCGAAGAACCTGGGAAAGGGATTGGGATGAACGACACACAGAAGACCTCGGGCGACCGAGCGCAGCACCGGGCGACCGGTCTGAAGCAGAAGGATCGCCGCGAGCGCGACGCGATGTCGCCCTCCATGCGCCGGCTGATACTCAGCTTCGCGGACGACTGCTCCGACCGCGTGTGGGACCCGGACGTCTACATGCGCCGGCCGAATCACGCTGTCGGGGGCGCCGCGTAGCAGGCATCTCGCTCCGCCGCGCTGGCTTCTCGCTGCGCAACCCAGGCATATTCTGCAAGTGTTGGAGCCTGCGGAGATCCTCCCCCATGGTTCCTCCTCCGCAGTGGGCCCCGGCCGCCGAGGGGGTTGTCGGGGCCCCTCCCTCCGTACGCCGCTGTCTACCCCCTCCGGACTGACAACGCAGGGATCGCTGCGGAGACGCCGAAGCGACCTGGTGCCGGACCGGCGTGGCGTCCTCCGTTCCCCTCCCCTGGGGAGGACTGGGGTCGGTCCGGCCTTATCTACCGGGTTCGTAGTCGGGGGCTTCCGCGCCGGGGCCGCCGCCACTCAGGCGCGACTGCACGATCGAGCCGTAGACGAGTACGAAGCCCAGGAGAAGAGCCGCCAGTGCCGCAACTGGCCAGAGCATGATTTCAGCATCGGCGCGCTACCCGCAGAGCGCAATCCCTAGACCGAGCGCTACGTGATGACGGGACTCGGGAGGCGAGCGGCGACGATGCTCCCGGCTGCCTCAGCACTCGCCGGATCTCCGGTCACCGTCGCCAGGAACATCGTCCGGTCGAGAGCGAGGAGGCGGAGGTCGCTGGCCGCCCGAACGCTCGCGGTTCGCGGCACGTCGCGGAGCAGCGCGATCTCGCCGAAGAAGTCGCCGCGCTCGAGCGTACGGAGCCGGCGTCCACCTGACTCGACCACCGCCTTCCCGTCGGCGATCACGTAGAAGAGATCGCCATGATCGCCCTCCTCGAACACCGTCGAGCCGGCCTCGACACGAGCCTCGGCCATCGCCTGCGCGAGCCGCTCGAGGGTCGGAGGTGGTAGAGGAGCGAAGATCGGCACCACCCGCAGAAGCTCGAGCTGCTCCACGGACGCACGAGTGCCGACATCAACCGCGGCGAGCGGCCGCCACAGCGGCACGAGCGCCACAGGCACGAGGCAGCCCGCGACGAGGACCGCGCCGCGGACCCCGACCCAGGTCACGAGCAGGGGTGCGAGCAGCGATCCGACGCCCATCGACAGGAGCACGAGCGTCTCGAACGCGCCGAAGACGCGACCGAGGACGGCGTCCGGCGCCGATCGCTGCATCAGCGTGATGCCCGCAACGTCGACGAGCGTGTTCCCGATGCCGAGGAGTGCGAGCAGTACGATCGCCGGCGCCAGTTCGGGCCACGCCGCGACCAGCACGAGCGGGATCCCCCAGAGCAGAAGCCCCACTGCGAACGGCCCTGCGAGACGATGGCGTCCCGCGAAGCCGGCGACGACGAATACTCCGATCGTCGCGCCGATGCCGATCATCCCGGCAAGCCAGCCAACGCCGGCGGTGCCGATGTCGAGCACCTCGATGGCGAGCGCCACTACGAGGACGTTGAGCATGCCCGCCACGACCGTCTGGATCGAGAAGAGCGCGATCACCACCCGCAGGTGCGCCTCGGACGCGATCGTGCGCCAGCCTGCAAGCAAGGTGTGCGACCGAGCACTCGTGGTCTCTGGAGCCGGCTCGCCTGCGATCCCGATCCGGGCGACGAGCGCGACCGCGACGAGCGCCAGGCACGCCGTCACGGCGAAGACCGTGCTCGGGCTCGAGACCGAGAGGAGGAGCGCCCCAAGCGCAGGTCCGGCGAACAGCGCGACGCTCTCGACACCGCTTGCGAGCACGTTTGCCGCCGTGAGCTCTTCGGGCGACCTCACGAGCGCGGGCGTATGCGCGACCTGAGCGGATCGGAACAGGGGCTCCAGGATGGCGGTGGCGATGGCCAGCGCGTACAAGGCGGGGCGGGCGTCGTCCACCGGAGCCAGGACCGCCATCGCACCGAGCATGCCCGCACGCCCGAGGTCGGTGGCGATGAGAACGTGTCGCCGGGGACGACGATCGGCGAAGACGGCGAGCCAGGAGGAGAGAACCGCGGCGACAACGAGCCGAACGAAAGCGATGATGCCGACGGCTGCGATGCCGTCCGTCTCGTAGACGTATACGGCGATCGCGATGGCCGAGGCGCGGCTCGCGAGGTTCGAGCATGCCCACGCCAGTTCGAGCCTGCGCAGGTCTGCGTTGCGGAAGACTCCCGCGAAGAGCGCCCGGGTGTCGGCTGGTCCGCTGGAGTCCACGTGGGCGCCAGCATCTCATCTCTCTCTTGCGTGTTCAGGTGGAGAGTGGGAAGATTGCCGCCGCTATCGCCGTCATGTGCGGTGAGAGGTGCAATAGGCGCCTGAGGCCCAAGCGAGGAGGAGCGACATGTCGGAGGAAAAGGACAGAGGGCGCGGAGAGCACGACGACGACGAGAGCCCGGACGTCGAGGCGCATGGCTTGGACATCGACGAGCCCGGCGACGACGAGCCTGAGCGCGGACGGGGACGAGCACGAGGTCGCGGAGAGACAGAGGACCCGGGGAGCGACGATTTCGGCAGAGGCAGAGGCAGAGGCTAGGCAGGACTCCCCACGTCTTTCGGACTCGAAGCCCGCCCCTCGGCGGGCTTCGAGTTGTGCAATGGGACTGTCGCAGCGTTGACGACGCAGCGAGTAGGACTTGTGCCGCTCCCCCGGGAGCTTTAACGATTGTGTCCTGATGACGACCGCTGAAGTGCCGGCGGCCGAGCAAAGGCTCGATCGCCCGAAAATCAGGCCGCTTCGGCTCGTGTTGTCATGGCTCGTCGCGGCCCTCGCACTGTTCGTCGCCGCCTGGATCGTCCCGCACGTAGAGATCCAGACGTTCCTGGGGGCGGTCCTTGTCTCACTCGTCATCGCGGTCCTGAACGCACTACTGCTCCCGCTCGTCGCGGCCATCCGGCTCCCGTTCACGCTCGTCCTCGGCTTCCTCCTGGTCCTGATCCTCGATGCGCTCATGCTGCTCGCCGCGTCGTCGCTCACGGACAACGCGATCGAGGTCGACAGGTTCGTGTGGGCGCTCCTGACCGCGCTCATCGCCTCAGCCGTCACCGTCGTCCTCGACGTGTTGTTCGGGACGAACGACGACGACACGTACACGCTGCGCGTCATCGAGCGGATCGCCAGACGTTCCGGCGAACGCGTCGACACCACGGTGCCAGGGCTCGTCTACCTCGAGATCGACGGGCTCGCACTCCCCGTGCTCCAGCGAGCGATGCGCGACGGGAACGCACCCAACATGGCGCGTTGGCTCGCCGACCACGACTACCGCTTCATCGAGTGGGAGCCCGACCTCTCGTCGCAGACGGGCGCTAGCCAGGCCGGGATCCTGCTCGGCTCGAACGAGAACATCCCTGCCTTCCGCTGGGTCGAGAAGCAGACGGGGACGATGATGACGTGCTCGGCGCCGGCCGACTGCGCCGAGATCGAGCGGCGGCACGCGACCGGCGTCGGACTGCTCGTCGACGGGGGAGCGAGCCGCGGGAACCTCCTCTCGGGCGAGGCCGACCACGTCATCCTCACCGTCAGCCGGATGGAGGTTGAGAAGGGCGCCAACCCCGGTTACCGGGCGTTCTTCTCGAACGGGTTCAACGTGACCCGCGTCCTCGTCCTTTTCTTCTGGGAGCTCTTCCTCGAGTGGACTGCGGCGCTGCGTGCGATCCGTCGCGACGTCCGCCCACGGGGCCACCGCGGCGGGATCTACCCGTTCATGCGAGCCGCGATGTGCGTCGTCGTCCGTGACCTGATCGTGTACGGAGTCCTCTCGGACATGATGAAGGGCCGCCCCGCGATCTACGCGACCTTCTCGAGCTACGACGAGGTCGCACACCATTCCGGACTCGAGCGGTCCGACACGCTCGAAGCGCTCCGAAAACTCGACCAGCAATTCGGTCGAATAGACAGAGCTCGGCGGTACACGCCGCGGCCGTATGAGATCGTGGTGCTCTCCGACCACGGTCAGACGCAGGGCGCGACGTTCCATCAACGCAACGGCTACGGGCTCGACGACCTCGTCGCTCGCTCGCTCACGTCCGGCGTTGTCTCCGACTTCTCGGGTGGCGACGAGCAGCACGCGATGGTCGGCCTTGCCGTCTCCGAAGCGACGGGCGCCGACCCGACGAAGAAGCGCCCGAAGAACGACGTCTCCGACCGCGAGGTCGTCGTCCTCGGCTCGGGCAACCTCGGTCTCGTATACCTGATGGAGGAGAAGCGGCGGCTGACCCTCGAGGAGATCGTGGAGCGCCACCCGCGGCTCGTCCCAGCGCTCCGCGAGCACCCCCACATCGGTTGGATCCTGGTTCGCTCCGCCGAGCACGGCGCGGTCGCGCTCGGGCGCGACGGGGCGTGCTACCTCGCCGACGGCCGAATCGAGGGCGAGGACCCGCTGGCGGTGTTCTCGCCGAACGCGGGTCGACACCTTGCCCGCACGGATCAGTTCCCGGACGTCGCGGACTTGATGATCGGGAGCTTCTACGACCCCCAGCTCGACGAAGGCTGCGCCTTCGAGGAGCTGATCTCGTTCCACGGAGGACTCGGCGGCCCGCAAACGCGCCCGTTCGTTCTCTTCCCCGCGTCTCTGCGGTCTCCCGACGAGCCGCTCATCGGCGCAGCCTCGATCCACGCACTCCTTCGAGGCTGGCGCCGGCAGCTCCAGTCACAGTGAGCCGAAGTCGTCCGCCTGGTACGAAACCGACGCGTCGACGCGAGTAGTCTCGCGCGAACATGAATCTCCTCTGGGGGACCATCATCGTTCTCGTCGCCGACGCCGTGGCGATCGCGTTGATGCTGCTCGTGCGCCGTCGAGCCCCCGAGGGGAGCTTCTTCTCGGACGGCGACCGCGCTTCCGGCGTCTTCGGCGTGCTCGCGACCGGGTTCGCGATCTTCGCAGGCTTCGTCATCTTCCTCGCGTTCACGTCGTACGACCAGTCGCGCGCGGGCGCCGAGGCCGAGGCGCTCCTCGTCGTGCAGCAGTTCGAGACAGCGCAGTTCCTCGATCCGGAGACTCGCGATCGTCTCGCGGGAGAGATCACCTGCTACGCCCGCTCGGTCGTGGAGCGGGAGTGGCCGCGCATGGAGGACGGCAGCCTGGGCGACGCCCTCAACCCGTGGGGAGTTGCGCTCTTCCGCACGATCCGGTCCGCCGACACGTCGACCTATCAGGAGGAGACGGCGTTCGCGAAGTGGCTCGACCAGACGTCCGACCGCGAGGAAGCCCGCCGTGACCGCATCCACGGAGCTGCCGGTATCACGCCGACGACCGTCTGGATCGTGCTCCTGCTCAGCGCCGCCATCGTCTTCTGCTTCATGCTCTTCTTCGCCGATCCGGCGGAGATGAAGCGCTCCCAGGCGATGCTCGTCGGGTCCGCGACGACGATCGTCGTGGTCACGCTGCTCGCGATCTACGCCCTCGACAATCCGTATCGGCCGGGACCGGGAAGCATCCGCCCAGTGGCGATGGAGCGGTCGCTCCGCATCCTCGACGAGGCCCAGGCGGTGCTCGGCGACACTGCGACACCGCCGTGCGACGAAAGTGGGACCGCGCGGTGAAGGACCGCGTCGAGCTCGTCGCCACGCTTCTGCTCGCGTGCGCCGCTGTCGCGACGGCCTGGAGCGGCTACCAGGCGACTCGCTGGAACGGCGAGCAGACGAAGGCGTCCAGCCGAACGAACGCGATCAGGATCGACGCCGCTCGCGCGCAGGGGCTCGCCGAGGCGCAGAAGGAGGTCGACGTCGCCACGTTCATCCAGTGGGTCGACGGCTACGCGCGGGGTGAGACCGACCTCCAGGACTTCTACTTCAGGAGGTTCCGCACGGAGTTCAAGCCCGCGTTCAACGCGTGGGTCGCGACGAGGCCCCTGCAGAACCGAAACGCGCCGCTGACTCCGTTCGTCATGCCTCAGTACAAGCTGGCGGCGGAGCAGGAAGCCACACGGCTGGACGTCGAAGCCGAGGTGTCGGCCGCCACGGTGCGCCGGAACATCCAGCGCGCATCGAACTATGTCCTCGGAGTCGTGCTCTTCTCGGTCGCGCTCTTCTTCGCAGGCATGAGCACGAGGCTCACGGAGCCGCGCTTACGCGTCTTCGCCCTCGGCGTCGGCTGCACCGTGTTTCTCGGAACCGTGCTCTGGCTGGCCACCCAGCCGGTGAGCATCTCCGTCTAGGGAGCCGCCACGACGTCCCCGGTCTTCGCCGCCGCGACCTTCTCGCGGCGCGCCTTCGTAAGCTCCTGCACGAAGATCTGAATGGTCGCCGCCAGGGGGACCGCGGTGAGCGCACCAAGGACGCCCAGCAACGCGCCGAAGAGCGTGACCGCGACGATGATGAAGAAGCCGGAGAGGCTCACGGCCTTCCCCTGGATCTTGGGAGTGAGGATGTTGTTCTCGACCTGCTGGTACACGAGGACGACGACGAGCATGATCAGCGCCGCCAGGAGCCCTTCCTCCGCCCAGAGCGTGGGCACGAGCACGAAGCCGGCGATGGTCGCTCCGATGTTCGGGATCATGTCCAGCAGCCCGGCGATGACGCCGAGCGCGATCGCGTAGCTCGAGCCGAGCAGCCATGCCGTCATGCCCTGGGTCGTGCCGGCGATGGCCGCGATGACGACCACGCCGATCGCCCACCGCGAGATCGACGTCGTGACCCGCTCCCAGACGTCGAGCCAGCGCTCCTCCTCACCGGGCATGAGCACGCTCGCGAGCGCCCGCTTGAGATTCACGATGTCGCTGAGCAGGAACAGGCAGATGAAGAGGATCGTGAAGCTGGCGAGGAAGATCCCGAAGAAGCTTCCCGCGATCCCGAGGACAGCCGAGATCGCGTCTGGCACCGAAACCGAGACCTCCTCCGCCCCCTCCTGCACGTTCTCCGCTGCGCCGGCGTCACCGAGCCAGGAGAGCTCGTCGGACTCACGGAGGTCCTCGACGATCGTCGGCAGTTCCTGGAGGAAGTCCCGAGTGCTTGCGACGAGCGGTACCAGCAACAGCAGCATGAGGAGCACGACCGCAACCGCGCTGCCGAGGACGGTCACCGTGGCCGCCAGGCCCCGCGACATACCGGTCTTCTCCATCACGAAGCGGACCGGGTACTCGAAGACGAGCGCGAGGAAGATGCCTACGAAGACGATGAGGAAGGTGTCGCCGATCGCTGCGAACGCAACCGCGAGGCCGAGCGCCCCGAGCACCAGGAGCAACGTCCGCATCGGGAGGAGTAGCTCGACGCGTCGCGCGTCCGGCGAGTCCATGGCGCGAAAGGCTACGCAGCAGTGCGGCTGGAGCGGCCTTGTCGTCTAGGCTCGGTGGCTGGAGCGGCGTACGACGCGTCGCGACCAGCCGAGGGAGGACTCGTGACGCTCAAGCACCCGAAGGCAGCTCCGGCCGGCGGCGACGATCTCGCCGTCGCACCGCTATTCAGTCTCGAGGCTCGGACGATCCCGCGCCACGCGCTGCCGGAGAGCGAGATGGCGCCCGACGTCGCCTATCAGATCATCCACGACGAGCTGATGCTCGACGGCAACGCACGCCTGAACGTCGCGACCTTCGTCTCGACCTGGATGGAGCCGCAGGCCGAGAAGCTCATGGCGGAATGCTTCGACAAGAACATGATCGACAAGGACGAGTACCCGCAGACCGCCGAGATCGAGACGCGCTGCGTGAGCATCCTCGCCAACCTCTGGCACGCGCCGGATGCGGACGAGGCGACGGGCTGCTCGACGACAGGTTCCAGCGAGGCGGCGATGCTCGGCGGACTCGCGCTGAAGCGACGGTGGCAGAAGCGACGCGCGGCCGAGGGCAAGCCTGCAGACAAGCCCAACCTCGTCATGGGCATCAACGTCCAGATCTGCTGGGAGAAGTTCGCGAACTACTGGGACGTCGAGATGCGGCTCGTGCCGATGGAGGGCGAGCGCTTCAACATGTCGGCGGAGGAATCCGTCAAGCGCTGCGACGAGAACACGATCGGCGTCGTGGCGATCCTGGGCTCCACCTTCGACGGTTCGTACGAGCCCGTGCAGGAGATCTGCGACGCGCTCGACGCATTCGAGCAGCAGAGTGGAATCGACGTGCCGGTCCACGTCGACGGCGCGTCGGGCGCGATGATCGCGCCCTTCCTCGATCCGGACCTCGAGTGGGACTTCCGCCTGCCGCGAGTCGCGTCGATCAACACCTCCGGCCACAAGTACGGACTCGTGTATCCCGGGGTCGGGTGGATCGTCTGGCGCGATGCCGACGCACTGCCCGACGACCTCATCTTCTGGGTCAACTACCTCGGCGACAACATGCCGACGTTCGCGTTGAACTTCTCCCGGCCGGGAGCGCAGGTCGTCGGGCAGTACTACAACTTCCTCCGGCTGGGATACGACGGGTACCGACAGGTGCAGGGCTACGCACGCGACGTCGCCACGCGGCTCTCCGGCCGGATCGCCGAGCTCGGGCCGTTCGAGCTCCTCACGAGAGGCGACGAGCTGCCGGTGTTCGCCTTCACGCTGAAGGGCGACGTCGACAAGTACACCGTCTTCGACGTCTCCAATGCCCTGCGCGAGCGAGGCTGGCAGGTGCCGGCGTACACCTTCCCCGAGAAGCGGACCGACCTCGCTGCACTGCGCGTCGTCGTCCGGCGCGGCTTCACACACGACCTGTCCGACATGCTCGTGGCCGACCTCGAGCGGCAGCTTCCCAGGCTCGAGCGGCAGCCGTCCCCTGTCCACGATGCGGCGACGGGGAGCGCCTTCGCGCACTGACATGTGCAGCTGGATGGCCTACTCCGGAACTCCCGTCCTTCTCGAGGAGCTGCTCTACAAGCCGGCCCACTCGCTGATCGACCAGAGCCTCCACTCCAAGCTCGGCGCCGAGACGACGAACGGCGACGGGTTCGGAGTCGGCTGGTACGGCGAGGGCGACAGGCCGGCCGTTTTCAAGAGCGTCGAGCCGGCGTGGAACGATCGCAACCTGCGTGAGCTCGCCGCCCATGTCCGCTCGGGGCTCGTGTTCGCGCACATTCGCGCATCGAGCGGTACGCCCATTCAGCAGACCAATTGCCACCCGTTTCGCCACGGCCGCTGGCTGTGGATGCACAACGGCTCGATCGCGGGGTTCCACGACGTGAAGCGCGAGCTCATGCTCGCGGTCGATCCCTCTCTCTACTCCGCGGTCGAGGGGTCGACGGATTCGGAGGCGTTCTTCTTCCTCGCGCTCACCATGGGTCTCGAGGACGATCCGCCCGCCGCCGTCGCTCGCGCAGTCGGCGTCATCGAGCAACTCGGTCGCAGCCATGGGATCGAGCACCCGATCCAGATGACGGTCGCGACGAGCGACGGTACGACGCTCTGGGGATTCCGCTACTCGAGCGAGGGCAAGTCACGCTCGCTGTTCTACTCGACGCGAGTGGACACGCTGCGCGAGCAGCACCCGGACGTCGAGATCCTCCAGCAGGTGTCCGACGAGACGAGGCTCGTCGTCTCGGAGCCGCTCGGCGATCTCGCCGGGCGCATGGAACGAGGTCCCGGAGTCGCACTACGGCATCGTCCAGGAAGGACAGGACGAGCTGCATCCGTTCGCGCCGCGAGCCGCCGCGTAGCGATCAGGTCGCGGGGGCTGGAGCCGGGGATCGTTCGTCTGCCGCGTCGGCGTCCCTCGCGCCTTCCGTGGAAAGGGAGATCAGCGCCGCTCCCGCGAGCGCGACGCCCAGCGCGCAGTACGCGACGACCTTGTGCCACAGCGGCTCCGACGAGCCGCTCGTCGAGGAGCAACGTGCCGATGAAGATGCTCACGAGCGGGTTGCAGACGGACACTGTGGCGACCGCAGCGGCCAGGTTCCCGGCCGAGAGCGATACCTGCTGGACGAGAAACGCGAGGATTCCGGCGCTGGCGAACGCGTAGAACTCCCAGCTCTCGAGCACCGCAGCGAGACCGTTGTCGCCGTAGATCTCCACCGTCGGCTTGCAGAGCGAGGCCGAGAGCCCATACAGCACCCCGGCGCACGCGCCGAACAGCGCCGCCTTGCGCGTGCTCGATCCGCGCCCACCCATGACGAGCAACGCAAGCGCGACCAGCGAGAACGCCACGACGGCCACGGCCCACTCGCCGGCCGGGGCGTTGTCGTTCCCTTCGGCCGCCTCACCGACCAGGGTGAACACCGCAAGCCCGAGCACGACGACCGCGGCTCCGAGCACTTCCTTGCGGTGGACCACCTGGTTCGTGAGGAAGTAGCCGAGCGGCAGCGCGAACACGATCGTCGTCACGAGCAAAGGCTGGATCACCGCGAGGCGCCCGTTCGCGAGCGCAACCGCCTGGAAGGCGTACCCGGTGAGGAGCGCGAGTGTCCCGAGCAGCCACCACTTCTGCCTGGCGAGCGTTGACGAACGAGCTCGGCGACCCGAGCGAGACCTCCCCCATGCCGAGCGCGCCCTTCTGCTGGAGCGTCGCGGCCAGCGCGAAGAAGAACGCCGCTACGAGCGCAAGGATCTCGGCCACGGTCGCTGGACCCTAAGCCCTCGCGCGGACGGTCGCAACGCTCGGTTCGCTGGAGTAACGTCCCGCGCGATGAGTGACGTCGCGGCCGCTCTTCGTCCCGGTGATCCTCGGAACTCCGAGGCAAGGTCGGATGAGCGAGCACGCGGCTCAGCTCGTGCACGAGCGGATCGCGCTGCGCGAAGGAGTCGAGACGGAGCTCATCGACGTCGCGACGCTGCCTATCCCAACCGATGACGCTGGCGAGAACGCCAAGGATCCTGTGTTCGCGGATGCCATGAACCGCGCCGACGCGCTCGTGCTGGTCGCCCCCGAATACAACCGTGGCTATCCAGGCCTGCTGAAGCACGTCCTGGACACGAACCTGAAGGAGTACGTCCACAAGGCAGTCGGGATCGTCGGCGTCTCGGCGGGCATCTTCGGAGGCGCGCGAGTGATCGAGAACCTGCTCCCCGTGCTCCGTGAGCTCGGGCTCGTCACGATCTTCTGGGACGTGAACTTCAACAACGTCAGGAGCAGGTTCGACGAGAACGGCGCGCTCGTCGACGAGTCGTTCCTCGCCATCGACAAGTTCCTCGACGAACTGGTGTGGATGGCAGAGACGCTGCGCTACGGACGCGAGCACGTCACGGTCGGAGGCTCGGCGTGACCGCGACGATGACCTGCCCGAGGTGCGGGAACGCGATGAACCACCAGGCGAGCAAGCTCGTGCATCCCGTTACGGAGGAAGAGGTCGAGGCGATGACCCGTGCTCTCGACGGCGTCATCCTCGAGGTCTTCGCCTGCCCCGTATGCGGCTGGATCGAGTCGCGCCGCGTGTCGTCGTCGACCTAGGCCGCCGGCAGCTCGACGACCTCGTCGCAGAGGTCGAGGCCTTCGCGACGGTGCGTGATCAGAAGGACGGAGCGGCCGTCGGCGGCGTCCAGAACGTCCGCCACGAGGGCTTCCGCCGTCTCCGCGATCGAGGTGAGCCGTCGGCTCGTCCAGGATCAGGACCGGCGCGTCGAGAGAGCAGAGCGCGCGCGACGACGAGCCGCTGCCGCTGGCCGCCCGACAGCTGCATCCCCTCCTCGCCGACGAGCGTGTCCAGCCCGTCGGGGAGCGACTCGACCCATTCGTCGAGCCGCGCCCGGCGAAGCGCGTCGACGAGCTCGGCGTCGGTCGCCTGCGGCCGCGCGAGCTTCAGGTTCTCGCGGATGGTGGAGTCGAAGAGATGCGCTTCCTGGCCGGCGAGGGCGAAGGTGCGCCGGACATCCTCCTGGCGCAGCTCGCGCAGGTCGCGGCCGCCGATCGTCACGCGCCCTTCCTCGGGGTCGAGGAAGCGCAGGAGGAGCTCGGGTCACCGTCGTCTTGCCCGCCCCGCTGGGACCGACGAGCGCGACTCGCTCGCCGGGCTCGAGCCGGAGGTCGAAGCCTTCGAGAACAGGCGCGTCACCTGGGTAGCGAGCGGTGACGCCTTCGAGGGCGACGACAGCCGGACCCTCGGGCGGCGGTGCAGGAAGGGCCGGATCGGAGACCGCCGGCACACGTTCGGTGAGCTCGAGGACGCGGCCGCCCGAGGCGAGCGTGGCCGACAGCTCCCGCGCAGCGGCCGGCAGCGGCGTCACTGCGTCGAACGACGAGAGAGCGAGCAGCGCGAGTGCCGCCACGAGCACGCGGTCGAGCGTGCCGGCGTCATGCGCAGCGACGGCGAGAGCGAGCACGGCGACCGTTGTCAGGCCGGCCACGAGGACCGAACTCGCGTCGGCAAGCCCGGCGATGAACGCGTCGCGGCGACCGAGCCGGACGAGCTCCTCGTCCGAAGCCGCGACTCGAGCGAGAACGTCGTCCTCGCGGCCGTACGCGACGAGCTCGGGAGCTCCCCGAAGGAGCTCGACGAGCTCGCCGGTCAGCTCCCCGCGCGCTGCGGCCTGCCGTTGACCGACGAGCCGGGCGAGCCGGCCGGCGAGGAGCGGCACCGCGATCCCGCCGAGCGCGAGACCGACGGCGACCACTGCAGCAGCGACGGGAAGCACGAACGCGATCGCGACGACGCAAGCGGTCGCGACCGCGAAGGCGACGAGCGGAGGCGCGAGGCCGCGCAGGTAGACGCCCTGGAGCGCGTCGACGTCACCGACCATTCGGCTTACGAGGTCGCCCCGTCGGAATGCGTCGAGCTCGGCCGGCGCGAGCGGCTCGATGCGCTCGTAAACGCGTCGCGCGGATCCTCCCCAGCGCCCGCAGAGCGAGGTCGTGCGACGCGAGGCGTTCGAGGTACCGCGCGAGAGGGCGAGCGAGCGCGAGGAAGCGGACGGCGACGATGATCGTCGTCAGCGCGAGGATCGGAGGCTGCTCGGCGGCGCGCGAGATCAGGTAGCCGGCCGTCGTGATGAGCGCGACTCCGAATCCGACTGCGAGCGCGCCGAGCGCGATCGAGAGCGCGACGCGCCCGCGCGGCATCGACGCCAGCGCGAGGAGCCTGCGAATCGTGGAGGTCATGCCGCTTCCGCCGCGGGCTCGAGCGAGGTGCCGCTCTCCAGACGAACGACCCGATCCGCGACGGCTGCGAGGTCGGGGTCGTGGGCGACGAGCAGCACCGTCCTCCCCACGCGCAGCGTGTCGATCGCGTCGGCGACGAGCTCCGCGCTTGCCCGGTCGAGATCGGCCGTCGGCTCGTCGAGCAGGACGAGCGGAGCGTCACGCAGGAACGCCCGCGCGAGCGCCAGCCGGCGGCGTTGTCCTGACGAGAGCTGGCGGCCGCCGTCGCCCACGAGCGTCTCGTATCCGTGCGGCAGCTCGACCACGAAGTCGTGCGCCGCTGCCAGCTCGGCAGCCAGACGCACGCGATCGTCCTCGGCCGCCGGATCTCCCAGCCGGATGTTGTCCGCAACCGTCCCGCGAAACAGCGTCGGCGATTGCGGGACGTACGCGAGTCGCGTGCGCCAGGCGGCCGGGTCGACGGTAGCGAGGTCGTCGCCGCCGACCAGGATTCGTCCGGACGACGGCTCGACGAAGCGCAGGAGCAGCGACAGGAGCGTGCTCTTCCCTCCCCCGCTCGGCCCGACGACCGCGAGCGTCTCGCCGGCACGGAGCTCGAGATCGACCTCGCGCAGGACCTGCGCCTCGCGGCTCGGATAGCCGAATGAGACGCGCTCGAAGACGATCGGCGAGAGCACCGGACGTCCGGAGCGGATGCGGTGCCGCGACGCCGCCGGCGATTCGTCGGAGAGATCGAGCATTCGCTCGGCAACCGCCGCCCCGTCGGCGCTCGCGTGGAACTGGGCAGCGAGGTTCCGCAGCGGCAGGTAGAGCTCCGGCGCGAGCACGAGCACGGTCAGTGCCGACTCGAAGCCGATGCCGCCCTCGGCGAGACGAACTCCCACGACGACGGCGACGAGCGCGATTCCCAGCGTCGCCGCGAGCTCGAGCACGGCGCCGGAGAGGAAGGCGATCCGGAGCGTCCCCATCGTCGCGCGCCGGTACTCCTCGCTCACCGCGGCGATGCGCTCCGCCTGCGCGTCGTCCGCGGTTGAACGCACGGAGCGTCGGCAGCCCGCGCACGACGTCGAGGAAGTGGTTCGAGAGCAGCGCCAGCGCCTGCCAGCGCTCACGCGCGCGACGCTCCGTGTAGCGCCCGACGAGCCACATGAAGACCGGGACGAGCGGCAGCGTCACGCAGCATCACGCCGGCAGCGAGAAGGTCGATCGACGCGACGAGGACGAGCACCGCCACCGGCACGACCACGGCCAGGACGACCTGAGGGAGGTAGCGCGCGAAGGTCGCCTCGAGGGCGTCCACGCCGGAGACGGCGGCGGTCGCGACCTCCGCGCTCTGTACACCGTCGAGCGCCGCAGGCCGGCTCCGCAGCCTCGTCTCGACGAGATCGAGCCGAAGCTGGGAGATCACGTCGCCGGCAGCACGACGACCTGCGACCTCGAACCCCCAGGCGGCGAGCGCGCGGGCGACGACGACCGCGCAGAGGACGACCAGCGGCGTCGTGACGTCCGCGAGCGACGCACCCGTCGAACGCGCGCGCAGCAACGCGCGCGAGCAGCACGGCCTGCGCCAGCACGAGCAGCGCCATGACGACTCCGAGCGCCGCATCGGCCACGAGCAACACTCGCGCGGCGCGCGCACGGCGAAGGAGACGTGGGTCGAGAATCCGCACCCGAGGTGCGTTACGAGGGCTCGGGACGGTCGCCGATGCGGTGCCGGAAGACGTAGTAGGTCCAGCCCTGGTAGAGCAGCACGACCGGAACGCAGATCAACGCGACGACGGTCATCACCTTGAGCGCGTACTCGCGACGAGGACGCACCGTCGACGGTGAGGCTGTTGGCCGCGTCCGTGCTCGAGACCATCACTCGCGGATAGAGACTCGTGAACAGCGTCGACGACGACGGCGATCGCTCCGCCCGCCGTCATCGCGAATGCCTTGCCGTTGCGACCGGTGAGGACGAAGAACGCCGCGAGGGCCAACGCCGCGATCCCGAGCGCCGCGGGCAGCGCCGGCGGGAACAGATCCTTGTCGTTGCGGTCCATCGCGACGGCAACGGTCCACACGAGGTACGCCGCGCCGAGCACGGCAGCCGGAATCGCAAGTCTTCCGCGCAGCCGCGTCGGCCCGGCTGCGCAGATCCCCCGTCGTGCGAAGCGTCAGGAACGTCGCGCCGTGGAACGCGAAGAGCGCCACGACCGCGATGCCCGCGAACACGCTGTACGGGCTGAAGAGATCCAGGAGGTCGCCGGTGAAGTCGCCGTCCGAGTCGATCGGGGTGCCGTACAGGAGACACGACAGCCCGATCCCCCACAGCAGCGGCGCGCCGAAGCTGCCGATCGTGTTCGCCCACGTCCACGTCGAGCGCCAGCCAGGCGTCTCGCTCTTCGAGCGCCACTCGAACGAGACGACGCGAATGATCAGGAAGAAGAGGATGAGCAGGAGCGCGAGGTAGAAGCCCGAGAACATCGTCGCGTACCAAGCGGGAAAGGCCGCGAACGTCGCGCCTCCCGCAACGACGAGCCAGACCTCGTTCCCGTCCCAGACCGGCCCGATCGTTCGCAGCGCCGTGCCTCGCTCCTCGTCAGAGCGCGGGACGAACGGGAGCAGCATCCCCACCCCGAAGTCGAACCCCTCGAGCAGGAAGTACATCGCCCAGACGACGACGATGAGGCAGAACCAGAAGGTCTCGAGATCCATCAGTACGTCACCGCCGGGAGCGCGAACTCGTCGCCCTCGCCGCCGACCTCGGGCGGGTCGACGCGCGCGTACCTGCGCATGAGGATGACGTCGACGATGAGGAGCGCGACGTAGAGGACGACGAACGTGCCGAGGCTCGTCGCGATCGTGGCCGTCGAGACGCTCGGCGAGTTGGCGTCGACCGTCTTCAGCAGCCCCCACACGATCCAGGGTTGGCGCCCGACCTCCGAGAGCACCCAGCCGGCGAGCGCCGCCGCGTACGGAAGCGGGATCGCCGCGACGCCGAGCCAGAGGAACCAGCGCGTCGACGCGAGCCTCCCGCGCCAGTAGAGGAACGCCCCGAGCGCGAAGACGAGGAAGACGAGCGTTCCGGCGTACGCCATGATCCGCATGCTCCAGTAGGTCGTCCGCACCGGCGGGATGTAGTCGCCTGCGCCGTACTCGGCCTCGTCGGACGCCTGCAGCGGGTTCATCCCCTGCACCTCGCCGTCCCAGGAGAGGGTCGCGAGGATCGACAGGAGATGCGGGACCTGGATCGAGAACGACGGTGTCTGGTCGTCCTCGGTGAAGCCACCGATCTGGAAGAGCGAGAACGCGCACGGCTGGCACGTGTCCCACTGCGCCTCCGTCGAGGCGATCTTCATCGGCTGGTAGTCGGTCACCACGACGCCCATCTGGCTGCCGACCCCGAGGTTCACCGCCGAGATCGGGACGCCGACGATCAGCGCGAGCTTCGCGGCGTGGCGGAACAGCTCCTGGTTCCGGCCGCGGACGAGGTGCCAGCAGGCGACGCCGAAGATCACGACCGCCGCTGTCGTGAGCCCGACGAGCAGCACGTGGATGTAGGCCCAGATCCCGAAGCGGTTCGCGAAGAGCTCCCAGACGTCCGTCAGCTCTGCACGGCCGTCGGTGACCGTCGAGCCGACGGGCCGCTGCATCCAGGAGTTGGCGCTGATGATGAAGAACGCCGATGCCCAGGAGCCGAGCGCGAAGAGCCAGATCGTCGCGAGGTGGACGCGCTTCGACAGGCGGTCCCAGCCAAAGATCCAGAGGCCGAGGAAGGTCGACTCGAGCATGAACGCCGCGAGCCCCTCGATCGCGAGCGGGGCTCCGAACACGTCACCGACGAACTCCGAGTAGATCGACCAGTTCATCCCGAACTGGAACTCCTGCACGAGCCCCGTCGCGACGCCGATCGCGAAGTTGATCAGCATGAGCGTGCCGAAGAAGCGGGCGAGGCGAAGCCATGCCTCGTCACCGCCGCGGTACCAGAGGGTCTGCATGACCGCGACGAGCGGCGCGAGGCCGAGCGTCAGCGGGACGAAGAGGAAGTGGTAGAGCGAGGTCGTCGCGAACTGGAGGCGCGCGAGATCGACCGTCGTGATCGGCCAGCGACGCCTGGTCATCGATCCGACAGCAACGTCCGTTCATTCTCTCACCTCGTCGGAGTCAGGCCCCAGGCCGCCGATGTGCGAGTCACCCGGCTCGAGCGTGACGACGGCCTCACCGCTTCGGAAGGCGTTCGGTGGGCACGTCATGGGCTCGATTGCGAGCCCACGACGCTCGACGGCGGGTATGTCGCCGGTGAACACCATGACGTACGGATAGCCCTCGTCGACCCACAGCGTCGCGCCCGATCGGTCGGCCGCAGCGATCGTGATGCGGGCGAGGCCCGCATCGTCCCGCTCGAGGTCCGTGTAGCCGTTGTCGATCGTGGCCTGGCCGATCCGACGCGCCGAACGGAAGTCGAGCTCCGTGCCCTCGACCGCCACCGTCCCGACCGGGATGCCGCGGTCGTCCGAGCGGAGGGCCGTTTGCGCAGGCACCCGGAGCAGCACCTCGTCGATCGTCTCCGTTCCCAGCGTGAGATACGGGTGTGTCCCGCTTCCGTACGGGCAGGTGGCGGTTCCGACGTTCGTCGCGGTCGTACGTACGGTGAGACCGCTCGCCGACAGCTCGTACTCGATCTCGAGGTCGAGCGAGAACGGATACCCGGGCTGCGGATGGAGGACATGTCCGAGCACGACGCGGTGCGGCTCGCGCTCCCGCACGTGCCACGCGACCCAGCGGACGAGGCCGTGGATGGCATTCGAGTGCTCGGGCTCGTTCAGCGGAAGCTGGTGCCGGCGGCCCTCGAACTCGTAGCTTCCGTCCTGCAGGCGGTTGGGCCACGGGATGAGCATCTGGCCGCGACCCCCGGTCGCCATCTCGTCGGCGCCGTAGCCGTCGATGACGTCCTCGCCGTCGACCGAGTACGTCCGGAGCCCGCCGCCCACCTCGACGGCGACCACCAGTTGGTCTTCGAATGTGATCTCGAACTGCTCACCGGACGGGCTGAGCATGGAGCTACTTCATTCGCTCAAGGAGGTCGTCGCCGACGCGGAGCGAGTTCGCCATCGCAGTCAGCGCTGGATTCACGGCGCCGATGCTGGGGAAGACGCTGGTGTCGACGATGTACAGGTTGTCCAGCTCGTGGGCCTTGCAGTTCACATCGAGCACCGACGCGCTCGGGTCCGTTCCGAACCGGGCAGTGCCTGCCTGGTGCGCGCAGCCGGCGATGGGGATGTCGTTCTTCATATACGCGAAACGATGGATGAGGTGGCCGGGATTCATGTCCAGCTCGCCGAGCATGGACTTGACCTTCTCGTACAGCCGTTTCTTGGCCTCGAGGTTCGTCTCCGCGTAGGTGAGAACGATGTTTCCGTCGCCGTCAACGGTGACCCGGTTGTCGGGCCGCGGGAGATCCTCCGTCGACAGCCAGAAGTCGATCGCGTGCTTCGCCATCCGCTCGAGCGTCCACTCGGGCGCGAGCCGCGTCTCGCCCGGCCGCTCGCCGCGGAACATCGGAGCCGTCGACTTGCCGACCATCTGCACGTTTCCCAGCGGGTGCTTGAAGTCGTCCAAGCCGAAGTAGAAGTCGTTGAGCCCGAGCGTCTTCTGGTACGCGGTCGAGTTCTCCTCGCGTGAGAGCGCGAGGACTGCAGTCGAGTCGTGGAACATGTAGTTGCGGCCGACCTGGTCGGAGCCATTCGCGAGCCCGTTCGGGTGCTTGTCGTTCGCCGACTGCAGGAGCAGCTTGGCCGTGTTGGCCGCCCCGCAGGCGACCACGACGATATCCGCCGAGAATCGCTCCTCCCCACCCTCCCGATCGACGACGATCTCGGTGACGGCCGCGCCCGCACCGTTCGTGTCGAGCCTGGTGACCTTCGCGTTCGTGAGCAGCGTGACGTTCGAATGTTCGAGCGCGGGTCGAACACCCAGCACCTCGGCGTCGGACTTCGCGTGCACGAGGCACGGAAAGCCATCACACGTGGCACAGCGAATACACGTGCTGAACGGCGGGTTGGACTCGTCGAGCATGATCCCGCACGGCGCGTGGAACGGCTGGTAGCCGGCGGCCGCGAGGTCGTCGGCGAGCTGCTGGATCCGTGGCTCGTGCGACACGGCGGGATGCGGGTACGGCGCGCTGGACGGCGGCTCGGTCGGGTCCTCACCGCGCGTGCCGTGCACGTGGTAGTGCTGCTCCGCGAGCGTGTAGTACGGCTCGAGCTCGTCGTACGAGATCGGCCAGGCGGGCGAGGTACCGTCGTGGTGCTGCAACTCGCCGAAGTCCTCCTTGCGGAGCCGGTACAGCGCCGCGCCGTAGAGCTTCGTCGCGCCTCCCACGAAGTAGTGCACGCCCGGCTGGAAGGGCTTGCCGCCCGCGTCGTACCACGTGTCCGGCGAGACGTAGCGGTTGTCCACGAACACGTCCTCGGTCCGACCAGTTCTCGGGCTCGCGCGGGAGCCAGTCGCCGCGCTCGAGCAGGAGGATGCGCTTGCCCGAGGGAGCCAGGTGGCGTGCCATCGTCCCGCCGCCCGCGCCTGTCCCGATGATGATCACGTCGTAGGAGTCCATCACGAGAGCTCCTCCATTCGCTCGGCAAGGATGATCCGTCCCGCGGCCTCGATCAGCGCGAGGTGGGAGAACGCCTGCGGGAAGTTGCCCGAGGTGCCTCCCGGTCGCGACGTCGAACTCCTCCGCGTAGAGCCCGAGCGGCGACGCGATGCGCAGGAGCCGCTCCATGAGATCGTGCGCCCGCTGCTCCTCCCCCACGATCGCGAGCGCGGACACGAGCCAGAACGAGCAGATGAGGAAGGTGCCCTCCTCGCCCGAGAGGCCGTCGTCCGTCTCCTCGGTTCGGTAGCGGAGGACGAAGCCGTCCTCGCTCAGCTCGTCCGCGACGGCGAGCACCGTGTTGCGCGAGGCGCTCGTCGTCCCCGGGCAAGAACCCGAAGAGCGCGGCGAGGAGCGTCGAGGCATCGAGGGCGTCGGTCTCGTAGTGCTGGCGGAGGACACCGCGGTCGCTGACGCCGTGGCTCGAGGATGTCCGCACGTATCTCCTCCGCCGTTGCGCTCCAGGCGGCCTGCAGCTCGGGATCGCCTCGGATCTCGGCGAGCTTCGCGGCACGGTCGAGCGCGACCCAGCACATGAGTTTCGACGAGACGTAGTGCTGCGGAGCGCCGCGCGCCTCCCAGATGCCCTGGTCGGGGTTCTGCCACACCTTCGTCGCGCACTCGGCCTGCGCGCGGATGATCGGCCACAGCCGCTGCGGGAAGCCGCTGGCTCCGTCGTGTATGGATGAGGATCGAGTCGAGGACGGCGCCGTAGACGTCGTTCTGCCGCTGGTCGAACGCGCCGTTGCCGATCCGGACCGGACGCGCCCCTGCATAGCCGGTGAGTTCGTCGAGCGTCGATTCCGTCAGATCGCGGCGACCGTCGATCCCGTACATGATCTGCAGCGCGCCGTCCTCGTTAGGCTCGACGTCGGCGACGAACTGCATGAACTCGTCGGCCTCCCAGTCCAGGTTCAGGTAGTGGAGCGCCTGGAGGGTGAACGTCGTGTCGCGCATCCACGTGTACCGGTAGTCCCAGTTGCGTTCTCCGCCCGGCGTCTCGGGGAGCGACGTCGTGAACGCCGCAACCGTGGCGCCGGTCGGCATGTACGTCAGTCCCTTGATCGCAAGCGCCGAGCGCTGGACCGGGTCGCGCCAGCGGTGGTCCGGGATGCGCGCCCTGCCGAGCCAAGAGCGCCAGAACCGGACCGTCGCCGCCAGCCGCGCTTCCGCGTCCTCGACGCCCTCCGGGCAAGCCGAGCCCCTCCGCCCAGGAGAGCGCGCAGTACGCCTTGTCACCCGCTTGCAGGGCATGCCGTGCCCGCACCCGCCGCCCTCGATGCCGAGCGCGAGATCCGTTCCGAGGCGAATCGTCTGCCCGGCTCCCGTTGCATCGGCCATGTGACGATTGCCGTCAACGAGCGTCCACGTCGCCGGCTCGCTGCCGTAGGCGAAGACGGCTCGCAGATCAGCTCGACCTCGACGTCCCTTCTAGGCACTCGACCGTCCGCACGAGCATGTGGTCCGCGTCGTCGTCGGCGGGCGGACGAGTGTGCGGCGTGATCGTGTCCTCGTGATCCCACGGCCCCATCGTCAACGCGGTTCGGACGCGGATCCACCCGCTCGGCGTCTTCCAGGTCGTCTCCAGGACGTTCGTCCCGGGCTCGTACACGCGTGCCGTCGGATGGTGGATCGCGAAGGGAGCCAGCCTGAAGGTGCCGGCTCCGCGATCGAGCAAGCTGCCGAACACGCTCGGCGAGTCGAAGCGCGGAAAGCAGAGCCAGTCGACCGCCCCATCAGGAGCGACGAGGGCCCCCGTGTGGCAGTCGGAGAGGAACGCGTAGTCGGCGATCGGCGGTGAACGGCGACGGAGCGGCGGCGCTCTGGTGCGCTTTCGCCTCCGCCCTCGGGGCGCTCGTCATGACTCGATCCAGGGCTCGTGCCAACGGCCGTGCCCTGCAACGAGCGTGTCGGCCTCGGCGGGGCCCCACGAGCCCGGCGCGTAGACGTGCACCGGTGGAGGGGCGTCGAGGAGCGGCTGCATGATCCGCCAGGTCTGATCGACTCCGTCCTGCCGCGTGAACCGGGTCGTCTCTCCGACCAGCGCGGCGTGGAGCAGCACCTCGTAGGGAGTTGCGCCCTCGCCGCCCATCTCGGAGAACTCGACGTCGAACAGGATCGGCGCCGCACCCTTGGCGTCCGCCCGGCGCGCGTCGAGCACGATGCGGACGCCCGTCGAGGGATCGAGCTTGATCACCAGCTGGTTGGGCTCCGGTCGTCGGTCGAGCGCCGCGAAGCCGAGCCGAGGCGGGTGCTTGAACACGAGCCGAACCTCCGTCTGCGTGACCGGAAGCCGCTTGCCGGCGCGGATGAAGAACGGGACGCCCGACCAGCGCCAGTTGTCGATGTCGAGGCGAAGCGCCGTGTACGTCTCGGTCGTCGAGTCCGGAGCGACGCCGTCGATCGAGAGGTAGCCGTCGTACTGCCCACGCACGTAGTGCGCCGGGTCCGCAGGGCTGACGGCCTTGTACAGGGACACCTTGGCGTCCTGGAGCGTCTTCGTGTCTCCGCCTGCGGGCGGCTCCATCGCGGTCGCCCCCACCACCTGCATGAGGTGGTTGACGACGACGTCGCGCAGAGCGCCGACGGGGTCGTAGAAGTGGCCGCGATCCTCGACGCCGAAGTCCTCGGCCATCGTGATCTGGACCGATTCGACGTAGTTCCGGTTCCAGACCGGCTCGAGCATCGTATTGGCGAACCGGACGTAGAGGATCTCCTCGAGGCCCATCTTCCCGAGGTAGTGGTCGATGCGAAGGAGCTGCGACTCGTCGATGTACTGGTGCAGCTCCTCGGCGAGCGCACGGGCCGACGCCTGGTCGTGCCCGAACGGCTTCTCGACGACGACTCTCGCGTTCGCCGTCACGCCCGCCTTGGCCAGCCCGCCGACGACGGTGCCGAAGAGCGACGGCGGCACCTCGAGGTAGAAGACCGGACTCGTTGCGCCCTCGATCGCTTCCGCGACCTCGGCGTAGGTGGAGTCGTCCGTGAAGTCTCCGTGGTGGTAGGAGAGCCGCTTCGCGAAGCGGGTGAACACCTCCTCGTCGAGCTCCTCACCCGTGCCGACGATCGAATCTCGCGCGCGCTGGATGAGCTGCTCGAGCGTCCAGTCGTCGAACGCGACGCCGACGATCGGGCAGTCGAGGAGCCCTCGCTGCTCGAGTCGGTACAGCGAGTGGAACGTCATCACCTTCGCGAGGTCGCCGGTGATCCCGAAGATCGACGAGGACGTCGGCCGGCCGCGGATCAGCGTCCGTCTTCGTTCTCGTTGCCTGTGGCGCCTGTGTTGCGCTCATGCCCCCACCTCTCTCCGTTCCTTGGTCTACTCGTCCGCGTCGACGCTGATCCGGCCCACGCGCTGGTGTGTGAACTCGCTCCCCGCCCAGTCGACGACCGCCTTCGCACGGTCCTCGTTCGTCGGGAGGAGCGCGAGGTGCACGGTCCGCCACGCGAACTGCGCCTTTCGCCCCTTCATCGTCTTCCCGCCGAGCATCTGCACCACTGCGGCGTGGCGCCCGATCGCCGCCATCGTGCCCTTGTCGCGGTACTTGAACGGCTTCGTCGATTTGCCCGCGACGCGGCGGGAGATCGTCTCGCCCACATGCTCTCCCGACTGGAGCGCGACCGAGCCGAGCTGCGGCAGCACCTGCTCCGTCTTCGAGTCCGTTATCGCCGCGACGTCGCCCACGACGAAGACGCCCGGATAGCCGGGGAGCTCGAGGTCCGGTCCGACGGCGATCCGGTTGCCCCGCTGCAGCTCGATCCCGAGCGACTGGACGAGGCTGTTGCCCTGTAGCCCTGCGCCCCAGACGAGGGTGTGCGCGGAGATCACGTCACCCGTGGAGAGCGTCACGCGCGTCGGCGACACCGACTGCACCCGAGCGCCGGTCATGACCTCGACCGTCCGCTGCTCGAGCGCGTCCTTCGCGTACTCGCGCAGGTTCGGCTTGAACATCGCGAAGATCTCGTCGCCGGCCTCGACGAGGACGACGCGGGCGTTCTCCTGGGGAAGGCTCGGATAGTCCGTGACGAAGTTCGACCGGTAGAGCTCGGCGAGCGCTCCCGCCGTCTCGACGCCGGTCGGCCCGCCTCCGACCACGACGACCGTGAGCGCGCCGTCGTCGACGAGCTCGCTGTCCTTGTCCGCCGCCTCCCAGCGCTCGAGGACGTGGTCCTTGAGCTTCATCGCGTCCGGCAGCGTGTACATGGGAAACGCGTGCTCGGCGGCGCCCTCCGTCCCGAAGAAGTTCACCTGCGCCCCGAGGGCGAGCACGAGGTAGTCGTAGGTGATGGGCGCGAGACCTTCGAAGCGGACTTCCTTCGCCTCGAGATCGATCCCGGTGATCGGCGCCTTGTGGATCGTCGCGTTGTCCTGGTCCTTGACGAGGTCGCGGAGCGAGTGTCCGACGGCCGTCGTCTCGAGCAGCCCCGTCGCCAACTGGTACAGCAACGGCTGGAAGGTGTGGTAGTCGTGCTTGTCGACGAGGACGACGTCGACCTCGGCCTTTTTCAGCGCGTGCGCAGCGCCGATCCCGGCGAAGCCGCCGCCCAGAACGAGGGCCTGCGGTCGCTCGCCGCTGGCCTCGTCAGGCATGGCGCTCGCCCGAGCCGATCACGACATGTCGTCGGTGACAACCATATGCCTGCCTCTTGTGCGAACACGAAGGGCACCAGCCAGGCTACTCTCTTGGCAACGCTCTCGCCAAGCGAACCTGTGGTGAACGTCTGGTGAGTGCCGCCCGTGCTCGGCGGCGAACTCCGCGTCAGTCCGCGGGGTTGCGGCCGGCTTCGTCTTCGAGCAGCGCGACGACGGCATTTGCCCAGTCCGCGACGTCGTCCTGCGGCTCTTGATCACGGATCGCCCTGAAGCCGGGTATCAGGACATTCAGCTCCTGTTGGCTGAGCGCGCGTCCCGGACTGGCGTCAGCTGGAGCCTCCGTCCGGCCGACATCGACCTCGGCCTTTCGAGCCGCGGCGAACCTCGCGACCGCCTCGTGGTCCCCGACGACCTCGGCGAGCTGTCGCAGGAGCTCGTCGACTCGCTGGTGCCCCTCTGGGGTGAGCGCATCGATCGCGCTGGCCAGGTACTCGGAGTGATGGTCCGTCATCGTCACGTCGATCTCGAGCTAGGGCAACCGTTCCCGGTGGAATCTCTCCTTGTCATCCTCGTGCCACTTCGCCTCGTAGGCTTCGGCCTCGGCGAACTCCTGCTCCATGCGCGCCGTCGCGTCGTCGCTCGCGGGAAGCTCGCTTGCCGCCGTGTTGCGCCGCATAGCCACGAAGGCGACCACGACCAGAGGAACCGCGATCACGGCGATGATGATCCACGGGATCACGCGGGCAGCGTACCGTTGCCGCCTCGCGAGTCGCCCTTGTCGTGCACGTCGGCAAGCTGAAATGCTCTGACCCGTGAACCGGCAGGCGAATGGTCAGCCTCAGCCTGCCGACGTGCTCGTGATCTTCGGGATCACCGGCGACCTCGCGCGGGTCATGACGTTCCGCTCGCTCTACCGGCTCGAGGCCCGCGGGTTCCTCGACTGTCCCATCGTCGGCGTCGCCATCGACGACTGGACGCTCGAGCAGCTCGTACAGCGGGCGCGTGACTCCATCGTGGCGACGGGTGAGGAGCTCGACGAAAAAGTCTTCGCCCGGCTCGCAAAGCGCTTCTCCTATGTGCACGGCGACTTCGCGGACTCGGCTACCTACGGGCGCGTCGCCGAGATGATCGGAGAGGCGACGAGCCCGGTCTTCTACCTCGAGATCCCGCCCTCGCTGTTCGGCACGGTCGTCAACGGGCTCGCCGACGCCGGGCTCACGCAGAACGGGCGCGTCGTCGTCGAGAAACCGTTCGGGCACGACCTCACGTCCGCGCGTGAGCTGAACGCGACCCTCCACGCGCTCATCGACGAGTCGCAGCTGTATCGCATCGACCACTTCCTCGGGAAGATGTCGGTCGAGGACATCCTCTACCTGCGGTTCGCGAACACGATCCTCGAGCCGGTCTGGAACCGCCACTTCGTCTCGTCGGTGCAGATCACGATGGGCGAGGACTTCGATGTCGCCGGCCGCGGGCACTTCTACGATCCCGTCGGCGCGATGCGCGACGTCGTCCAGAACCACCTGCTCCAGGTTCTGAGCCTCGTCGCGATGGAGCCCGTCACGGGGCACGGTGTGGACGTCATCTCGGACCGCAAGCGCGACGTCTTCGTCGCCATGGCCGAGGCCGACCCGGCGACGTACGTCCGCGGCCAGTACCGCGGCTACCTCGACGTCGAGGGTGTCGCCCCAGGCTCGCAGACGGAGACGTTCTGCGCGCTGCGGCTCGAGATCGACAACTGGCGCTGGTCGGGCGTCCCCTTCTTCGTCCGCGCCGGGAAGTCGCTTCCGGTGACGGTCACCGAGGTTCGCGTCGTCTTCAACACGACGCCGTGGCTCGGCTTCGTCCCCAAGGACGCGCCGCGGCCGGAGCCGAACCAGCTCGTGCTGCGCATCGGCCCGAAGCCCGGCGCGCGGATGCGCATGCAGGCGAAGGACGCCCACGGGCCGGGCCTCCGCTCGGTCCAGCTCGACATGGAGTTCGAGAGCTTCGGCGGCGAAGGCCCCACGCCGTACGAGGTGCTCCTCGACGCCGCGATGCGCGGCGACTCCAGCCACTTCGCGCGACAGGACGCGGTCGAGGAGACGTGGCGCGTCGTCCAGCCGCTCATCGACTCGCCGCCTCCCGTCGAGGCGTACGAGCCGGGCACCTGGGGGCCGGCGTCTTCCGACAACCTCGTTCGCGACCACGGAGGCTGGAGGAGCCCGTGGCTCCCCTGACCGCTGCGCCGCCTCTTCGTGAGCGCCCGGCGTGGGCGGAGCTCGAGCGCCATTTCGACGAGATCCGCCACCTACACCTCCGCGAGCTCTTCACCGAGGACGCAACCCGCGGCGAGCGATTCGCCGCTAGCGGCGCCGGGATCTACCTCGACTACTCGAAGAACCGCATCACCGACGACACCTTGGGCCTCCTCCTCCAGCTGGCCGAGGAGTCGGGCCTCCCCGAGCGCACGGAGGCGATGTTCAGCGGCGACCGGATCAACACGACCGAGAACCGGTCCGTCCTGCACGTCGCGCTGCGCATGCCGAAAGGGACATCGCTCGTCGTGGACGGCCAGGACGTGGTTGCCGGCGTGCACGAGGTGCTCGACCGCATGGTCGCGTTCTCCGAGCGCATCCGCTCGGGCGCGTGGACGGGCCACACGGGCAGGCCGATCCGCAACGTCGTCAACATCGGAATCGGAGGCTCCGACCTCGGGCCGGTCATGGCCTACGAGGCGCTCCGGTACTACACGCGGCGCGACCTGACGTTCCGCTTCGTCTCGAATGTCGACTCCACGGACTTCGTGGAGGCAACGCACGACCTCGCTCCCGACGAGACGCTCTTCGTCGTCTCGTCGAAGACGTTCACGACGCTCGAAACGATGACCAATGCGCGTTCGGCGCGGGCCTGGGTGCTCGCCGCGCTCGGCGACGAGGAGGCGATCGCGAAGCACTTCGTCGCGGTCTCGACGAATGAAGAGGGGGTCGCGAAGTTCGGGATCGACACGCAGAACATGTTCGGCTTCTGGGACTGGGTCGGTGGCCGCTACTCGATGGACTCCGCCATCGGCCTCTCGACGATGCTCGCGATCGGGCCCGAGCGGTTCCACGACCTGCTCGCCGGCTTCCATGCGATGGACGAGCACTTCCGCACGACGCCGCTCGAGCGCAACCTCCCGGTGCTGATGGGACTCCTCTGCGTCTGGTACGGCGACTTCTTCGGCGCACAGACGTACGGCGTGATGCCCTACACGCCAGTACCTGAAGCGGTTCCCGGCGTACCTGCAGCAACTGACGATGGAGTCGAACGGCAAGAGCGTCACGCTTCGCGGCCGCCGCGTCGAGTACGAGACGGGCGCGGTCTTCTGGGGCGAGCCGGGGACGAACGGCCAGCACAGCTTCTACCAGCTGATCCACCAGGGCACGAAGCTGATCCCGATCGACCTGATCGGCTTCGCCAAGACGCTGAACCCGCTCGGCGACCATCACGACGTCCTCATGTCGAACGTGTTCGCGCAGGCGGAGGCCCTCGCTTTCGGGAAGACCGAGGAGGAGTTGCACGCGGAGGGCATACCCGACGCGGTCGTACCCCATCGCGTCTTCGAGGGGAACCGTCCCTCCAACGTTCTCCTCGCCGAGCAGCTGACGCCTTTCGCACTCGGCGCTCTCATCGCCCTCTACGAGCACAGCGTCTTCACGCAGGGCACGGTCTGGAGCATCAACTCCTTCGACCAGTGGGGCGTCGAGCTCGGGAAGGAGCTCGCGCAGCGCATCGTCCCGGAGCTCACGAGCGAGTCGGAGCCGGCGCTCGCCCACGACTCCTCGACGAACGCGCTCATCCGGCGCTACCGGGGAATGCGGTGATTCGGCTGCTGCTCTCGGACGTGGACGGGACGCTCGTCGGCAAGGACAAGACGCTCGCGGACGGGACGGTCCAGGCGGTGCATGCCCTCCATGACGCGGGCATCCACTTCGCCGTGACGAGCGGCAGACCGCCTCGCGGCATGGCGATGCTCGTCGAGCCGCTCGCACTCGAGGCGCCGCTCGCCGGCTTCAACGGCGGCCTCGTCGTCGAGCCGGACATGGACGTGCTCGAGGAGCACGTGATCGAGGACCACCTCGTCTCGCCTGCGATCCGGCTCCTCGAAGCATCGGGGCTCTACGTCTGGGCATATCGGGGAAACGACTGGTACGTCCGCGATCCGGACCGCCCCCGCGTGGACCGGGAGTCCCACACGTTGCAGTTCGAACCCACGGTGATCCACGACTTCGACGCGCTCGGACCCGGCGTGGCCAAGCTCGTCGGCGTGAGCGAAGATCTCGACGCGGTCGCGACCGCCCAGCGCAGCATCACCGACGAGCTCGGCGAGCATGTCTCCGCAGCGACGTCCCAGCCCTACTACCTCGATATCACCCACCCTCTGGCGAACAAGGGCGCCGTCGTCGCATTCCTGTCCGAGCTGTACGACATCCCGCCCCAGGACATTGCGACGATTGGGGACGGCCGAAACGACGTCCTGATGTTCGGCCGCTCGGGCCTGTCCATCGCGATGGGCAACGCCCACGAGGACGTGCAGCGTGCAGCACGTCACGTCACGACGACGAACGACGAGGACGGCTTCGCGAACGCCGTCGAGCGGTTCGTCCTCCCCGAAAGGAGCTGAGATGACTACCGACACACCGATGCAGCTCGGAATGGTCGGACTCGGCCGGATGGGCGCCGGAATCGTCCGGCGGCTGCTGAAGGACGGGCACCGTTGCGTCGGATACGACGTCTTCCCCGACGTGGTGAAGGCACTCGAGGACGACGGTGCGATCGGTGCAGCGTCGCTCGAAGAGTTCGCGGCGAAGCTCCAGAAGCCGCGCGCCGCCTGGGTGATGGTTCCTGCGGGAGACATCACGGACAAGACGATCGCCGCACTCGCCGACGTCCTCGAGTCGGGTGACGTGATCATCGACGGCGGGAACACGCACTACGTCGACGACATCCGCCACGCATCCGCGCTGCGCGAGAAGGGCATCCACCACGTCGACGTCGGCACGAGTGGTGGAGTCTGGGGCTTCGAGCGCGGTTTCTGCCTGATGATCGGGGGCGAGAACGAGGTCGTCGAGCGGTTGAGCCCGATCTTCGCGTCGATTGCGCCCGGGGTCGACGCAGCACCGCGCACGCCGGGACGCAGGGGCGATCCGAGCCAGGCCGAGTACGGCTACTACCACTGCGGCGGGAACGGTGCAGGGCACTTCGTGAAGATGGTTCACAACGGCATCGAGTACGGGCTCATGGCCGCCTACGCAGAAGGTTTGAACGTCATCGCGAACGCCGACGCGGGCAAGCGCCAGCGCGACATGGACGCCGAGACCGCGCCGCTCGAGCGGCCGGAGCTCTACCAGTACGAGATCGACACGTCCGAGGTGGCCGAGGTCTGGCGGCGGGGAAGCGTCGTCGGCTCCTGGCTGCTCGACCTCACCGCCGAGGCGCTCCACGAGTCTCCGACGCTGGAGGAGTTCGCGGGGCGAGTGTCCGACTCGGGTGAGGGCCGGTGGACGTCGATCGCAGCCGTCGAGGAGGGCGTGCCGGCACCGGTACTGACCACGGCGCTCTACTCGCGCTTCGCCTCGCAAGGTGCGGACGACTTCGCGGACCGGCTCCTGTCGGCGATGCGCAAGCAGTTCGGCGGACACGAGGAAAAGAAGGCCTGATGCCGCTCGAGGTCGAGGTGCTACCCGACGCCGAGGCCGTCGCGCACCGAGGAGCCGAGGTCTTCGCCGAGCACGCCGCCCGGGCAATCGCGGGCCGCGCCCGGTTCACCTTCGCCGTCTCCGGAGGGCGAACGCCCTGGGCGATGTTCGCCGACCTCGCCGGGAGGATGCCCTGGGAGAAAGTCACCATCTACCAGGTCGACGAACGGGTCGCGCCCGAGGGCGATCCCGATCGCAACCTGACACAGCTCACGAGGAGCCTGCCGCCCGGAGGTGCCGCCGACGTGCGCGCCATGCCGGTGGGCGCCGTCGACCTCGAGCAGGCGGCCGACGACTATGCGGCCACCCTTCCGGAGGTCTTCGACCTCGTCCATCTCGGGCTCGGCCGCGACGGCCACACGGCGTCGCTCATTCCCGGCGATCCCGTTCTCGACGTCACGGATCGTGACGTCGCCGTGACCGGTGAGTATCAGGGTCGTCGGCGCATGACGCTGACGTACCGCCCACTCGACCGGGCGCAACAGGTCCTGTGGCTCGTGACCGGCGAGGACAAGGTCGACGCGCTACGCCGCCTCCGTGCCGGCGACCGTTCGATTCCGGCCGGTCGCGTGTGCGCCGAGAACGCACTCGTCATCGCGGACTCCGCTGCGGCAGGATCTCAGGCATGAGCGAGCGCAAGTACCCGGTCGAGCCGAGGGCGCCGGACGTGCTCACGGTCGACGTCGGCGGCTCGCACGTGAAGGTGCTCCGTAACGGCATCGACGAGCGTCGGCGCTTCGTCTCCGGCGACGACCTCACCGCCGAGCAGATGGTCGCCGGCGTGCTGGAGCTGACCGAGGACTGGGAGTACAGCGTCATCTCCGTCGGGGTGCCCGCTCCCGTACGCGACGGTCGCGTCATCCGCGAGCCGGTGAACCTCGGCGCAGGTTGGCTGGGGTTCGACTTCGAGGCGGCGTTCGGCAAGCCGACGAAGGTGATCAACGATGCGGCTATGCAGGCGTTCGGCAGCTACGAGGGCGGGCGCATGCTCTTCCTCGGACTCGGGACCGGGCTAGGGACGACGATGATCCTCGACGGCGTCATCGCGCCCATGGAGCTCGGGCACCTCCCCTACCGGAAGGCGACCTACGAGGACTACGTCGGTGAAGCCGGGCAGGAGCGCCTCGGACCGAAACGTTGGAAGAAGCACGTGCTCGAGACCATCACGCACCTCTCGGCAGCCCTCCTGCCCGACTACGTCGTCCTCGGCGGCGGCAATGCGCGAGAGCTCGGCGAGCTTCCGGCGAACTGCCGGCTCGGGCACAACGAGGACGCGTTCCTCGGCGGCTTCAGACTCTGGATCGAATAGCGGCGCGCGCTAGCGGAGTCGGCGATGCTCGATTACCTCGCCGTGCGCGACGATCACGTCCGACACGAGGTCGGGTGGGAAGAGCCCGTGCTCCACGACTCCGACCGTCGTCGAGAGCTGGTCCACGAGCCCGGCCGGGTCGTCGAAGTCGGCGGTGTAGTCGGCAATCACGCCGCCGTCCGGGCTCCGCGGGACGTCGCGCAGCCTGACCGAGCCCAGTCGCTCGAGCGTGGCCGCGAGCCCGAACTCGAGGAGCTCGAGCGGTACGGGCGGCGTCAGCCGCTCGACGAGCTTGTTCGAGGAGACGATGACCACGAAGCGATCAGCCGCTGCGGCCACGGCCTTCTCTCGCGTCTGGGCGCCTCCGCCCCCCTTCACGAGCCATCCTGACGGTGTCACCTGATCGGCACCGTCGATCGCGATGTCGAGTCGGCCGGGCGCGTCCCGTCCGGAGAACGGCTCCACGTGCAGCCCGAGCTCGCGTGCAGCCTCCTCCGTCGTCGGTGAGGACGCAACGCAGCGCACTGACAGCCCACGGGCGGCGAGCGCGGGAAGCAGGTAAGCGACCGTCGATCCGGATCCGAGCCCGACCCGCGCCCCGTCCTCGACGAGCGCCGCGGCGGCGTCTGCAGCGACGCGCTTCTCGCGTTCCCGATCCGACCCAGGCTGCGCGCTCACCGCGACATCCTCTCGCAACTCAGTCATGATCTGGTGCCGTTCGAGCGCCGAGGAGGAGGAGATCCAGGTGAGAGTGATGTCGAAGTGGGTGCTGGCGGGCGTCCTCGCCACCGCCCTGCTGGCGGGCTGCGGTGGGTCGGATGAAGCGGAGACCGTCAACGGCTGTGCGATCGAGCCGGGAACGTCCTGCCCGAGCGCCGACCTCTCGGGCGCCGATCTCTCCGGCGTCGACCTCTCCCAGGCGACCCTGACGAGCGCGAGCCTCCAGGAGACGAATCTCAGCGGCGCGAATCTCACGGAGGCGCTGCTGAACGGCGCGCAGATCGTGAACGCCGACCTCTCGGGCGCCGACCTCACGCGGGCGAACCTCCTCGGCGCGACGATCACCGGGACGAACCTCGAAGGCGCAACGCTGTGTGGAACGACTCGGACCGACGGGACGATCGACGACACGAGCTGCCCGGCGACGACCGACACGACCGATACGACGACCACGACGTCCACGGCCGAGGTGGCGTCCTTCGACGTCGGCGATCTGAGTTGTGGAGCGGCCACGACCGGCCCGGTCACCGTCTCGTGGACGACGACCGAAGCGACCGCTGTCCAGATCGCGGTCGACACCGTGGCACCGGCCAGCTTCGGACCGAGCGGAACCACCACCGTCGTCGTCCCCTGCGACGGGGAGTCCCACACGATCACGATCACCCCGCTGAGCGATGCCGGGCCCGGCGAGCCGAGTTCGGAGGACGTAGTCTGCCGGGCTAGCGCCGCTTGGCGCGACCTCGACGCGCCCGCGGCCGAACGCGTCGATGCGGCCCCAGCGGCCCGGGATGTCGAGCAGCTCGAGGTGGCCGATTTCGCGAGGGAGCGCGGGATCGACGACGAGGTGCTCGCCGTAGGGCTCGAGCCCGAGCATCGTGCGCAGAAGGAGCAGCGGCGTTCCGGTCGACCACGCCTGAGGACTGCACGCGGTCGGATATTGCACCGGGTACTTCGTCTGCTGCCGCGGGTAGCCGCCGAACGCCTCCGGGAGGCGCCCGTCGAAGAACTCGGCGGCGTCGAGAATGCCCGATGCGATCTCCGCAGCCTCGTCCTTGAACCCGTAGCGCCTGAGGCCCCAGGCGATGAACGAGTTGTCGAACGGCCAGACCGTGCCGACGTGATAACCGATCGGGTTGTAGCGCCCCTCACCCTCGGCGAGCGTGCGAACGCCCCAACCGGAGAACAGCCGCGGTCCGAGGAGGTGTCGCGCGACGGCCTTCGCCTTCGACTTGTCCACGATCCCGCTCCAGAGCAGGTGCCCGTTGTTCGAAGCAAGGGCATCGACCTGGTTGCCGTGTGAATCGAGCGCCAGCGCGAAGTACTCGCCGTCATCCACCCAGAAGTCCCGGTTGAAGCGGCGCTTCAGGTCCGCGGCGTCGCGTTCGAGCTTGTCGGCGAGCTCGCGATCCTTCCAGATCTCACGCGCGAGCCGCGCGCCGCGCAGCTTTGCGTCGTAGGCGTACCCCTGGAGCTCGCAGGTCGCACGCGGGAAGCCCGGGAGCGCCCCGTCGCGGAACGAGATCGAGTCCCACGAGTCCTTCCAGCACTGGTTCTCGAGCCCGGTCTCCTCGTTTCGCCGCCGGTACCAGATGTAGCCCGTGCCCTTGAGGTCGGCGTACTCGTCGATCCAGTTCAGAGCAGCGCGCGACTCGATCTCCAGCTCGCGGACGAGCGCTCGGTCGCCCGTCCAACGCTCGTATTCGTCGAGCAACACGACGTAGAGCGGAGTTGCGTCCGCGGCGCCGTAGTACGGGGAGTGCGGCCGCTCCTCGAACGCGGTCATCTCTCCGTATCGCATCTCGTGGAGGATCCGACCGGGATCCTCGTCTCGGAAGTCGTCCGATCGCACCCCCTGCCAGTCGCCGAGCGCCCGCAGCGTGGTTGCTGCGAGCTCGGGCGTAAAGGGCAGCGCCTGCAGGCTCGTGAAGATGCTGTCGCGACCGAACATCGTCATGAACCACGGCAGGCCGGCCGCCGGGAGCGCGCGCCCGCCCGCGATCGGCGGGGAGAAGCGCAACGCTGCAAGGTCGACGAGGCTCCGTCCATAGGTCGCCTTCAGTGAGTCGTGGTCGCATTCGATGCGTGGCGCATCGGCGATCCACTTCGCGAGGTTCCGCTGCATCCGCGCCCGAGCGCGCTGCGGATTGCGAGCACCCTCCGCGAGCCTGGCCCGGTCCCATGCCCGTCGTGATCACGTCGAGCCCCGTCTTCCATTCGCCTTGTGGCTCGATGCGAATCCTGAACGTCAGCCCAGCGCGGTCGAACTTCGCCGGTTCCGTCGACGAGATCTCCGTCGCCCGGCCGAAGGTCCCACGGTCGTAGCCGAGGCGAAGCTTCCCGTTCTCGACGCGAGTCGAGTACTTTCCCTTCTTCGCGAGCGCGTCCTTGACCTCGAACAGATCAGCGAAGTCGCATCCGGCCTCGATCCGCAGGGTGAGGTTCGCTGCCTTGTCCGCGTGATTCAGGATCGTGAGCTCCTCGTGGAAGCCGTCCGCGACCGCTCGCTGCCGGATGATCGAGAGCTTCGAGTCGATGTAGACGGTCCCGGTGCCGGGCACGAGGAAGAAGCGGGTCTCGAAGTACTGCAGGTCGTCGACGGAGAGCGCGTTGAGACGTTCGCCGTTCACCGTGAGGATCCACTTCGAGAGGAAGCGCGTATCGAAGGAGAAGAGGCCGGTGGGATCGGTCATCGACGCCTCGATGTCTCCGCGCTCGTCGCTGACGACGAACGTGTTGCCGTCGAGGATCTTGACGAGGTCGTCGCTCACGAATGCCTCTTCGCGTAGCCGGCTGCGCGGCGACCCGGCCTCGCCTTCGGCGGCCCCGGGAAGAGCCGCTGCACGAGCACCAGCAGTCGCCAGTCGCCCTCAACCGCGAGCTCGCCCCGAAGCAACGCCGCTACTGGGTTCAGCTCGCCTGTCGCGACTCGCTCGAACAGCGTCCGGTCGACACGGATGATGCTCTGCCCGCCGGAGCCTCTCCCCGACACCCGGATCTGCCCCTTCTCGACCGTGACGTACCTGCGATCGACGCGCTTGCCGTCGACGATGTCGAAGCGAACCGTGCCGCTCAGCTTCCGCAACAGCGGCTCGTCGCCGCGCTGCCCGAGCTCTTCGAAGAAGCGCTCGGTCGGATCGGCTGCGGGCGTTGCCATGCCTGCACCCTAGTACTCATCGCCTGGAGGTTGGAGCCGATCGGACCGCGACGTGGTGGCGAACTGGTGAACGAGCCGCGTCGCGATCAGCGGATACACGAGCACGGAGATCATCCCTGCCCCGATGAGCGAAGCTGCCACGCTGTGGGAGATGTCGGCTTTCTCGGAGCCGATCCCCGCGATGGCAACGATCAGCGGCAGCCCCGTCGCGCCCAGGAGCGCCAGGCTCACGGTCTGTCGCGCTTCCAGCTCGCGGAACCAGAGGAGGGCTGACGCCCCGCGGGTTACGAGCAGTAGGACGAGGAACAAACCTGCGAGCGCGAGGCCTTCCGCCGTGAGCAGGCTGTCGATGTCGAAGGTCATTCCCGTGACCACGAAGTAGACGGGCACGAGAAACCCGAAGCCGATCCCCTCGAGCCGAAGGCGCACCATCCTTCCCTCGGGTGAGTCGAGCGCAAGCCCGACCACGACACCTGCAGCGAACGCGCCGAGGACGAACTCGAACCCCGCGTCCGCGGCGAGGAAGACGAGTAGCGCGAGGAGCAGGATCGACGCGCGGACGCCGACCTGCCCGGTCGTGTGGAGCGTGTCCTGGAGGATGCGGAGGAGTCGCGGTGGGCGTGCTTGCATCGCGACCGTGGCCGCACCTGCGACGAGGAGTCCGAACCCGACGAGGAGCACGATCTCCGTCAACTCCCCGTAGACGCTCGTCAGGAAGACGGAGATGAAGATGATCGGCCAGAACTCACCGGCCACGCCCGTGCCGAGCACCGCGCGCCCGAGGGGCGTCGGGAGCACGCCGGCATCCGAGAGGATCGGGACGAGTGTGCCGAGCGCCGTCGTCGCCAGAGCCACGCCGAGCAGCCACCACTCGGCGTCGACGCCGGCCTGCTGCAGGACGAGACCGACTGCCAGGCCGATCACGAGCGACATCCCCCAGCCGATCGTGCCGCGACGAAGAACATGACGCGGCACGTGGTGCTCGATCACCTCGAGCCCCGCGAAGAAGAAGAGGAGCGCAAGGCCGAAGTCGGAAAGGAAGTTGATGTACGGGTCCACCTCGGCGAGACCGAGCACCTCGGGACCAATGAGGATCCCGAGCACGATCTCGACGACGACGGTCGGCAGCACAAGCCGTAGGTGCCACCGCGACAGGACGGCCCCGAGCGTCGTGGCGAGGAAGACGAGGACGAGCGACTGCGCCTGATCACGCGTGAGCTCGGCGGCGAGAAGCTCGAGGCTCACTCGGCGCGTCCCGACGGGCCGCCGATGCCCTGGCGATCCGACCTCCCCGCCAGATCGACGTCCACGCCGCTGCCCCACTTCGCAGCGACTGCCTCGTCGAGCCGCACGAGCTCTCGGAGCACCGCCGCGCGTCGCTCGGGCAATACGCTCTTCGACAGCTCGTCGAGCATCGCGCGCAGGCGCCTGACGACCTGAATCGACGCGTCTCCGTACTCGCGGATCTCCGTCACGCTCAGCGTCAGGTAGTCCCCCCAGCGACGTACCGGGACGACGAGGCCGGTATCCATCTCCTCGAGCGGCGTCCCCTCGTCCGACAGATCGGTTTGACCCACGAGCCGCAGCAGGTCCTCGAGGTGGTCGAGCACCTGCACGGCCGTCGTCGGGTCGTTGACGGCCGGAGAGAGCGCGCGAATCGCGATGTCGACCATGATCCGGACGGCGAAGGCTGGATCCTGCTCGATGGTGCGTTCCATCCCGAGCGCGATCATCGAGCGAAGCCGATCCTCCGCCTCCTGCCCTGGGTCGCGTCCGTACAGCTCGATCAACGCTGCCCCAGCGGAGACGAAGTCCCCGACCGGATGACGCAGCACGACGAGGCTCTCGTTCTCGTGGGCCCATCTTCCGAGCCCGCGGAAGTCGATCGCCTGGATCGCACCGCCCCGCACCATCCGGACGACGCGCACCGGTTCGCCGGGAGGGCTGTACGGAGCCGGTACGACCGCGGGCGCACCCGGTCTCGCTGCCTCCTCGAGCACCTCTCGCAACGCCTTGCGTCCCGCTCCGGCGACGAGCGACGCCACGGCGACCGGCCGCAGCCGGTGGATCGCACGGTCGAGGAAGATGACGAAGAGCAGGATCCCCAGCCCGAGGAACGAGCCCGCAATCGTGACGCCGAGGTTCGGGACGTCGTTCACCTCGACGTGGCGCATGAGCGTGTACGAGAACGTGAAGGTGCCGATCAGCACCGCGAGCACCGCTTTGAACGCCCGATCGCGGTAGAAGATCCGCATGTAGCGAGCCGAGAACGTGTTCGTCGACATCTGCACGATGAGCACGCTCACCGTGACGACGAAGCCCACGAGGCCGACGCTCGCCGCAACGACGGCCGCGAGCACGGCCTCGGCGGTTGACGCCGAGTACTCCCAGCGAGCGGACAGGTCCGCGATCGAGCTGAAGTCGGCCGAAGCGAAGCCGAACACCCATCCGAGCAGCCCGCCGAGCAACGGGATCACCCACAGGCTCTCGCGCAGGTACCGGCGAAGCCGGAAGGCGACGCTCCAGGTCATTGGATCGGTTTCTACAGTGCGCGCAGCGTGGACGCGAGCGGCGCGCGGCAGCGGGTCAGAATGTGGGACCCGACGAGAGGAGAGACCTCATGGCGACCAAGGCCGACTTCACGGACGACGAGTGGGAAGCGATGCAGAGAGGGGTCACGGGAGCGGGGATGCTCGTCGCAGTCTCGGACCAGGACTTCACGGACATGTTCGGAGAGGCGAGCGCGTTGGCCAAGGCCCTCCGTGGACAACATGAGCAGGGTGCGAGCGATCTGATCCGCGAGCTCGCCTCCGCGCGTGGGACCGGGTTCGGCGTGACGACCTCACGGCAGGAGGTGGAGGCCGAGACGCTGGCCTCGCTTCGCGCGGCGACCGAGTCGCTCGCGGCGAGAGCGCCCGAGGAGACCGAGAATTACCGTCAGCTCGTCCTCGGAGTGGCCGAAGCGGTCGCGGAGGCGAAGAGCGGCGTGGAGCCCGGCGAGACTGGCGCACTCGACAAGATCAGGGACGCGCTCGGCGCAGGCTGACCGGGGCGGGCTCCCGCGAAACTGACAGCTCGTTGGCGCCGAGTTCCGACTCGTCCGGCGCCCCGATGAGACTCCCTGCATGCCGGTCGTCGCGGTGGAGTTTCCGCCCCACTCGGCCGAGTGGACCTTCTTTGTCGCCGCTGTCGTTCTACTCGTCGGGCCCGTGGTCGCCGAGCGGCTGGGCCTTCCGGGGCTCGTCGGAATCGTGCTCGGCGGGACTCTCGTCGGCCCCTTCGTCCTCGACTGGATTGCCCGCGAAGGCATCGTCGAGTCTCTGGGCGAGCTGGGCCTGCTCTACCTCATGTTCCTCGCCGGTCTCGAGCTCGACCTGGACGAGTTCGGGCGCAACCGCAGGCCGGCACTGACGTTCGGAGCGCTGACCTTCACCTTCCCGTTCGTGCTCGGCCTCTTGCTCGTCCTCCCGTTCGACTACGGCCTCGCGACCGCGTTGCTCTACGGGTCGCTCTGGGCGTCGCACACGCTCGTCGCGTACCCGATCGTCCAGGAACGCAAGCTCACGAGACATCGCGCCGTCGGAATGGCCGCCGGCGGCACCGTGATCACCGACACGCTGGCGCTCTTCGTCCTGGCGGTCGTCGTCGGCTCGGTCGAAAGCGACGACCGCCCAGGGGTGATCGTCGTCCGCCTCGTCCTGGGGCTCGTGGTGCTCGCCGCGTTCTGCGCCGTATTGCTGCCCTGGCTCGCGCGGTGGTCGTTCACGCGCCTCGGCGATGGCCAGACCGCACGCTTCCTCTTCTTGCTCGCGGCGCTGACGTCGGCGGCTCTCGTCGCCGACCGCATGGGCCTCGAAGGGATCATCGGTGCGTTCTTCGCAGGGCTCGCGCTCAACCGCCTGGTGCCTTCCGGTGGTGAGCTCATGGAGAGCGTCGAATTCGTCGGCGCGGTGCTCCTCATCCCTTTCTTTCTGCTCTCGACCGGGATGCTGCTCGACCCGGCTCAGTTCGTAGAGCTCGACGTACTCGTGCTCGCCGGGGGCTCACTCGCAGTCGTGCTCGTCGGCAAGGCGGCCGCAGCGTATGTGAGTGGGCGACGGTCCGGATTCGACGTCGCCGAGGTGCGGCTGGTGTTCGGCCTCACCGTCGCCCAGGCCGCGGCGACACTCGCGGCGGTCACCATCGGCACGGAGGTCGGCATCTTCGACGAGGAGCTCCTCAGCGCGACCCTCGTCGTCGTGCTTGTCAGCGTCGTGGTGAGTGGAATCGTCACGAGGCGAGCCGCGGGAGAGCTCGACTCACGACCGGGCTCGAACGGGTCGACGGCACTCCCGGCCGCCGCGATCTCAGGATGACGGAGATGGCGCGGGACTTGCGTCGTCGTGGGAGCGAGTGTCCGCGGCGTGGTACGAGGCGCGGAGCGCGTCCTCCCGCTCGCGTTTTGGGAACACGAAGAAGACGAGCGCCGCTCCGACGAGCACGGAAACGAGGCCCGCGCCGTACGCCCACTGGTCGCCGTCGAGGAACGACGACTTCGCAGCCGCGATGATCGCGTCGGCGTCCTGTGGATGCGTGGCCGCGATGTTCTCGGCACTCGCGAACGAGAGCTGGAGCTGCGCCTCTGTCGCGCTCGTGACCTGACTCGACACCGACTGGTCCGCCATCGCCGAGGCGTAGTGGTTCGCGAGAACCGCCCCGAGGATCGACGTCATGAGGGCACCGCCGAGGTCGCGCTGGAGATCGGCAGTGCCGGAGGCCATGCCGACTCGCCTCACGGGTACCGACCCGGTGAGAGAGTTCGAGGCGGGCGTTCCCGCGAGGCCGACGCCGATCCCGATGAAGACGTACGGGATCGCGATCTGCCAGTACGGGGTGTCCTCGTTCCAGAGGAGCAACATCCCGACGAACGCGAGTACGAGGAACACGTAGCCCGAGAGCAGAGTGAGCCGTGACCCGTGCGCGGCCACGAGCTTGGCCGAGCGTGGAGCGACCAGGACCATCGCCAGGGCCGCAGGCAGGATCGCGGCGCCTGCCTCCACTGTCGAGTACCCGAGGACGTTCTGCACGTACTGCTGGCTCACGTACGCGGTCCCCATCAGGGTTCCGAACACGACGATCCCGGCGCACGCGGCGACCCAGAACGTCGGCCTGGCAGCGACCTGGAGGTCGTAGAGCGGATTGCTCGCGCGCCGCTCCCGAAAGAGGAAAGCGAGTATCGCCACGAGCGCGATCGCGAACAGGACGAGCGCGGTCGTCTCCATGTCGTTCACGGGCCAGAAGTTGATCGAAAGGATCAGCGCACCCACGAGCACGACGGAGACGATCCCTCCGACGTTGTCGACGGACTCGGTCGTCTCGTTGACATGGCTGGGCACGAAGTACGCGGCCATCGCGAGGGCCCCGAGGGCGAGCGGAATGGTGACGAGGAAGACGGATCCCCAGTCGAAGTACTCGAGGAGAATCCCGCTCACGAGCGGCCCGAGCGCAGCGAAGCCGCCACCGATCGCAGACCAGAGAGCGATCGACTTGGTCCGGGCGCGCCCCGACCAGAGCGCGGCGATCAGCGCCAGCGTCGTCGGGTAGGCCATGCCTGCGCAGAGCCCTCCGGCGACGCGGGCCCCGAAGAGGACGTCGTCGCTCCACGCGAAACCGGCCAGGAGCGAGGCCGGGATCGAGAGTGTCATCCCGACGACGATGAGCAGCTTGCGGCCGTAGCGATCGCCGAGCGCTCCGAACCAGAGGACCGACGCTGCGAGCCCGAACGAGTACCCGACCGCGATGAGGTTGAGCATCGTCTGCGACGAGTCGAAGTCGTCCCCGATCTCGGGGATTGCGACGTTCGCCACCGACAGATTGAGGTTCGCGACCGTCGCGACCGCGATCAGCGACGCCAGGACGACCCGTGCCCGCTCTGGCCTACCCTCGTCGACGCCCGCCGGAACGTCCAACGCGCTCATTCGGCGATTCCATCACATGGACGGAAGAGCCGCTTTGCGCATAGGGTTACCGGCGCCACGTACGTGCGAAGCCGAAACGGGAGGCTAGGAATGGAAGAGATCGGCCCTGTCGAGTACATGATCGTGTCGTTCCCCGGCAACCGGTTCACAGGCGAGATCGCGCCTGCTCTTGCGAAGCTCGTCGAGTCGAACACGATCCGGATCATCGACCTGGCGTTCGTGAGCAAGGACGCGGACGGTTCCGTCGCAGCATTCGAGCTCAGCGACATCGACGAGGAAGTCCGGCGCGGCCTCGATGCGCTCGGCCTCGAAGCGACCGGGCTTCTCGGCGAGGAGGACCTGATGGACGCTGCTGCCGACCTCGCGCCGGGCTCGTCGGCAGCGATGCTCCTCTGGGAGGACATCTGGGCGGGCGAGCTCGCGGGCGCCCTCCGAGGCGCAGGCGGAGAGCTCGTTGCCATCGGTCGCATCCCACACGATGTAGTGATGGAAGCGCGCGAGGCCCTCTTGTCCGCCGCCAACACAACACGGGAGGATTGACATGTTCCGTCGCAGAGGAGGTCTGGTTCGCGCGGCCGCGACAACCGCGGTGGTAGCGGGAACAGCCGGAGCCGTCCGGCACCGGCAGGACCAGAAGTACGCCGCGCAGGACCAGGAGCAGTACGACCAGCAGATGGCCGCCCAGCAGGCGGCTGCGGCCCAGGCCGCCCCCGCCGCGCCCGCTCAGCCCGACTACGCTGCGGAGCTCGAGCAGCTCGCGCAGCTGAAAGCCCAGGGGATCCTCACCGAGGAGGAGTTCGAGGCGAAGAAGAAGCAGATCCTCGGAATCTGACCATCCGGTAATCGCCGGGAGAAAAAGGAGGTTCAGTGCTCGCTGCCGACTATCCGTTCCTCGACGTCCTCTGGACGATGTTCATCTTCTTCCTGTTCATCATCTGGATCTGGATCCTGATCACGGTGTTCGCCGACATCTTCCGGCGGAAGGACGTCTCCGGGTTCGGGAAAGCGGCGTGGATCATCTTCGTGATCCTCCTGCCGTATCTCGGCGTCCTCGTCTACCTGATCGCGAACCACGACGGGATGGCCGACCGCAACATCCAGAAGATGCAGGCGCAACAGGAACAGATGGACTCCTACGTGAAGTCCGTCGCCGGAAGCGGCGGCGCGGCGGCAGAGATCGAGAAGGCGAAGGGCCTGCTCGACTCGGGCGCGATCACGCAGGCGGAGTTCGACGCGATCAAGCAGAAGGCCCTGGCATCGGCCTAGCTGTGAGTGTCAGACCGGGGCCTGGCTCGAGCCAGGCCCCGGTGTGTATCCAGGGCGTGCGTTAGGCTCGCCCGATGTCCGACGTGGCAGTCGCCGAGCCGCCGGCCGAGGCGGATCCCGGACGTAAGAAGATCCTCCGGATCGCGGCGTGGATCATCGGCACCCTCGTCATCCTCGGCGCTCTCCGCCTCGCTGGGATCGACGTCTGGGGCTGGTTCGAGCAGTTGTGGGACACCGTCACCGACATCTCGGCCTGGTACGTCATCGCCGGCTGCATCTTCCAGGGCGCCCAGACCGTCCTCACGGCCCTCGGCTGGTACGGGATCCTGCGCTACGCCTACCCGGGCGGGGTGAACTACATGACGGTGCTCGCCTGCTACGCGACGGGCGTAGCCCTCAACAACGTCGTTCCGGCGAACCTGGGAACCTTCGTGACCCTCCTCATGTTCGTCGCCGTGGTCAGCGGCTCGACCTTCCCCGGAATCCTGGCCGGCTACGCGGTCCAGAAGATCTTCTATCTCGTCGTCGGAACGCTCATCTACGTCTATCTCTTCCTGGCGATCGAGGGCTCGTTCGACTTCCAGTTCGGGGACGAGCGCGACGCGATCACGAACCACCCCGTGCTGACGCTGTCGATCATCGGAGGCGCCATCTTCCTCCTCGTCCTGCTGCTGCGGATCTTCTGGAACTGGGTGAAGAAGATGTGGGTGAGAGCGAAGGCGGGCGCCGCCATCCTCGGCGACATGGGCGCGTACCTGAAATGGGTGCTGCTGCCTCAGGCCGGCGGGTATGCGGCGAAGGTCTGCGTGATCGCGATCTTCCTTGCCGCCTACGGGATCCCGGTCACGTTCGGCTCGATCATGAGCGTGCTCGGCTCGAACCAGCTCGCGAATCTCATCTCCTTCACGCCCGGCGGCGTGGGCGTGAACCAGGCGTTCAACACGTTCGCGCTCGAGAGCTACACCGACTCATCGACCGCGACCGCATACTCCGTGGGCCAGCAGCTCATCACGACAGCATTCAACATCGGCTTTGCAATCATCCTCGTTTGCATGGTCTTCGGGTGGAGGGGCGGCTCGACGCTCGTGCGCTCCTCGTACTCCGACGCGAAGGTGAAGGCGGCAGAGATGAAGGAGGGACAGAGGGAAAGCCTCAAGCGCCGCCGACACCGCGAGGACGACGAAGCCGAGACCACTTGACGAGCGCGGCCGACTAGGAGAGGGTTCTGCACTCATGTGTTGCCTCGCGCTGACCGCCGGAGTCCTCGGCCCCCGAATCGCCCTCCTTGCCTGGTGGATCTTCGGTGACAAGGTCGACGCCGCCTTCAGCACGTGGATCTGGCCGCTCCTCGGCCTCCTCCTCCTGCCCTGGACGACGCTCATGTACGTCATCGCGTGGGGACCTCTCCACGGGGTCAGCGGCGCGGGCTGGCTGCTCGTCGCGCTCGGCGTCAGCGCTCGACATCGCGACGTACAGCGCGCGCTCGGCCAAGTCGCGGTACAGCGCGGCCTACTAGGCCTCGAGGAGGGCGACCACAGCAGACTCGATCTCGTCTTCCGAGACGAGGACGAGCCGCGCTGCGTCGCCGAGCGGGACGAACGAGTCCTTGCTGGTGACCCGAGCGACGCGGCCCTCGAAGCCCGCGTCGACGAGCTCGGCCATGACACCCTCGGACACACCGCCCGTACGCCGCGTCTCGTCGACGACGAGCACCCGGCCCGTCGCGTTCGCCTCGCGCAGGATGTCCTCGACCGGAAGCGGCGCGAGCCAGCGGAGGTCGAGAACGCGCGCGCCGATGCCCTGCACGGCGAGCCTTCGCGCGACGCGCAGAGAAAGGTGGAGCCCGTTCGCCCAGGTGACGATCGTGAGGTCGTCGCCGTCGAGATGAGTTCGTGCGGTGCCTACTGGCACGTGCTCGGCGCTGAGCGGCGACACCCACGCGTCGTCGCCCTCCTCGTGCAGGTCGCGCGCGTGATACAGCGCGATCGGCTCGAGGAAGACGCAAACACTGCCATCGACGAGTGCCGACTCGGCGCACGTCACGAGCATGGTGGCCGCGTCGTCGGGTCGTGAGGGCGAGGCGACGACGAGCCCGGGGATGTCGCGGAGCACCCCGACCGCGTTGTCGTTGTGGAAGTGCCCGCCGAAGCCGCGCTGGTACCCGTAGCCGGCGATCCTTATCACCATCCCGTTCCGGTACGCGCGCTGCGAGAAGAACTGCAGCGTTGCAGCCTCGCCACGCAGCTGATCCTCGGCGTTGTGCAGGTACGCGAGGTACTGGATCTCGGGGATGGGCAGGAAGCCGCTCACCGCCGCGCCGAGGGCGAGCCCGAGAATCGACGTCTCGTCGAGCAGCGTGTCGAAGACGCGGCCCGCTCCGAAGCGCGCGTGCAGCCCCCGGGTCACGCCGTAGACGCCTCCCTTCACAGCGATGTCCTCGCCGAACAGGAGCGCATTCGGATGACGCTCGAGCACGGCGGCGAGCCCCGCGTTGATCGCCTGCGCGAGCGTCAGTGGCTCGACGCGCTCGAGCGGAACCTTGCTCGCGTTATCGGCGACGTCGCCGGCCGAGCGTGACGCGAGTGGAGCCATGACCTGCTCCACCGATGTCATCTGCGGCAGCTCGGCGACCTCGAGGGCGAGCGACCGCGCTTCATCGCGCGCGGCGAGGTAGTCGCTGGCGAGCTCCTCACCGCTCGCGCGCCCCGCCGACACGAGCCAACGCGCCGTCCCGAGGATCGGGTCGCGCTCGTAGTCGGCGCGGATCGCCTGCGGCGAGCGGTACGCCAGCTCGGCGTCGGCGCCCGCGTGGCTCAGGTATCGCACACAGCGGAGGTGCAGGACGGCCGGGCGGCGGCGCGCCCGCACCCAGGCTGCCAGCTCCGACGCAACCCCGAGCACCTCGGCCGGGTCGTGCCCGTACGCGACCTCGTACCGGACCTCCGGCCGTGCGGTGAGCGCGGACTCGACCCAGCCGGGCGGCGTCGGAACGCTGATCCCGAGCCCGTTGTCCTCGCACACGTACAGCAGCGGCAGTGGGAGCCCCTGGAAAGTGCATTGCGCTGTCGTGTTGAGTGCCGCCTGCGCGGTCGCGTGGTTGAGAGATGCGTCGCCGAACGAGCAGAGGACGATCGAGTCCACCTTCCACGGGCAGGTCACGCCGAGGCGCGGGGCGCGGTCGATCGCCAGGGCCATGCCCACCGCGCGCGGAAGGTGCGACGCGATCGTGGAGGTCATCGGGATGATCGCGAGCTCCTTCCGGCCGAAGACCTTGTGGCGGCCACCCGCTATCGGCTCGATAGCCGCAGCGACGACGCCGAGCATGACGTCCCGCATGCCGTCTATGTCGGCCTGCGCCGCACGCGCCAGGTAGAAAGCGCCCGACCTGTAGTGCAGGAGCGCGGGGTCGTCGAGTCGCAGCGCGAGCGCGACCGCGGCGTTCGACTCGTGGCCGGCCGAGCCGATGGTGTAGAAGCTCCGGCCGTGCTGCTGAAGCCAGCGGGCCGCGTAGTCGGCCTGCCGGCTGTCGACCTGAGCGCGCCAGATGTCCTCGACCACCGGTGGCGCAGAGCGCAACGCTGCGCTCGGCTCGAGCGCTCTCAGAGCCTCGAGGAGATGCTCCTCGAGCGTATCGGGCTCGACTGTGTTATCTGGCATACAGGCGAGGCAAGCCTCGCCCTAGGCGGCGACTGGCTGCTCCAGCTCGGCGCTCCACTCACCAGCAGCCGCGAGCGCGTTCATCCGCGCGCGGTGCACGAAGACAGCCTGGGCAGCTTCCGCGTTCGCGGCGTCGCCGCCCCACGCCTGCAGCGCGGACTGCTGGAGCGCGCGCCCGTACGAGAACGAGAGCGGCCACGGCCCGCCCAGCTGGTTGATCGCGTTCAGGTTCTCCGTCGCCTGTACCTCGGACTGGCCGCCCGACAGGAAGACGATCCCTGGCACGGCCGCCGGAACAGTGGCCTTGAAGCAGTCGATCGTCGCCTCCGCGATGCGCTCTGGGGACGCCTGCTCGGAAGAGCCCTTGCCGGCGATGACCATGTTCGGCTTCAGCAGCGTGCCCTGGAGATCGATCCCGAAGTCGTACAACGAGGAGAACGTCTCGTGAAGCGTGCGGGTCGTCACCTCCCAGCACGTCTCGAGCGAGTTGTCGGCGTCCATGAGCACCTCAGGCTCGACGATCGGGACGATCCCGGCCTCCTGGCAGAGCGACGCATACCGCGCGAGCGCATGAGCGTTCGCGGCGATGCACGTGTCCGTCGGAATGCCGTCGCCGATCGTGATCACGGCGCGCCACTTCGCGAAGCGCCCGCCGAGCGAGCGGTACTCCTCGAGCCGCGTGCGGAGCCCATCCAGGCCCTCCGTCACCTTCTCGCCCGGATGCCCCGCCAGGTCGTGCGCGCCCGTGTCGACCTTGATGCCCGGGATCACGCCTTTCGACGAGAGCACCTCGGGGAACGGCGTGCCGTCATCGGCCGCCTGCCGGATCGTCTCGTCGTAGAGGATCACGCCGCCGGTGTACTCCTCCATGCCCGGCGTGGTGAAGAGCAGCTGGCGGTAGAAGCGCCGGTTCTCCTCGGTCGACTCGACGCCGATCGAGTCGAAGCGCTTCTTGATCGTGCCCGTCGACTCGTCGGCGGCGAGGATGCCCTTGTGGTCGGCGACGATCGCCCGGGCGGTCTCGTGCATTCCCTGCGCCATCAACGCGCTCCTTTCATCAGGCTCTGGATCTTCGTCAGTGGATGCGAGGCGACGATACGGCGGAAGGTGCCGGACCGCGAGCGCATCACGATCGACTCCGTCTCGACGCGATCGCCGACGACGCGGACGCCGCGGAGCAGCGCTCCGCTCGTCACGCCCGTTGCCGCGACGAACACGTCCTCCCCTTGAACGAGGTCGTCCGCGGTCAAGACTGCTTCGATGTCGAATCCCGCATCGAGCAGGGCTCGCCGCTCTTCGTCGTTCCGCGGCCAGAGCTTCCCCTGCATCGCACCGCCGAGGCATTTGATCGCGGCGGCTGAGATTACGCCCTCGGGCGTGCCGCCGATTCCCATCAGCAGGTCGATGCCCGTCCCCGGCTGGGCAGCGGCGATCGCGGGCGCAACGTCGCCGTCGCGGATGAGGTTCACGCGCGCGCCCGCCTCGCGGAGCTCCGCGATGAGGTCGTCGTGGCGGTCGCGCTCGAGAACGACGACGGTGAGGTCGTTAACGCCGCACCGCTTCGCCTCGGCGACGCGCTCGAGGTTCTCCGTCGGCGTCGCGTCGATGTCGATGGCGTCGGCCGCATCGGGACCGACGGCGATCTTGTCCATGTACAGGGCCGCGCCGGGGAAGAACATCGTCCCGCGCTCGGAGACCGCGATGACGGCGATTGCGTTCGGCATGCCGAGCGCGGTCAAACGGGTGCCTTCGAGCGGGTCGACGGCCACGTCGACCTCGGCCCCCGAGCCGTCCCCGACCTCCTCGCCGTTGAAGAGCATCGGCGCCTCGTCCTTCTCGCCCTCGCCGATGACGACGACGCCGCGCATCGCAACCGTGTCGAGCATGAGGCGCATGGCGTCGACCGCGGCCTGATCGGCCGCGACCTTGTCCCCACGCCCGATCCAACGCGACGCGAACGTGGCTGCCGATTCCGTGACGCGAACGAGCTCGAGCGCCAGGTTCCTGTCCGGGACCTCGCTCACGTCCTGCGATCCTACATCGCTTCCGGCGCCTCGACTCCGATGAGATCGAGGCACCTCGCGATGACGACCTGCACCGCGCGCACGAGGTCGAGACGGAAGGCCTCCTGCTCCGACTCGAGCACGCGGTGCTCGTGATAGAAGCGGTGGAAGTCGTCCGCGACGCGGATCGCATACGTCGGGATTGCGTGTGGCGCGCGCCGCTCGGTCGCCAGGGCGACGACCGCGGGGAACTCGAGCACGCGCTTCACGAGCTCGCGCTCCTCGACGGCAAGCGCTGCGGAAAGCGTGCCGGACACCGTTTCTGACACCTGGGCGTTGCGCAGGATTCCGGCGATCCGCGCGTGCGCGTATTGCACGTAGTAGACCGGGTTCTTGTTGGACCGCTCCTTCGCGAGGTTGACGTCCAGCTCGATCGTCTGGTCGTGCCCGCGCGAGACGAGGTACCAGCGCGCCGCGTCGACACCGATTGCATCGAGAAGGTCGTCGAGGAACACGACGTCGCCGCGTCGCTTGGACATCTTCTTCGCCTGGCCGCCCTCGACGACCTGGACGAGCTGGTAGATGAGCACCTCGACCGAGCTCCGATCGTGCCCGAGCATCTCCGCAAGTGCCTGCAGACGCGCGACATAGCCGTGGTGGTCCGCCCCCAGCACGTAGATCAGCCGATCGTGCCCTCGAGCGAACTTGCGGCGGCTGTAGGCGGCGTCCTTCGCGTAGTAGGTTGGCGCGCCGTCCGAGCGGACGAGCACCCGGTCCTTGTCGTCGCCGTGGCTCGTCGTCCGCGCCCAGACCGCACCGTCCTCCTCGTAGGTATCGAGCAGGGCGATCGCCTCGGGGATCTCTGCCTCGACCTCGGTCTCGCGCGTCCACGAGTCGAAGCTGATGCGGAAGCGCTCGAGCGACGCTTCCATCTTCGCGAGCATCGGTGGCACCGGATCTCCCGGCAGCGCCGCGAGCTCCTCCATGTACGCACCGCGGTAGCCGTCCTCGGGCGGCTCCTCGCCGCGGCGCAGCGCGTCGACCGAGGCGTAGAACCGCTCCATCTGCGCGCCGGCGTCGTTGTAGTAGTACTCGCGCTCGACATCGTTGCCAGCGAGCTCGAGCAGCCGCGCAACGGAGTCGCCGTACGCGGCGTTCCGGGCATGAGCGACGGTGATCGGCCCGGTCGGGTTTGCAGAGACCATCTCCACCTGGATGCGCTCAGGTGTCTCGGCCGAGCCGGCGCCGAACACCTCCCCCGCGCCGACGATCGCCCGAACTCCTTCCACGAGCCAGGCGTCGGCGAGCCAGAGGTTGACGAATCCCGGCCCTGCCGACTCGGCCCGCTCAGCGATTCCATCCGCCACCGCCTTCGCGGCGATCTCGTCGGCGATCTCCCTGGGAGGGCGCTTCTGCAGCCCGGCGAGCTTCAGCGCGACGTTCGTGGCGTAGTCGCCGTGCTCCGACTCACCCGGCCGTTCGAGCTCCACGGGTACACCGGCGACGTCCGTGAGCGACGCCGCGAGGCGCGTGACCGGATCCGACAGGCGAACTTCCATGGCCGCCATCGTAGGCGGCTAGGCAGTTACCGGCTCTGGCTTCTGGCGGAGGGTGCGGCCGTGATCGGGATCACGACGCCGTCGCGATGGAGCGCGAGCTGCACTTCCTCGCGAGCCTTGTAGATCCGCCACTTCACCGTGGCGAGCGTGATCTCGAGCGTCTCGGCGATCTCCGTGTACGAGAGCCCGACGACGTCGCGCAGAAGCAACGCCATCTTCAGGTCGGGGTTCAGCGCCTCGACCGCCCGCCAGACCGCGTCGATCGTTTCGGCGCGCTCGGCCGGTGCGTCCACGACCTCGAGCGGTGGCGCGTCCTCGATGTTCACGACCGAGCGCGGGCGCCGCTCGATCGCGCGCAACTCGTCGAGGACGCGGTTCTTCGTGACCTGGAAGAGCCACGTCGTGAAGCGCGAACGCAGCGAGAAGCTCGGGAGCCCCTGGAATACGCGTAGGAAGACCTCCTGCGTCAGATCCTCGGAGAGGCTCCGATCGCCCGTCAGCCGCAGCACGTAGTTGTAGACCGGCTGCTCGTACGTCCGCACGATGATCGAGAACGCACGCTCGTCGCCCCGCTGGGCCTTGCGCAAGACGCCGAGGTCTGGCTGCGGAAGCGACATGTGCGCGGCGAGTATAAAGGCTGACTTGTAAAGGCCCTGCGTGGGGTTGGTTACGCCCCTGTTGTAAGCGGAATCCCTGTCATGTCACCCGGCACCTGAAGCCCGAGCAGCGTGAGGATCGTGGGCGCGAGGTCGGACAGCTCACCCTCGGCGGCGAGCTGGACGTGCTCGTCGGTGATGACGAGCGGGACCGGATTCGTCGTGTGTGCCGTGTGCGGGCTGACACCGTCGGCGTCGAGCATGACCTCGGCGTTCCCATGGTCCGCGGTCACCAAACACACCCCGCCGGCGGTATGGACGCACTCGACAACGCGCCCGAGCGCCCGGTCGGTCGCCTCGACCGCTGCAACGACGGCTGGGATCGAACCCGTGTGACCGACCATGTCCGGGTTCGCAAAGTTCACGACCGCAAAGGAATACCCGCCGCCGATCTCGTCGCAGAGCCGGTCCGCTACGTCCGCCGCCGACATCTCGGGCTTCAGGTCGTAGCTCGGCACGTCGCGAGGCGACGGGACGAGGATCCGCGTCTCCCCCTTCAACTCCTGCTCCTCACCACCGTTGAAGAAGTACGTGACGTGCGCGTACTTCTCCGTCTCGGCCGCATGGAGCTGTCTCAGACCGCGCGATGCGAGGCCCTCGGCGAGCGTGTTTCGAACCTTCTGCTCGTCGAAGACGACGGGACAGGGGAAGTCCTCGCTGTAGCGAGTCATCGTCGTGAGGTCGATCTCAGAGTCGAGGAGCCTCTGAGCGAGCTGCCTCGCTCGGTCTGGGCGGAAGTTGAAGAAGACCGCCACGTCGTCAATCGTGACTCGGGGACGCCCCTCGACCACAACAGGCTCGATGAACTCGTCCGTCACGTCCTGCCGGTAGCTCGCCCAGACAGCGGCGACGGGATCGTCGGCGTGTGCTCCCTTGCCCTCGAGGATCGCATCGGCGGCACGCGCAGTCCGCTCCCACCTCCCGTCCCTGTCCATTGCGTAGTAGCGGCCGCAGACGGTCGCGATGCGCTCGGCCGGCAGCTCGGCGAGATCGTTGGCGGCAGCATGCGGCGACACGTCGCGACCGTCCGTGAACGCATGCACCCATGTGCGCTCGCCCAGCCCTTCCTTCTCGGCGAGCGCGAGCAGCGCGCGCAGGTGGTCGATATGGGAATGGACGCCTCCGTGCGAGACGAGTCCCAGAAGGTGAACATCGCCGCCGCGCTCTCGCGCCCGGCCGAAAGCCGAGACGAGGGCCTCGTTCCAGGCGAGTGAGCCGTCAGCGACGGCGTGGTTCACCCGCACGAGGTCCTGGAAGAGAATGCGGCCGGAGCCGATCGTGAGGTGGCCTACCTCGGAGTTGCCCATCTGGCCCGGCGGGAGACCGACAGCCTCTCCCGAGGCGGCGAGCGTCGCGTGCGGGTAGCCGGCCCAAAGCGCGTCGAACACGGGCGTGTCGGCGAGCTCGACCGCATTCCCAGGGCCGGGCGGAGCAATGCCCCAGCCGTCGAGGATGACGAGTACGACGGGAGCTCGGCTCACTCAGCGACCGCGCGGCAGATCGCCTCGAACGACGGGAGGTCGAGCGACGCGCCACCGACGAGTGCTCCGTCGACGTCAGGCAGCTGAAGCAATGCCGCGGCGTTGTCAGGCTTGACCGAGCCGCCATACAGCACGAGCGATGGATGCAGCGACTTTACGAGCGCGTGGGCTTCCTGGGCGATCTCGGGTGTCGCAGTCTTTCCGGTGCCGATCGCCCAGACCGGCTCGTAGGCGATCACGATCCTTTCGTGCTGCGGGATCACCGAGACCTGCCGCGTGAGCACGGCTTCCGTGTCACCAGCTTCACGCTCGGCCTCTGTCTCTCCCACGCATGCGATGACGTGGAGCCCGGCCTCGAGCGCCGCCTCCGCACGCCGACGCACGGTGTCGTCCGTCTCGCAGAAGAGCTGGCGCCGCTCGGAGTGCCCGACGATCGCGCCCTTCACGCCGAGTTCGAGGAGCATCGGCGGCGACACCTCGCCGGTGAACGCTCCTTCGAGCTCCCAATGGACGTTCTGGGCGTACACCTGTACGGCGCTGTCCGTGCCGAGCCCCCGAAGCGTCGCCTCGAGCGAGACGTACGGCGGGCACACCACGACGTCGACGCCGGGCGCGCGCTCGGGCAGATTCCGGATCTGGGCAGCGAACTCGCGCGCCTGATGGGCGCCCTTGAACATCTTCCAGTTGCCGGCGATGAGCATCAGTGGTGTCTCCGGGAAGTACGGTTGTGATTCGCCGGCGAAAACCGAGCAGGCCTAGGACGCAGGGAGGTCGCATACCAATAGGTATGTGGTCGACTGAGGACGACGGCATGCGAAGCGTTTGCAGCCGCGCGAAGCGCGAGCGTATTTCCCGGAGCCACCACTAAGCCACATCCTCCGGGATCGCGACCACGCCTGGAAGCTCCTTGCCTTCGAGCAGCTCGAGCGAGGCGCCCCCGCCGGTCGACACCCAGGAGACGCTGTCCGCGAGACCGAGCTCGGAGATCGCCCGCACCGAGTCGCCGCCGCCGACGACGCTGAAGGCGTCGGCTTCGGCCACCGCCTGCGCAACTGTCTTCGTCCCGTCCGCGAACCTCGGCCATTCGAAGACGCCCATCGGGCCGTTCCAGAACACGGTGCGGGCGGCACGGATGCGCTCGGCGAAGCGTTCCCGCGTCGCCGGCCCCACGTCGAGCCCGAGCCAACCGTCAGGCAGCTCGTCGAACGGCACGACCTGGCTCTCCGCTTCCGCGTCGAACGCGGCCGCCGCGACGACGTCCACCGGCAGTTCGGCGTCGTACGGGAGTGGGTTCTCGTCGCGCAGCTGCTCGGCCATCTTGCCGCCGACGAGGACGACGTCGGCGCGGCTTCCGAGGTTCACCAGCACCCCGAGCTTGTCGTCGACCTTCGCACCGCCTGCGACGAGGACGAATGGTCGCTCGACCTCGCCGAGCAACCGTCCGAGCATCTCGAGCTCCTGCTCGAGGAGAAGGCCGGCGTACGCGGGCAGGATCTCGGCGACGCCGACAGTCGAGGCATGGGCGCGATGCGCGGAGCCGAACGCGTCGTTCACGTACAGGTCGTTGCCGTCGGCAAGCCGTCGCGCGGTCCCCGGGTCGTTCTTGGTCTCGCCGGGATCGAAGCGCGTGTTTTCGAGCACCTCGATGCGATCGTCCGGCAGGAGCTCACGAAGTAGTGCTGCCACCGGTTCCATCGCGAAGGCAGGATCGTGCTCGTTCGGCCGACCGAGGTGCGAGCACACGGCCACGTGCGCAGCGTCGCCCCCTAGCAACAGGCTCAGCGTCGGGAGTGAAGCGCGAATCCGCGTGTCGTCGGCCACCCGCCCGTCCTCGAGTGGGACGTTCAGATCGGCGCGCACGAGGATGCGCTTGTCGGCGACATCCGCCTCACGAACCGAGCGCGGCCGATGCATGCGTTACGGGAGCAGCTTGCCGATCAGGTCGACGAGCCGGCACGAGTAGCCCCACTCGTTGTCGTACCACCCGAACACCTTGACCGTGCGGCCGTGCGCCATCGTCAGCTCGCTGTCGAAGATGCACGAGTAGGCACTCCCGTTGATGTCGGTCGAGACGATCGGATCCTCGGAGTACTGGAGAAGTCCTCCGAGCGAACCGTTTGCGGCTGCCCGGAACGCCTCGTTCACCTCCTCCTTGGACGTCTCGCGGCCGAGCGACACGACGAGGTCGGTGAGCGAGCCCGTGGCGACCGGTGCGCGGACGGAGATCCCGTCCACCTTCCCCTTGAGCTCGGGCATCACGACGCCGATCGCCTTCGCCGCTCCCGTCGACGTCGGGATGAGATTGATCGCTGCAGCGCGGGCGCGGCGTAGGTCCTTGTGCGGGTAGTCGAGGATGACCTGATCGTTCGTGTACGCGTGAATCGTCGTCATGAACCCCGCTTCGATCTCACCGAGCTCGTGTAGCACCTTCGCGAGCGGCGCGACGCAGTTCGTCGTACAGGACGCGTTCGAGACGATGTGGTGCGAGCCGGCGTCGTACTGATCGTCGTTGACTCCGAGCACGATCGTGAGGTCGGGCTCCGTCGCGGGAGCCGAGATCACGACTTTCTTGGCGCCGGCGTCGAGATGTTTCTGGGCGCCCTCGCGGTCCGTGAAGAAGCCGGTGGACTCGAGGACGACGTCGACTCCGAGGTCGCCCCACGGCAGTGCCGCCGGATCGCGCTCGGAGAGCATGCGGACTTCCTCCCCGGCTGCTCTGAGAACACCGTCGGCGAGCTCCACCTCGCCCTCGAACGGCCCGAGGTTCGAGTCGTAGCGCAAGAGGTGAGCCATGGTCTTCGCGTCGCCGAGGTCGTTCAGCGCAACGATCTCGAGTTCGGACCCCAGTGCGTGCTGCGCGCGGAAGAAGTTCCGCCCGATGCGGCCGAACCCGTTGATGCCGACGCGAACACCCATCCCGTCCTCCACGGTCGCTGTCCCGAGTCTATTCAGCGAGCTCAACGAGGGCGCGCAATCGCCGGTGGAGAGCCGCCTTCGTCGCGGGCGGATCAGTGCGTGCTGCCAGCTCGCGCAGCGACTCCGTGGGATGGCGGCGCCGCAGCTCCGCGGCTTCCCGGAGACTGCCCGGAAGCTCCTCGAGTCGACCGTCGGCGCGAAGTCGTTCGACGGAAGCGAGCTGTCGCTTCGCTGAGCGGCTCGTGCGCACGAGGTTCGCGTGGTCGGCGTTGGCGAGCCTGTTCGCGCGTGAACGAGTCTCTGCGACGACCGCACGCTCCTCGAGCGCCAGCACCGTCTCGGCGGCGCCCATGAGCGCAAGCAGCGACTCGATCGCCTCCCAGCTCTTGACGTAGGCAAGCGAATGCGTTGCGCGGTCGGCAGTCGCGAGCTCCACGCCCTCCGCGCGCGCGAGCCGGGCCACGAGCGCCGCCGACTCCCGCGAGGTCGTCCGTAGCTCGAGGTGCGGCGAGCGCCCCAACGAGAGCGACCCCGCACCGAGGAACGCGCCGCGTAGGTAGGCGGCTCGGCAGCAGCTGCGCGCGACGACTCGGCGCGGCGGCCGGTCGAGCGGCGCGTGCCGCCGATCGACGACGCCCGCGGCAGCGAGCACCCGCAGCGCGTCGGCATCCCCCTCGACGTGCAGCTGAAACCGGGTTGCGGTGTCGAAAGCCTGACGTCGATAGGTGCGGATCTCGGAACGGAGCCCGCTCTCGCGGAGAAGCGCAAACGCCCGCCGCGCCGCGGCGCCACTGCCGAGGTCGAGATGAAGCGCCCAGTCGCCGCCGCCTCGCAGATGGAGGCTCCCCGCCGAGTGGAAGAGCGCCGAGAGCTCGGCCCGCCGGTCGCACTCCCGCTGCGGTGCGATCGTCGCGAGCTCCTCCCGGACGTCCTCCGAGGTGATCAGAGCGAGACCCCTTCCAGGGCGAGAAGCCGTCGCTTGACCTCGACCCCGGCACTTCCATAGCCGCCGATGCCGTGTGCGGCCACCACGCGATGACACGGGACGAGAAACGCGAACCGGTTCGCTGCGCAGAACGCTCCCGCCGCCCGCGCCGCGCCGGGGCGCCCGGCGAGCGCCGCCAGCTCCCCGTACGACACGACCTCGCCGCGCGGGACAGCCCGTAGCGTGTCCGCGAGTGCGCGTTGCAACGGCGTCGCCCAGCCGACGTCGAGCTCGACATCGTCGAAGTCGACTTCCTCGCCGGCGAGGAAGGCCCGAAACCGCCCGACGAGGTCGTCGCCGTCTTCGTCCTCGCCTCTCTCGCCAGGCGCGAAGTGGAAATCGTGAGCGACGACCACACCGTCGTCACGCCATAGCTCGCCGACACCCCAGCCGGGAACGGCGTATCGCGTTTCGACGATCGCCACTGCGACCACTCTAGAATCGCCGCGATGAGCGCACACGGCTTCTTCACCCCGCCAGAGCACGAAAACGAGCCGGTACTCACGTACTCGCCGGGCTCGCCCGAGCGTGCGGCGCTCCAGGCGCGGCTCCGCCACATGGAGAGCGAGCGGATCTCGATCCCGATGATCATCGGCGGCAAGGACGTCCACACCGACGAGACGTTCGACGCCGTCATGCCGCACAAGAAGAGCCATGTCCTCGCCGATGTCGCGAAGGGCGGACCCGAGCACGTCCAGCAGGCGATCGACGCGGCGAAGGCGGCTCACCATGAGTGGTCGCGCATGCCGTGGCACGAGCGCTCCGCCGTCTTCCTCCGAGCTGCGGAGCTCCTGTCCGGCCCGTGGCGCTCGACGCTGAACGCGGCGACGATGCTGAACCAGTCGAAGACAGCGCACCAGGCTGAGATCGACGCCGTCTGCGAGATGATCGACTTCTGGCGCTACAACGTGGACTTCCTCGTTCGCGTCTACTCCGAGCAGCCTCACTCCACCACCGGTGTCTGGAACCGGATGGAGTATCGGCCGCTCGAGGGCTTCGTCCTCGCGGTGAGCCCGTTCAACTTCACCTGCATCGGCGGCAACCTCTCGTCGACGCCCGCGCTCATGGGCTGCACGATCGTCTGGAAGCCCGCATCGACCGCGGCGCTCTCCGCGTACTACCTCATGCGCCTCCTCCAGGAGGCCGGCCTGCCCGACGGCGTGATCAACCTCGTCTACGGCTCGGGCGCCACGATCGGGACTGCCGCGCTCGCAAGCCCTGACCTCGCCGGCATCCACTTCACGGGCTCGACCGAGGTCTTCAACGGCATGTGGGAGAGGGTCGGCGCGAACGTCGCGGCCGGCACCTATCACGGGTATCCGCGGATCGTCGGCGAGACCGGCGGGAAGGACTTCATCCTCGCGCACCCGTCGGCTGAGGCCGAGGCCGTCGCAACTGCGGTCGTCCGCGGCTCCTTCGAGTACCAGGGCCAGAAGTGCTCGGCGGCGTCGCGCCTCTACGTCCCGTCGAACATCTGGCCCGAGGTGAAGGAGAAGCTCGTCGAGGACGTCGGCTCGATCCGGATGGGAGACCCGGCCGACTTCGAGAACTTCATGGGCGCCGTCATCGACGCCGGTGCGTTCAAGACGCACTCCGATGCGATCGCCGAGGCGAAGTCGTCGGGCGCCGAGATCCTCACCGGCGGCTCGACCGACGACTCCGAGGGCTACTTCGTGCAGCCGACTGTGATCACGACCGAGGACAAGGGCTTCCGCCTCTTGCGCGACGAGCTCTTCGGCCCGATCGTCACGACCTATGTCTACGACGAGAAGCGTTGGGACGACACGCTCCGCCTCGTCGACGAGACCGCGCCGTACGCGCTGACCGGCGCCGTGTTCGCCACGGAGCGCTCGGCCATCGAGGAGGCTCACGATGCGCTCCGCTACTCGGCCGGGAACTTCTACGTCAACGACAAGCCGACAGGCGCGGTCGTGGGCCAGCAGCCCTTCGGCGGCTCGCGTGCGAGCGGGACGAACGACAAGGCCGGCTCGATGTGGAACCTCATCAGGTGGGTCTCGCCGAGAGCGGTGAAGGAGACCTTCGTGCCGCCGACCGACTACCGGTACCCGTTCCTGGCGCCTGGCGACTAGCTTGCGCAAGACCGGAAACCCCGCTAGCGCGGCTTTCCGGTCGCGCCAAAATCCCTAAAGCGCGGCCGCTTCACGGCCGCGATGCATGCGAAGGACGGTTGAGTGCTTGTTCGGGTCCTAGACGGCGTCGATGCGTTCCTCGACCAGCTCGGCTCGGTCGCGTTCTTCCCGCTGTTCCTCGCCATCTGCTGCCACCTCCTGAAGATGGCCTGCACGAGCCGGGCCTGGCGCAACGTCCTCGCCGCGGCGTACCCGGAGAGCCGCGTGCCGTGGATCTCGATCTACGGCGCATATCTCGCGGGAGTCGGGATCAACGCGATCATTCCAGCTCGGGCGGGCGACGCCGTCCGCATCGTGCTCGCGCACCGCGCGATCCCCGGCAGCACGTACACGACGGTCGTCTCGAGCACGCTCGTCCTGAGCTTCTTCGACATGTTTGCTGCGACTCTCTTCCTGGCCTGGGCGATAGCGATCGGCGGACTGCCGGGCCTCGACGTGCTGTCGCGCTTCGAGAGCTTCGACTTCGCCTGGCTCTTCTCGCGGCCGCTGCTCTTCGACCTCGTGCTCGCCGGACTCCTCGTGGCGATCGGAGTCGTGGCGTTCTGGATCGGAGGCCACGTCGCGAACTTTCGCCAGCGCGTGGCCCAGGCATTCCGCGTGATGTCGCCCCCGACTCGCTATCTCGGGCGCGTCGTGACGTGGCAGGCGGCCGACTGGACGCTGCGACTCCTCACAATCTGGTTCCTGCTCGCGGCGTTCCACATCCCGCAGACGCTCGAGAACGCCGGCCTGGTGCAGGTCTCATCGAGCGTCGCCACGCTGCTCCCCATCACGCCCGGCGGTGTCGGAACCGAGCAGGCGTTCCTTCTCTACGCGCTGAGCGGCGTCGCGTCCGCGGCCGTGCTCCTCGCGTTCAGCGTCGGCGCAAAGCTCACGCTGACGCTGACGAACGTCGTCGCCGGCTTCACCGCGATCGTATTGACGCTTCGAACCGTTCGATACAAGAAGGCGCTCCAGCCGCCACCCGCGGAGGCGACCCCCGAGCTTCAGGAGTAGCAACGACTCGCGACTGCGCAGCAGTCGCGCTTCAGGGATTCGCGCGACCGGGATCCGCGCGTCAGCGGATCCGGTCTTGCGCAACGTTGAGCCTAGGACGGCCCTGCTTTGTGAAGCTGCGCGTAGAGATCGCGTGCGACCTTCTGCGGCAGCCCGGGCACGCCCTCGAGCTCCTCCTGCGACGCCTCGAGGAAGCGTTCGGCCGAGCCGAAGTGCCGGAGGATCGCGCGTCGCCGCACCGGGCCGACACCCGGAAGCCCCTCGAAGATCGTCTCCATCGAGCGAGCCCCCCGCTTGCGCCGGTGGAATCGCAACGCCACACGGTGCGCCTCGTCCCGGATCTGCTGCAGCAGCTGGAGCGCAGGGCTCGTCCGGTCGAGCGCGATCGGCACGGGAAAGCCGGGCACGAAGACCTCCTCCTCGCGCTTCGCGAGTGCGATGACCGCGACGCGCGGAAGGTCGAGCTCCTCCATCGCGGAGAGCGCCGCGGCGAGCTGCGCCTTGCCACCGTCCACGACGACGAGGTTCGGCATCCGCGAGAAGCTCTCGTCGGGCTCGCCCTCGCGCATCCGCGCGAACCTTCGGGAGACGGCCTCGCGCATCGCCCCGACGTCGTCCTGCCCGTCGAGACCGCGAATCGCAAACGTGCGGTAATGCGCATTCTTCGCTTTCCCGTCGAGGAAGACCGTCATCGACGCGACAATCGACTCGCCCTGGATGTTCGACACGTCGAAGCACTCGATGCGTACGGGCAGGCTCTCGAGGTTCAGGACCTCGCGAAGCTCCTCGAGCGCCGCGATGCGCTTCGACTTCGCCGCCTCGCGAACCGCCGCGTCCGCTTCCAGCGCGAGGGTCGCGTTTTCCGCGGCGAGCTCGATGAGGCGCCGCTTCTCACCGCGCTGCGGCGTGCGCACGACGACGCGTGAGCCACGGCGCTCGCTGAGGAACTCCGAAAGCGCCTCCGTGTCGGCGATCTCGCCCGGGACGAGCACCTCCGGCGGCGTGCTCGGCGTGCCGCCGTAGTACTCGAGCACGAACGCCTCGAGGATCGACTGCGCGTCCTCGCCCGCGACGTTCTCGAGATGGAACCCGTAGCGGTCGATCATCTTGCCGTCGCGCAGCGGAAAGACCTGGACGGCCGCACAGTCGCCGTCGACCGCGAGACCGATGACGTCGACGGTGCCCACCGCCCGCCTCTCGGTCGCCTGCCGGTCCGCGAGGTGCCGGATCGAGAACAGCCGGTTGCGATACCGCGCCGCCTCCTCGAAGCGCTCCTCGGTCGCGGCCTCGCGCATCCGCTCGGTCAGCTCGCGCTGGATGGTCTGCGTGTCCCCGGAGAGAAAGCCGATGACGCCGTCGATCACCCCGGAGTAGTCCTCGCGCGAGATCGCGCCGATGCACGGCGCGAAGCAGCGGTCGATGTGGAAGTCGAGGCACGGGATCCCCGAGTGCCGGCCCGGCTTCGGTCCCTCGCACGGCCGGAAGCGGAACACGCGGTTCAGCACGTCGAGCGTCTCGCGGACCTTCTTCGCGTTCGCGTACGGGCCGAAGTAGACCGTGCCTCGCCGGTGCCGCTCCCGCGTGAACATGACGCGCGGATACTCGTCCGTGAGCGTCACCGCGATGTACGGGAAGGACTTGTCGTCGCGCAAGCGGATGTTGAACGGCGGGCGGTGGCGCTTGACGAGGTTCTGCTCGAGGTGCAGCGCCTCCGCTTCCGTGCGCGTGACGATGACCTCGACGTCGCAGATTCGCTCAGTCAGCTGCGCGGTGCCGATGCGTGCGTCGCCGCGCTGGAAGTAGCTGCGCACGCGCGAGCGCAGCGACTTCGCCTTTCCCACGTACAGGACCTCGCCGCCCTCGTCTCGAAAGAGATAGACGCCCGGGCCGCGTGGAAGTGCCTTGAGCTTGCCTTCAAGGTTTTCACGCATTCTCGGGCTAGCGTATCCCCATGCGTACAGCGCTCCTGACCACTCTCGGCACGCTCGTCGCGCTCGCAGCGCCAGGCCTCGCGACTGCCGGGCCGGGCCTGATCGTCGGCGCGGTCGAGGAAGACGTGCGCGCGTCGACGCTCCTCGAAGCCGAGGCACGCATGACGTCGTTCCGTCTCTCCGGGTTCCGGGCGGTGCGCATCACGAGTCTCTGGACGCCGGGGTTGACGAAGCCGAGCGACGACGAGTTGCGGACGCTCGAGTACGTCAGCGCAGCCGCCACCCGAAACGGTGTTCGGCTGTATGTGACCGTCATGCACCCCGGGTCGCGAACCACGCCGCTGACGGACGAAGCTCGCGCGGACTTCGCCGCCTTCGCCGCGGCGATCGTGCGTGGGGCACCCGCGATCGAGCACGTCATCATCGGCAACGAACCGAATCTCAACCGTTTTTGGCTCCCACAGTTCAGGCTCGACGGGTCGAGCGCCGCACCCGCCGACTACCTTGCGCTGCTGGCACGCACATACGACGCGCTCAAGGCTGTTTCGGAAGACGTCACGGTCTACGGCGGAGCGGTCTCCCCGCGGGGCACGGACCGTCCCGACGGGCTCCGTCCCACGCACTCTCCGACGACCTTCATCCAGGGCCTCGGAGCCGCGTATCGGACGAGCGGTCGCACCAGACCCGTGATGGACGCGCTGGCGATCCACGTCTACGGTGACAACTCGAGCGTCGCTCCGACCGTCGCTCATCCGCTCAACACGTCGATCGGGGTGGCTGACTACGACAAGCTCGTCGGCCTTCTCGGAGAGGCATTCGACGGCACCGAGCAGCCGGGATCGACGCTGCCGATCCTCTACGGTGAGTACGGCACCGAGACGCAGATTCCCGAGAGCAAGGCCGACCTCTACACGGGTACGGAACCGACGACGACGCGACCGGTGAGTGAGGAGACCCAGGCGAGCTACTACCAGCAGGCGCTCGCACTCTCGTTCTGTCAGCCGAACGTCGTCGGAACGCTGCTCTTCCTCTCACGTGACGAGCGCGCGCGGGCAGCGTGGCAGTCCGGAGTCCTCTATGTCGACGGTACACCGAAGACGAGCCGCGCACGAGTCAAGAAAGCGCTCGACCGCACCACGGGAGGTTCCATCACGAAGTGCCCGGGTCTGGCGCTGCCGGTACGGACGTCGTATCTCCGGTTCGGTACGCGCTCGGCCGCGAAGCGCGGCGTGTTCCGCGTGAGCTTCCGCTGCGACCTCGACTGCCGCTACTGGGTTCGTCTCGAGAACGCGGTGACGCACGCCACGAAGCTCGCTGCGAAGGGCTCGGCGCCGGTCGGCGAGCTCGTGCAGGCGCAGCTCGGGTCGCGGAGGCTACCGCCGGGAAGGTACCGCTATACGCTCCGGCTCCTGCACCCTGTAAACCCGGCGGCACCGACGGTGCGCGCCGGCCCGGGCTTCGCGCTGCCGTAGGGGCGGGGCTTGCTTCGGCCCTAGTAGCGGTGCTCGATGCGCCAGACGCGCACGATGACGTACGCGCAGGCGCCGAGCACGACGACAAGAGCGAACGCATCACGGCCCGCGGGCAGGCCGTAGCCGATCGCAAGCCCGATCGCGACGACGGCGAGGATCACCGCCGCATAGAAGAGCTTGCGGTTCCAGTCGGACCACGCCTCGAGGTCGCCGCGCCGCTCCCGCCAGAGCAGGAACAGGAAGAACGCGACGGCAAGGAAGAACGCGATCTGGAGCAGCCCGCCCACGGTGCCGACGACGGCCTCGAGTTGCAGGACGACGACGATGAGCGCGATTACTGCGACGATCCCGAGTCCACGGGCGAGCGCCGGGATGCGGTCCCAGAGCCCCCTCATCAGCCGGTCATGAACGCACGGACGGCGAGCGCTCCCGCGACGAGGGTTGTCACCGCGAACCACAGCAGGCGTCGCGGCCCGACCGCCGGCGCGTAGAACCACGGCGTGAGCGCAACCCCCAAAGCGAGCGCGCCGTACGTGTAGTGAAGCCGGTCGGGCGCTCGCCCGCCGTCGGACAGCAGGAGAAGCCCCACCGCCGCCTGGGCGATGAGGAGCGTCTGCGCGAGGACCAGAGCGTGCGAGACGAATGCCCCTCCCCCCACGGCGCGGCGATAGGCGACGAAGCCGAGCGCCGCCGACGCGACGCACACCGCCATCACCGCAATCCCGAGCGTAATGTGCAGGGAGAGCATCGCGCGCACCCTAGCGACGAAGGAGGGCGGTAGAGCCGCCCCTCTTCTGCGTGCGTCGAGCGTCTGCGAGGCGAGGAGCGAATCACCCGACGACGGCGTCGACGCCGACGGGCTCGATGGAATCCGTCAGCGTGCTCATCGTCCCAACGTACCGCCGACCTCACCAGCATCACGCTCAACGGCAAGCTGCAAGGGCTCGCGCGGGGCAAGGCCGATTTCGCCCGCGCGTGCAAGAAGGGTGGCTGGAAGAGCTTCACGAATCCGACGTTCGAGAACCATGGTCAGTGCGTCAAGCACCTGGTGCACGGTAGGAACGCCGAGAAGAAGAGCCGCTAGGAAGCACAGACGCTTCGTATCCACGAGAGCCCCTCAGCACGGGGCTTTCGTGGCTCAGGAGCCGACTTCGGGCGCAACGGAGCGTTCGATGTCCGGCCCAACTAGGCTCCAAACGTGGAAGGCAAACCCGCACCGACGTCATCCGTACCCGAGGCAGAGCTGAAGAAGACCGAAGCTGGGCTGGTGGTCGAAAGCGAGGGCTGGTTCGTGGTCAACGCGTGCGACGTTTCGTGGATCCGAAGCGAGGAGCGCGGGCAGGACACGGACTTCGAAGGGCGGCAGGAGTGGACCGACCTCGGCTTCCGCATCCAGATTCTCTCGCCCGGTCAGCGCGGCCTGTACCACGGCGAGCGGGGCCAGGAGGACTTCCTCATCCTCTCCGGCGAGTGCGTGCTCGTGATCGAAGGTGAGGAGCGCCACCTGAAGGCCTGGGACTTCGTCCACTGCCCGCCGTGGACGAAGCACACCTTCGTCGGCGCCGGTGACGGGCCGTGCGTGATCGTCATGGCCGGCAGCCGAGCGGGCGGCTTCGAGGTCGTCTACGCCGTGAACGACGTGGCGGCGAAGCACGGCGCGAGCGTGCTCGAGGAGACGTCGAATCCGGACGAGGCGTACGCCCGCTTCGGGCCGGAGGAGCGGTCGGCGTACCGCGAGGGGTGGCTGCGGTCTTGACCGACCCCGACGGCCTGACGAGCGGAGGCAATCTTGGTCGAGGAAGGTAGCCCAGCCCCTGATTTCACGCTCACGTCGGACTCCGGCGGGCAGGTCTCGCTCCTGTCCCTCCGCGGGCAGCCGGTCGTCCTCTACTTCTATCCGAAGGACGACACGCCTGGGTGCACGGCGCAGGCATGCGGGATCCGCGATGTGTGGGGCGAGTTCCAGCAGAAGGGCGCGGTCGTGCTCGGCGTGAGCCCGGACAGCCCGGAGAAGCACGTGAAGTTCCGGGAGAAGTACGGGCTGCCGTTCATGCTCCTCTCGGACGAGGAGCACGAGGTCGCGGAGCGGTACGGCACCTGGGTCGAGAAGAGCATGTACGGCAAGACGTACATGGGCATGGAGCGATCGACGTTCGTCATCGACACGGACGGGAACGTCGCGAAGATCATGCGCAAGGTGAAACCCGCCGATCACGCGGACGACGTGCTGGCTGCGCTTGACGGGGCTTAGCCGACCCGATTCCTCGCGCTCGGCTCGAAGGTCGATGGAGGTTCAGCCTTCGTAGTACGCGAAGAACACGATGACCATCACGACTGCGACGATGACGGCCAGCGCGATGGCGACTGCCAGGAAGAGGAGGAGTGGAGTCGCCGCACTTTCACCTTCGTCGACGACGCGCTCCAGACGCTTGATCTCGGCGACTGGATGGTGGAGGAGTCGGCTCGCCTCTTCCTTGATCTCCTGTGCAAGGAGATCCGTACCCTGCGGGTCATCGGGAGATGCGCTCATGCAATGCCCCTCGCGTGGCTGGTACCTGAAGTGTTCCAGGACCGCGCGTCGGTAGTTCCCCCAATGTGATGGTGACGCGTGCGCCCGTAGCGCGGCCGTGGGGTAACGGGCCGCCTCAGACGCCAATCGCAAGCAGCGTGAATGTCGCTGTCATCAGCGCGATAGCCGCGACGGTAAGCCACATCACGAGCGGACCGAGAGGCAGCACGGGAGCACCGTGGTGGAGGGTCTTCTCGCGGTGACGCTGGCGGACAGCGCCGATCACGAAGATGGCCCAGTCCGGTTCGCACCCAAGCGAGCCAGGTGCGCTCGGCGGATAGCCAGGTCAGCCGATATGAGTCGGAGAGCTGCCGGTCGGGAGAGTCGGTTCGGGGCGGTGTGGTCACCCGCTAGTGATACACCCTCGCCGGGTCGAACCTAGAGACGCAGCCCGCCCCGAGCTTCCTTGGCGAGCAGCGCGGTCAAGGGGTCTGCGCGACGACCCTACAACGCAGGTTCTATCGGGGCGAGAGAGGGCTACACCTGGGCGTAAAGAATCGGGGCCGAACGCCTCTCCCTCGAGGCATCGAGGCGCCTAGCGATGCCGTTTTCGCAGACGGATTGGCGTCTTGTCGGGCTGGGATCCTGCAGCGATCGCCGCGGCGACTCCGAGACTGACAGCGGTTGCAGGCGATCGCCGCAGAGGGCGGGATCGACGCGCGTCTCGCCTCGAGGAGGCTCTCGTAAAGCTCTCGTAAGACCGCGGCGGGAGCGCGACTACACGCTCACCGCCGCGGCTACCCTCATCGTGCGTGGTCCGAAGGTGGTCCCGTCGTGGTCCAGTCAGAGCGAAAGGCGCCGTTTGCAGCGAAAAACGAAGTGCGGATGAGAGGACTTGAACCTCCACGCCCTTACGGGCACACGGACCTGAACCGTGCGCGTCTACCAATTCCGCCACATCCGCGCGGCCTTCCGATTCTAGCTTCGGGTCGTCTCATTCCCAGATGACCAGGCTCGCTTCCCTCGCGGTGGCGGCGTTCGCCGTCCTGATCTCTGCGGGCGCGCCGCAGACGCCGCCGACGGGCGCCGGTGCTCGCACCGAGGTCGTCGTGCTGCTCCAATCTCCCCCGCTCGCACGCGCGCCGGAGGATGGCGCCGTGGTCGCCGCCGAGCAGCAAGCGTTTCGCCAGGAGCTCGCAGCGCGGCTTCCGGAGGCAAGCATCGGCTGGCGCTACCGGCTCGTCGTGAACGGCTTCTCGCTCTCCCTCCCCTCCGCGCAGCTCGCTCGGCTCAGCACGCTCCCAGGTGTCCGAGGCGTCCTTCCGGCCGGCACCTACGAGCCGCAGCTGACGTCATCGCCGAGGCAGATCGGCGCGCCCGCACTCTGGGGCTCGACGCTCGACACGGCCGGTCAGGGGACGAAGATCGGGATCATCGACTCGGGTATCGACCCCGGGCACCGGTTCTTCGATCCGACGGGGTATGCGATGCCTGCGGGGTTCCCCAGGGGGCAGGAGCGCTTCACGACCTCGAAGGTCATCGTCGCGCGCGTCTTCGCGCCGAAGAGTGCCAGCGCGGCAAGCGCGCGTGTGGCCTTCAGCAGGAGCGACTCGAGCCATGGCACGCACGTCGCGGGCATCGCTGCCGGGAACGCCGAGACGACCACGGGCGACGGTCGCGTGTCCGGAGTAGCGCCGCGCGCGTACCTTGGCAACTACAAGGTCTTCGTCCAGACGGACTCGGGGCTCAGTCCCAACGCGAACTCTCCAGCGATCGTCGCAGCGATCGAGGCCGCCGTTGCCGACGGCATGGACGTGATCAACTTCTCGGGCGGCGAGCCGGAGATCGAGCCGAGCCGGGACATCGTCGCACTCGCGCTCGACGCCGCCGCAGCGGCGGGCGTCGTGCCGGTCGTCGCCGCGGGGAACGACTACAACGACCTCGGCGCGGGATCCGTCTCCTCACCCGGCAACTCGTCCCGCGCCATCAGCGTCGGCGCGGTCGACATCAGCGGCACTCCGATGACGAGGACGCACGCCGAGTTCTCGTCCGTTGGACCGACGACGATCTCGCTGCGCCTCAAGCCCGATGTGGCCGCACCCGGTGTCGATGTTCTTTCCTCGGTCCCCGGCGGCGGATTCACGGAGTTGTCCGGAACGAGCATGGCTGCACCGCACATCGCCGGCGCGGCGGCGCTCCTGCGCCAGAGGCATCAGGAGTGGACGGTAGAGCAGCTGAAGTCCGCGCTCGTGCAGTCCGGCGTCGATGCGGTGGACGAGCGTGATCGCCCAGCTGGGCCACGCTTCCAGGGCGGCGGCGTCGTGGCGCTGACGAATGCGGATCAGCCACTTCTGTTCGCCCAGCCGACTGCAGTGTCACTCGGCTTGCTGAGGCGGGGACACGAGGCGAGCGCGAGCGTGCGAGTCGACGACGCCGGCGGAGGCAGCGGCACCTGGCAGGTCGCGCGAGTCGTGCGCAGCGCTCCTGCGGGCGTGAAGCTCACGCTCCCGCCCACGGTCGACGTTCCCGGATCGCTCGCGGTCGGCGCCAAGGTCGCCGGCAAAGCGAAACCTGGCGACCTCGACGCGTACGTCGAGCTGAGGCGTGGTGCGGAGACGCGACGCGTGCCCGTGTGGGGGCGCGTAACGGAGAGCGCCCTGGCGCGCCACCGGCCCGTCGCCCTGGTCAAGCCGGGCATCTACCGGGGCACGACGCTCAGCCAACCGTCGGTCGTGACTCGCTATCGCTATCCCGAGACCCCGAGCGGAGTCGGGGTCACCACGACGCTGCGTGGCCCGGAGCGCGTGTACCGGCTTCGGCTCACGAAACGCGTCGCGAACTTCGGCGTCGTCATCACGCAGCGCCGGCGAGGGAGCCTTGTAGAGCCGCGCGTCGTGTCCGGGCTCGACGAGAACCGGCTGACGGGTTACGCGGGGCTCCCGGTCGACCACAACCCGTACCTGGATACGTTCCGCAGACCAGTCCTCGCGGCGGGGGCCCTTGCGCCCGCGCCGGGCGAGTACGCGATCGTTTTCGACAGCGCCGGACGCGCCGGGGCCGGCCCGTTCACGTTCCGGTACTGGGTGAACGACGTGACTGCGCCCGTCCTCCGCCTTCGAACGCGCACGGTCAACCGCAGGGATCGACTCGTCGTCGGTGCGACCGACGCAGGCTCGGGCGTCTACGAGGAATCGATCAGAGCCTCGATCGACGGCTCACGTGTCGGCGGCGACTTCCGCCGCGGCGCGATCACGTTCGCGACAGCCAGCCTCGAAGCCGGCAGGCACACGCTGCGCCTGCGCGTGTCCGACCATCAAGAGGCGAAGAACACCGAGAACGTCGCGCGCATCCTCCCGAACACGCGCACGATCACGGTCGTTTTCCAGGTTCGCTAGGCAGCCGCGGCAACCGGGAGTCGCAGCGACCCGGCCGCGAAGCGGCCGGCTTTAGGGGTCCTCGCGATCGCGGGTTCGCGCTAGCGAATCCGCGATCTGCGGAAAAGCTCAGGTCTTCCGATCCCGCTCTTCGATCGTCGGGAGCGCGTCGAGGTCGCGCTGGACGGAGCGGATGAACTCGTCGCTCTCGTCGTCGGGCGTGACGACACGAAGCTGCTTCTTGCGCTTCTGGCGCTCGCGGTCACGCCGCGCAGCCGCTCCGAAGCGGCGCTCCAGGCGCGGCTTCTCCACCGCGACGGCGAGTGCAGCCGCGAGGAGGAGCAACACGAGCCACGGCCAGCTCACGTCCCTGATTCTAGCCGTGCGTGGATCGAAACACCTGCATCGGAAGTGTTGATAGCGGAACTCCGCCTTCTGGCGTTACCAGCCAGGTGTCCTGCATGTAGAGGCAGTCCTGGCCGTTCGAGGCGATCGCGTGCGGATGCATGGAGAAGACCATGTTCCCCGCGAGCTCCGTTTCGACACCTTCGCCGACCTTCGGAAACTCGATCATCGTCATGCCGATCGAGTGGCCGGTGACGTGCCCGAGGTGGTACCCGCGCTCGGTGAACCCCGCCGAGACCGCGCGGTGGACGTCGTGGCAGCTCGCGCCGGGACGCATCGCGCCACGCGCCGCCTCGAAGTACTCCTGGTACGCCTCGAGCATCCGCTCGGTGTCTTCTGACAGCACCGCGTCGCGCGACGCGATCGCACGCGACACCTCGACCCAGTGCATCCCCGGCCCCGCAACCTCGAGCGAAGGCAGCAGGAACTCGCCGAGCACCTCCTCGCGTCGGGCGATCTTGAACTCCGGCCGCGCGAATGTGTCGGTTCCGGTCAGCACCATGTTCATCGTCAAACGGCCGCAACCCTCGGTGACGAACCACTCCTCGGCCGCTCCCATCACTTCGGCCGCGGACTTGCCCGGCGCGTACGCCTCGAAGAAGACCTCGAAGCCGCGCTCGTTGATCCGCACTGAGTCACGCACGGACTCGAGCTCCGCGTCGCTCTTCACGGCACGGGCGAGGTCGAACTCGACGTCGAACGGGACTAGATCGAGTCCTTCGAGAGCGCGATAGTCGCGCACGGCCATGACATAGTCGAGGCCGAACACGCCGATGCGGCTCCAGCCTGCGTCACGTGCCCGCGCCGCAATGAGCTCGCCCGGGCGGTCATGGAAGAACTGCTCGAGCTCGGCCGTCCCGTGCTCGCCGACGTACCGCGCCTCGGTCGGGAAGGCGACGAATGGCTCTCCGTCAGCCGGCACCACGACGTAGGCATAGCGATGGACGATCTGGAAGCCGGAGAGGTACGCCACGGCGCCCTCGAACCCCGAGTACTCACTACCGGAGACGATGAGCGCGTCGAGTTCGTGCGCGGCCATCGCCGCCCGGGTGTTCGCGTGCCGGCGTTCGAGCTCTGCGTTCACCTCCAGGAGTCCTCCAGTGCCTTGACGAGCTGCGTCAAGGCGTCGTTGAGCGGTGTGGGAATTCCGAGCTCGCGGGCGAAGCGCGCGATGCCGCCGTTCAGGAAGTCGATCTCGGTCGCTCGCCGGGCCTCGACGTCCTGGAGCATGCTCGCCTTGTGGTCGAAGGCGACGTCGGGCCTCGCCGCATGGTCGATGAGCTCCTCGGGATCGGCGTCGAGCGTGATTCCCTGCGCCGTCGCCACGGTCTTCCCTTCGTCCACCAGTGTGCTCACGATCGCGCGGAGGTCGGGCCGCTCACACACGCGGCCGTGCGTGAGGCCCGTGAGCGCGCCGACCGGGTTCGTCGAGGCATTGAAGATCACCTTGCGCCACTGGGCCGGGCGCGCGTCGGCGACCGCGCTCGTCGGCATGCCGCCGCGCGTGCACGCGTCGGCCAGGCGCTCGATCTCCTCCGGTCGCGCTGGCCGCGGCTCGAAGGGCCCGAAGGTGGTGTCTCCCTTGACCTCCCACTGCACCACCCCCGGCTCGAGGATCCTTCCGGCCGGGAACGTTGTCCCGCGGATGACGCGTGGGACGTGCTCGGCGATCACCTCCTCGTTGCCGACGCCGTTCTGCACGGACGCGACGGCGGCGTTCGCGAACGCGTGCGCGGTGGAGGCGACGGCCCCTTCCGTGTGCATCGCCTTCGTCGCGACGATCCCGAAGTCGCACGACGGCAGAGCGGCGGCGTCGGTCGTGGCCTGCACCCGCCCGACGACGTCGCCCGCTCCGGTCAGACGCAGCCCGTTGGTGTTGATTGCGTCGACGTGCGGCTGCGAGACGTCGTAGGCCCAGACGTCCACGTCGTCGAGCTGCGCGAGGTTCGCAGCGAACAGCGAGCCGACGGCGCCGCATCCGACCACGCAGACTCTCACTTCGCCTCCGCAGGACGCAGTCGCGCGAGCGACGGGAGCGAAAATTCCCGACCGCCCGTCAGGCCCCCCGGCCGCACGATGAGCACGAAGGCCATCACCGCGCTGACGACGACGATCCGCGATCCGGACGGCAGGTCGATCGTCCGCGAGAGGAGTGTCATTCCGTCCTCCATCTCGGCGAGGACGGAGTCGAGGGCACTGACGAACAGCGCCCCGACGACCGCGCCCCACAGGCTCGTCGCGCCGCCGATCACGAGCATGGCGAGCGTGATGAACGTCAAGTCGAGGTACACCGCGTCGACGTTGATCGGAATGAAGTGGATGTAGAGCCCGCCGGCGAAGCCTGCAAGGAAGCCTGAGAGCGCGAACGCAGCGAGGCGCTGACGGTAGATGGAGACGCCGACCGCGCGCGCGGCGGCCTGGTCCTCGCGTGTCGCCCGAAGCTGCCGTCCGAGCCTGCTCCGCTGGTACGCGAACGCGGCCGCGATCACGAGGAGGGCGCCGACGGTCGCCTGCAGGAGGTCCGTTGTCTCCGGCACCGACGAGAACGTGTTCAGGCCCGGGCCGATCTTCTCGTAGTAGCGAAGGATGTTGTTCGTGATGCCGAGTACGGCGAACGTCGCGATGCCCGCCGCGAGCCCCGAGAGCCGCATCAGCGGTAGCCCGACGACGAGCGCGAACGCGCCCCCGACGGCGGCGGCGGTCAGGAGCGACGGCACGTTCCCCACGGTCGTCGAGCTCAGGAACTCGAAGAGGTACGGCATCGTCGCCGGCTTCTCCCGCTCCGGGACCGAAAGCACACCCGCCGCCCACACTCCGACCGCGAAAAAGCTGATGTGTCCGAAAGAGAGCACGCCCGAGTTGCCCACGAAGACGTATATGGCGACAACCGTCGACACGGAGATGAGCGCGGTCACGAAGTAGATCTGGCTCGTCTGCGACGTCAGCGCCCCGACGATGCCGGTCGCGACCACGAGAGCGGCCGGAGCGAGGAGCTCGAGAGTGCGCCGCGCGCTCACACCCGCTCCACGAGGCCGCGTCCGCGCGTGAAGAGACCGTCCGGCCGCATGAGCAGAACGAGGATCACGAGGCCGAAGAGGAACGACGGCAGGTACTGGCTCTGGCTGGACGGGAGCGCTCCTCCGAGGATGCCCGAGACGTAGCCGATCAGGAAGCCGCCGAGCGTGGCTGGAAGCAGCTTCGTCATCCCGCCGACGACGACTCCCGCGAGCACGAGGATGGTCTCCTGCAGCGCATACGTCGGTGTCACCGTCGGGTACTGCACGGTGAGCATCACCGCGACGACGGCCGCCAGCGCACCCGCGATGAGCACGGCGACCGCGCTCACGAGGTTCGCGCGCACGCCGAGGAGCCGGGCGGTGGAGAAGTCCATCGCCGCCGCCCGCATGTGGAGCCCGATCGAGGTGCGGTTCAGCAGCAAGACGAGCAGCGCGAGGCATACGGCCGCGACGACGATCGCGACGATGGTGATCTTGCGTATGTCGAGCCCCCCGACGGAGACGGGCCGGTTCAGCTCCACGAGTGACGTCGCCGTCTTCCCGAGCGGGCCGAACCACAGGAGCGCGATGGACTGCAGCAGGAACGCGACCGCGAAGGTGGCGATGAGCATGACCGCCGCCGACTGGCTCCGGAGCGGCCGGAAGACGACTCGCTCCATCGCGAGCGACAGCGCGAGGACAACGGCGAAGCAGAGGACGATCCCGACCCACACCGGCCAGTCGCGCTCCGAGGCGAACGCCAGCGCGAACGCGCCGGCCATGATCAGCTGCCCGTACGCGAAGTTGACGAGCCGCATGACGCCAAAGACGAGCCCGATCCCGACGGCCATGAGCGCGAAGATCGCGCCGAGCGCGATTGCGTCGACCTGAACCTGCCCGTCGAGCGCATCACCCAGGAAGTCGGTGAGACCGCCGGCGATGACGAGGCTCACGAGAGGTACGCCGCCACCATGCGGTCGGTGTCGGAGGCGTCCTCCGGCGTCAGCGTGAGCCGGAGCTCGCCGCCTCCGAGGACGTGCGTCCGATCAGCGAGCGCGACAGTGCGCTGCGCACGCTGCTCGACGAGCAGAACGCCGAGCCCGCGCTCTCGGATCGTCTCGAGCGTCGAGAAGACGAGATCGACGACGGTTGGAGCGAGCCCCAAGGACGGCTCGTCGAGCAGGAGGATCGTCGGCCGGGCCACGAGCGCGCGCGCGATGGCGAGCTGCTGCTGCTGCCCGCCCGACAGCGCACCCGCGCGGCGGTGACGGAACTCCTCGACGACCGGGAAGAGCTCGGCGATCTCCGCGAGATCGTCCTCCGTGCCGCTGGGGCCGGCACGCGCTGCGAGCCCGAGCCGGAGATTCTCGTCGACGGTGAGCTCGCCGAAGAGCCTCCGCCCCTCGGGGACGAGCGCGATCCCACGACGCGCGATCGACTCGGGCGAACGCCCGCGAAGCGACTCGCTGCCGAAGCGGATCTCGCCGCCCCTCGCTGGGACGAGCCCCACGATCGCGTGCAGAGTCGTCGACTTCCCCGCGCCGTTCGGCCCGATCAGCCCGACGATCTCGCCGGGTGCGACGCTCAGCGAGACCCCGCTGACCGCAGGGACGCCGCCGTAGGCGACCTCCACGTCGCGAAGCTCGAGTGCACTCATTCCGCGACCGCCGACTCGCCGAGATACGCCGCGGCCACATCGAGGTTGCCGCGTATCTCCGACGGCGAGCCCTCGGCCAGCGTCCGCCCCCGGTCGAGCACCTGTATGCGGTCGCAGACCTCCATGATCAGCGCCATGTTGTGATCGATCAGGAGCACGCCGGCGTCGTGCTCGTCGCGAACAGACCGGACCACCTCGGCAAACGCGGGAACCTCCGCCTCGGGCAGGCCCGCCGCCGGTTCGTCCATCAGCACGAACCGTGGCTCCGTCGCGAGCGCGCGCGCGACGCCGAGCCTCCGCTCGTCGCCATGCGGGAGCGACCCGGCAGGCGCTTCCGAATACGGGATCAGCCGCAGCGACGCGAGCAGCTCGCCGGCTCGGCGGCGAGCTGCTCGCGGGCTTGCACCGACGCCGAGGGCGGCAACCTCGACGTTCTCCCGCACGGAGAGGCTGCGAAAGGACCGACTGTGCTGGAACGTGCGCGAAAGCCCTGCGCGGCCGCGCCGATGTGGTCGCCAGCGCGTGACGTCGCGGCCCTCGAGCTCGATGTGGCCGTCGTCGGGGAAGTCGAAGCCGGTCAACACGTTCACGAGCGTCGACTTGCCGGCGCCGTTCGGGCCGATCAGGCCGACGACTTCGTGCCGGTGCAGTTCTAGCGTCACCTCGTGCAGCGCCTGAACGCCTTCGAACGAGCGCGAGACTGCGGCGGCCCGGAGCGATGCTCCGGACCGCCGCGCCTTTTCAGGCTGTGCCTCGGGCAACGTCCCTAGATCTTCGGGACGACCTTGGCCTTGATCGTGCCGATGACCGTAGGGGTGTTGTTCTGCACGCGGATCACGCGGTATTGCCTCCCGTACACCGTGTGCAGCTGCTTCGAGAAGCTCACCAGCCCCGACAATGTCGGCACGTTCTTGAACCTCTCCATCTGCGCGGCCAGCGCGGCACCGCCCGTGTTGCCGCCCGTTCGGTTCAGAGCGATCAGGATTCCGTCGATCGCAGCCGGGCCGGTTACGAAGCCGCCAGTACTTCCGGCCTTCGCGATCGCCGCCTGGTTCTTCTTCGCGAGCGCGTTGACCGCCCTAACAGGGTCGTTGCCGAACGCCGATGCGAACGTCACGTAGTAGTAGTTCGTGACTTTCGGCTCCTGCGTGTACCAGTAGTTGCCATCGCCCGCCCAGGAGTTGAGGAACGGCGTGTTGTTCCCCAGTGTCCGCAGGCCGTTCAGGATCGGCACCTGAGCGCCGAAGGCGGCGGCGGTCGAGGTGACGATGACGTCGGCGTCCTCGTTGTTCAGGCGCGTAACCACGCTCTGCCACGAGGCCGGAGTACCACCTCCGGACTGGTAGGTCTCCTCCGTCGCGATCTTCCCGCCGAGCTGCTGCCAGCGCGCCTTGAAGGCTTGTACGACGTTGCGGAAGTAGACGATCACCGTGTCGGTGGCGAGCGACGCGGTTCTCCAGCCGCGCTTCCAGGCGAACTCGGCCATCGCGGATCCCTCGTCCTGGGCAACGTTGCCGTACGAGAAGGCCAACCGACCCTTAGCGCCGAAGCGCTTCGGTCCCATCTGGTCGGTGCCGATGCACGGCGCGACAGTGAGCTTGCCGGCGTTGATGGCCGTCTGGACCACGGGCGTAGCCAGATCCACGTCGCACGTGGTCATCACGATGTCGGCGCCCTGACTGAGAAGCTTCGTCGCGCATGCCTTTGCGATTGCCGACTTGTTGCCCTGGGTGTTGCATGTGACCAGCCGCAGCTTGATGGAGCTCTTCTTGTTCACGGCTGCGATGTGCGACTTCGCCGTCGCGAGGGCTGGGCCGTCGAACGGCGCCATCGAGCCGACGCTGTCGTAGGCCCACCCGATGGTCACGACCTTGGCTTGCTGCGGCGCCGCCGTGCCACCCGATGCGACCGCTACCGCAGCAACTACCGCCGCCGCCAACACGAGCAGCGCTTTCCTCCCTACTGTCATGTGTTCCCTCCTGTTTGGACCTGCCACGACGCTTCCTTTCCTCGAACGAGCGCGTAGTGCAAGGTGTGAAGCGGCACGCGGACATCGCGCTTCTCGGCCTCTCGGACGAGCGACCCGGTGATGAGCTCTATCTCGGTCTGCCGATGGGCGTCGACGTCCTCGAGCATGGACGGGTAGTGCGCGGAGCCGCGCTGCGTCGCGAGGACGTTCATCTCCCACGGGTCGTCATGGAGCTCGATCCCGGCTGCCAAGGCGACGGCCCTCCCCTCGTCAACGAGGGCCTGGACGAGGTGCCCGAGGTCGCCCGGCTCGCCCACCTGCGCGAAGTGGATGTCGTGCGGGAGGCCGGTGAGTGCGGCCGTCGGGTTGACCGCGGCGTTGAAGATGAGCTTCGACCACTGCGCTGGGCGCAAATCGGGGAGCGCCTCGGCTTTTAGGCCGGACGCGACGATCGTCTCGGCGATCTCCTCGGCGACCTCGAAGGGCGTCTCCTCGTACGGGCCGAGCCAGGTCTCGGTGTCGAGGATGTACTCGACGACCGTGTCCGAGTGCTTCGTTCCGCTCATGAAGGTCACGCCGGAGACGATCGGCCACGCGCCATGAGCGCGAACGACCTCCTCGGCGCCGATTCCGTTGAGGACGGTGACGATCGCGGCGGCGGAAAAGCGCCCTTCGAGCGCCTTCGCCGCCGCCTCGAGCCCCGACGCCTTCGTCGCGATGATCGCCACGTCGAAGTCCGGAAGCGCCGCAGGATCGGCGGCGGCGGTCACTCGAGCGTGGTAGTCGCTCTTGCCGCTGACGCGTAGCCCCTCCTCGTTCAGTGCGTCGGCGTGCTCCTGGCGCCGGGTCAGCACCGACACGTCGCACACGCGGGCGAGATGACCCGCGAACAGGCTCCCGATGACGCCCGCCCCGACGATGCAGACTCGCTCGATCACGCCCGAGCGATCATCGCGCTCCGTAACATGTCAGTCAACTGGTACGGGACGACGTGCGAGTTCGGTTCACGATCCGGCGAAACTCCGCGTCCGTCACCAGCCCGCGCTTCTTCGTCCCCGCGCGCTTCACTGCCTCGAGCAAGGACGGGTAACTGTCCTCCGGCACGTCGAGCCCGAGCTCCTCGACCTTGATCCGGACCGAATCGAGCCCGCTCTTCTTGCCGAGAACGAGCCCGCGCGTGGCGCCGACCAGCTCCGACGAGTAGGGCTCGATCGCCGGCGGATCGTGGAACTGTGCGGCCACTGCACCGGACTCGCGGGTGAAGAGGTTGTCGCCGGTCACGGCCTTCCAGGGGGCGAGCTGCGTCCCGGCGAGCTCCTGCACGAGCGTTCCGAGCGCGCGTGCCTGCTCGAGCCGGAGCCGGGTCGGGATGCCGTACAACGCCTCCAGCGTGAGCGCGACCTCGATGAGATCAGCGTTGCCGGCGCGCTCGCCCATGCCGTTCACCGTTCCTTGCACCCAGGTCGCGCCGGCCTGCACCGCCGCAACCGCGGCCGCCGTTGCGAGCCCGAAGTCGTCGTGACCGTGCCAGTGGACGGGCACCTCGTAGTCGAGTCGCTCCACGACCTCGGTGACGAGGAACGCAGCGGCCTCCGGAGTGGCGATGCCGAGCGTGTCGACGACGACGACCTCCTGCGCTCCCGCGTCCACCGCTGTCTCGTAGACCGCGCGGACGAAGTCGAGCTCCGCCCTCGTCGAGTCGACGCCGAAGAACGCGACGCAGATCCCCTCGCCCGTTGCGAACGCGACCGCGGAACGAATACGTTCGAGCATCGCCTGCCGCGAGACGCCGAGCGCGGCGAGTTTTCCGTCCGAGATCGGGCTCTCGATGACCGATGCCTGGAGCCCCAGCTCGACGAGGGCCTCGACGTCTGCTCGAACGGCCCGCGAGAAGCCCCAGATCTCCGCCTCGAGACCTGCCTCGAGGATGAGCGAGATCGCGCGAGCGTCCTCCTCGGACACGCGAGGGAAGCCGGCCTCGATCCGGTCGATTCCCGCGGCCGCCAGCGCACTTGCAATCTGTAGTTTTTGCTCTGGACTGAGGACGACTCCTACAGTTTGCTCGCCGTCGCGCAGGGTCGTGTCGTAGAGGCCGACGGTGACCCGCGGCTGAGGCTCGAGCGCCTTCGCGTTCAGGTCGCCCGTCCAGACCTTCGAGCGGTCGAGCGTCATGCCTGGACTATCCCATCCGGGAACGGCGAGAGCTTCTCGGCACCTGCGTCCGTAATCAGGAAGTTGTCCTCGACTCGCAGACCGCCGCCGCTGTCGATATAGCATCCTGGCTCGATTGCAAGAACCATACCTGCGGCGATCTCGCCTTCGCCGGCCTGATGTGCATACGGCGGCTCGTGGGCCCTGGCGCCCACTCCGTGGCAGATCGGATGCGACGGCTGGCCGGGGAAGCCGATCGCCTCTATCCCTGCGCGGACCACGCGGTCGAGCTCCGCGAAGCTCGCGCCTGGGCGTGCGAAGTCGATCGCGTCCGCGTACACGGCCATCAGGCCCGCTTCGAGCTCGCGGTACGGGCCGGTGAGCTCACCGGCCACGAGGTTCTTCGTGTGGTCGCACCAGTACCCGTCCGAGCACACCCAGATCTCGAAGAGCGTCGGCTCGCCTTCGACGACAGGGCGCGAGGTCGTCGCCGTGAAGGTCTTGATCCCCGCGCCCGACCAGACGAGTGAGAAGCCGAGCGCGAGGTCGACCTTTCCCTTCCAGCCCGTGCCTTCGCCGTGGACGAAGCCCTCCCACTCCGCGGCGATCTGCGCCTCGCTCATCCCCGGCTCGATGATCAGCTTGCAGTGCTCCATCGCGGCGGCGGCGATGTCGTTCGCGAGCCGCATGCGCTCGACCTCCTGCTCGGTCTTGAGCGCGCGCGCCTCGGCAAGTAGTGGCGTCGCGTCGGCCGCCTCGCCGAACGCGGTGAACCAGTCGCGCGTATACGTCGTCGGCTCGCCGACCATCCGGTCCGTCGCCTGCGTGCCGAGCGAAAGCTCGAGGCCGATGCGTCGGTGCTCGCTCGCAGCCTCACGGGCAAGGTCGAGCACGCGCGCCATGGGAGGCCGAGGGTCGAGCTCGTCGTACCCCCTGAAGAAACCGATGTCGCTCGTCCAGGCCGTGCGCGCCGCGTCCTCCTCCGACGCCTCGAGGCACAGGAGCACCGGATCGCCCTCGCGTGGGAAAACGCATGCGTCGTACCCCTTCATGCCCCAGAAGTTCGTGAGGTAGAGGACGTTGTCGGGCGCGCGGACGACGAGCGCGTCGAGGTCCCGCTCCGCCATGAGCGCGCGAATGCGGTCGAGCTTCGCGTCGTCGCGCGGCCAGGTCACCAGCGGACGCGCTCGGGTGGCGGCTCGCCGTGCGCCTCCTGCCACGAGATCACGGGGTTCCGCAGGACGCCGATCGTCTCGATCTCCGCCTCCATCACGTCGCCGGGTTTGAGATAGAGCGACGCGGCGTCGGGCGAGAAGCCGGCGACGCCAGACACCGTCCCGGTCGAGAGCACGTCGCCAGGCGAGTAGCCGAGCGCCGAGTAGTGGCTGAGGATCTCCGGGATCGTCACGGACATTCGGCTCGAGTGCGACTTCTGGCGAACCTCGCCGTTGACCCGCAGCTCCATCGCGAGAGCGTGCGGGTTCGGGATCTCGTCGGGCGTGACGATCCACGGCCCGAGCGGGCAGAACGTCTCGATCGCCTTGCAGAAACTGAAGACGCCCGATCGCATCTCGCGGCGCTGGATGTCGCGCGCGGTGATGTCGTTGAAGATCACGTACCCGCCGATGTACTCGGTGGCCTCCTCCGGCGGGAACCACGATCCGGCTTTCCGAAGCACGACAGCGAGCTCGAGCTCGTAGTCGAGCTCCTCGGTGAGGTGCTCCGGGTAGACGACCGGCTCGTCTGGTCCGACGATCGCGTCGACGTTCTGGAAGAACACGATCCACGGCGCGATCTCGTGCGACCACTCGACCCGCTTCGACTCCTCCTCGTGCTCGCGGAAATTTCCGGCGGTATGGAAGAACTTCTTCGGGTTGATCGGCGCACGGAGCTCGGTCTCGGCGAGCACAACCCGCTCGCCGGTCTCGTCGGCGCCGCCGAACTCGAACAGCTCGCGCATGGTCGTCGCGTCGAGGACGACGATCTCCTCACCGTCGAGGTAGCCGACGCGCTCGTCATAGCCGAAGGTGACGAGCTTCATGCGAGCGCCTCCGCCCGCCGCCTCGTGGCGCGCAGCAGGAGGATACGGGTGAGCCCGCTGAACGGCCTGATCACAAGCCAATAGCGACGGAACCTCCTGCGAGCGGCGGGGTCCTCGACGTGCACGCGCGTCTCCGTGGTGAGACGGGCGTCGCCGATCCGGAAGTCGATGACGGCCTTGCACATGTCTGGTCGCGCGTAAGCGAGAAACTCGTCCGTAGTTGTGGGTCGTACAGGATCCCGATCAGGACGAAAGCGCCAGAACTGGCCCGTCAGTCCGAGGACGACGCCCTGCCCGGGGGCATCGTCGAGCACGATCCCTGGCAGCTGGCCGCCGACGAACGGCCTCGTGGGCTCCCCGTAAGGTCGCCCCAGCCGCCGCAGCCACCAGAGCGCACGCGCAACCGGTATGTCGGCCATCGACACCGTGCGCACCGCCTGGTCGATGCGGTCGGCCGGAGCATCGATCCCGATCCCATGACGCTCCGAGAACTCGTACACCGGCATGAAGTCGTCGAGCGTCTTCACTCGATGATCTTCCAGTACGAGTTCTTGACGGTCACCGCGGCGCCCCGGAACGTCCAGACCGCTTTGCCTTCGAAGCGGCGTCCCACGGATCCGGTCCACGGGGCGAATCGAACACGCAGTCGTCGGCGAAGAGGGCCATGATCGCGTCGAGGTCGTGCTCGTCGAAGGCATCGAGCATGCGCTCGAGCACGTCGAGCCTCGCTTCGTCCGTACATCCCGACTTCACCGTTTCCCGCACCCGACCTGCTCGTACGCGTCTGCGATCCAGCGCGCGAACTCGTCGTCCATGTCCTCCAGCGAGTCGACGCGGAAGTGATGCACGAAGAGGTCCTTCTGGTAACGCGAAGCCCTCCGGATGCGCGGGTCGTCGACGCGATATGTCACGTCGAAGTAGCCAACCAGACGATCGCCACTCGGGCGTGCCCCGGCAAAGCCACGACGTGGCCCCTTGAACGTGATCGTCGTTTTCGCCACCGAGGTGGTGTACTCGCCGCACGATGCGACGATCTCGGCGAAGCGCTGGAAAAGAGCGCGGCCGTCGTCGCTACCAGCTTCGAGATGCCGTTCGACCGTCCAGACGTCGCTCATGCGATCCCGCAGACCTTCGTCGCCGCCCGGGCGTAGACCTCTGCCGTCTTCACCAGCCCGTCGATCTCGAGGTTCTCGCCCTTTACCGTGTCGAGGAGCCCGGTCGACGTCCCGTAGTTCACGGTCGCGATGCCGTACCTCGTGAGCACGGATGCGTCCGAGAACCAGCGCGTCACGTCGCGCTCCGCCGGCGCTCCGTATACCTCGGCATGCGCCTCGTCGAGCGCTCCGACGAGTAGGTGGTCCTCAGCGATCTCCGCACCGGGCGCGGTGACGTACACCTCTCCTTCGATGCCATGCTCGGGAAAGCGCTCGGCGAGTCCGCGCACCATCTCGAGCACCTGCGACCGTGCCGTTGCCATCTCCTTCGTCGGCGGCACGCGCACGTCGAGGAAGAGGTCGGTGCGGTGCGGAGTCCGCGAGACGCGCCAGCCGAAACCGCCCTCGACCGCGCCGACGTTGACGATCGCCTTCGCGCCGCGATAGACGTTCTCACGATCCTTCTCCCATGTCGGGATCCATTCGAGCACCGCCTCGAGCACGTCGCGCATCCGAACGATGGAGTTCTCGTCGCGCTTCCCCTCGCTGAACGCCGTATGGACGAACGGCCCCCGCGTCGAGATCCGCAGCCACAGCGAGCCGAAATGGCCGAGGACGACCTTCGACTCGGTCGGCTCGCCGAGGATGCACATCTCCGCGACGCCGCCGTGTGACACGAGGTAACGTGAGCCGGCCGCGTAGCCGCGGAACTCTGCTCCCTGCGCCTCGCCCCACTGCGTCTTCTCGATCTCGCCGGAGACCGCAGCCACGAGAACGTCGCCGCGCAGCGTGACACCCGCGTCCGTCAGCGCGCGGAGCGCTTCGACATAGCACGCAAGTGCGCCCTTCATGTTCGAGATGCCGAGGCCGTAGAGCCGCCCGTCCTCGACGAACGCGCTCGGCTGGAAGCCGGGAACGTGCCGCAGCCAGGGCTCCTGGCCCGAGTAGGACGTGTCCATGTGCCCGTTGAACATGAGGCTCGGCCCGCCTCCTACTCCCAGGCGCGTCCCGAGGACGTTCGCCCGGCCCTCTTCCAGCTGCTGCCACTGCACCTGGAGCCCGAGGTCGAGGAACGTCTCACGCATGAGCTCCGCCATCGCCTCCTCGGAGCCGGTGAAGCTCGGCGTGTCGATCGCACGGCTCGCCCACTCGACGAGGCGAGCCTGATCGATTCGGATGTCGGTCGCCATTGCCTGTAGGGGCGAGATATATCTCGCCCCTACGACCCTGTGCGGAGGTGTGGGAGAACGCGCTCGCCGAAGAGACGGATCTGGTCGTGGCGCCGATCGCCCCACAGTTCGAGCATTACGTGGGTGCAGCCCGCTTCGCGGTACTCCTCGATCGCGGCGATGCAGTCTTCAGGTGTGCCGGCGATCGCCTTGCAGCGGTCGAGCAGCGAGTCGGTCACCTCGGCCTTCGCCGCGAGCCGCCCGCCCCGCTCCATCGCCTCCGCAACCGGCGCGAGCTCGTCCATTCCGATCTCAGCGAGTTCGAGCAGCGTGTCGGCTGCGCCGCGGATGTTCTGGAACTTGTTCGCGAGGTACATGCCGGCGATCTCGCGAGCGCCGTCACGGCCCGACGCGCGGTCGGTTTCATGGATCGAAGCGACGACGGTGCAGCCGATGTCGATGTCGGCCGCGACGTTCTCCCGGGTGTAGCGGACGAAGGCCGGAGTCGTGATCGACGGTGTCAGACACCCATCGGCAATTTCCCCTGCAAGTGCCTGCATGCGGGGGGCGGTTGCCGCCACGTACACGGGGGGCACGTCCCGCGGTGTGTGCGCGTCCGCGCTCAGGCCGGGAACCGACGCGCTCCAGGTCTCGCCCTCGTACTCGAACGGCGCGCCCTCGAGTACACCGCGCACGATCGCGACGGCATCCCGCATCGGCCCGAGCGTCTTCCGAGTCTGCGAGCGGATGTTGTTGAGGAAGATCTTCGACGTCCCGAAGCCGAGCAGGAACCTCCCCGGCCCCGCAGCCTCCTGCACGACTCTTGCATCCATCGCAACTTGCACCGGATGTCGCGTGAACGGCGAGATGATTCCCCAGCCGATGGTCAGCCGCTGGGTCTCATGCGCCATGAGCGCGGAAACCACCGTCGACGAGCGCGCCTCCATCCCGTGCTTCCGCCACCACGGATACGCCTCGGCCAGCCAGATCGTGTCCATCCCGGCCGCGTCCATGACGCGCGCCGACTCGAGCATCTCCTCGAGCGGCTCCATGGTGAGCTGCATCACGCCGATGCGAAACGGTGGCGGCATGCGGCTCAGCGCCTAGGCGGTCGAGGTGTCCTTGACGCGCTCTTCGAGCGCGGCGAGCACCTGCGAGACCTGCTGGTTCACGATCGGCTGCAGCACGCGCTGTCCCATCGCGCCGACTGGCCCGGCGATCTTGACGTCGGCTTCCCAAGCCATGGACGTGCTGTCGCCGGCCTCGGAGAGGGTGAACGACGTCGTCATGTCCATCAGCGCGCCGACGCCCTGCCCCTTGGCCCGCATAGACGCGAACTCAGGCGCGCGCTCCTCGAGCCGCTCGAAGTTCATGGTCATCTTCAAGCCACCGAGGCCGAGCGGCACCTTCACCTTCGCCGTCCAGTGCTTGTCGTCGTGGACCTCGAAGCTTTCGACGCCCGGCATGAGCTTCGCCATCTCGGCAGGCTCGTTGATGACTCCCCATACGGTCTCACGCGGCGCCGCGAGCTCCTTCGTGCCCGAGACGATCACTTCGACGCCACCCCCACGATGGCCCGCGTCGCGTTCGGATCTTGCAGCATCGACCACACCCTATGTGGGGGATTGCAGCTGTCGTAGACGATGGCGCCGCCGGCCGCCCGCAGCGCGTCTTGGATCGCGGCGCAGATGCAATGAATCCCGCCGCCACCGCCCTCGCCCATCCCCTTCGCGCCGAGTGGCGCGACCGGCGACGGCGACTCCATCGCGCCCGTCTTGAGCGGCGGCATGTCGAGCGCATGGGGTACGTGGTAGTCGTAGAAGTTGGCGGTGAGCAGGGTGCCCTCCTCGTCGTAGACGAAGTTCTCGTGGAGGGCGGCGCCGATCGCGTGGGCGGTCGCGCCGTGCACCTGTCCCTCGACGATCTGCGGGTTGATGCGCACGCCGCAGTCGTCCACCGCGGCGTAGTCGACGACGTCGACCTCGCCGGTCTCCGGGTCGATCTCGACGACCGCCGCGTGGATCTGCGTCGCGTACGTGAGCGTCAGCTGCCCCGTCTTCTTCTCCGTGTCGACCATGCCGAAGTAGGGCCGGCAGACGTAGCGGTGGTTCAGGGTTGGGTTGAAGTCGGGCGGCAGGAACGCGTTGTTCGCGTTGATGATCGCCCCGAGCGCCATGAACGGCAGTGCCGCTTCCTCGGGCCCGTCCTTGATCCGGGCGAAGCCGTCCGCGAGCTCGATCGCCTCGGGCGGTGCCTGGAGCACGGCAGCGGCGAGCTGGATCATCTCCTCGCGGACGAGCTCGGCGGCTCCCTTCACGGCGCCGAGACCGGTGAAGGCGAACTGGCTCGCATACGTGCCCGAGAAGCCGGCGTGCGAGTTGAACCACGTGTCGTGGCCGCGGCGCACGTTCACCTGGTCGGGCGAGCAGCCGAGGATGTCGGCCACCACCTGTGCCGCCGTCGTCTCGTGCCCCTGCCCCTGCGGGACGGTCCCGAGCGTGACGACCACCTCGCCGAAGATGTCGAGCTTCACCGAAGCTGCCTCGTTGTTCCCCGAGAACTGGAGGTCGGGATTCAGGAGCGTCGACTGGCCGAAGTTGTTCGTGCCGGAGTCGAGTGTCGAGCCGATCCCGAAGCCGAGGAGCTTCCCGCGCGCGGCCGCCTCCTCGCGTCGCTCCTCGATCGAGCCGTGGTCGATGAGGTCGAGCGCGATGTCGAGCGCCGCCGCGTAGTCGCCCGAGTCGTAGACGCATCCGTTCGGGGTCTCGTACGGCATCTGCTCGGCCTTGACGTAGTTCTTCTTCCTGATCTCGACGGGGTCGAAGCCGAGCTCGGTGGCCACGATGTCGACGATCCGCTCGGTCAGCCACAGGTGCTGCATCCGCGAGTAGCCGCGGTTCGGCGACACCGGGGACTTGTTGGTGCACACCTGCGTGAAGTCGACGCGGATGTTCCGCCATCCGTACATCCCGGGTGTCACCTGCGCCCAGATGATGCAGCCGAGCGGCTCGTAGCGCGGGAAGGCACCGCAGTCGTCGAGCGCCTTCACCTTGAAGCCGGTCATCTCACCGTCCGCCTTCACGGCGACCTCGACGTCGAGGAAGGTGCGCTCGTTGCCGTGCGCGTTGGCGGTGTGCTGGTCGGTGCGCCACTCCGTCCACTGCACCGGCCGGCCCAGCTTGCGAGCGAGGAGGCAGAGGACGACGTACTGCGGGTGCAGGCAGATCTTGTTGCCGAAGCCGCCGCCGATGTCGTGCGTGACGAAGCGGAGCTTGTCGATCCCCGTTCGCAGGGCCGGAGCCATCCAGATCGCTCCGACTCCTGGCATCTGGTGGTTGCACGTGAGCGTCCACTCGCCGGTGCCCTTGTCGTACTCGACGAGCGCGCCGGCGCACTCGAGCGGCGTCGACGAGAAGCGGTGGAAGTGGAGGCGCTCGATCTTCACGACGTGATCCGCCTCGGCGAGCGCCTGGTCGACGTCGCCCCAGTCGAACACGCCGGACCAGACGACGTTCGAGCCGGCGTCGTCGTGGAGAACGACCTCGTCCTTCAGCGCCTCCTCGGCGTCGACCAGCACGGGCAGCGGGTCATACTCGACCTCGATCAGATCGGCCGCATCGCGGGCAAGCTCGCGGGTCGCAGCGCACACGGCGGCGACGGGCTCGCCCATGTGCCGCACGCGGCCGACGGCGAGCGCGTAGTCCTTGATGTTCCCGCCCGGCTCGACGGACATCTCGAAGAAGGGGTCCGTGTGGATCGCGACCTCGTCGCCGGTGATCGTCCCGTACACACCGTCGAGCTCGAGAGCCTTCGAGACGTCGATCGAGATGATCTTGGCGTGGCCGTACGGCGAGCGGACGAAGTGGACGTAGCCCATGCCGTGCCGGCGGACATCGTCGAAGAACGTGCCCTGACCCTGGACGAGCCGCCTGTCCTCCTTCCGCGGGATGGACTGCCCGACGAAGCCCTTCTCGAGCGTCTTGGCCGGCTGCTCGGTAACGGTCGTCATCACTTGGCCCCCGCCGCAACGACGGCCTCGACGATGTTGACGTAGCCGGTGCAGCGGCAGATGTTTCCCTGCAGCGCGATGCGGACGTCCTCCTCCGACGGGCTCGGATTCTGTGCGAGCAGCGCGGTCGCGCTCATGAGCATCCCCGGCGTGCAGTAGCCGCACTGGAGCGCGTGGTGCTCATTGAAGGACTGCTGGAGCGCCGTGAGCTCGCCGTTCGCGGCCAACCCCTCGACGGTCGCGATCTTCGCTCCGTCGGCCTGGACCGCGAGCAGCATGCAGCTCTTCACCGGCTCGTCGTCCAGGTGAACCGTGCATGCCCCGCAGTTGCCGGTGTCGCAGCCGACGTGCGTCCCCGTGAGCCCGAGGTCGTCGCGGATGAAGTGGACGAGCAGGCGGCGCGTGGGCACGTCGAGCTCGATCTGCTCGCCGTTGACCTCCACGGAGAGGGTACGGCTCGTAGTCGGCGCACTCACTGCTTCCGCCTCCCTGCTGCCAGGAGGACAGCGCGCATCGCGGAGACCTCGGCGAGATGACGGCGGAAGTCCGCAGACCCGTGGACGTCCCCTGGCGGATCGAGTGAGGCTCCGATCCCTTCGGCTGCCGAGCGGACGGCGTCATCCGAGAAGTCGCCGCCCGCCAGACCCTCCTCCATCGCCGTCGCGCGAACCGGCGAGGCTGCGACGCAGCCGATCGCGATTCGCGCGGCGTCACCCGAGACTGAAGCCGCCGCGTTGACGATGTACGTCCCGTGCTTGCCGATCGTGAGGCCCGCGAAGCCGTCGCCCGCGCCACTCGAAGGTGGCACGTTCACCTTCGTGAGGAGTTCGCCCTCACCCACGGCCGTCAGGTAGACGCCGAGGAAGAACTCGTCGGCGGACACCGTGCGTTCGCCGCCCTGACCTCGAATCGTGAACCTCGCATCCAGCGCGACGAGGAGCGGCGGCAGGTGGTTCGCGGGGTCGCTCACGCAGACGTTCCCGCCCACCGTTCCACGGTTTCGCACCTGGACGTCGCCGATCGTCGCCGCGACCTCGGCGAGGATCGGCCGCGCGACCTCCACCTCCGACGAGCTCATGAGCTGCGCGTAGGTGACCATCGCGCCGATCTCGAGCATCCCGTCGGAGGAGAAGCCGATCGTGCGGAGCTCGTCGAGATCTCCGAGGTCGACGAGCACGTCCGGCGCCGCAGCGCGCGCTTTCATCACATTGATGAGCGTCTGCCCGCCTGCGAGCGGGCGAGCGCCATCGTACGTCGCGAGCACCGAGATCGCCTCCTCGACCGTGGCCGGGCGGGCGTACTCGACCTCGCGCAGGAGCATGGGCGGGATTCAGTCACACGCCGCCGTGACATGTCAAGCGAGTACGAATTCGATACGTTCCGCCCCGAATGGACCGTGGTGCGGACATCGGTGCGGTCTTCGACGAGCACGTTGCGGCGGAGTTCGTCCACCTCGACCTCGAGGCGACGATGGCGACGATGACGTCCGACCCGTACGTGAACCACGTGCCCGTGATGACCGGTGGCGTCGGACACGAGAGCGTGCGCCTCTTCTACGGAGAGCACTTCATCGGGAAATGGCCTGCAGACATCGAGATCGCGGCGGTCTCGCGGACGATCGGCGCCGAGCAGGTCGTCGACGAGCTCGTCCTCTCGTTCACTCACGACATCGAGATGGATCAGCTGCTCCCGGGAGTCCCTCCCACGGGAAGGCACGTGCGGCTGGCGTTCTGCGTGGTGGCGAAGTTCGACGGGGACAAGCTCGCCCATGAGCACATTTACTGGGACCAGGCGTCGCTCCTCGTACAGGTGGGCCTGCTCGACCGGGCTGGGCTCCCGGTGACCGGTGTCGAGCAGGCCGAAAACGTGCTCGACTCTCGAGCCCACCCGTTGAACGAGCTCATGCGCGCCGAGCGCTAGCCTCCCGGCAGCGTCATGCGGAAGGACTTGCCAACCGGCACCGTCACCTTCCTCTTCGCGGACATCGGGGCTCGACGCGGCTGCTCCACTCCCTCGGGCCTGACTCCTACGCCGAGGCGCTCGCCGAGCATCGTCGTGTCCTGCGCGAGACGTTCACCGAGCAGCGCGGGCTCGAGGTCGACACGCAGGGAGATGCCTTCTTCGTAGCGTTCCCGACCGCCGAAGGTGCCGCTGCAGCTGCATTCGCAGCGCAGGAAGAAATCACAGCGGGGCCTATCTCGGTACGGATGGGTTGCACACGGGAACGCCGACGCTCACGGGCGAGGGGTACATCGGCGTCGACGTCCACCGCGGTGCCCGCGTCGCCGGACTCGCGCACGGCGGCCAGATCATCCTTTCACCCACCACCGAGGCGCTGCGAGCCGACTCGGATGGACCTGGTGGGTCTCCCAGCGGCACTCGCCCAGGCCGCGCACGCTCGCGGCGAACTCGACCGAGCGGGACTTCTCTGGGGTTGCGCCGAGACGGAGGTCACGGACGAACCGCTTCGAGTCGATCTCGACTGGTTTGCCGGAAGTCTCCTCGCCGAGGAAGCTCCACTGTTCACAGCAGCCCGGGAGCGAGGTCGGAAGCTCGACTTGTGGGACGCGGTCGCGGTCGCGCTTGGCGAGCTCGAGCCGCCTCAGACCGAGCCGTAGAGCGCGAGGACGATCCGGACGAACTCCTTCGTGTCGTCGAAGAGCCCGCGTTCGCGGACGGCTCGCGCGCCCTGGTACCAACCCGCAAGGGCGAGCCGCCGGTCCCCGCTGAACTCGTTCAGCTGCCAGCGGAGGTAGCGAACCCCAGCACGGACGTTCCCCTGGTAGTTCCTCGGGGTGCGGGCTCCGAGGAGGACGACGTCCACGAACTCCCACGTCTCGGGCAGGAGCTGCATGACCCCGATGGCGCCGACGCTCGAGACGACGTCCTGCTGGAAGCCGGACTCCATCCACGCGAGCGCACGGGCGAGCGCCGGGTCGATGCCGTAGACGCGCGACCAGTGGTCGATCGCCGAGCGGACCGCGTCCCGACTCACTTCCGGGCCGGCTGCAGGCGGCGCCGTCAAACGCGCTCCCTTCGGAAGCGCGAGGCGCTGGTCGGGCACGATCACGTTCATGAGCGAGAGCCGGTTTCGGCGCGCCAGTCGCCACGGGCTGACGTGGTACCGCGCCGCGATCGAGAAGAAGCTCTCTCCGGGAGAGACCACGTGCCACGAGGTCGCAGCACTCGCCGGCGCGCGGGTGCGACCGGCGAGAGCGCGATACGTGTTCGGGCCGGCGATGCCGTCCGGGTCGAGCCCGCGCCGGCTCTGGTAGCGCCGGAGCGCTACCGCCGTCCGGCGGGTGAACCTCCCGTCCACAGCCCGCGCCCCTAACCCATGGCGCCTGAGCCGGAACTCGAGCACTGCGACGTCCCAGCCGACGGCTCCGATCGCGAGCTGCCGCTGCCCGAGCAGGGGCCGACCCCGCCTGCCCAACGCACGCTGTGTCGCGCGATCGAATCTCCCGTCGCACTTCAGGCCTTTCCGGCGCTGGAAGGCGAGCGTGGCACGCCGGGTCATCGGGCCGGGCACGCCGTCGACCGGACCAGGGTTAAGCCCATGAGCCCGAAGCCCGATCTGCAGCGCCGCGATGCGACCGTTGGCGGCGAGCCCGCTGGAAGCGAACACGAGGACGCCGATGGACACCGCGACGCCGACGACGGCGAAGCGACGCATGCTGCCGTGTTCGTCGCCCGCACGGGCCGTCCTTCCGCGAGAGGGGGCTGAGACCCGCGGCTACAATCCCGCGGCTGCCTTCCCCGGTAGCTCAATTGGTAGAGCATCCGGCTGTTAACCGGAGGGTTGTCAGTTCGAATCTGACCCGGGGAGTCAGGAAAGGCCCTGGAAACGGGGCCTTTTTGTTGCCTCAGACGCAGATGGCTCGAGGGGTTCTGCACGCGTTATTGCACGCGTCTGGCTGCGAATGCTCGACGAGTACCTTGCGCGCGCCGACTCGCGCTCGCGGATCGCGCAGCTCGACGCGGAGGCGGATGCGTGAGTGAGTGCGTGTCTACGGAGAAGGCCCCGCAGACGCGGGGCCTTCATCTCGTCGTGCTTGTCGCCGGTTCGCGAGATCAGCCGTCGTGCTAACCGCCGTTCGGTTGCACCTTGATCAACGCCCGCATCCACGGATGGATGCAGCAGATGAACCGATGATTCCCAACTGCGAGCGCCGACACCTCCGTGCTGTCGCCCGGGGCGATGTCGATCGAACCCGGACACTCAGGCGAGGTGGTCAGGCCCTCGTTGAGCGCCGGATTCGGGGACTTCCCGCCGCCGAACGCTGCTACCTCGGTGAACGTATGAATACGCCCGCCGTCGTTCTTGACGCGCACCGTCGTGCCAGCGTTGACCTTCAGGTAAGACGGATCGTTCCGCCACGCCTGGTGGCCGATCACGGCAAGCGCGAGCGGCGAGTCGTTCTCGCCTGCGAATTCCTGCAGCGAAACGTCTCCCTGCTTCTGTCTACAACCACTACCCGGAACCGTGTTCCAGCCCGGGTCGCTCGGGTCGCAATCGTCTTCGATTGCGATGTGCGGGCCGGCGCCGTCGGCGCTTCCGGCAGGACTCACGGCTATGAACGCCGCTACCCCCAGGGCGAGCATCGCTACGAGACCCAAGACTCGAAGTCGAGTCATGGCCTACCCCCTCTCTGGACTGCGGCGATCATCTCGTCTATCACGGGCGCGGTCAACTCAGCGTCGTTGTGCAAGCGTCGCCAAGCGATTCGACAGCGCTACCGGCCGAACGAGCGCGGGTGCGTGAAGGTCAAGAACCCGGCGTACTGGCGGCGCGACGGAGAATGAGAGGCAGTCGTCCGCTCGCGAGAGCGTCCGGCGCGAACTCACGTCTAGCGCAAGGAACCGCAGCAACTCGCCATCAGCCGTCTGCACGGGCAACGCCGCCGAGAGCGGCGAGACGTCCGCCGCTGTTGTCACCTTCCACGGCGGGATGTGGATGTACCTCGCTCTTGCGTTCAGCGTGTTGATCACTTTCAACGTCCTCATCGTGGTCGTCGGGTCCGTCGTCGCGCGGCACACAGAACCCCGCGCCGAGCTCCGCGCGAGGGAACGGGAGCGGATCCTGACGTACGTTCGCTAGTCGAGAGTCGCCCGAGAGGGCTTGCGTCCCACTCGACCGGTGCGAGCCCGGTGTGGAGCAGCGGCCGCGGCTTAGCCGGCCGCCGCCCCACACCGGGTAGGGCTTCCCCCGATAGGTAGATGCGCGCGGCGCCCGAATCTTGCGACCCGCGCGGGACGGCGTTTCGTCGTTCTCGACAAGGGGTATCGATTTCATGAGAGCGCGCGCTCGGGGAGGACGTCTCGCGCCGACTATGGATAGCTGCGCGCTCTCATTCCCGAGCTCGCGAGCACATGCGGATCGAGGAGCGCGAGCTAGAGGCGGGCGGGCTGAACTAGCTAGGAGTGCGGGTCATCGCGGCTGCCATGCAGGAGAGCCGCCGTCAGTCAGCACTTTCGGCCTGCCTCCCTCCGAGGCAATGATGTTGACACCGTCTTCAGCAAAACGCGAGCCACTTTCCGTCCGGCGACCAGACCGCCTCACTGCCCTCAGCCAGGCGTCTTGTTCCGGTTCCGTCTGCACGGACGATGTGGATGAACGAGGGGACATAGCCCCTCTCGAAGGCGATCTCTAGCCCGCTCGGAGACCACTGGGGCGGTTGCCATGGCGGCCAGTGCGCTCCTCGTGTGCGTTGAGCATCTCCACCTCCGTCGGAGCGAACGACGTACAGGCTCCCCCTCCCCCTGCTCCCGATGAAGGCAATCTGACTTCCGCGTGGAGACCAGGTCGGACGGAGCCCGCCAACCACGGCCTGTGCGACGCGTGTTGATCCGTCCCATCGGCCTCCATGACGAACACCACGGTCTTGTAAGGATCGCTGCGGTCGAATGCGATCTGACGTCCATCGGGCGACCAGGTTGGGTTGCCATTCTCTCGACCGTGCGTAAGGCGTCGAGCGCCGGTTCCGTCAGGTCGCATGACCCAGACGTCCGTCTCGAGGCCGTCCACGATATTCGCCGATCGCGCGAACGCGATCGTGCGCCCGTCCGGAGACCACGCCGGACTTTCGTCGTAGACACCGCGAGGGCTAAGCCGGCGCAAGCCTCTACCGTCAACGCCAACGACGTAGATCGCCGGTCGCGTCACCCACTCGCCGCGATCCATCCCTATTCGGATGTTGCGAACGAAGGCAAGCCGACTGCCGTCTGGCGACCAGGCGATGTCCCGGTCGTTGGCAACGCCCTCCGTCAGTTGGCGGCGTCCCGTTCCGCTGCCCGAGATGACGTAGATGTCGCCATCGTCCTCGAACGCGATGAGACGACCCGCCTCGGATGACGCCGCAGCCGCAGGCACCGCAACGCAGCAGGCAACCACTAGTGCAACTAGACGGAGAAGTGCGACGTGCGACCGGATCACGGTCGCATCATCCATTGGCTTACTCAAGAGCGCCTCAAGACGGTGTTCGTGGGAACATACGTTCGTGACCGCCCAGCCCCACGCCCGCGTCCGCTTCCGCCGAGCGATCGAGCGCCGAGCCCTCTGGATGGCCGAGGACGCGGCCCGAGAGCTCCCGAACCTGCCGCTCGAGGATGCGCTGCAGCTCGTCCATCTCTACATCGAGCGGGGCTCACCGAAGGCTGAGCCGGCGGCGAGGCGATGGCTGGTTCGCTATCTGAGCGAAGGCACGCCACGCTTGTGCGATGTCGCCAAGGTCACCGCGAGCCTGGCGAATGTCGAGCGTTCGCGACCGGACGCGCTAGACCGAAAGAGCGGCTAGGAAGACGAAGAACCCGAAGTACAGGCGTCGCGACGCAGAACGAGAGGCACTCGCCCGCTCGCGAGAGCGTCGGGCGCGAACTCTCGTGTAGCGCACTCAGGACAGAACGGCAGTAACTCGCAGCCGTCGCTCCAGTAGCCCCACGCTCGGAGACCGCCACGAACTCGTCTACCTCGCGGCGACATTGGGGAGCGTCAGGCGAGCAGGGCTGTTCAGGGGAGACTGGCAGTCCGCCGCCGCTAGCGCCGCGCTTCAGCGTTCTCGGCCGTCAGCAAGACGATAGGAATCGGTCGGGCTGTGCGCTCCTGGTAACGGGCGTACCCAGCATGGCTCGTCGTCACGAGCGGCCACAGCCGGTTGTGCTCCTCGGCGGTCGCAGCCCGCGCCGTCACCCGTGAGGTTTTCCACCGATCAGCACAGTTGCCCGGGGATCGCGCTGAAGGTTGAGCCACCAGGCGGGCGGCAGGTCCGAGCCGCCGAAGGAGCCGATCACGACGAGGTCTGCGCGGTCGCGGAAGTTCGTGAGCACGCGGCCGTGCGGGGTTGCCTGACTCCCGCCAGCGTCGTTTATTCGGTCATGGTGACCCTTCCGATAAGCGGAATTCGTCCGGCGGGCGACCCCAGACGCGGGTGTGTTCTTCGATCAGTCGCTGCCGCAGCGGTCTATACGCTACAGAGTCGAAGAGGCTGATCCCGGACCCCAGCACCGACCCGGCACCACCTGTCGATATCCGCCCTCGGTGGCGAACGTAATCCCCACAACCATGCGGATTTGGCTCTGCGCCTAGGGTTGAATTGGCGCGCCCGGACTCAGAACCCCTGCTAATCGCGCTTTCCTAGCTCCGTTGCAGCACTGGTGGCAGCACCGGGGACCGCGCCTGCTCCGAGTTCATCTCGCGCATCACTCTAAAGGCCCGGTGGGGCTGGCGGTGGTCAGCGGTACGCGGCGACACACACTTCGGAGACGAGCGTCGGTAGCTTGCCCGCGAGTATTGCGCCGAGACGCCCATCGAGGAATGGCGGCGACGAGTACGGCATCCGGCGGACGTGGCTGTACCCGCAGTGATGCGTGAGCATCAGCTCGAACGACCGGAACGTCCAGTAATGGAAGTGCCCCTCGTCGTAGAGGTCCGCCGGGTCGCCCCCATGAGTCGTGAGGCCCTCGTTGGCGGACGCGGTTGACGGGAAGCGGCCCAGCAGCAGCCTGATCCGACGCGTCAGGCGGGCAATGTTCGGCGTGTCGACCCAGACGAAGCCATCGGGACGAAGTACCTCGCGGACAGCACGCAGCGACTCAATCGGGTCGAACAGGTGCTCGATGAGGTGCACCATCACCACGGCGTCGAAGGTGCCGACCCCGGTGGGAATTCGCTCGGCGTTGATCTCGATTACACGCGCGGCGGGATCGTCCACGGATTCCTCGCGGAGCACTTCGAGGCGCGGTCGCGAAACGTCGCTCAGCACGTACTCGGAGAACGTCATCCCGTCCGCCCGCATGCGCGCATAGACGTCGCCGTTTCCGGCCCCCAGTTCGAGTACCGCGGCTCCCCGTGGAAGGAGCATCGGGAGTCCGCGGCGGGCCGCCTCGTACCGGTCGTAGGGGTACGGGGTTCGAGGCGGCACGAATGCCCCGTGCGTGTGCCGGTCGTCATAGAAACGCTGCAGCCCCGCCGGGAGCCCGTCGTTCATCGCCCGATCCTCTTTCACCTGCTCACAGCCGTCAAGCCTCGGGTCGGTTCGATCGGGGCCTCTCCCGCCGCGAACACATGGAAGGAGTCCGAGCTGCTACGCGGCGGCGGCTGGGACGGCATCGCCCACTTCATCGGCGGCATCTGGTACCGGACCGTCGGCGAGCTCGACGCGCGGACGCGCGCCGCCGTGTTCCTGCGGATCTTCGGCGACGACTTCTGGGGCTGGCTCGCGGCGAATCCCTCCGAGCGGGCGGCCTTCGACCGCGCGATGGGCCGCGGCGACGGTGGTGCCCGCGTCGAGCAGCTCGCGGCGCTGGACTGGCGCCGCCGAGACCGTGGTCGACGTCGGCGGCGGCAACGGTTCGCTTCTGCGCGGCGGAGCTTCACCTGGCGCAGAAACGATTCGTCCCACGCCTGCTCTATGCCGATTGCAACGAAGAGGCGGACAGACGCAGAGGTTCTGACACAGACGCTTTCAAGAGCCTCAGGGTTCTGAGCAGCGCACGCGTGCGCGACACGATCGGTGGGACGAATGTCAGCGCAGCGATGCTCCGCGTACGCATCACAATCCGCTGGGACGATCTGTACAGCGATCGGATCCGCACGAGCGGCCCGTACACAGCCCCGCCTTCGCCTGCACGAACATCCCCGGCACGCCTGCCGCAGCGGTCTCGGTGAGCGCCGTGTGTCGGAGGCCGTGCCACGGTCGGAACGACTCGTCAACGCCTGCGGGGTCGAGCGCCTTCCGTGCGTACCTCGTCAGCTTCGACGGATCGAGCGGCGTGCCGAGCGCCGGGTGGGAGAACACGATGGACTCGGGGCACGGTGCCTGCTGTCCGTGAACTGCTCCTCAAGCGCCGAGAGGGCGACAGCGCCGAGGTCGATCATCCTCCTCCCGGCCTTGCTCTTCGGCGTCGTGATCTCGTTGCGGACGAACGCCTGCCGAACGTGGAGCCGCTGGGCGAGGAGGTCCACGTCCTGCCAGCGAAGCCCGAGAAGCTCGCCCCGACGCATCCCCGTCGAAAGCGCGATGGTCGTCATGCGGCGAGCCGCCGCGTACCAGTAGGCGTCCTCGCCCTCGGCCCTCTCCTCCAGTTCCCGGTAGCCCTCGAGACTGCGGCCACGTCGGACGCGGCGAGCGTCTCCGTCTCCAGGTCTCCGAGCGGCGGCGGGTCGACGAGGTCGAGCGGGTTCTCGCCCACCCAGCGCCAGCGGCGAGCGGTCTTGAACATCAGGCCGAGCAGGACGAGATCGTTCCGCACCGACTTGGCCGAACGTCCAGCCGCGAGCTTCGCCGCCGCGTACTGCTCGAACGCCTCCGGTTGCGTCGCACCGACCGCAGCAGCGAGCGCCGGGTCGAATCGGTCGGCTCAAGCCGAGTTCAGGCAGAAGCTCCTCGGTCACGTCGAGGGGGCGCTTGGAGGCGACGAGCAGCGCGAGCGCCTGGCGCTGGGTGGCAGACAGCCCCCGGCTCATGGCTCACGCCTCGTCTCGTTAGGCTTTCGGTGCATCGGAACTCACCTTTCGATGCCGGGCCTGGGGAGTTCTCGCTCCGCCAGGCCATTTGTATGTGTTCCCTTGGAGCGTAGCTCCGTTGGATCACTTCCGCAGCGTGATTGGTCGACCGGGTCGCGGCATGTCTCCAGCCACGCGAGCACGGCGTCCCGGTCGTATGACGAGCGCCTAGCTGATGCCTCTGGCCCGCGACGTCGAGCGCCGCAGGCTCCCGCTCGTAGTAGTCGCGACGATCCATCCAACGATCACGGGTCGGGGCGGGATGCCCGCCGAAGATCTGTAGCTCATGCGTCCCGACCTCGAGCTCGGCACTGGCAACCCAGAGCGCAGCGGCTGCCGCGACGAGCGGCGATACGTCGGCCTTCGAGCGAGAGCGGGCGGGCTGAACTAGATCGTCTTGCTAGACGGCAACCACGAGGCCGAGCACGACCACGGCCCAAAACGCGAGACAGTCAAGTAGAACGAGCACCAGCATCCAGTTCACTGGTTCGCGAATCCGGTCGTCGGCAGCACCAACGGTCACCTGACGGTCACCGGTTTATGCCGCCCGTGTATCCGCCTGTACAGCGCACGCGCGTGGCCGCGCTGGCTCCCGTACACAGGCTTCGGCTTGACTACCCGCTGGCCGAGGCGCACGTACCCCGTGGGGGCGTTCACTCCACGGGCGAACGCAGCGATAACTAGACGTCTCATGCGTCTTCCTTTCCTCTCTGTGATCGAGACCGCACTCGCCCGACTCGAATGCGTCGCTGTGAGACGCGAGCCGACGGTGGTGACCTCCTGGGTCACTCGAATTGATTACCTCATTCGAGGGACAACGTTATCGCCGCGCACACGCGCTGTCTGTGACGCGAATGAGTCAACTCCGGTGCGAATCGAATCGCCGTAGAGAGGCGAGCCTCCGTTGGGGGCGCGAGCGAGTTGACCCGTTTGTGTCCTGTACGGCCTGGTTGGCCGCACCTACCGTGACGAGACGGTGAGTCCGGCGCTGGGAGCCGGTCGGTATCCCCGCCGCGCGTCCTCGGTCGCCGAGGCGCTCGCTCACCGGATGTATTCCAGGCGGCTGCAATTCCATTTCGTGAGCCGAGTACCAAAGGCGTACGATCAAGACACTCGACCAAGGAGGCCACCATGGCTGTCGCTTTCGTGCAGGAGTTCCCGATCACGGAGCGGTCGACCGAGAACTACGACTTCGTCTCCGAGAAGATCGGAACCGGCCCGTTCGACGGGTTGATCGTGCATACGGCGGGGTTCGACGAGGACGCCGGCGTCTTCAGGATCCTCGACGTCTGGGAGTCGAAGGAGCAGGCACAGCAGTTCCTCGAGGAGCACGTTCAGCCATTGATCGACCAGGGGCCTGACGCCTTTCCGAATCCCGACGCCTTTACTCCGCCAACGCGCGACGGGTTCTACGAGCTCCACGACGTGATTCAGCAGGCGAGCGCCACGGCCACCCGCTAGTCGCCGGACCATCCGTCCAACCGCTCCTGCCCGACGGGATGCTTCACTCTGCGCAGCGAGCACGAGTCGCGGCTCCGCGAGGGCTCGTCCGAGGCACTTCCTCGGCGAAGAGAGCACTCCGCCGGGGAAATCATCGCGCTCCGGTCTAGCCGCAGTGCCCGCTGCCCGTGAACCGGCGGTTGCTGGTCCGCCCGCTTCCCAGGTGCTCGAGGACGGTGAAGGTTCCGCGTCGTAGTCCGGACGTTACGTGGGCTGGTTGCCAAGGGTGGCAACTCGGACGCCCGATGACAGGTCAAGTCCGCCGTCAATCACATCAACTGCCCCAGCCGTGGCATACGGCTCGACGACGAGGTACAACCCGTTCGCAGGTGACTGCCGACCTGCAGAAGCGACGCCGACGTAGAGCCGCGCACAGTCGAAGCACTTGCATGCCTCATTCGGTAGGAGGTCCCCTTTTTATGCATCACGACCGCTGATCCAGGTCCGCACGCGAGCCGATAGCCGCGTCGCACAATCACGTACGGGCTTTGCTTGTCTTGCGCGGTGCAGGTCGGCACAGGCCCTGACGCCGACGCCCCTGGCGCCGAGCATGAGCGACATCGCCAACAAGCAGCGGAAGCAGCCAGACAACGCGCATGGGCGGCCGAGCATGAACCCATTCGTCACGAGACAGCGAGGCCGATCCCAAGTCATCGCGCTCCTGGCGATCACCAGGTCACCGCTCGCTGGCTCGTCCGCCACCGGCTCTAGCCTCTCGAGCGTGGCAATCGAACCCGAAGGGCTCGAGAGACGGCGTGGTGGAGCGATGTGTCACAGCTGCAAGCGGGACACCGAACTGGTGGCACGCCTTGGCATCCGCAACGCAGGTACGGGTCGAGTCGATTACTCCTGGTGGCAGTGCGTGGATCGCCGGGGTTGCAGGCTGTATCGAGCCGGGATGACGGTCGGCTCGACCCCAGCCGAGGCCACGGGAACCGATTAACCGCCCTCGACGCGGCCTAATCAGCCAGCCTCGACCTCGCGCTCCGCCAGACTCGCCGTCACTTTCGCGACATCCCGCAACCTGGGCGTACCCTCACGAGATAGCGGACAAGCCACCGCCTCGCCGCCGGCTCAGCCTTTGGCGAGCCTCGCTCGAAGTAGAGATGCACGAGCTGTCACCTGCGAGCGTGGCTCGGCGCGGGGCAGGGCGGCTACGGGAGTGCGGGCGGCGATCATCCGAACGAGCTATATCCACTACCTACTGCCAAGCCCGATGTCATCCGTATGGCTGCGGCGCCGGATCTGTTTGTCGACGAACCCAGACTCGTGAGCCCCGAGCTGGCGCTGGTCGACGCCACTCTCGCGGCGGAGCTACGAGTCGACCTCCGCGGCCACGAAGACCCATCCCTGTCTACTCGCAGCATCTTCAGTGAGGTGCTGGCGACCGCGGATCCGCCAGAGGAGCTCGTCGAGGCGGTCTTCAACGATGGCGTCGCTGGCTCGCGAAGGCACGACGGACGGGAGTACGAGCGCGACAGCGTCCCTCAGGTGCTCGACCAGGGAGTCACCGCGGAGAGCGTGAGTAACCGCTCCTCGTATCCGGTCCTCCCTGCCCCACTATCGGAGGATGCGACCGAAGCGACCGAGGCCGCACTTCTTCGAATGAGGGAACGGTTCGAGCTCGAGCTGTAGGGACACCGAAGGGAGAGTCAGACTCCGCTCAGCTCGCCGTCACGAGGGCACTCTGTACCAGCGGGAGGCTTCGCTCATAACGCTCGCGCAGAGCGTCGGAATCCGCCCGTGCGAAGTTGACTTCGAGATCGGCGATCTTGACCAGCCGCGCTGTCTCCCCGGCAATTCCCGGCGCCTGACAGATCCGCCTGATGTAGTCCATGTAGGTCTCACGGCTTCGCCGTGTCAGAACGTCCACGGCCTCGCAGATAGCAAGGTCGACCCCGGACATCCTCAGATCTAAGATCGTCCACTCGGAGTCTTCGAGGACGTCATGAAGTACTGCGGCGTTCAGCGCCGTGGAGGTCGCCGAGGGTCCAAGCGCTTGAGCGACCTCGACTCCATAGCAAAGAGCAATCCGCCGGAGCGATCCGACTGCCACCGAGGATGCGGGCAGCAATCGCCACCGCGTCTGCGAAATCCACGATCAGCGCTACGGACTGTTGACAGGCGAGACACCCCCGCCCGGGGTATGCGCGATGTTGCGAGTGAAGCTTGTCAGCGTCCCCAGTTAGCTGTCGACGAAGGACGACGGCGTCCCTGTCGCAGCGAAGCTACCGAGCAGCGTTCCGTCGCCGAACCGAGGAAGACTTCGCGAAGGCCGCGTTCGGAAAACGTGAATAGGGCTAGCTACGGCCCAGGGGACACGTCTCACGAACTAGTGCTGGCGGCTCGCGACCATCGCGGTGGAGCGAGCCGCCAGCCGAATGGTCCGGGGCGACTAGCGAGCGACGAACGCGAAGCGCGCGGACACGGCCTTCCCGCCGCTGCGAACGGTGATCGTCCCGCGGACGGCGGCACCCCGCGCGCTCGCGGGAACGTCGAACGTACAGCGCCCGACCCCAGCAGCGATTCGGCCTTTCGCCGGCACCGTCTTTCCCGCCACGAGAACCTTGCATGCAACCGACCCGGACGTGATCGGCCGACGCGTGTCGGACCTCGTGATCGCGAGCCCGACGGTGAACGGCTCGCCCGCTTGCGGCCGGGCCGGCGAGACGATGCGCCGCGTGATCGTGAGTGCGAGCGCGGGCTTGTTCGCGAGCGCGTACCGGAAGAACGAAGTGTCATCCGGAGCGAAGTCCACGGCCAGGACCGCCTGGGCGGCGGCGTCGACGTCGGCGCTGAGGAGCGCGAAACCGAACCGGGGAGCGTTCCCGGCTCGCTGACGTGCAGCTCGACGCTCACGACATTCGCTGCGCTCCGCATCCGCGCGCGTGTCGGTCGCTGGTCAGGACGCCAGCTCCTCGCCTGCGGATCCCAGCGCTCGAGCAATGCCTGCCGATCGGCGACCGTCACGCGGAGGTCTGCGCCTGAGTCGCCGGTCCGGGCGTTCTCGTCCGAGTCGATGAAGACGACCAACGCCGCCTCCGACGGGAGAGAGGCGTAGTTCGGCGTCGCGATCGCGAACGTGACCCAGCCGCTCTTCGCATCGCTCACGCGGACCGAAGTGATGTCGGGAGCTGCGTCCTCGTCGTCGGCGGGATCGGGGAACGCCGACGGCGCGGTTCCGGCGAACGCCGAACGACCGACGTCGGGCGCGTAGTCGGAGGCGATGAGCTGCGCGCTCCCCTCGTCCTGGCCGCGTGAGCTCGCAGCGAGGATTCCGAACGGACAGGCGGCAGCGATCGAGCTCCGCGCTACCGACATGGTCAGCACACCGGCCGAGAAGGTTCCCGTCACACCGGTCGTGGGGCCTGCGACGAGCCGGGCGCGTCCCACGCATAGAGCTCCATTGCGCCGTCCGCGGATTAGCGAACGAGTCCCTCGTCCCCGTCGTCGCCGGTGCTCGGATCGGAGTCGAGGTCGAACCAGAGGTTCACCCAACTGTTGACAGGGAGGGTCTGATAGTTGCCCCCGCCCCCGCGCCGATCCGATAGTGAATTTCTCCGGGCGCGTATTTGATGGCTTCTTCGAGGTCTTCGAGCTTCTGTTTCGAATCGGCCGTTTCCAGGGATCGAGCCGAGAAGGCGCGCGCGAGCAGCAAAGGCGCTAGCGGCCTGAACGGCGACCAGATGCGGCGGCGTGGAGACCTTCTTGCCGCCCATGGTCACGCGCGGTTGAACTTCTTTTTCGACGAGACGCAGATTTTGAATCGCCTCGTCAACCTGTCCACGATTGAGATGTTCTTCCGCCAGCTTGATCAGTTGCGCTGGTTGGATTTGTTTGGCTCTTTTTTTCTTTGTCGGCATTATTGCTCGAGGTCATAGAGCGCGTCATCGAGATCATTCAGTTTGTCCATCACGCGCTTTTCGTTCTCGCCCTCGTGCGCCTCTTCAAGGGCGTGGCGGGCGTCGCGCAGTCGCTTGGCCTCTTTAGTCTTCCCGTCGGCTTCCAGTTGCAACTCGAGTTTGGCCGCCGCGTCGAGGGCCGCGTCTGACGTCGCGTTCGAGCGTCGGATCGAAATGCGTCTTCATTTCGCGTTCGGAGGCGGCCCGTTTGGCCGCCGTCGTGCTGAGGGTCATCATCTCGCGCCGCTCGCCGCTGTGATCGCGCGCCGCCACCTCGACTATGCCGTTGAGGTTGTAGCTGAACTCGACGATCACCTCGCGCGGGTCGTCGGGATTCGGAGCGGGCGGGATCTCCGTGAGTTTGAAACTGGTCAGGTGGGTGTTCTCTTTCGCGACGGGGCTTTCGCCCTGATAGACCTCTATCTCGACCGTGTCCTGACGCGGCGAGATGGTGTAGAACAATTCAGCCCTAGTCGTCGGGATGGTCGTGTTGCGGCGGATGATCGGGCGGAACGCGCCCGGGATCAGTTGATTGAAAGAGACCTCAGCGACGGCGATGCCGAGGCTGTGCGGCGCCACGTCAATCAGCATCGCGCCAACCGGCTCGCCCCGGATGATCGCGGCCTGGACCGCCGCCCCGAGCGCAACCGCCTCGTCGGGGTTGATTTCCATGGCAGGTTGCAAGCCGATGCCGCTCTTCGATCAATGCCGAAACGCGCGGGATGCGGGTCGAGCCGCCCACCAGCAGCGCGCGGTTTATCTCCTGAGCTTTGAGCCCGGCGTCGCGGAGCGCGCGGTCAATAGAATCGAGCGTCGAAAGCAGCAGGTCGTCGATCATCTCTTCGAATTGGCTCCGCCCGATTCGGCGTCGAGGTGCGCGATCTGCCCGGCGTATTGGGCCAGAAACTCTTCGGCCGCGCGGGCGTAGGGCGCGGCCGAGAGGGCTATCTTGGCGCGTTCGGCGGCCCGCGCGAGTCGCGCCATCGCGCGGCGGTCGGCTTTGAAATCGTAGCGATGTTCGCTCGATAACCGTGCGATCAGATGCTGCAGCACGCGCTCGTCGAAATCGTCGCCGCCCAGATGGCGTCGCCGTGGCTGGCGCGCACCTCGACGACGTCGCCCTGCTGCTCGACGATCGAAACGTCGAACGTGCCGCCGCCCAGGTCGTAGACGACAGAAACTGATGGAGTCGCTTCTCGAGGCCGTAAGCGAGCGCGGCGGCCGTCGGCTCGTTGATGATTCGCACGACCTCCAGCCCGGCAAGTTCGCCGGCCTCGCTTGGTCGCCTGCCGCTGGGCGTCGTTGAAATAGGCCGGCACGGTGATGACCGCCGCGTCAACCGCCTCGCCCAGAACCTCTTCGGCCAGCGTCTTCAGCTGGCGCAGGATGAAGGCCGAAATCTCTTGCGGGCGGATATTCCCGGTCGCCTAGATTGACCCGCTCGTCGCCGCCCATCTTGCGCTTGATCGACGCACGGTGCGTTCGGGCGCGATCACATACTGGTTGAGCGCCATTTTTCCGACGACGATCCGCCCCTCATCCGAAACACCGACGACGGAAGGCACGAGGCGTTCTTCGCCGCGCGCGAGCACGCGCGGTCGCCCCTGCTTCGACTACGGCCACGAGCGAATTCGTGGTCCCCAAATCAATTCCGACTCTCCTCGCTCATTTTTCGCGACTACCACCTCCGCGTATCTTAGTATGCGGCCGTCGAGCGTGTAGCCTTTGAGCTCCTCGCCGACGATTGTGCCCGGCGCGACGTCGTCGCGGAGGGCGGTTGAAACGGCGCGATGCCAAGCCCGGGTCGAACGCGCGCCCTTCGGTTTCGATTTCGCGAGCCCCGGCCGTTCGCAGGATCGCGCGCAAACGTTCGGCCTGCAGCGATTGACCCTCGCGCCACTGGCGCAGCGAAGAGACGGCCTCGGCGAGGGAGGCGCGCAGTCGCCGTGTGGCGGCGAACCAATGAGCGACGCTCCGCGCCGCGGCGCCGGTCTCGGCTTGGAGTTGAGCGATCAGTTCATCCGCGGCCGAAAGGCTGGCCTCCATCGTGTCGGCCATTCGCAGAAGCTCGCGGCAGATGAATGCTTTCGCTTCGAACTTCGCGTCGTTTAACGTCGCCTCGTTCTGCTGAGGGATCTTCGCGAGGGTTGAGGCGAGGCTACGGATTTCGGTCAGAGTTTCGGTAAATATCTCCTGATTGCGTTCGGCGGCGCGATTCGTTTTGAACATCTCGCGCCCCATCCGCCGGACCTCTTGCGCTAACTCATCAATGGCGGCGCCTAAGTCGAAATCCACGGCGGCTTCGGCCTCATTGCCAGACTCAGCGCCGCGCGCGTCTTCGCGCGCCAAGCCTCCGGTCGTCGATTCGGCGATGATATCGGACTCATTCGGGATCAATGCTTCTTCGGCGTCCCGGACGGAGAATTCCTGTCGCATCCTCCGCAACCGGAGATGTCTCAACGAATTTCCCAGGGCGTCGCGCTCGACGTCGCCGGGCGAAGAAAAAGTTTCCTCAGTTTCGTCGCCTCCCGGCGCGCCTTCACTATTGAATATAAAATTCCCCATCGGAATACAGGTGTAACGATCGGGGCGAAAATCGAAAGCGCGAATATAGCACCACGTCACGGGCGCGGCAATCGTCTATCGCTCATAAACGATGATCAGCATAAGGTCGTCTTTGCCCGTCTGCTTCAATCCGTGGGAACTGCCGGGGCGGGTGAGGATCGCGTCACCCGGTTTGACCGGAAATTCCTTGCCGTTCATTTGCATCATGCCTTCGCCGCTGAGGATGTGCATTTTCCTGGCCATCGTGAACGCCGAATCCGGCCGATCGGCCGGATTCGGCGTTCACGATGACCGGAATTTGCAGCGGGCTTCTTCACCCAATTCTGGTCGGAATAAACATTTTGTTAAGACAGTCCTCTAGTACATTTCGGGCAGTTCGCCGCGAAATCGGCGAGCATGGTGTGAATCTCTGATGCCTTCTGGTTTTTTATTGCCTCCGGGGGGCCTGAGCTTGCTGAGGTCGGGTAGATTCTCCGGATAGCAGAACCAAAGCAAGAGGATTTCTCTATCATCCTGATTTGCAAGAGCCTGAATTGTTCGGATGATCCTATAGCGATACCGCGTGTAGTCTTCATTGTCTAATCGCAGAATGTCAATTAAGACTTGTCCGTCTTCATTTGTGGCAGTAATAGTTCCATCATTGTAAACCACAAGACACTTTCCAAGAGCCACTTTGCAGGGATCGCATACGAGGTGATGGCTCTTGGTAGCGTTGCACGAGCTGCAGATATAAAGGAGATTATCGTAATCGAGTATTTTGTCAGAGTCTCTACACTGCGCAATGAAGTGATCAATGGCAAATATTGCCCGTATTATCTCCCATTGTTCTCGTCTCAAACAGAAAACGCATCTGAATGCAAAGTCATCTCGCAGCCACTCTCTATACGATTCATAACCTTGATAACCGAGTGGTCCGTGCTTTCGTTCAATAGGTGTCGCAGGGTAGGCAAACGGGTCAGGCATCACTTTTAATTTCCCTCCTACATCACCCTTCCTATTAGGCTGCTTCCATCTCTGCTATGGGAAGTGGGGCTATCAATCTGATTCTTGCGTCGGCAAGCCGCTGTAATCCGTTGAGTTCAGCACTCTCTTCAGGAGAGATGCTCTTCTTGACCTTTTTGAAAACAAGTTCTGCGCGCCGCTCGTTGGTTTTCTCCCAATCCACCGTAATCGTCAGTAATTCACTTAGTGTCAGAGGCTCTTTGAATTCACTTGGGAAGTATTGGTACTGCTCAAATGGAACACCTCGACGTTTCACGCCAGAAAACAAATTAAGCAACTGTCGCTCAAGCTGAGGAGGTAATTCATAAAGCCGAAGGACTTCGGCATCAACACGCCAGTGAAGCGTTTTAAGTTCGTCTTGAAAAGTGGGGGAGATCAAAATATTCTCCGAACGTGCGGTCTTCAAATAAGCCTTAACGGCATTTAGAAGAGGGGCCAGATTTTTACTTCTGACATTGGGCACTGGCATTAGCCGCATCAATCCTGCGAGCACATCTCGCTTTGTAGAATGAGCATATGAAAATGCGTTTGCGAAAGGTGAATTACATATGCCCCACAATACTTCTATAGGTAGCTTCTTATCTTTTGGCCTGACAACAAGAAAGCGAGTTGTGACAGGATGCCCTTCTTCATCCAGAAATGCCTTCAACCGCCACTCCTCCCGACTAACACGTGCGTAGTTAAGTAGGACCTGTCGCACTCCCGTCGTAGTTCCAAGACCGGAGGAACGGATGACTGATGGGGAAAGATTTAGCCAGACGATGTCTGGTTTTTGATGTGTTAGCAAGGAATGGCGAAGTCGCGCAAACCCTTGTACTGAGTCCTTGAATTGTGTGCGGGATTCAGTGACTGCGTTTTGGGGAAACAAAAGATTGCTCGCGGAAAGGAACTCTAACCCTTTCCCTATTTCAGCAATATCACCGAATCTTGGCATCTCCCGGCAGAACTCCCAAACTTCTTCCAATAATGGAACGAAAAAATTCCATTCGTTCACATTTGAAAAACGCGATTGTTGAATTTCAAAATCCCGCGTTCCTTGATACGTTAGCTTAAATCTCGCGACGTCAGATTCACGTATATGTCTGTATAGGATCGGCTTATTATTTCCCGACTCTCGTGTCAAACGTCGCCCCAGAATTACAGCAGATTCCGCATCAGAGAAATTAAAGACCTTATCGGGAAAGAGACAGATTTCACTGATTTCAAAGCTTGTTGCTAGAAACTGTCTCAATGATGCGGCGTTCTTACTGTGAAGAATGCCTTGGGGCAAAACCACGCCGAATACCGCGCCAGGTTTCATATTCGTTACCACCCGCCACAACATCTCGGCGGCTTTGTTCACATGTTGATTGGCGGTTGAAGTGGCAGCAGATGAGCGTTGTTCACCTTGCGAAAAATTCTCGAAAGGAGGGTTTGCCAAAATAATATCGGCTCCGTGCGAGCGCCTGGCCAAGTGATCGCCCCTGAACATATTCGCTTCCTGTAAATCCCAACCGTTAGGATTGGGAACATCAGCAAGAGTCAATGAAAGGCGTGCTATTTCCAAGGCAAAACTATCAGTGTCACTGCCATGCAGTCTATCTCGAAGATAATTATGGCGCTCGGAAGGAGAATATGAGTCAATTGCAGTTGATTCAAGGAGGAGCCGCATAGCTGCGAGCAGAAAAGCAGCATGACCACACGCAGGCTCGAAAACTTGACGATCTTCAATGTCCATTGCCTCAATCCACGGCCGTAATTTTCCGACGATGTAATCAACTAGATAAGCCGGTGTGCTGTGCGTCCCAAGCTCGGTGCGGGTTTCCTGTGTAATCAGCGCTCTTTCGTATAAATACGCAAGCGCTTCCGTGCTCACCAGCGCGAGAGAACCGAATCTTGATATTTCACGGGCTGACTCTTGAAGTGCGGACGCCTGTCGTTTCGATCCTGCAGTCACAGGTACGTCGGATCCGTAATGCTTGGCGACGCGGGCAAAAACATTGTCCAAATTTTCAAAGTCGAGCGTGATAAATCCCGGAACGTGTTTGTCCTTTAGGATTTTTGCTGCGAGAAGCCAGAAGTTCGCCTTCAGCAACCAGTGCCCTTGTTCCTCAGAAACTTCTTTCCAGCCGAGTCGAGATTTTGTTTCGACTACTACCCTTTCAATGAACTCGGATAGTCTGCGCCCAGCTTCTGCTTCCACTACCGGCATCAGTCCTATATCAACGAAGTCGAGTTGATAGTATTTATCGAACCGCGCCCAAGTTTTTGCCCTATAAACAGACTCTGGCGAGAACTCGGCCCGATGTTTATCAAAGAAGCGAGGTAAGGTTGATTCCGGTATACGGCTCACAAATTGCGGTTTGTCAGCCCGTTGCTTCCAAAACCATAATTCATTTGAGCCGCATGTAAAGACCAACGGCGCGCCGAGACTGCGACAGGCGGCGACATCAGTTTCAGGGTCGGAAATGCTTTCAACGATTGCTATACATGCTGATCGCGAGTCATGCGGGGAATGAGCAAATGCAGCAAGTGAAACCTGACGGCCTTCTGCTAATGGGACATTTGCCACCAGTTGCGACTTGTCATAGCCGCAATTCATAAGATGGGGCCGCAGGTCAGCGGCATTCAAGTGGCCATTTTTACTGTTCATAGAACCTCGCACTCGTGAATCAACCGTGTGTGCGGTGATCGGGGGCGATTACTTTGTTAACGCGATGAGGCGTCCTGAAACTTATGCTGCTTTCTTGAGTTTCTCGACCTGCTCATGGACAGGCACCAAAAGAAGCCGTTGACGATGATGTTTCAAAATGTCTATAGCTTCGTTGTCACTGTTAGCATAGTAGACCGAATATCCATCTGTTAGAAGGTAGTTTTCCGATCCGTCCAGTCTGATGCCGTACTCTTCTAAATTGTGGACCACTTGTTGAATCTGGCGGAGAGAGAAGCCTGCTCGTTTCAGGTCGCAGATAACGAGCGCCTTCACGACCTCTTCTGGCGCGTAAAACGCAGAAGGGGAGCCAGCACGGGCATTCGGTTCTCGCATTCGAGGATTGAGGAGGTTGATTTGTTCCCAGTAAGCAACTTGCTTACGGGTGATACCAGTAAGGCCAACGAGTTCGGGAACAGTATAGAGCCGTTTCATTGGCGCGCTCTTCCTTGACGGAATTGTCCCGCTTATTTTTGATTCTATTTTGTTCTTCAGTTTCTTTTTCATTGTGTGCGCATAAATGTGTGCAAAAGTATCCTGTTTTGCGCATTCTATGAGAAGAGGACAACTAGAATCAATTCGTTTCAAGCCTTCTATTAAGAATTTATGTGCGCGTCCGTACACGAGCGTCTGATGCATTCAATGAACGCTGGAGGCTCTTCAAGTCTTCACGCCTGAGCGCAGATGGCGCGCCATCGCCAGGAGCGGTGATGAGGACCCATACAAAATGATCATTTGGCGTGAAAAGGTCGGCAGGATAGAATCTAGTTGACCATCACGCGGTGACGCGCGTTGTGGTCAGGCTTGTTTGTTGTTGGTTGCAACACTCAAGCCAAGTACCCTGCGGAGCAGAAATGATCCCGCTCCGTGAGAGTCGCCCCTGAGACGGAAACCGTTCAATTTGCTTCAGTCTCATTCAATCGCGTTGACTCCGTGCGGCTGCAAAGTGGAAAAGACTGCAACAGATTCAATGTGATTCAATTGGGCGCAGGAAAGGCTAGAGGAATGTTCGCTTCTTTCGCCGAGCGCAGCCGTGAAGCCGAGTTGATGGACGGCGCCGATTACACGGCCGCTGAGATGATCGAAAACCTGGCCGATTTGCGCCGCGTCAACCGATACCTGGGCGGAGGGCGCGCGTTGACCCGCCACTTATTCCCTATGATCCAAACTGTTTGGGCCACAGGGGCGCGGCGGGTTCGCCTGCTCGACGTCGGCGCCGGGTCGGCGGACATTCCGGCGCGGATCGTCTCGTGGGCGCGCGTGCGAGGGATCGAGGTTGAATTCGTCGCCCTGGATCTGAATGAGATCGTGGCTACGGAAGCCCGGCGGCAGACCGAGGGCTATCCAGAAATCAAAGTCGTCCGCGCCGACGCGCTGGAGTTGCCGTTCGAAGATCGCAGCTTCGATTTCGCAATGGCGTCGTTGTTCCTGCACCATTTGGAGAGCCGGCAGGCGGCCCGTTTGATCGAAAGCTTCGCCCGCGTCGCCCGCGTGGCCTTCATCATCAACGACCTGCGGCGACATCCGGTCGCTTATTACTCAATCAAGTTGCTAACGCGAATCTTCACGCGCAATCGCCTGGTCCGGAACGATTCCGCCGTCTCCGTACTGCGCGGCTTCACCGAACGCGACATCGCGGAGCTCGCCGACGCGTCGCGAATCGGGCTGCAGGTTTTCCGCCATTTCCCTTACCGCTTTATTTTGATCGGGAAACAAACATCGGCGCAGCGCCGGGAGCGTTAGAGACCGGTTCGATGGCGACCAGCGCTACCGCTCCCGGCGCCGCGTCGCCGCCTGTTCCAAGCTTATGACTGTCGAAGACGTACTGAAGATTTTTGAAGAGAACGAGGCCTTGCTGAAAGGTCATTTCCTGCTCACGTCGGGGCTTCACAGCGACCGCTACCTGCAATGCGCGCTGGTGTTGCAACACCCGGCCGTCGCCGAACGCCTGGGCTCCGAGTTGGCGGCCAAGGCGAAGGCCGACCCGGACATCGGCCCCTTAGACCTGGTGATCGCCCCGGCGCTCGGCGGCGTGATCGTGGCGCACGAAGTGGCGCGCGCGCTCGGCGTGCGCGCGCTATTTACCGAACGGCAGGAAAAGACGATGACCTTGCGCCGTGGCTTTCAGATCAAACCGGGCGAGCGCTGCCTGGTCGTCGAAGACGTGGTCACGACCGGAGGCTCGACGCGCGAGGTGATGGAAGTGGTCGCCCAACATGGAGGCGTGGCGGCAGGCGCGGGATCGTTGATCGACCGCAGCCTCAAAAAGGACGGGAGCGTGGTGGACCTTGGCCTCCCGCGGCTGGCACTGGCCGCGCTTGAAGTCGCAACCTACGCTCCCGAAGAGTGCCCGATGTGTCGGGAAGGTTCGATCGCGATCAAACCGGGCAGCAGGCGGTGATTGGCGCAGCGCGGCGCCGTTCATTTGCGGAATGAACCGAACACATAATCTTTCTCTTTATCCTTCCCTCAGACATTCAATCCGATTTGGCTGACCGCCAGGCGAAGAACGCTATCGGCAGCCCGACGCAGATGATGTGCACGATTATCTGTCGCAACATGCCTTGCAAATTCCCCGCGAAAAAGAAAGGAGACAGCCGGACTCCCTCGGGGGGGCCCCCCTCGGGATACAGCCGGATCGCCGACAATGGCAGCACTATGATTTGCATGGCGAAATAGACTACTACCCCGTAAATCGGCCCCCATATAGCCGGTCGCCTGATCAGCGTCGGGAGTCTGAGACTCGCGCCGTAATAGATCGTCGCCCAGATGAACGCGATCAGAACATGGAGCGACACGCCGAGCACGACGGTCGCCCATCCGCCTTCGAGAGACGCGCGCCCGATCAACCCGCTGGCGATACCTTGAAACATGCGACCCGGATTCCTCCCGTTTATTAGGGTGAGGATCACGGCGGCCATCCCGTCCAACACGCCGACGGCCAGGCCACCGTATAGGATCGCCTTGTGCGAGTTATCACTGGGAAGCGTGAATACATTTTCAGTCATGATTTTTATTTCTCTGAATTGGCGCAGCGCCGGGCGCGAGCGGCTGCGCGGCTGACTGATGAGACTGCCTTGCAGCCGCTCGCGCCCGGTACTGTGACGGTTTTTCTCTCTCTGACAAGGTTGATAATAAGGCTCGCCGCTCGACGCTTGAGCGGCGAGCCTTTGCTTTGAGTCGGGGCCGCGCAGTATGGAGATCGGTAATAAATGAGGATGTTAGAAGCTCAGCCGCAGTCCCATCGAAATGGTACGGCGTCCGCCGCTATTCTCCTGGAAGTTATAGAACAGGCTGCCGGCATTATCGAGCGCAATGCTGTTCGGAATGCCGAAGTTCGGGTGGTTGAACGCGTTGATCATCTGCAGCCGATACCGCAGCTGGAATCGCTCGGTAATGCGGAAATCCTTGAA